>NZ_CAJMZL010000001.1:0-951256 GCF_905220305.1 Caballeronia sp. J97 | reverse complement strand
ACTTTCTTTGCAGCAGCAAAGAAAGTGACTGCCGCCCCGCACAGGGGCAGTGCTAATAGACCGCCACGAATACGGGATTCCACGAGAACCTTGGTGAACACGGCGGCAAAGTAAGCAAAGAAAGTGACTGCCGCCCCGCACAGGGGCAGTGCTAATAGACCGACGCGAAATCGGGATCCGGCGAAAACCAAACCCAGAACCCCAACCCCCTATTTCCCCTGCAAACTCGGATGCTCATCGAACACCGGCCCTTGCACGAAATGCACATCGAACTGCTGCAGCGCATTGAACTGCGCTTCATCGCAGACATTCGAAAAGATGAGCGGAATCCTCAACCGATGCGCATACGCCACCAGATGCTTAACCACTGAATCGCGCAGGGCCTGCGCCGCATCCATCTTGATGAAGTCGAGCCGCGCCATATCCGACACGGCCATGATCTGTCCGGCATTGGGCAGATTGCCCGCCACCTTGAAACCGTAGTGCTGATAGCTCTTGGTGAGATAGCCGAGAAAAGTCTTGTGCGCCACGGCCGCCGCCGGCAATTCGATCACCACGCGCGACGGACTCATCCCGAACTCCATCAGCACGGAAGAGAAGTGCAGTCCGTGGTCATACTTCACGCTCTTCAAAAGGCGTTCGTGCACGCGCAAAAACAAAAGCCCCGGCCGATGCGGCCCGAAAAAATTGAACGCATGCAGCGCGCGCGATAACCGGTCCAGCGCGACCAGCTCGCGATCGTCTTCCAGTTGCCCGAACGGATCGCGCGGTGCATCGCCCTGAATGAGCGTCAACGCCTGCACGCCGAGTTCGTCGCCGAAACGCTGGGCGCTCTCCGGCGATGCGCTCAGTGTTTGCGGAAAGCTGTGCGTGCCGACATCGAAGATCGGTTCGTAAGCGCTCGAGATGCAAAGATCGCGGTAATGCGCGATCGCCTCTCCGGCGTGCTCGTGCTCGCCGAGCACGACATGCGCGCCGAGAAACGGATGTTCCGCAGCGCGGGCGACGAGTTCGGGCAAAGACGGGGCGATCATGGATGGAGCATCGGGTTCGTGAGGCGTGCCGTACCGGGCGATTGTTATCGGAATGGTCGATGGTATCAGCGCGCAACACCGCGTCCAGCACCAAATTCACATATTGATATGCCCGATCGAGGCCGTCGATTAAGGGTTTACGATGAATTTCACTAATCGTAATTGGTTTTACTATGCGTAAAACGCAGCGATGACACATCGCACACACATCGTCGCTGCCTGAACCGTCGTACTTTTCGTCGAGGATTTCGACCATGCCAACGTTCGAGACGCACACGGACGCCAACCAGCACTACCAGTCGGGCTTCGCCAACGACTTCGCCACCGAGGCGCTGCCGGGCGCGTTGCCTATCGGCCGCAACTCGCCGCAGCGCGCGGCCTACGGCTTGTATGCGGAACAGCTTTCGGGCACGGCGTTCACCGCGCCGCGCGCGCACAATCGCCGCTCGTGGCTCTATCGCATCCGGCCGGGCGCGGTCCACAAGCCGTTCACGCGCGTGCCCGCCGACATGCTGCGCGCAAAGCTCGTCGCCAATTTCGCCGATGTGCCCGCGACGCCGCCCAATCAATTGCGCTGGGACCCGCTGCCGATGCCCGCTGCGCCGACCGACTTCATCGACGGCTGGGTGACGATGGCCGGCAACGGCGCCGCGGAATCGATGTCGGGCTGCGCGATCCATCTCTACGCCGCGAACCGGTCGATGCAGGACCGCTTCTTCTACAACAGCGACGGCGAACTGCTGATCGTGCCGCAGCAAGGCCGCCTCGCGATCTTCACCGAGCTCGGCAAACTGGACGTCGAACCGTACGAGATCGCGGTCATTCCGCGCGGCGTGCGTTTTTCCGTGGCGCTGCCCGACGGCGAAGCGCGCGGCTATATCTGCGAGAACTTCGGCGCGTTGCTGCAATTGCCCGATCTCGGTCCGATCGGTTCGAACGGGCTCGCGAATCCGCGCGATTTCCTCACGCCGCACGCCGCCTATGAAGACCGCGAGGGCAAGTTCGAGCTCGTCACGAAAATGAACGGCGTGCTCTGGCGCGCGGACATAGGCCATTCGCCGCTCGATGTCGTCGCGTGGCACGGCAATTACGCGCCGTACAAATACGATCTGCGCCACTTCAACACCATCGGCTCGATCAGCTACGACCATCCCGATCCGTCGATCTTCCTCGTGCTGCAGTCGCCGAGCGACACGCCGGGCGTCGACACGATCGACTTCGTGATCTTCCCGCCGCGCTGGCTCGCCGCCGAGGATACGTTCCGTCCGCCGTGGTTCCATCGCAATGTCGCGAGCGAGTTCATGGGACTCGTGCACGGCGTGTACGACGCGAAGGCCGAAGGTTTCGTGCCGGGCGGCGCGAGTCTGCACAACTGCATGTCGGGGCACGGGCCGGACGCGGAGACTTTCGAGAAGGCATCGAAGTCCGATACGTCGAAGCCCGCGAAGGTCGACGCCACGATGGCCTTCATGTTCGAGACGCGCACGCTCATCAAGCCGACGCAGTTCGCGCTCGAAACCGCGCAACTACAGGCGAATTACTACGAGTGCTGGCAAGGCCTCACGAAACATTTCAACCCGGAGCAACGATGAACGACGCGCTGAAGGCCACACTCGCGCCTGCCCTGAAGAGCTGGATCGAATCCGCGAACGATCCCGCGAACGACTTCCCGATCCAGAACCTGCCGTTCGGAATTTTCAGCGACGCGGTGAACGCGCAAGCGCGCGCGGGCGTCGCGATCGGCGACTGGATCGTCGATCTGGCCGCGCTCGAACGCGCCGGCCTGATCGACGCGCAACGCACGTTCGACAAGCCGCGCCTGAACGACTTCATCGCGCGCGGGCGTGACACATGGCGCGACGTGCGTATCGCGCTTTCCGCGTTGCTCGCACAAGGCAACGCGACGCTGCGCGACGACGAAGCCTTGCGCCGCCGCGCGCTCGTGCCGCGCTCCGACGCGACGATGCATCTGCCGGTCGAGATTCCGGGCTACACGGATTTCTATTCGTCGAGAGAGCACGCGACGAACGTCGGCTCGATGTTCCGCGATCCGAAGAACGCGCTCCTGCCGAACTGGTCGGAGCTGCCGGTCGGCTACAACGGACGCGCGTCGTCGGTGGTGGTGAGCGGCACGCCGGTGCGCCGGCCCAACGGCCAGATCAAGCTGCCGAACGAAGAGCGCCCGATTTTCAGCGCGTGCCGCAAGCTGGATATCGAGCTGGAGACGGGCTTCATCATCGGCCGCGGCAATGCGCTCGGCGAGCCGATCGCGTGTGAGGACGCGGAGCAGCATATCTTCGGCATGGTGCTGCTCAACGACTGGAGCGCGCGCGATATCCAGCAATGGGAATACGTGCCGCTCGGCCCGTTCAACTCGAAGGGCTTCGCGACGACCATCTCGCCCTGGATCGTCACGCTCGATGCGCTCGAGCCGTTCCGCACCGCGACGCCGGTGCAGGCGCCCGAACCGCTCGCGTATCTGCGCCACGAGGGCGATCACGCGTTCGATATCGAACTGGAAGTCGTGCTGCGCCCCGAAGGCGCGCGCAAGCCGACGACCATTTCGCGCGCCAACTTCAGCCTGATGTACTGGTCGATGGCACAGCAGCTCGCGCATCACACGGTGAGCGGCTGCAACACGCGCGTGGGCGATCTGATGGGCTCGGGCACGATCAGCGGACCGACGCCGGATTCGTGCGGCAGCCTGCTCGAAAGCACTTGGAACGGCCAGCGGCCCGTGAAGCTGGAAGAGGGCGGCGAGCGCGTGTTCCTGCAGGACGGCGATGAAATCACCTTGCGCGGCTGGTGTCAGGGCGACGGATATCGCGTCGGATTCGGCGATTGCGCGGGGCGGATTTTGCCGGCGCGCGCAATCGCGTCCTAGCCGGACGCGCGCGCGGACGACGCACGCCGTTCCCACCACGCCGCGACGAGAAACGCGCACGCCGCTGCCGTCAACACGCCGATCAACGCGTCCGCGCCGACGCGCTGCATCAGCGTGCCCGCGACGATCGGACCGCCGAAGCTCGCGACGCTCCACGACGCGCCGACGATCGCCGTCGCGGAAACGAGCGACGGGCCGCGAAAGCGCTCTCCGCACGCGACGATCGACAGCGTGTACACGCTGCCCGCCGCCGCGCCGGTCACGAAGAGCAGCGGCCAGCAGATCCACGGATACGCGACGGCCCACGGCAAGAGCGGCAACAGCAGCGCCGCGACGACACCCGCGCCCGCATGCACCTTCGCGCGCCCGACGCGATCGGCGAGCCAGCCGATCGGAAACTGCATCGTCGTGTCGCCGAGAAGAATCGCCGATGCGAACAGCACGCCGACGTCCTCGCCGATTCCGTGCGACATCGCGAAGAGCGGCATCAGCGAAAGCGCGAGCGTGTCGAAGAGCGCGAAGAAGCCCGTGCCGATCACGAGCGCCGGCATGCGCGGCAGCACGGCGCGCCAGTCGCCGTGTTCGCCTTCGTCGGCGGCGAGCGCGTGCGGCGTGCCGCGTATCGAGGCGAGCGCGGGCAATGCCAGCAGAAAGATCGCGCCGCAGATGGCGAAGCGCAACGACGGCAGGCCGCCGATCGCGTTGACGAGCACCGGGCCCGTCATCTGAAAAAGGGTGAAGTTGGTCGCGTAGATGGCGACGACGCGCCCGCGCGTGGCATCGTCGGCGAGCTGCGTGACCCATGCCTCGCCGATCGTGAAGAGCAGCATCAGCGCCGCGCCGCACAGGAAACGCAGCACGGCCCATAGCCACAGGTCGACCGTGAACTGCATCGCGATGGTGGACAGCGCCGCGACGATCACCGTGCCGACAATCGTCGCGCGCGCGCCGTACCGTGCCGCGACGCGGCTCGCCAGCGGCGCGATGGCGAGGCCGCCCGCCGCCTGCATCGCCGTCATCAGTCCGACGATGCCGGTGCCGCGCCCCGCCTGCGTCAGCGCGAGCGCGGTGAGCGGCAGCGTCGCGCCGAGGCCCAGGCCGACCACCGCGACGCTCAGGATCAGCGCGAGAAAATCGCGCGTGAGGATTCCCTTCATCCCACGTACCGAGCGCCGGAAATCAGGCGGCCTGTCCGATCGAAAGACGGCGCGCGCGTTTGTCCAGCGTCGCCGACAGCAGCGTGAGGCCGAACGCGCTCGCCGCCATCAGAATGCCGACCCACGGCAGCGACGTGAGCGGCGCGCCCGCGCCGATCACGCAGCCCCCGAGCCACGCGCCGGTGGCGTTGCCGAGGTTGAACGCGCCCTGATTCAACGTGGATGCGAGGTTCGGCGCATCGCTCGCGCGGTTCACGATCAGGATCTGCAGCGGCGGCACGATCGCGAACGCGAGCACGCCCCAGAAGAAGATCGTGATCATCGCCAGCACGGGTTCGTGCATCGTGCCGGCGAAGATCGTCAGAATGACGACGATCGCGAGCAGGAAGGACAGCAGCGAGCGCAGCAGCTTCCAGTCCGCGAGCTTGCCGCCGAGCGTGCTGCCGACGGTGAGGCCGAGACCGAAGAGCAGCAGCACATAGGTGACCGCGTGCGGCGAAAGGCCCGTCACGTCTTCGAGGATGGGCGTGATATACGTGAACACCGAGAACAGGCTCGCCGATGCGAGCACGCTGATGCCGAGCACCATCAGCACTTGCGGGTTCTTGAGCACGTCGAATTCGCGCAGGATGCTGGTGTCGCGCATCTCGATATGCTTCGGCAGGCACACGGCGAGCGCGCCCGCCGCCGCCACGCCGATCAGCGTGACGACCCAGAACGTCGAGCGCCAACCGGCCGCCTGGCCGAGCGCGGTGCCGAGCGGCACGCCGAGAACGTTGGCGAGCGTGAGCCCGGTGAACATCAGCGCAATGGCCTGCGCGCGGCGATTCGGCGCGACGAGATCGGCGGCGACCACCGAGCCGATGCCGAAGAACGCGCCGTGACAGAACGCGGTGACGATGCGCGCGCCCATCAGCACCCAGTAGTTCGGCGCGAGCGCGCACAGCGTGTTGCCGACGATGAACACGCCGATCAGGCCCATCAGCGCCTTCTTGCGCGGCATCTTCGCGGTGACCACCGCCAGAATCGGCGCGCCTACCGTGACGCCGAGCGCATAGCCGGACACGAGCATGCCCGCCGCCGGGATCGTGACCGCGAGATCGCGCGCGACGTTGGGCAACAGGCCCATGATGACGAATTCGGTCGTGCCGATGCCGAACGCGGCAACGGCGAGAGCGAAGAGAGGCAGAGGCATGGCGGGAGCGGACGAAGTGTCACGTCTGGGCGCATCGTCGGATTGAGCGATGCAGGCGCCGAGGCGGAGTTGAAGGCTCGAATTGTACCGAAAGGTAATTTTCGATGCTGGTATAAACCCTGATGCCGACCGGCCCGGCCATGCTCCGCCTCGAACGGATATTCTTTCGGACGCGGCGGCGACGCATGAGTTTTGCAGACGCACCGGCATCATGCGTCAGATGTTTCCGGTAACAGGGCAGCCACCGTGCATTCCTTGCGCGTCGCCACCGGCGCCGAGTGTTGGAAAAACGCAGCACCTTTTTGATCGAAAAATGTCACTGACACAATTCTTTTTCCGCGCGGCAGCCGCGGGCACGTTGTTCATCGCCACGCTCGCGGCCGCGCAGAGCGACGCCGCCGGTCCCATCGCCACCCGAGCCGGGGCGCTGCATTTTCTGCGCGACGAGTCCGGCATGGCCGCGCTCATCGACACGCAAGTGTTCGATCGCTTCGACGCGAAGCGCATCGTTCATTTCGATGAAACGTCCGGCTCGAGCGACACCGTCACGCGCATGCTCGTGCAGACCGATACCGGCCCGATCCTCTACGATTTCCGCCGCAACCCGCCGCTCGTGCAACGCGCCGGCCAGCGCATGACGGTCAAACGCGTGTTCTGGCAGGGCGAGGAAGTGGTGATGCAGTCGAATCTCGGCTGGTACGGCTTGCAGCGCGGCAAGCTCACGAAGCTGCAATCATCGACGACGATCTATCACTGAGCGGGAACACGCGTTCGCTGGCGATCACATAGAGCGCTTCGCCGCGCACGTCGCCGTTCACCTCGTAGCCGCCCGTGAACGCGCCGAACGCGGGCAGCACGCCCGCGCGCGGACCGAAACGAAAGCACGGCAGGCGTGCGCTGTCGATGCGCGTTGCGAGTCGATATACCGGATGCTCGTGTCCCGCGAGCGCGTAAGCGCCGTCGACCGTCCGCGGATGATGGCAAAGCGCCCACGGCCCGAGCGCGTGCGGCTCCTTCACGACATCGACGCCGAAGAGCGCGGGCAGCGCGCCCGCGTGCCTGTCGTGATTGCCTTCGACGAGCACGAGCCGCAATTCCCGATGCTTCGCGCGCCATGCGGCGAGCGCGTCGAGCGTTTCATCGGCGTGGGATTCGCGCGCGTGCAGCAAGTCGCCGAGAAAGACGATCGATTCCGGCCGATGCGCCGCAACGAGCGCATCGAGCCGCGCCAGACTCTCCCCGGTCGTGCCGACGGGCACCGGAATGCCGCGCGCGCGAAACACGGCGTCCTTGCCGAAGTGCGCATCGGCGATGAAGAGGCTTTTCAAGTGCGGATCGAACGCCGCGCGTCCCGCCGATAACACGAGCGCGTGGCCGTTCACGTCGATGGTCAGTGCTTCGAGTGCCATTTATCCCTTCGCTGCCTTCTCCAGATCCGCGAGCATGCGCGCGACCCGATCCGACAGCTTCTCAGTGCTCACCTTTTCACGCAAGCGCGCGACGATCAGCGGAAACGCAAAGGGCGTCGGCTTCTTCGGCGCGTGCAGCGCGAGACGGCTCTCGCTCATGCGTTCGAGCGCCGCGCGGATGCGGCCGAGCTCCAGCTCCTGCAGCATCACTTCCTGATCGGCCTGCGCGAGCAGAAGATTGCCGCTGTCGTGCTTGCGGAAGACCTCGTAGAACAGGCCGCTCGACGCCTGCAACTGCCGCGCGCTTTTCTGCTGTCCCGGATGACCCTGATAGATCAGCCCGGACACGCGCGCGATTTCGCGAAAGCGCCGCGCCGACAGCTCCGACGCATTGAGGCTCGCGAGAATGTCGTGCTCCAGATGCTCCGGCGAAAAGAGCCCCTGCGCGATCAGCGTTTCCCAATCGAACGGCCGCGCCGACAGCAGCTCGAAGCCGTAGTCGTTCATCGAAATGGAGAAGGTGCTCGGCTGATCGCGCGAGACGCGCCAGCCGATCAGCGATCCCAGACCGATATGCGCCATGCGCCCCGCGAACGGATAGCAGAAGAAGTGATGACCTTCGCGTGAGCGCACTTGTTCGACGACGAGCACGCCCGGCCCCGGCAGCGCGGACCATTTCGCCTGCAAGTCGAGCAAGGGTTTGACGGCGCGCATTTCGGGTTCGTCGTAGATGCCGTCGCTGGCGCGCGCGAGCATCACGAGCGCGGCATCGGCCAGCTCCGACGACAGCGGCATCTTGCTGCCCGCCCATTGCGGCATTGCCCCGCGCGACGAGTTCGAGCGCTTCACGTAGGCGGTCATGTCGCGCACGCGCACGAGTTCGAGCGCGCGTCCGCCGAACGTGAAAATGTCGCCGGGCTTCAGGCGCGAGATGAACGATTCCTCCATCGCGCCGATGCGCCCGCCCGTCATGTAGGCCACGTTGATGGTCGCGTTCGCGACGATCGTCCCGACGTTGTTGCGATGCCTGCGCACGAGGTCTTCGCGCGGCACGCGATACACGCCGTCATCGTCCTTCACGACGCGATGAAAATCCGGATACGCCGCGAGCGATGCGCCGCCGCGCTCGACGAACGCGAGCGCCCAGTCGAACTCCTGCGCCGTCAGATCGCGATAGGCATACGCGGTGCGCACTTCGTCGAGCATGTCGGCGGACCTGAAGCCGCCGCCGATCGCCACCGTCACGAGATGCTGCACGAGCACGTCGAGCGGCTTGAGCGGCATGTCGCGTCCTTCGATCCGATGTTCCTGAATCGCCCAGCGCGCCGCCGCCGCTTCGACGAGTTCGAGCGCGTGCGTCGGCACGATCGTCACGCGCGATACGCGGCCGGGCGCGTGGCCCGAGCGTCCCGCGCGTTGCATCAGGCGCGCGACGCCCTTCGGCGAGCCGATCTGGAACACGCGGTCGACCGGCAGGAAGTCGACGCCCAGATCGAGACTCGACGTGCACACGACCGCCTTCAGTTGCCCGTTCTTGAGTCCCGTCTCGACCCAGTCGCGCACTTCCTTATCGAGCGAGCCGTGATGCAGCGCGAGCAGGCCCGCCCAGTCCGGACGCAACTCGAGCAGCGCGCGATACCAGATTTCCGCTTGCGAGCGCGTGTTGGTGAAGACGAGCGAGCTTTGGGCGCGCTCGATTTCATCGGCGACCGGTCCGACTTGCCGCACGCCCAGATGCCCGCCCCACGGAAAGCGCTCGATGGTCTCGGGAATCAGCGTATCGACGACGAGCGTCTTCGGTTGCGCGCCACGCACGACAACGCGCGGCGTCTTCACGGGATGCAGCAACGCATCGTGCGCGAGCGCGAGATTGCCGAGCGTCGCGGACAAGCCCCAGATTTGCAGATCGGGACGCCAGCGCGCGAGCCGCGCAATCGCCAGTTGCGTCTGCGTGCCCCGTTTGTTGCCGAGCAGCTCATGCCATTCATCGACGACGATCATGCGCAGGTGCTTCAGTTCCTCCTGCGCATTGGCGCGCGTGAGCATCAGCGTGAGGCTTTCGGGTGTCGTCACGAGCGCGGACGGCATGCGGCGATTCTGACGCGCGCGTTCGGTCGATGAAGTGTCGCCCGTGCGCAACCCGATCGTCCACGGCACGGACAGCGCGCTCACCGCGCTTTGCAGCGCGCGGGCGCTGTCGGCGGCGAGCGCGCGCATCGGCGTGATCCACAGGACGGTGAGCGGCGCGGGAAGCGCGCTGGCCCTGGGCGGCGCGTGAGCATACGCGGCGAGCGCGCCGAGCCACACGGCCCACGTCTTGCCCGCGCCGGTCGTCGCGTGAAGCAGGCCGCTCGCGCCGCGTTCGATCTCGCGCCACGCTTCGCGCTGGAATTCGAACGGCCGCCATCCGCGTTCGACGAACCAGTGCGCGATGCGCTCATCGATGGGCTTCGCCGCCTCATCCGCGTCGTACGCGAACGGCGCGGGCGCGAAAGCCTCGGCGGCGGCATCGAGCTTCGCCTGTGCCGCGCGCGTGCGCGGCACGCGGCGAGGGCGCGGCGCGCGACGCCTGCGCTCGTCGGACGACTCGGGCGCGCTCATGCGTTCGCCTCGTTCAGAAAGCCCTTGAGCATGTCGAGCGTATCGGCGTCTTCGATCTTCTTGTCGGTGCGCCAGCGCAGCATGCGCGGAAAGCGCACGGCGATGCCGGACTTGTGGCGCGGGCTCGCCTGGATGCCCTCGAAGCCGATCTCGAAGACGAGCGTCGGCGTCACGCTGCGCACCGGACCGAATTTCTCGATCGTCGTCTTGCGCACGATCGCGTCGACCCGGCGCATTTCTTCGTCGGTCAGGCCGGAATAGGCCTTCGCGAAGGGCACGAGCGTGCGCTTGCCGTCGGCTTCGTCCCAGACGGCGAAGGTGAAATCGGTATAGAGGCTCGCGCGGCGTCCGTGGCCGCGCTGCGCGTAGAGCAGCACCGCGTCGATCGAATACGGATCGATCTTCCACTTCCACCATGTGCCCGACGCCTTCGTGCGCCCGACGCCGTACATCGACGCGCGCTCCTTCAGCATCAGTCCTTCGACGCCGCGCGCGCGGCTTTCGTCGCGCAACGCGGCGAGCGCTGCCCAGTCCGATGCGACGACCATCGGCGAGACGCGCAGCACATCGACCGCGAGCGAGGACGCGAGCGCGTCGAGTTGCGCGCGCCGCGCATGCAGCGGCGCGGTGCGCAGGTCGCGCCCACCGGCTTCGAGCAGATCGTAGGCGAGCAGCGCGGCGGGCGAGTCCGCGAGCACCTTCTTCGTGAGCGACTTGCGCGTGATGCGCGGCTGCAATCGCGCGAACGGCAAAGGCGCGCTCGCGCCCGGTTCCCACGCGAGGATTTCGCCGTCGATCACGGTGCCGTCGGGCAGCGCCGCGCCGAGCGACGCAAGCTCCGGAAAGCGCTCGGTGACGAGATCCTCGCCGCGCGACCAGATCCACACCCGGCCCGCGCGCTTCACGATCTGCGCGCGTATGCCGTCCCATTTCCATTCGACGATCCAGTCATCGGGCGTGCCGAGCGTCGCCGGGTCGGCCTGCAGCGGATGCGCGAGAAAAAACGGATAGGGCAGGCCGATATCGCTTTCGTGCGGCGTGTCGACATCGTCGCCTTCGGCTGCCGGCGCGATCAGCCGCAGATAGCGCGCGGCGCTCGGCTTCTCGCGCGAATCGGTCCAGCCGACCATGCGTTGCGCGACGCGCTTGTGATCGACGCCCGCGACTTCGGCCAGCGCGCGCACGACGAGCTGCCGCGCGACGCCCACGCGAAAGCCGCCGCCGATCAGCTTGGTCAGCAAAAAGCGCTCGCTCCAGTTCAGTTCGTCCCAGTAGCTCGAGAGGCGCTCGCGCAACTCGGCCGGATTCGCGCCGCGCAAGGTGAGCACGCGTTCCTCGATCCATTGCGCGAGCCCGAGCGACGACTCGCCCGAAGCCGGCGGCAATATGTGCGCGATGGTCTCCGCGAGATCGCCGACCGCCTGATACGACTCCTCGAACAGCCACGCCGGCAAGCCCGCGCGCTCGCGGGCGATTTCCGTGAGCAGGCGTGTCGGCACCGACTGGCGCGGCTTGCCGCCCGCGAGAAAGTACGACGCCCACGCGGCGTCCTCGGCCTGCGCGCCGGAGAAATACGCGATCAGCGCTTCGAGTTTCGCGTGGGTCGACGTGGTCGCATCGAGCGCGGTATAGAGCGTCGCAAAGCGCTTCATGGCGCGGCGCTCTCGGGTTCGACCGTGTCGGCTTCGATCGCGTCGTCGCCGTATTCGGTCTGGAACGCGCCCGCGTCCAGGCCTTGCTCGCGGAGCCAGCGCACCATCGGCTCGATCTGGCCGTGCGTGACGATCACGCGTTGGGCCTGGCTCGCGCCGATCGCGAGTTGCAGGCCGGGCCAGTCGGCATGATCGGAGAGCACGAAACCGCGATCGACGCCCTTGCGCCGCCGCGTGCCGCGCAGGCGCATCCAGCCGGACGCGAAGGCATCGCTGTAATCGCCGAAGCGGCGCATCCACGTGCTGCCTTGCGCGGACGGCGGCGCGATGATCAGCGCGCCCTTGAACGCCGCCTTGTCCCGCGCGGCGATCTCGCTGACGAGTCGCGTGTCCGGCAACGCCACGCCCGCCGCGCGATACGCGCGATTGAGCGGCTCGACCGCGCCGTGACAGAAGATCGGCCCAATCGCGGCATCGACGCCCGCGAGCACGCGCTGCGCCTTGCCGAACGAATAGCAGAACAGCACCGATGCACGGCCTTCGCTCGCGTTGTGCCGCCACCATGAATCGATGCCGTCGAAGACGTCGCGCGCGTTGTCCCATCGATAGATCGGCAGGCCGAACGTCGACTCGGTGATGAAGGTATCGCAGCGCACCGGCTCGAACGGCACGCAGGTCGGATCGGGCTCGATCTTGTAATCGCCGGATGCGACCCACACGCGTCCTTTGTGCTCGACCCGCACCTGCGCCGATCCGAGCACATGACCGGCGGGATGCAGCGACACGCGCACGCCGTTCACGACGATTGTTTCCCCGTAGGCGAGCCCTTGGACGTCGATGCCCGGCAGCCTCGACAACAGCACGCCGACGCCCGGCTCGGCCGCCAGATAGCGCGCGTGACCGAAGCGCGCGTGATCGGCGTGCGCGTGCGTGATGACGGCGCGTTCGACAGGCCGCCAAGGGTCGATATGGAAGTTGCCCGGCACACAGAAGAGACCCTCGGGCCGCGCGACGATGAGATCGGAAGAGGTGTCCACTTATCGTTGAGCGATGCGTGTGTGATGCATGCCTGACGGCGCGTGCCGTCAGGCTGCGTGGATGTGTTCGATTCTGGCAACAAAAGCACACCGCGTGCCCGTCACGGCGCTTTCATGAATCGCGTCTAGGGTGTAAAAGTTTATTTGGCCCGAGCGTCTGTTCAGTGGCTCCCGTTCGGGTTGTTCGTCAGCGAAACACGCGCGCACGGGGCGCGCGCGCCGCAGTCTCTTTCATATGCCGATCATGGACACGATGGTTGCGCCGACCGCCGCAGAAGCGGTCTGGATCGTCCGGCTCCAGAGCCATCCGCAATACGATTTCGTGCGTCTGAAGCGGGTCTTCTACGACCATGGCTCACGTCATCAGGTCGTGCTCGTCGACGTGAGAAAACTGCTCGCGTGCGCCGATCGCGACGACACCGATTATGTGCTCAAGGCCGTCGACGACTGGCACGCGGGCAAGGTGCGCGGCATTCGCGAGTTTCTCGATCCGGACAATCCGCGCGTGCCGGAAATGCCCTATGTGACGATCAGCGTGCGCCGCTCGCCGGGGCTGCTCGGGCTTCTGGGCGTGCATCGGGAAGGCGTCGTCGCGTTTCGCAACGGTCAGCATCGCGCGCGCTACCTGGCGTATGCCGGCGCGTTGTGCATGCCGGTGGAAGTGCACGAGCGCGAGGCGTCGCTGCTGCGCGAGATGTGCGCGGCGCCGGATGCATCGAGTGCGGAATACGGGGAGATTTGAGCGGCGCCCGAGCCGGGCGCGCGAGGACGCTTAGTTCTGCGGTTCAATGGGCCAGACGGCGGGACGCCGTGCTGGCCCTTGTGGTTTTCAGGCTCTCAGTTCGCTCGCGGGCGCCGCGGCGCCGCGCATCGCTGCCTGCATCGGCACGATCGACGGCAGGGGCGGACGGATCAAGTCGTCGGGGCGGCTGCCGTTGGCGGCAAATTCCCGGCTCAGAAAATCGAGCGCATAGTCGATGAAGAAGCGCGTCTTCGCGGGCAGATACTGCCGTCCCGGATAGACGATCGACACTTTCATGTCGGGATCGTCGATCGAATAATCGTCCAGCAGACGAACGAGCGTGCCGTTTTCGATATCCGCTTGCACGATGCCTTCGGGAAGAATCGAAAAGCCCATGCTTTTCAGCGTGGCGAGACGCACCATCAGTCCGTTGTTGACCGTATAGACCGGCGCGAGCGAGACCTGATCGGCGGCGCCGTGCCGATGCCGGAAATGCCAGGTCTGACTGCGCATCTCGTTCGGCAATCCGACGGACGGCAGGGTTTGCAAGTCAGTGGGCGCGGCGGGCATGCCGTGCTCGGCGAGGAACGCCGGCGTGGCGATCGGCACGAATGCGTTGGTGCCGACGGGCCGCTCGATGAGCGCGGTGCTCGTCACCATGAACGCCGTGACGATGCCGACGTCATATCCGTCCTCGACGAGATCGACATGACGCTCTGCGAGCGTCAGGCGCACATTGACCTTGGGATAGATCTTTCGAAAACCGTCGATGAGCGGCGTCAGCGTAAGCAGCGACAGCGCACTGGATGCCACGACGCGCAATGTGCCGCTGGGTTCGCCCTCTGTGTGCGTGACGGTCGATTCAAGATGATCCAATTCTTCCAGCAACGCACGGCAGCCTTCGAGATAGCGCGTGCCGGCTTCGGTGAGAGACAGATTGCGGGTAGTGCGGTTTATGAGACGGGTTCGCAAATGCGCTTCGAGCATGGCGATTGCCCGAGTCACCAGCGCATTTGAAACATCGAGTTGTTGAGCGGCGCGGCGAAAGCTTTCCGTATCTGCCACGCGTACAAAAACGCGCATTGCATGGATCTGGTTCATCGTGTTGCCCTCTCTGTGAAACGATATGGGGTCCGGACTGACGCCCTTGCTGCAAGCGTGCGTCCAGTTATTGCACAGCCGTGAAATGGATAATATTGACAGAGGCAACAAATTGCAATATATAAATCACAAAGATTAGGTAGGTAATAGCGATTGTTTATCAGTTGGGTTAAGTGCCGTCTGAATAGGCGCGGATTTTGACAACGAACGTCGTTCGCAAGCGGCTCTGATTCGAAGTGCATTCCGGCCTTGTCTGACCTGCTCGCAGAATAAGGCGAAGAAATATTGATTTTATTATCATATATGAGGTGAATGCTTAAGAAATCACATTTTGCACCACGGAATTCATGGTTTGCGAAGTGGTATATCACGGTCCGGATGGAAAGATTTTTTTTATCGACATGCACAATTGATAAATTGTCTTGCAAAATTGAAAGGTTGACGGTTGCAAATCAAAACAACAGTCACGTCATTCGTAAAAACACAAATAAACCTTTTTCGTAATATGGAATTCGCTTGTCGCGCAGCTTGAAATCGCCTTGTTTCTCAGTCTCGCGATCGGTTATTCGACTGGCTCGGTGAAGCTCGGTCTGATTCAATTCGCGGTGTTTTCGGCACCTGATCGTCGCATTGATGCTCGCTAAGAGCAGCGCTCGTATACCAGCCGGATATCGGGCATATTGCACTCGCGGTTTTTATTTTCGCGCCGGGATTCTCCGGCGCTGCGCAGTTCTTCGCGAACATCGGGCGCGGCTGGCGATATGGCACGTTGTCGATGGTCGCGCTCGTACGGAAACGCGCTGCTGCAGGCGGACATCGTCACGACCTATAGCGTGGGCCGTCTTGCGTTACGACAACGCGCGGCGCTGCTCGCTGGCGTGCTCGGCACGGCGCCAGGCGCAGTGCCGGCCGCGCCGTTCGCGATCACCTTTGCACTCGCCAATTTGCTGCTGCCGCTGCTCGGGCCGCTTGTAGTGGGACTGGGCTGACGTGATGGCCCGCTCCTTGCGCGATAATCGGCGGACCTACACGGAGACTTTTTTCATGACGCAAACCCATCCGACGACGGTCGCGCTGCCATCGGGCGAAACCATCCCGAGGCTCGGTCAGGGCACTTGGGAAATGGGCGAGCGCCCGAACGCGCGCAAGAGCGAGATCGCCGCGCTGCGGGCGGGCGTCGACCTCGGCATGACGCTCATCGATACCGCCGAAATGTACGGCGACGGCGAAAGCGAGAAGCTGATCGCCGAAGCGCTCGGCGACCGGCGCGACGAACTCTTCATCGTGAGCAAGGTGTATCCGCACAACGGCAGCGAGCGTGGCGTGCAGGCCGCATGCGAGCGCAGCCTGAAGCGTCTGAAGACCGATCGCATCGATCTGTATCTGCTGCATTGGCGCGGCGGAGAGGATCTGGAGGGCGTGATCGCGGGTTTCGAGAAACTGAAGGGCGACGGCAAGATTCGTCACTGGGGCGTCAGCAACTTCGACACCGACGACATGGAAGAACTCTTTTCGCTCGACGGCGGCGACGCCTGCGCGACCGATCAGATTCTCTTCAACGTCGCGCGGCGCGGGGCGGAGTTCGATCTGCTGCCGTGGCTGCGCGAGCGCCGCATGCCCGCGATGGCGTATAGCCCGGTCGACCATGCGCGCCTGCCGCGCGGTGGCGCGCTGGAGAGGATCGCGGCGGCGCGCGGCGTGTCGGCGTTTCAGGTCGCGCTCGCGTGGGTGCTCCAGCAACCGCAGGTTTTCGCGATTCCGAAAGCGGCGGACGTCGCCCATGTGCGCGAGAATCGCGCGGCGTTCGACCTTCTCTTGTCCGACGATGAACTCGCCGACATCGACGGGCAATTCAAGCCGCCGACGTCGAAGCGCTCGTTGGAAATGCTGTGAGCGACGGAAGCCGATTCGCCGTCCGCGCCGCTGGGCGCGGCAGGCGCTTTTCAGCGCACCAAGTATTACATTCGCACTACAAAGTGACGTGTCGCGCTCGATAGAATCGAAAGGATTTTTTTCGAGAACGCACGAGTGCGAGGAGCCTATGTCGGATGTCGTCGAAGAGTCGAAGTTTGTCAGCAAGCAAGTGGACAGCAAGCTCGGCAACAAGAAGTATTTGAAAGAACTGCAGCGCTTGCACGTCGAACTGGTCAGACTGCAGGAGTGGGTCGTGCACACGGGCGCCAAGGTGTGCATCGTGCTCGAAGGCCGCGATGGCGCCGGCAAGGGTGGCACCATCAAGGCCATCACCGAACGCGTCAGCCCGCGTGTCTTTCGCGTCGTGGCGCTGCCCGCGCCGACCGAGCGGGAAAAAAGCCAGATGTACTTTCAGCGCGACATGCCGCACTTTCCGGCGGCCGGCGAAGTCGTGATCTTCGACCGGAGCTGGTACAACCGGGCGGGCGTCGAGCGCGTGATGGGATTCTGCACCGAGGCGCAGGCGCAGGAATTTCTGACGACGGTGCCGTCGGTCGAGCGCGCCATCGTGCACTCGGGCGTCATCCTGATCAAGTACTGGCTGGACGTCAGCCCCGAGGAACAGACGCGCAGGCTCGAAAACCGCATCGAGGACGAGCGCAAGGTCTGGAAACTGTCGCCGATGGATCTCGAATCGTATCGCCGCTGGTACGACTATTCACGCGCGCGCGATGACATGCTCGCGAAGACCGATATCGACGTCGCGCCGTGGTACGTCGTGCGTTCCGACGACAAGAAGCGCGCGCGGCTCAATATCGTGAGTCATCTGCTCAGCCTGATTCCGTACGAGCCCGTGGCTCGCGCCAAAGTGAAACTTCCGAAACGGCAGAAATCGGACGGCTATCGCGACCCGGAGTGTGCCTGCATGCTCGTTCCGGAGCGCTTTTGAGCGTGCCACGTGCGGCGGGAAGCCGAAAAAACCATCGTCCCGCCACCTGTCGCGTTTTGAATGACCGCGCTTACGTGCACGCGTGATGTCCGTGCACCGAGCCGAGCACCGCGACTTCCGCGGGCGTGCGTTTGAGATCGGCTTCGTTGACCTGTTTCGCGTCGGCGAGGAAATCGTCGACGATCGACGCGACGGTCGTGTCGGCCAGGCACAGCGATACCCGCTTCGTCTCGCCCTCGGGCAGCGAGGAGCGCTGCGACAGGAACAGCACGCCGTACTGATAGCCGCGCACGATGCCGCGCACGGCGCCGACGCATTGCCCCTGCGCGGTGTTGTCGGACTTCGCGGCGCATTGCCGCGCGAGCGCATAGGCGGAGAAGGTCGGATCGGATGCGCCGGGCGTCGGGGCTTGCGGCGTGTTCTGCGCCTGCGCGGACATTGCGACGCCGAAGGTCAGTGCGCAGAGCGCGGCGGAAAGGGCGGGTTTCATCGGTTGAATCCTCGTTGTTGTTGAACGTCGAACCGATGAGAGACGCGCACAACTGCTTTGGTTCCGATGAATGGCCGTTTCGCGTTGCGCGAGATCAGCCTTGCTGACGCTGCAGCGTGCGCAATTCGTCGACGGGAATATGGCAATGAATCGCGTGACCGTCGCCTGCGTCGCGGCACGGCGGCGTTTGGGCCTCGCAGATCTCGCCGATCTTGCGCGGGCAGCGCGTATGGAACACGCAGCCCGAAGGCGGATTCGCCGCGCTCGGCAACTCGCCCGACAGGCGGATGCGCTTCGCGTGCGTCCCGTCGATCGACGGCACCGAGGACAACAATGCTTCGGTGTACGGATGCTGTGGCCCGTCGAAGACGGCGGCCGCTCGCCCGATCTCCATGATGCGCCCGAGATACAGCACCGCGATGCGATCCGACAGATACCGCACGACATGCAGATCGTGCGAGATGAACACGTAGCTCACGCGCCGTTCGTGCTGCAAATCGGCAAGCAGATTGAGGATCGCGGCCTGCACGGAGACGTCGAGCGCGGACGTCGGCTCGTCGCAGACCACGACGCGCGGATCGCCGGCGAACGCGCGCGCGATCGCGACGCGCTGCTTCAGTCCGCCCGAGAGTTGCCGCGTGCGCGAGCCGAGATAGCGCTCGGGCAGCCGCACCGATTCGGTCAGCGTATGCAGGCGTTTCTCCTTCGCCTCGCCGTGCAGCGCCGCGAGCTTCGACAGCGAACGCGCGATCAGTTGCCGCACGGAATGCGCACGGTTCAGCGCGGAATCCGGATTCTGGAAGACGATCTGCAGCGACTTCACCTGTTCTTCGCTGCGCCTCGTCACGCGTTCGGGCAGCGTCGCGCCGTCGAGTTCGAGCGACGCGCCTTTATCGGGCGACACGAGGCCCAGCAGAAGCTTCGCGAGCGTCGTCTTGCCGCTGCCCGACTCGCCGACGAGCCCGAGCGTCTCGCCTTGCACGAGATCGAGCGAGACATCGTGGACGGCGCGCACGTCTTCATCGCCGACGCGGAAGGTCTTCGAGAGATTGCGCGCCGAAAGGGCGAACGGTTGCTCGTCACCGTTCGCGACGGGCACGGGCGCTTCGTCGGTCGAGCGGGGCAGCGTTTGCGCGCGTTCGTGATAGTGGCAGCGCGCCATCTGATCGCCGTGTGCCGACGCGACGCGATAGGGCGGCGGCGCGTCCTTGAGACAGCGCTCGTCGGCGAGCTTGCAGCGCGGCGCGAAGATGCAGCCCTGCGCGATCGATCCCGGCAGCGGCAGCGAACCGGGAATGGTGTCGAGCCGTCCCGTTTCCTTGCTGCGGCCTTCGCGCGGCAGGCAGCGCAGCAGGCCGACCGTGTACGGATGGCGCGGTTGCGCAAAGACATCGGCAGTCGTGCCTTCTTCGACGAGCTTGCCGGCGTACAGCACGCCGACGCGATCGCACATGCGCCCGATCACCGCAAGATTGTGGCTGATGAAGAGCACGGCCGTGCCGAGCTCCGCGCGCAGCTGCGCGATGAGATCGAGCACTTCGGCCTCGACGGTGGCATCGAGTCCGGTGGTCGGCTCGTCGAGAATCAACAGCTCGGGATTGCACGCGAGCGCCATCGCGATGACGATGCGCTGCTGCATGCCGCCCGACAACTGATGCGGATAACTCTCCATCACCCGTTCGGGCGACGCGATGCGCACGCGTTCGAGCATTTCGACGGTGCGGGAGCGCGCCTCGTCGGCGGACGCGCCGGTCACTTCGAACGCTTCGGAGACCTGTCGCGCGATGGTCAGCGACGGATTCAGCGCGCGTCCCGGATCCTGATAGACCATCGACACGGCGTTCGCCCGCATGCCGCGCAGCGCGTCGGCGTCGAGCGCGGCGACATCGCGGCCGGCGATCGAAATGCGGCCCGCCTTCACGCGCCCGTTGCGCGGCAGGTAACGCAGCACCGCGAGCGCGGCGGTCGACTTGCCGCAGCCCGATTCGCCGACGAGCCCGTACGCCTCGCCGCGCTTCACGCGCAACGTGACGTCCTGCAGCACTTCGCGTTCGCGTCCGCGCGAGCGGTACGCCACCGTGAGGCCGACGACCGTGAGCGCGTCCGCCTGATCGCCTTTCGCGGCGCCGAAGGTGGGGAAAGCCGATGGCGGCGGTCCGTTCATCGGTCGAGCACTCCTTGCACGGCATCCGCGACGAGATTGACCGCGACGACCAGCGACGCGATCGCGGCGGCATCGAAGACGACGGTCCACCACGCGCCGCCCGCCATCAGCGTGTAACTTTCGGACAGCGCGAGGCCCCAGTCGGCGGACGGGGGCTGAATGCCGAAGCCGAGAAACGAGAGCGTCGCGACGGCGAAGATCGCGTAGCCGAGACGCACGGTCGCCTCGACGATGATTGGCGGCAGCACGTTCGGCAGGATCTCCGCGAACATGATGTAGAGCGCGTTTTCGCCGCGCAATTGCGCCGCGAGCACGTAGTCGAGATGCCGTTCGCTCAGCACGGCGGAACGCACGGTGCGCGCGGTGATCGGCGCGAAGGTCAGTCCGATGACGAGGATCACCGTCGTGTTGCTCGCGCCGACCGCGGCCAGCGCGAGCAGCGCGACGATCACGAGCGGCAGCGCGAGCAGCGCATCGATCACGCGGCCGATGACGGCGTCGACCCAGCCGTCGAAATAGCCGACGACGAGCCCGATCGCCGTGCCCGCCGCGGTGCCGAGCAAGGTCGCCAGAGGCGCGATGGTCAGAATGTCGCGCGAGCCGACGATCACGCGCGCGAAGACGTCGCGGCCGAGCTGATCGGTGCCGAACCAGTGATCGCCCGAAGGCGCGGCGAGCGAATTGAGCGGATCGGACGCGTAAGGATCGTGCGGCACGAGCCAGTGACCGAAGAGCGCGCACAGCACCCAGAAGAGCAGGATCAGCACGCCGATATCGAAAGTGGCCGAGCGCAGCAGCGCGCCGAGCGCCTCGAAGTTGCGCGCCTTGGACGCGGGCGTGGCGCTGGCCGTGCTCATGTCGGTTCTCCGGTGCGCAGACGCGGATTCAACACGACGTAGAGCGCATCCGCGATCAGATTCGCCGCCGTGTAGATTACGCCGATGGTCAGCACGCCCGCTTCGAGCATCGGAAAGTCTTTCGCCTGCGCGGCGTTGTAGATCAGCGAGCCGATGCCCTGATAGTGAAACAGCGTCTCCACGACCACGAGCCCGCCGATCATGTAGCCGAGTTGCGTCGCGGCGACGGTCACGGTCGGCAGCAGCGCATTGCGCAGCACGTGCCGCAGGATCACGACGCGCTGGGGCAGGCCCTTCAGGATTGCGGTGCGAGTGTAGTCGGCGTCGAGCGCTTCGACGGTGCCGGCGCGCGCCATCCGCGCGATATAGCCGAAGAACACGAAGACGAGCGGCAACACCGGCAGGATCAGATGCGCCAGTTGCGTGAAGAAGCCTGCGCCGGCGGGCGCGGTCGCCTCGATCGGCAGCCATTGCAGCCACACGCCGAAGATCAGGATCAGCACGATCGACGAAACGAATTCCGGCACGACCGTCGCCGTCAGTCCGCCGATGCTGATCAAGCGATCGATCCATCGCCCGGCATGCAGCGCCGCATACACGCCGCCCGCAATGCCGAGCGGCACCACGACGACGAACGCGAGCGCGCCGAGCTTCGCCGAGTTCCACAGCGCGTTGCCGATGAACGGCGCGACCGGCGCGCGAAACGCGTAGGACTCGCCCATGTCGCCGCGCAGGAAATGGCCGATCCAGCTCGAATACTGCGTGAGGAGCGGCCGGTCGACGCCGAGCTGATGATTGAGCGCGGCGACCGCGCGCGCATCGGCGAGCGGGCCGAGAATCGCGCGGCCGACATCGCCGGGCAGGAGCTGGCCGCCCGCGAAGACGATCATCGACAGCAGCCACAGCGTGACGAGCGCGAGCAGCAGCCGCACGCCGACGAAGCGCACGATGCGCCGTGCCTTCGCTGCGCCGCTGCGTTGCGCGCCGATGTTCGTTGATGGCGTGATCGTGCTCATTCGCTCAGGCCGAGATCGTCGCGCGGTCGAACCACATCTGTGAGATCGCGTTGAAGCGCACGCCCGAGACATTGGCGCGCGTGACGATCAACTGGTCGTAGAAGTAGGGAATCACGACCGGCGTTTCGTCGAGCAGCAGATGCTGAATCTGTCCGGACAGCTTCTTCTGCGACGCGACATCGAGCGCCGCGACAAACTGCGCGACGAGCTTGTCGTACTCCGGATTCTTGAAGTGCGCCGCGTTCCAAGTGCCGCCGCTCGTCAACGGCGCGTTGAGGAACACGTTCGGCACGCCGCGATGCCCGTAATCGGTGATGCCGAGCGGCGAATCCAGCCAGTCCGACTTGCCGAACGAGCCCGAGCCGTAATAGAGATCCTGACTTTCCACCTTCAACTGGATGCGAATGCCGATCGCCTTCGCCGCGTTCTGCACGACGACCGCGAGATCGGGGATCTCCATGTACTTCTCGGTCGTGAGCGTGACGTCGAAGCCGTTGGCCACGCCGGCGTCGCTCATCAGCTTCTTCGCCTGAGCGATGTCGATCTTGCGTTGCGGCACGGCGAGATCGCTCGACGGAAACACCGGCGCGAACGGGCTGTCGTTGCCGACCTGCGCGCGGCCGCGAAACAGGCCCTTCACAATGATCTCGCGATCGATCGCGAGCGCGAGCGCCTGACGCACGCGCTTGTCCTTGAAAGGCGCCATGTCGCAGCGCATGTGCATCTGCCGATGCGAACTGGATTTCGTGCCGAGCACCTTGAACTGCGGATTCGTGAGTATCGACACGCCGCCCTGCACGGTGAAGTCGCCCATCACGTCCGCCTGGCGGCCTTGCATCGCGAGAAGCTGGGCTTGTTGATCCGCGTAGAAGGAAAAGGTCACGCGATCGGGCAGCGACTTCTCGCCCCAGTAGTCGGGATTGCGCACGAACGACGCGCCGACCTTCGGCGTGTATTTCTCGAGCTTCAGCGCGCCCGTGCCCATGAACGTCTTCTCGTAGGGACCGGTGAAATTCGCCGGGAGAATCACGGCGTTATACGTGTCCGAGGAGACGTAGTACGGGAAATTGCCGTTGGGCGCGTCGAGATGAAACTCCACGGTGTGATCGTCGACGGCCTTCGCCGAATCCTTCGACAGCACGCCCTTCAGCACGGAGAGCGCCGCCGAACCCGCGCCGGGATCGGACAGGCGGTTGAAGGTCGCGACGACGTCTTTCGCGGTCATCGGCTGGCCGTCGTGGAACTTGACGTTCGGACGCAGCTTGAAGGTCCACACGTCGCCCTTCGCGTTCGACGACCACGATAGCGCGAGCGCGGGCTTGAGCGTCAGATGCTCGCTGTCGTCGTCGATCAGGAATTCGCCGGTCTGATTGATGAGCGCGAGACCCGCCGCGTCCGTCACCGTGAGCGGATCGACGGCGCCCGCCGGCATCAGATGCGCGACGCGGATCGTGCCGCCGGGCTTGCCCGCGCCTTGCGCGCGCGCACTCGGCATGCCGAAGAGGCCGCCCGCGCTCAGTGCCAAGCCGAGCACGCTCGCGTGGCGCAGCAGCTCGCGGCGCGTGAGACGCCCGGCCATGTACTCGTCGATCGCGAGATTGCCCAGTTCGCCCGCGCCTGGACGGGCGAGTTCGAGAAGATGCGCGTCGGTCGAAGGTTTCTTCATCGTGTGCGGATGTTGTAGTTGTCGCGCTCGTACGGGCTTTTCGCCGCGCAAGCGATCGGGTTAGCCGCGCGGAAAGCGCCGCCGCGTCTTTGCGGGGTAGCAAGGAACGCGCCGTCTCGCGCGCGCCTGCGCCCGCTTCAGTGATCGTGCGGATGCTTTGAATCGGATCGACCCAATAGACTTCCTCGGGCTTCTCCACCGCATCGATGTTCAGGTTCACCACCACCGCTTCGTTGTCGCTGCGCACGAGCACGCATTCGAGCGGATCGTCCGTGCTGGCGTTGATTTCCTGGTGCGGTACGTAGGGCGGCACGAAGATGAAGTCGCCGGGACCGGCCTCGGCGGTGAATTCGAGATGCTCGCCCCAGCGCATGCGCGCCTGTCCGCGCACGACGTAGATGACGCTCTCGAGCGCGCCGTGATGATGCGCGCCCGTCTTCGCATTCGGATGAATCGTGACCGTGCCGGCCCAGATCTTCTGCGCGCCGACGCGCGCCGCGTTGATCGCGGCCGCGCGGTTCATGCCGGGCGTCTGCGGGGTGTTGGTGTCGAGCTGATCGCCCTTGATGACCTTGACGCCGTGTTCGCGCCAATCGATGTGCTGGTCGCTCATTTCGGTGCTTATCGTCTGGGGAAAAGGAAAGTCCGTTGCCGCCACCAACAGGGCGAGCAACGGACTTCCGATACTACACGGTTCGATCGCGATTATTTCGCTTTCGAGTTGATGATCGCCTCGGACACGTTCGACGGCGTCTCCGCGTAGTGCTTGAACTCCATCGTGTAGGTCGCGCGGCCCTGCGTGAGCGAACGCAGCGACGTGGAGTAGCCGAACATCTCGGCGAGCGGCACTTCCGCGCGCACGAGCTTGCCGCCGCCGCCCGCGATGTCCTCCATGCCCTGCACGATGCCGCGCCGCCCGGAAAGGTCGCCCATCACGTTGCCCATGAAGTCCTCGGGCGTCTCGACTTCGACGGCCATCATCGGTTCGAGCAGCACGGGCTTGGCGCGGCGCATCGCTTCCTTGAACGCTATCGAACCGGCCATGCGGAACGCGTTTTCGTTCGAATCGACATCGTGATACGAGCCGAAGGTCAGCCGCACTTTCACGTCGACGACCGGATAGCCCGCGAGCACGCCGGCCTTCAGCGTTTCCTGAATGCCCTTGTCGACCGCCGGAATGAATTCGCGCGGAATCACGCCGCCCTTGATCTGGTCGACGAACTCGTAGCCCTTGCCCGGGTCCGGCTCCAGCGCGATCACCGCGTGACCGTACTGGCCTCGTCCGCCCGACTGCTTGACGAACTTGCCTTCGACGTCCTCGACCTTGTTGCGCACCGTCTCGCGATACGCGACCTGCGGCTTGCCGACCGTCGCCTCGACGCCGAACTCGCGCTTCATCCGGTCGACGAGAATTTCGAGGTGCAACTCGCCCATGCCGGAGATGATCGTCTGGCCGGATTCCTCGTCGGTGGTCACGCGGAACGACGGATCTTCCTGCGCGAGACGATTGAGCGCGATGCCCATCTTTTCCTGGTCGGCCTTCGTCTTGGGCTCGACGGCCTGCGAAATCACCGGCTCCGGGAAGATCATCCGTTCGAGGATGATGACGTTGGCCGGATCGCAGAGCGTGTCGCCTGTCGTCGCTTCCTTCAGGCCGACCGCCGCCGCGATGTCGCCCGCGCGCACTTCCTTGATTTCCTTGCGCTCATTCGCGTGCATTTGCAGAATCCGGCCGAGGCGCTCCTTCTTGTCCTTCACCGGATTGAAGACCGTGTCGCCCGAATTCACCACGCCCGAATACACGCGGAAGAAGATCAACTGGCCGACGAACGGATCGGTCATGATCTTGAACGCGAGCGCGGAGAACGGCTCGTCATCGCTCGGATGGCGTTCGGCTTCCTGATCGTCTTCCGTGTGGCCGAGAATCGCGGGCACGTCGACGGGCGAGGGCAGGTAGTCGATCACGGCATCGAGCATCGCCTGCACGCCCTTGTTCTTGAATGCGCTGCCGCACAGCATCGGCACGATTTCGTTGGCGATCGTCCGTTTGCGCAACGCCGCCTTGATCTCATCCTCGGTCAGGCTGTTGTGATCCTCCAGATACTTTTCGAGCAGCTCTTCGCTGGCTTCCGCAGCCGCCTCGACCATCTTGTCGCGCCACTCGTGAGCGAGATCCTTGAGGTTGCCGGGAATCTCTTCGTAGGTGAACTTGATGCCCTGGCTCTCGTCGTCCCAGACGATCGCCTTCATCTTCACGAGATCGACGACACCCTGGAAGTGGTCTTCCGCGCCGATCGGAATCTGGATCGGCACCGCGACGCCCTTCAGGCGCTCGCCGATCTGCCGCTGCACGCGGAAGAAGTCCGCGCCGACGCGGTCCATCTTGTTGACGAACGCGATGCGCGGCACCTTGTACTTGTTCGCCTGACGCCAGACGGTTTCGGATTGCGGCTGCACGCCGCCGACGGAGTCATAGACCATGCACGCGCCGTCGAGCACGCGCATCGAGCGCTCGACTTCGATCGTGAAGTCGACGTGCCCCGGCGTATCGATGATGTTGATGCGGTGTTCCGGATAATTGCCGGCCATGCCTTTCCAGAAAGCCGTCGTCGCCGCGGAGGTGATCGTGATGCCGCGTTCCTGCTCTTGCTCCATCCAGTCCATCGTGGCCGCGCCGTCGTGAACTTCGCCGATCTTGTGCGTCACGCCGGTGTAGAAAAGGATGCGCTCGGTAGTTGTCGTCTTGCCGGCATCGATGTGAGCGCTGATCCCGATGTTCCGATAGCGCTCGATGGGAGTCTTGCGGGGCACGTGAACCTCCTGTGGATATGTCGAACCCTGGTCGCCGCGCGGCGACCATCAGCGCGACCTGACGTGGTGAGATGCGTCGCGCTGAATCTTTTTAGGATAGCGCGTCGGCAAGCTCTTTGCAGGAATCCTGCCAGCCCGGCGGAAGGGATTTTCGGCGCAAAAAAACCGGCGTGCCGTGCGACGACGCCGGTTTTTCGAGGGGGCGGAAGAGCGTTACTGCGCGCGCGGCAAGCCCTTGATCTGCATGCCCGGCTTGATGCCCTTCGCGGCGAACCAGCCTTTGGACATTTCGAGCGCATACACGCCGTTGTTGCGCGGGCAGTGATTGTTCTCCGTCTCGGCCTGCATCTCGTCGATGTCGGTGACCGTGCCGTCTGCGCGTATGAAGGCAATCGACAGCGGGATCAGCGTGTTCTTCATCCAGAAACAATGCACGGCGTTTTCGTTGAACACGAAAAGCATGCCTTCGTTCGGTGCGAGCTGCGTGCGATACATGAGACCTTGCTCGCGATCGGCATCGTTCGCGGCGACGGCGGCGTCGATCACGTACATGCCCGCGGTCAGCTTCGTGTGCGGAAAATCGGACGGCTGCTTCGCGCCGGGCGGCATCGTCTGCGCGTGTGCGAGCGGCAATGCGGCGAACGGCAGGGCGAGCGCGATCACGCATGCACGCGCGAGCTTGCCGATGTTGAGTCGTTGATTCAAGAAGCGCGAGGCGAGATTCACGGCAAAGCTCCCATTCTTTTCGATTGTTTGCGCCTGAACCGGGCAAACCCCGCGCATGTTACTCGATGCACGGACACAAAACAAAAGGGCAGACGCCTCGCAGCCATCTGCCCTTCAACGCCGTAAGGACGGCGGTAATGCTTCGTTCTTGACTTCGCTATACCGCCTCTTACAACGAACTTACTGAGCGGCCGAAGCGGCTTCCGGAGCCGAAGCGGCTGCCTTGTGCGACTTCTTGTGCGACGACTTGTGCGACTTCTTGTGGGTCGACGACTTGTGAGCCGACGAAGCAGCAGCTGCAGGAGCAGCAGCAGCCGGTGCCGACGCTTCTTGTGCGAAGGCGGCGGTTGCGAACAGGCCAGCGACGAGAGCGGCGATCAGTTTGTTCATCTTTGAATCCTCAGCTTGAGTTAATTAACCAGACGACCCGGTCATTGAGTCATGTCGGTAAACGAGCCACCTACCTTTCGGTTGACAGTCGAATCGATAATTTGATTTTCGATATGACTGTGAACGCTTGAACCTTTCAAACACCCTGGAGCACACAGGCTGTCGTAATCGGCAATTCGCTCATGCCGGATAGCTTTGCGCGGCATCTGACGCCCTTAACGCATCGCGTGAAGAGTCGGTTGACGCGAATTACAGAGAAAATTGCGCGGCGGAGCAAAAATATTCGATGCGCGATTCGCGCTACTCGATCTTCATGACACGACGTTTAAGCGCATTGCACTATTCGATGCAATACGGCTTATTTTCAAGATAATTGAATGCGATTCAACGAACGCGCTGCCACGGCGCGCGCGGCGCGACCTCGACGGTCTCGCCGGGTGCGAGACCGAGCGCGAAGATATCGAGCGCGCCGATCGCAACGCGCACGAGCCGCAAGGTCGGGTAGCCGACGGCCGCCGTCATGCGTCTCACTTGCCGGTTCTTGCCTTCGGTGATGGCGAGCTCGATCCACGTCGTCGGGATGGCGGCGCGATAGCGGATCGGCGGATTGCGCGGCCAGAGCGCGTCGACATCGCCTTCAGCGACGAACGCGGCGCGGCACGGCTGCGTCACATAGTCGCCGAGGTCGACGCCGTTCGCGAGACGTGCGAGCGCGGCATCGTCCGGCGCGCCTTCGACTTGCGCCCAATAGCGCTTCACGAGCTTGTGACGCGGCTCGGCGATGCGGGCCTGCAGCGCGCCGTCGTCGGTGAGCAGGAGCAGGCCTTCGCTGTCGGCGTCGAGCCTGCCGGCGGGATACACGCCCGGTGTCTTCACCCAGTCGCCGAGCGACGCGCGCGTTTCGTGCGCGGAGAACTGGCAGATGGTGCCGAAGGGCTTGTTCAGGGCGATGAGTGGCATGCAAGGCGGCGCGCGGCGGGATCGAATGCGGCATCTTAATCCATGCGCGGCGCGGTCCCGAGCGCGCCGGCGCTGGCCAGCATGGTTAGAATGACGTCGTGAACATCATCGCGCATAGGTCGTCGTCCGCGCATGCTGCATCGCATCGCTCTTCATCCAGTTTGTTTGCTTCCATTCAAGCCCGGCCTTATTTGGAGTCGACCATGCCGTATCAGCACATCAAGGTTCCGGCGAACGGTGACAAGATCACCGTCAACGCGGATTTCTCGCTCAACGTCTCGGATCAGCCGATCATCCCGTATATCGAGGGCGACGGCACGGGCGTCGACATCACGCCGGTGATGATCAAGGTCGTCGATGCGGCGGTGGAAAAGGCCTACGGCGGCAAGCGCAAGATTCAATGGATGGAAATCTTCGCGGGCGAAAAGGCGACGCGCGTCTACGGTCCCGACGTGTGGCTGCCCGACGAAACGCTGGAGGTGGTCAAGGACTTCATCGTGTCGATCAAGGGGCCGCTCACGACGCCCGTCGGCGGCGGCATCCGATCGCTGAACGTTGCGCTTCGTCAACAACTCGATCTGTACGTGTGCCTGCGGCCGGTGCGCTACTTCAAGGGCGTGCCTTCGCCGGTGCGCGAGCCGGAGAAGATCGACATGGTGATCTTCCGTGAGAACTCGGAAGACATCTACGCGGGCGTCGAGTGGCCGGCGGATTCGCCCGAAGCGAAGAAAGTCATCAAGTTCCTGCGCGAAGAAATGGGCGTGAAGAAGATCCGCTTCCCGGATTCATCCGGGCTCGGCATCAAGCCCGTGTCGCGCGAGGGCACGGAGCGGCTCGTGCGCAAGGCGATCCAGTATGCGATCGACAACGACCGTCGCTCGGTCACGCTCGTGCACAAGGGCAATATCATGAAGTTCACCGAAGGCGCCTTCCGCGACTACGGTTACGCGCTCGCGCAGAGGGAATTCAACGCGGAGCTGATCGACGGCGGCCCGTGGATGAAAATCAAGAACCCGAAGTCGGGCAACGACATCGTCGTGAAGGACGTGATCGCCGATGCGTTTCTGCAGCAGATCCTGCTGCGCCCCGCCGAATACGACGTGATCGCGACGCTCAACCTGAACGGCGACTACATCTCGGACGCGCTGGCGGCGCAGGTGGGCGGCATCGGCATCGCGCCGGGCGCGAACCTGTCGGATTCCGTCGCGATGTTCGAAGCGACGCACGGCACGGCGCCCAAGTATGCGGGCAAGGACTACGTGAACCCGGGCTCGGAAATCCTCTCGGCTGAAATGATGCTGCGCCATCTCGGCTGGTTCGAGGCGGCGGACAAGATCATCTCGTCGATGGAGCAGTCGATTCTTTCGAAGCGCGTCACGTACGACTTCGCGCGTCTGATGGAGGGCGCGACGCAAGTGTCGTGTTCGGCCTTCGGCGAGGTCATGATCGAAAATATGTGAGGACTCAACTCAATTCGACGTGGTAAATAAAAACCCCGGAAGGCCTACGCATTCCGGGGTTTTTAACTGGCATCGTGATTCATATATGTGCGGAGCGCGAGGCGCAAAAAAACCCGGCGCGAAGGCCGGGTTTCAGAGGCAAAGTCGATCGAACGGTCAGACAGCGTCCTGGATGTTCGAAGCCTGTTTGCCTTTCGGTCCCTGGACGATCTCGAAGCTGACCTTTTGGCCTTCTTTGAGCGTCTTGAAACCGTTCATCTGAATCGCCGAGAAATGTGCGAACAGATCCTCGCCGCCTTCATCGGGCGTGATGAATCCGTAGCCTTTCGCGTCGTTGAACCATTTGACCGTACCAGTAGACATTCGTGCTTCCCCTCTAACTCTTGTCGCACCCAGAGCACGCTCGAAAAGCTCGACGGCACACCCCACAATGTGAACCGCCCCCTCCTCACAAGCTCACCTCGGCCTCTTTTTTCATCCCGTGGTTGGCCCCCGGAAAAAAGTGCCAGTTTGATTGTTAAATCTCTTAAATCGGGTGTCAAGGAATTTTTGGGATAGCCGTTAAGCTCGTTGCAAAGACCGCATTCGTAGGGTAATTCCTGCTTTGCGTGTGCGCTGCCGTCCAAGCACGTCATCTTGAAAAGTCGCATAATCGACTCACTTGTGTGATACCCGGCGGCCCGCAGCGCCTGGTGCTCGGTTTGTTTTTTTTGAAGCTGTGCGATACTGGTTTCGACGAGGTGCAAGCGGGCCGCGCCGAAATGTTGGGCAGCGGCAGGAATCGATGGACGAGTACTGTGCGAGCGCAGTTTTCAGCGACACATCCCGACCGGGCGGTCGGTGCTGGAGCGGTGATTGCGAGGGCGTCCGTGTTGTTTAGAATGGGTGTATGGCGATCAATCCCAACAAGCAGGATGGCACGGTACTGGAGCGGCAGGAGCAGAAGCTCAAGAAGCCGGCCATGTACAAGGTGGTGCTGCTGAATGACGACTTCACGCCGATGGAATTCGTCGTGATGATCGTGCAGGAATACTTCAATAAAGATCGTGAGACTGCGACGCAGATCATGCTGAAGGTTCATCGCGAAGGCAGGGGAGTTTGTGGGGTCTACACGCGAGACATTGCGTCGACCAAAGTTGAGCAAGTCGTTAGCCATGCACGGCAAGCGGGGCACCCGCTGCAGTGCGTGATGGAGGAAGCATGATTGCCCAGGAACTGGAAGTCAGTCTGCACATGGCGTTTATGGAAGCACGTCAGGCGCGGCACGAGTTCATAACGGTCGAGCATCTGCTGCTCGCCCTGTTGGACAATCCGACCGCGGCTGAAGTGTTGCGCGCCTGTGCAGCCAACATTGAAGATTTGCGTCAGAACCTGCGCAATTTCATTCATGACAACACGCCGACCGTGCCGGGCACGGACGACGTCGATACGCAGCCGACGCTTGGTTTCCAGCGCGTGATCCAGCGCGCGATCATGCACGTGCAATCGACCTCGAACGGCAAGAAGGAAGTGACCGGCGCGAACGTGCTGGTGGCGATCTTCGGCGAGAAGGACTCGCATGCTGTGTACTACCTGCAGCAGCAGGGCGTCACGCGTCTGGATGTCGTGAATTTCATTTCGCACGGCATCGCGAAGACGAACAGCGGCGATGCGGCGAAGACGAACAGCGAAGCCAACCCGGAATCGGAAGACGCTGCCGCGCAGAAGGAAACGCCGCTTGCACAGTTCACGCAGAACCTCAATCAGCTCGCCAAGGACGGCAAGATCGATCCGCTGATCGGCCGCGAGCTGGAAGTCGAGCGCGTGGTGCAGGTGCTGTGCCGCCGTCGCAAGAACAATCCGCTGCTCGTCGGTGAAGCCGGCGTGGGCAAGACCGCGATCGCCGAAGGCCTCGCCTGGCGCATCACGCGCGGCGAAGTGCCGGACATCCTCGCCGACGCGCAGGTGTACTCGCTCGACATGGGCGCGCTGCTCGCGGGCACGAAGTATCGCGGCGATTTCGAACAGCGTCTGAAGACCGTGCTGAAGGAGCTCAAGGAGCGTCCGCACGCAATTCTGTTCATCGACGAAATTCATACGCTGATCGGCGCCGGCGCGGCATCGGGCGGCACGCTCGACGCATCCAACCTGCTCAAGCCGGCGCTGTCGTCGGGTCAGTTGAAGTGCATCGGCGCAACGACGTTCACGGAATATCGCGGCATCTTCGAGAAGGACGCGGCGTTGTCGCGTCGTTTCCAGAAGGTCGATGTCACCGAGCCGACCGTCGAGCAGACGGTGGCGATCCTGCGCGGCCTCAAGACGCGCTTCGAAGAGCATCACGGCGTGAAGTACTCGTCGGGTGCGCTGTCGGCGGCGGCGGAACTGTCGGCGCGCTTCATCACGGATCGTCATCTGCCGGACAAGGCGATCGACGTGATCGACGAAGCGGGCGCGGCGCAACGCATCCTGCCGAAGTCGAAGCAGAAGAAGACCATCGGCAAGAGCGAGATCGAGGAGATCATCTCGAAGATCGCGCGCGTGCCGGCGCAGAGCGTGTCGCAGGACGACCGCAGCAAGCTCCAGACGCTCGACCGCGATCTGAAGGCTGTCGTGTTCGGCCAGGATCCGGCAATCGATGCGCTGTCGGCATCGATCAAAATGGCGCGCGCGGGTCTCGGTAAGACGGACAAGCCGATCGGCGCGTTCCTGTTCTCGGGCCCGACGGGCGTCGGCAAGACCGAGGTCGCGAAGCAACTGGCGTTCACGCTGGGCATCGAACTGCTGCGCTTCGACATGTCGGAGTATATGGAGCGTCATGCGGTCAGCCGTCTGATCGGCGCGCCGCCAGGGTATGTCGGATTCGACCAGGGCGGTCTATTGACCGAAGCCGTCACGAAGAAGCCGCATTGCGTGCTGCTGCTCGATGAAATCGAGAAGGCGCATCCGGATATCTACAACGTGCTGCTGCAGGTGATGGACCACGGTACGCTGACGGATAACAACGGCCGCAAGGCGGACTTCCGCAACGTCATCATCATCATGACGACGAACGCGGGCGCGGAAACCATGGGCAAGTCGGTGATCGGCTTCACGTCGCGCCGCGAGTCGGGCGACGAAATGGCCGACATCAAGCGCATGTTCACGCCGGAGTTCCGCAACCGTCTGGATGCGATCATCAGCTTCCGTTCGCTGGACGAGGAAATCATCCTGCGCGTGGTCGACAAGTTCCTCATGCAGCTGGAAGATCAACTGCACGAGAAGAAGGTCGATGCGGTCTTCACGGATGCACTGCGCAAGCATCTGGCGAAGCACGGTTTCGATCCGCTGATGGGCGCGCGTCCGATGCAGCGTCTGATTCAGGACACGATTCGTCGCGCGCTGGCCGACGAACTGCTGTTCGGCAAGCTGGTCAACGGCGGCCGTGTGACGGTGGATGTCGATGCGGACGACAAGGTCCAGTTGACGTTCGACGAAAACTCGGCGCCGCCGCGAAATCCGAATCCGGAAGCGATTGAAGTGGATTGACCGAAGGGGTCTTTGCAAGTGAAAAACGGCGCGGGCTGACAAGCCCGCGCCGTTTTTTTTGTTGCGCGTCGAATGGCGGACGGATGCTGAATGCCGCGCTATCGCGGACTGGAAACCGTGACGATCCTCAGTGCTTGCCGGTGCTGCCGAAGCCGCCCGCGCCGCGCTCGCTTGCCTCGAAGTCGTCGACGATATTGAACTGCGCCTGCACGACCGGCACGATGACCATCTGCGCGAGACGCTCCATCGGGTTGAGCGTGAACGCGGCGTCGCCTCGATTCCAAGTCGAGACCATCAGTTGACCTTGATAATCCGAATCGATCAGCCCGACGAGATTGCCGAGCACGATGCCGTGCTTGTGGCCGAGGCCCGAGCGCGGCAGGATCATCGCGGCATAGCCGGGATCGGCGAGGTGAATCGCGAGACCGGTCGGCACGAGCACGGTCTGGTGCGGCTCGATGACGAGCGGGGCATCGAGACACGCGCGCAGGTCGAGCCCCGCGCTGCCGGGCGTGGCGTAGGCGGGCATGAAGTCGCGCATGCGCGCGTCGAGAATCTTGACGTCGAGTTTCATGGATCGAAGCGTTATTGAACCGATTGGCCGAGCTCGAAGGCTTCGGCCAGGAGTTGATAGGAGCGCGTGCGCGCGGTGTAGCTGCCGGCGACCGTGATCACGATCAGTTCGTCGGCGTTGAATTGTTCCTGCAGCGCGTGCAGCTTTTCGGTCACCCGATCCGGCGTGCCGATGATGCTGCGCGCTTTCTCATGCGCGATCACCGCGAGCTCGCGCTCGCCGTAGACTTGCGAGACGCCCTGTGCGATCGATGGAATCGGCTGGTTGAGCCCGTACGCCATCTGCACGCGACGCAGATCGACGGCGCGTTCGAGCGCTTCGGCTTCGCGATCCGTATCGGCGCAAATGACGAACACAGCCGCGGCGAGATACGGGCTGGCCTCGAGACCGGGTGTGAAGCGCTCGCGATACGCCTGAGCCACGCGATGCCCGTACTGCGCATTGATGAAATGCGCAAACGCAAAGCGAATGCCGAGTTGCGCGGCGAGCAAACCGCCGAAATCGCTCGAGCCGAGCATCCACAACTCGGGACGCGTGTCGATCTGCGGTTGCAGCAGCACGCCTTTGGCGAGCGAGTCGTCGAGAATGTTGCCGCTGAAGAGGGCGATCAGTTCGGCGACTTGCTGCGGGAAGACATCGCCGCGATTGTACGAACCTGCCGCGACTGCCTGCGCCGTGCGCATGTCGCCGCCCGGCGCGCGTCCCACGCCGAGGTCGACGCGGTTCGGAAACAGCGCTTCGAGCATCAGAAATTGCTCGGCGACCTTGAACGGCGAATAGTACGGCAGCATCACGCCGCCCGAGCCGATGCGGATGCGTTTGGTCAGACTGCCGATGCGCGCGAGCATCACCTCGGGGCACGGATTCGACACGCCGTACAAGCCGTGATGCTCTGCGCACCAGTAGCGCGTGTAGCCGAGATCGTCGGCGAGTTGCGCGAGATCGAGCGTCGCGGCAATGGCATCGGCCGTGCTATGCCCGTGGATGACGGGCGTCTGATCGAGGACGGAGAGCCTGGTCATCGTGTCAGGACAGGAGCGGGCCACCGGTCTTCGGCGCGCGTTTGGCGATTTCCGCGATCAGCGTGCGCGCGAGTTGCTGCTTGTCGGCGCGCGGCAGCGGCGTCGTGCCGCTTTCTTCGAACAGCACGACTTCGTTGTCGTCGCGTCCGAACGCGAGCTGCCCGATATTGCCGATCAAAAGCGGCACGCCCTTGCGCTTGCGCTTTTCCGCACCGTTCACGTCGAGATTCCCGCTTTCGGCCGCGAAGCCGACGCAGTAGGGTGGATTCGGCTGCCTGGCGACGGTCGCGAGAATGTCCGGATTTTCTATGAACGTGAACGTCGGCAAGACATCGGCGGTCTTTTTGATCTTCTGCTCGCTGACGTGATCGACGCGCCAGTCCGCGACCGCGGCGACCGCGATGAAGATGTCGGCATCCGGCGTCGCGGCCATGACGGCGTCGTGCATCTCCTGCGCGGTCTGCACGTCCTCGCGATGCACGCCCCACGGCGTCGGCAAGGAAACCGGACCGGCGACGAGATGCACGTCCGCGCCCGCCTGCGCCGCCGCGCGCGCGAGCGCGAAGCCCATCTTGCCCGACGAGCGATTCGTGATGCCGCGCACCGGATCGAGCGGCTCGAAGGTCGGACCGGCCGTGATGAGCACGCGCTGGCCGCGCAAGATCTTCGGCTGGAAGAACGCGCAGATCGCTTCGAACGCCGCTTCGGGCTCGATCATGCGGCCGTCGCCGACTTCGCCGCACGCTTGCGAGCCCGAATCCGGCCCGAGCACTTCGACGCCGTCGGCGCGAAGCTGACCGACATTGCGCTGCGTCGCCGGGTTTTGCCACATTTGCCGGTTCATCGCGGGCACGACGAGCAGCGGGCAGTCGCGCGCGATGCACAGCGTCGAGAGCAGATCGTCGCACATGCCGTGCGCGAGCTTCGCGAGAAAGTCGGTGGAGGCGGGCGCGATGACGATGGCATCCGCCTCGCGCGAGAGATCGATGTGCGGCATGTTGTTCGGCATGCGCGCATCCCACTGCGATATGTAGACAGGACGGCCCGACAGCGCCTGCATCGTGACGGGCGTGATGAACTGCGTGGCCGCTTCGGTCATTGCGATCTGCACGGTCGCGCCGGCCTTGATGAGCAGGCGCGTCAGCTCAGCGATCTTGTAGCAGGCGATGCCGCCTGTCAGCCCTAAAACGAGATGTTTGCCCGCGAGTTCCAACTTGCCTCCATCGCAAAAGAACACGGCTCCGTGGAAGGAGCCGCGTCGTGAACATCAACGTGAACCGCGCACGCGCCGCAGCTCGTCGAACACCAGCAGCACCGCGCCGATGGTGATCGCGCTGTCGGCGAGGTTGAACGCGGGCCAGTGCCACGCGTTCACGTGAAAATCCAGGAAGTCGATGACATGCCCATACGCGATCCGGTCGATGACGTTGCCGATCGCGCCGCCCATGATGAGCGAAAGCGCCGTGCAGAACATGCGCTGCCCCGAATGGCGCTTGAGCAGATAGCAGATCACGATTGCCGCGACGACGCCGAGCGCCGTGAACGCCCAGCGCTGCCAGCCGCCCGCCATCGCGAGGAAGCTGAACGCCGCGCCGCGGTTGTAGACGAGCAGCAGGTTGAAGAAGGGCGTAAGCGCATGGGGATCGCCATAGGCGAACACGCGCTGCACGGCGATCTTCGTCAACTGGTCGAACAGAATCACGATCAGCGCGACGCCGAGCCACGGCGCGAGCGATCCGCTACTGGTAGTTTGTTTCGCCATCGTTCGAGCCATTATGCCGCGCCTCGCGTTTCGCCGGCGCCGAAGAGATTGGAGAAGCAGCGGCCGCACAGACCCGGATGTTCCGCGTGCGAGCCGACGTCGGCGCAGTAGTGCCAGCAGCGCTCGCACTTCATGTAGCTCGATGCGGTGACATCGACGCCTTCTTCCGCTTCGCTCGCCACCTTTTCCACTTGCGCCGACGACGTGATCAGCACGAAGCGCAATGCATCGCCCAGGCTCGCGAGCGCGTCGTAACGCGCGCCGCTCGCGCGAACCACGACTTCCGCCTGCAGCGACGAGCCGATCTGGTTCGCCGTGCGTGCTTCTTCCAGCGCCTTGGTCACGTCGCCGCGCGCGTTGCGGATGAGCGTCCACTTGTCGAGCAGATCGCCGCCGTTCGCGATCTCCGGATACGTCGCGAAGACTTCGGTGAAGATGGTGTCCTGACCGGGCTTGAGCACCTTGTGCGCTTCTTCCGCCGTGAACGACAGATACGGCGCGACGAGACGCAGCAAGCCATGCGCGATATGGAACAGCGCGGTCTGCGCGCTGCGGCGCTCGCGCGAACCGGGCTTGGTCGTGTACAAGCGGTCCTTCAGCACGTCCAGATAAAAGCCGCCGAGATCCTCCGAGCAGAAGGTCGCAATCTTTGCGACGACCGGATGGAACTCGTACTTCTCGTAGTGCGAGAGGGCGTCGTCCTGCAGATTGCGCGTGAGCGCGACCGCATACCGGTCGATTTCGAGCCAGTCCTGCACCGGCAGCGCGTCCTTGTCGAAATCGAAGTCCGACAGGTTCGCGAGCAGAAAGCGCAACGTGTTGCGGATACGCCGGTACGTCTCCGTCACGCGCTTCAGGATTTCCTCGGAAATCGCGAGCTCGCCGGAGTAATCCGTCGATGCGATCCACAAGCGGATGATTTCCGCGCCCAGCCGGTTCGACACTTCATGCGGGTCGATGCCGTTGCCGAGCGACTTCGACATCTTGCGGCCTTCGCCGTCGACGGTGAAGCCGTGCGTGAGCAGCGCGTCGTAGGGCGGACGGCCGTCGAGCATCGACGCGGTCAACAGCGACGAATGGAACCAGCCGCGATGCTGATCCGAGCCTTCGAGATAGAGGTCGGCCGGGAATTGCAGCGAGTCCTTGTGCGAGCCGCGCAGCACGTGCCAGTGCGTCGTGCCGGAATCGAACCACACGTCGAGCGTGTCGCGGTTCTTCTCGTACATGTTGGCGTCGTCGCCGATCAACTCGCGCGGATCGAGCGATTGCCACGTCTCGATGCCGCCTTCCTCGACGCGCTTCGCCACTTCCTCGAGGAGTTCCAGCGTGCGCGGATGCAACTCGCCCGTTTCCTTGTGCACGAAGAACGCCATCGGCACGCCCCACTGGCGCTGACGCGAGAGCGTCCAGTCCGGGCGGTTCGCGATCATGCTGTAGAGACGCTGCTTGCCCCACGACGGATAGAACGCCGTGTTCTCGACGCCTTCGAGCGCGATTTCGCGCAGCGTGCGGCCGCCGTCCTTCGGCTTCACGTCCATGCCGGCGAACCATTGCGAGGTAGCGCGATAAATGATCGGCGTCTTGTGGCGCCAGCAATGCATGTAGCTGTGCGTGTACTTTTCCGACTTGAGCAACGAGCCCGCGCCTTCGAGCGCTTCGACGATCTGCGGGTTCGCCTTCCAGATCGACAGCCCGCCGAAGAGCGGCAGCGATTCGATATAGCGGCCGTCGCCCAGCACAGGATTGATGAAGTCCGAGTCGGCCATGCCGTGCGCCTTGCACGACACGAAGTCTTCGACACCGTACGCCGGCGACGAATGCACGATGCCCGTGCCGCTTTCGGTCGTCACGTAGTCGCCGAGATAGACCGGCGCAGTGCGCTTGTAGCCTGGATGCGCGGCCGCGAGCGGATGATGGAAGCGCAGGTTGGCGAGCTTCTCGCCGGTCGTCGTCGCGATGACATCGCCCGGCAGGCCGTAGTTCTGCAGGCAGGCCTCGACGCGTTCCTGCGCGAGGATCAGCAAGCCGCGCGGCGTATTGACGAGCGCATAGACGATCTCCGGATGCACGTTCAGCGCCTGGTTGGCGGGAATGGTCCAGGGCGTCGTCGTCCAGATGACGATGCCGCCTTCCGTCTTGGGCAGCGCGGGCAGGCCGAACGCCTGCGCGGTTTTTTCAGGCTCCGCGAACGCGAACATCACGTCGATGGTCGGATCGGTCTTGTCCTTGTACTCGACTTCCGCTTCGGCGAGCGCCGAGCCGCAGTCGAAGCACCAGTTCACCGGCTTCAGGCCGCGGAACACGAAACCCTTTTCCATGATCTTGCCGAGCGCGCGGATTTCGCCCGCTTCGTTGGCGAAGTTCATTGTCTTGTACGGGTTGTCCCAGTCGCCGAGCACGCCCAGGCGCCGGAAGCCGAGCTTCTGCTTTTCGATCTGCTCGCCGGCGTAGGCGCGCGCCTTCTGCATGACTTCGATGGCGGGCAGCGTCTTGCCGAATTGCTTTTCGATCTGGATTTCGATTGGCATCCCGTGGCAGTCCCAGCCCGGCACATAGACGGCGTCGAAGCCCGCGAGATTGCGCGCCTTGACGATCATGTCCTTCAGGATCTTGTTGACGGCGTGGCCGAGGTGGATGTCGCCGTTCGCGTACGGCGGGCCGTCGTGCAGAATGAACTTCTTGCGGCCCTTCGAGGCCGCCCGGATCTTCTCGTACACCTTGTTGTCCTGCCATTCCTTGACCCACGCGGGCTCGCGCTTGGGCAGATCGCCGCGCATCGGGAAGGGCGTGTCGAGCAGGTTGACGGGGTATTTCGAGGAGGCTTTCTCTTTCTTGTCGCTCATGGGTGACTCAGTGAATTCGGTGAGACGGCGCTCGGCTTCAGCGCGCGATTATCGGTAAGCGGGGCAGCGAGCGGCGCGCGCCGGATCGAGCGGCGCCGCGCGCTCACCTAATTCGATCGGTCGCCGAAATGGCAAAGCCCGTGGGGCGGCTGCCGGCGTTGCTCGCGGGCGGCAGGCCGAAGTAGGCGCGCGCGTTGTCGACATCCTTCGCGATCGCGCGGCCGAGCGTTTCGAGGTCGACGTACTTTTCCTCGTCGCGCAGCTTCTTCAGGAATTCGACGCGCACGAGCTTGCCGTAGGCGTCGCCGTGCCAGTCGAGCACGAAGACTTCGAGCAGCACGCGGCCGGAATCGTCGACGGTCGGACGCAGGCCGAGGCTCGCGACCGCGGGCAGCGGTTCATCGGCGAGCCCGTGCACGCGCACGACGAAAATGCCCGCGAGCGCCGGCCGCTTGTGCGCGATCGGCAGGTTCAGCGTGGGAAAGCCGAGATCGCGGCCGAGCTTCGCGCCGTGCACGACATGCCCGCTGATGATATACGGACGCCCGAGCGCGACTTGCGCCGCGTCGAGATCGCCCGCGACGAGCGACGCACGCACCGACGACGACGAAATGCGCGCGCCGTTCGGATGCGCGACGGTGGCCATCTGCTCGACTTCGAAGCCGTACGCCTCGCCGGCGGCCTTCAAGGAATCGAAATTGCCCGCGCGTTTGGCGCCGTAGCAGAAGTCGTCGCCGACCATCACCCAGCGCGCATGCAGGCCATCGACGATGACGTTCTTCACGAACGTATCCGGCGACTGGCCCGCGAAGGTCTTGTTGAAATGCTCGACCACCACGCGGTCGACGCCGTTGGTGCGCAGCGCCTCGAGCTTGTCGCGCAGCATGGCGATGCGCGGCGGCGCGCCGGCCGGATTGAAAAATTCGCGCGGATGCGGCTCGAAAGTCATCACGCAGACCGGCAGACCGCGCGCGTCGGCGGCCGCCCGCACGTGCGCGAGCAGCGCCTGGTGACCGCGATGGACACCGTCGAAGTTGCCGATGGTCAGTGCGCAGGGCGCTCGGCTTTCGGCATTGGGGAGGCCGCGAAAGACTCTCACGATAGGCGATGGTCGATGGGAGGGGCTGATGCCGCAAAGCGTTAGATTATAAACGCTCGCACGGATGGACGGGCGCGGGCGCCCCGGCGCGATACCCGATCGATCCCGGTTGCGATCCTGTTTGGCACGATTTTCGCACCCTTCGAATGATAAAATCCGCGGATGAAAAAAATCGTTATTCTGATCTCCGGACGCGGGAGCAACATGGAGGCCGTCGTGCGCGCCTGCGCGCGCGAAGGCTGGCCGGCCCGCATCCGCGCGGTCATTTCCAACCGGCCCGATGCCGCCGGGCTAGGCTTTGCGGCCGCGAACGGCATCGAAACCCAGGTGGTGGATCATCGTCGGTTCGACGGGCGCGACGCGTTCGACGCCGCGCTCGCGCGTGAAATCGATCGCTTCGAGCCCGATCTCGTCGTGCTGGCGGGCTTCATGCGCGTGCTGACCGACGACTTCGTCGGGAAATACGCCGGGCGCATGCTCAACATTCATCCGTCGCTGCTGCCGTGTTTTCCGGGCTTGCGCACACACCAGCAGGCGCTCGACGCGGGCGTGCGCGTGCACGGCGCGAGCGTGCATTTCGTGACGCCGACGCTCGATCACGGGCCGATCGTCGCGCAGGGCGCGGTGCCGGTCATCGCCGGCGACGATGCCGCAGCGCTCGCCGCGCGCGTGCTGAAGGTCGAGCACGAGATCTATCCGCGCGCGGTGCGCTGGTTCATCGAAGGGCGTTTATCCGTCGAGGGCGAACGTGTCGCCCTTACGCCGTCTGAGCCGCAATGGCTCTTTGCCGACATTGCCGGGGAGGGCGCATGAGGCTGCATGGATTTCTGATCGGACAAACCGAAACCTTGCTGGCGGACGTGCTCCGCTTTTCCGGTCCCGCCGACGCGGCGACGAGCCGTTTTTTCCGCGCGCATCCGAAGCTCGGGCACGGCGAGCGCGGCGTGATCGCCGAGGCCGTTTTCGCGGTGCTGCGCCGGAAGATGGAGTTTTCTCACCTCGCGGAAAGCGGCAGCGGCAATCAGGCGCGCCGCCTGGCGCTGCTCGGGCTGATGCAGACCGCCGGGCTGACCGCGCTGAAGCCGTTCGTTTCGGCCGACGAGCATCAATGGCTCGCGCAGGTCTCGAAGATCGATCCGGCGAGCCTGCCGGTGCGCGTGCGCACGAACCTGCCGCAATGGATCTACGACGCGTTGGGCAAGCGCTTCCCGCCCGAGGAGCTCGCGCAGCTCGCCGCCGCGCTGAACTATCCCGCGCCGCTCGACCTGCGCGTGAATCCGATCAAGGCGACCCGCGAAGTCGCGCTGAAGGCGCTCACCGAAGCCGGCATCGACGCCGGCGAAATGCCGTTCGCGCCGTTCGGCGTCCGTGTGGACGGCAAGCCGGCGCTGACGCGTCTCGCGCCGTTCCAGGAAGGCTGGATCGAGGTGCAGGACGAAGGCAGCCAGTTGCTCTGCTCGCTGATGGCGCCGCGCCGTGGCGAGATGATCGTCGACTTCTGCGCGGGCGCGGGCGGCAAGACGCTCGCACTCGGCGCGATGATGCGTTCGACCGGCCGTCTCTACGCGTTCGACGTGTCCGATCGCCGGCTCGCGAAGCTCAAGCCGCGTCTCGCGCGCAGCGGGCTGTCGAACGTGAATCCCGTGCTGATCGACAGCGAGCACGACGCGAAGATCAAGCGTCTCGCGGGCAAGATCGATCGCGTGCTCGTCGATGCGCCGTGCTCGGGACTCGGCACCTTGCGCCGCAATCCGGACCTGAAATGGCGCCAGTCGCCCGCGACCGTCGCGGAACTGACGCCCAAGCAGCTCTCGATCCTCACGAGCGCCGCGCGCCTCGTGAAGACCGGCGGCCGTCTGGTCTACGCAACCTGCTCGATGCTGGACGCGGAAAACGAAGGCGTCGTCAGGCAGTTCCTCGACACGCATCCGAACTTCCGCGTCGTGCCCGCGCGCGACGTGCTGGCCGAACAGCGCATCGATCTCGATACGGGTGAATATCTGTCGCTGTGGCCGCACAAGCACGGCACGGACGGCTTCTTCGCGGCAGTGCTGGAGCGCGTGCCCGAGGCCGGAAAAGCGTCCAAGGCGGCCGAAGAAACCGCGTAAGCAATGCAGAACCACTTCCTGAACGATCTCTCCGCGCGGCTATTCCGCGATTTCGGCGAGCCGGAAGTGATCTGGCAGGTGGCCGCGCTCTTCGGCCTGCTCGTGGTGGCGTATTGGTGCGCGCGTCTGCTCCGCAAGAAGCTCGATGCGCGCCGCCAGTCGCGTTTCGAGGCCGTGCGCTTCGGGGCGGAAAGTCTGAACAAGGCGCTGTTTCCGTTGCTCGGCACCGTTTTCGTGTCGATCGCGCAGATCGCGCTTGCGCCGTTCATCCATACGTCGCTGCTGGGCCTCGCGCTCGTGCCGCTGTGCGGCATCACCGTCATCTACACGATGTTCTACGTCGCGCGGCGCGTGTTCAGCCGCGGTCAGGCGGAGCACGAGGCGAACGCGCTGCTCTATCTGTTCGAGAAAGTCGTGACGGTGATCGTCTGGGTCGCGATGGTGCTCACCGTGATGGGCATCCAGGACGATGTCGTCCGCTGGATGGCGAGCGTCCGCTTCAACTTCGCGAACGCGCACATGACGCTGCTCTCGCTCGCCTCCGGCGTGCTGTGGGTTTGCGTGACGCTGATCGTCGCGATGTGGGCGGGCGCGCTGCTCGACGATCGCCTGATGCGCGCCCGCTCGCTCGACGCGAATCTCAAAGTAGTGCTCGCGCGCGTCGGACGGGCGCTGATGATCCTCGCCGCGATTCTGGTGAGCCTGTCGATCGTCGGCATCGACATCACGGTGCTCGGCGTGTTCGGCGGCGCGCTCGGCGTCGGGCTCGGCTTCGGCTTGCAGAAGATCGCGAGCAATTACGTGTCGGGCTTCATCATTCTGCTGGACCGCTCGTTGCGCCTCGGCGACATGATCAATGTCAGCGGAAATCAGGGTACGGTCACGCAGATTCGCACGCGCTATACGGTCGTGCGCGGGCTCGACGGCATCGAGACGCTGATTCCGAACGAAAAACTGATCACCGACGTGGTGCAGAACCACTCGTCGTTCCTCACGCGCGGCAACGCGAAGATTGCGGTGCAGGTGAGTTATCGCAGCGACGTGGAGCGCGCGATGCAGTTGCTCGTCGAGGCGACGCAGGGCGTCGAGCGCGTATTGCAGGACCCGGCGCCCGCCGCGCTGCTCGCGAGCTTCGGCGCGGACGGCATCAATCTGGAACTGAGCTTCTGGATCGAGGAGGCCGCAAAGGGCACGGGCGGCGTAAAGTCGCACGTGAATCGCGCGGTTTGGCGTTTATTCTGTGAGCATGGCATTGAAATTCCGTACGCCCAGCGCGAAATAAGAATTATCGATGGCGTGCCCCGGGCGGGCGGCGAATCGGTACTAAATTCCGGACAGGGCGATGAAGGCGCGGCCCCCGTGGCCTGAGCGCGCATCGCCAAGGTCAATCTCTCGATTTGACCGAAGAAACAACACCATTTCGGGGCGTGAGTTTTTCCTCGTTTCGGTACGATTCAAAAAATTTCACCTTTAGGACAAAGACTTGGAACGCATGCAGTAGAATGCGATCGAACTTGCGCACATTCCTTTCATGTGCACAACACGTCGCTCGAAGTCGTTCGACCGGCCATTTTTCCCGAATTTCACAGCTACACAGGTAAACTGCCTTGCTGAATTCTTCCCTCGAATTTCTCGCCAACGGATTGCTGGACTTTTCCTGGTGGCAGATTCTGCTGTTCACGCTTGCGATGACCCACGTCACCATCGCCGGCGTCACGATTTATCTGCACCGTTGCCAGGCGCACCGCGCGCTGGACCTGCACCCGATCGCGAGCCACTTCTTCCGCTTCTGGCTCTGGATGACCACCGGCATGCTGACCGGCCAGTGGGCGGCCATCCACCGCAAGCACCACGCAAAATGCGAAACGGAAGAAGATCCGCACAGCCCGCAGACGCGCGGCATCTGGAAGGTGCTGCTCGAAGGCGCAGAACTCTATCGCTCCGAAGCGAAAAACGAAGAAACCATGCGCAAATTCAGTCACGGCACGCCGAATGACTGGATGGAACGCAATGTCTACACGCGCTACCCGATTCTCGGCATCAGCGTGATGATGGTCATCGACGTCGCGCTGTTCGGTATCGTCGGCCTGTCGGTGTGGGCCGTGCAGATGATCTGGATTCCGTTCTGGGCGGCGGGCGTCGTCAACGGTCTCGCGCACTGGTGGGGTTACCGCAACTTCAATTCGGCCGATGCGTCGACGAACATCTTCCCGCTCGGCATCCTGATCGGCGGCGAAGAACTGCATAACAACCATCACACGTTCGCGACGTCCGCGAAGCTGTCGAGCAAGTGGTACGAGTTCGACATCGGCTGGCTGTATATCCGCATGATGTCGATGGTCGGCCTCGCGAAGGTGAAGAAGATCGCGCCGACGCCGAAGCTCGCGGCGAGCAAGGCGGTCGTGGATCAGGACACGCTCCAGGCCGTGCTGTCGAACCGTTACGAAGTGATGGCGCGCTACGGCAAGGCGCTCAAGCGCGCTTACGCGCAGGAACTGGCGAAACTAAAGGAAGCCGGCGCGCGCGAGAAGTATCAGCTGATGCGCGGCGCACGCGGCTGGTTCCACAAGGAAGAGGACGGCCTGAACGAGCCGCAGCTCAAGCAATTGCCGGAGTTGACCTCGGACAACCAGAAGCTGCGCACGTTCATCGAGCTGCGCAAGGACCTGTCGGCAATGTGGGATCGCTCCAACGCCTCGCGCGAGCAACTCGTCACGCAATTGCAGGACTGGTGTCATCGCGCGGAAGAGAGCGGCATCAAGGCGTTGCAAGATTTCGCGTTGCGTCTGCGCCGCTACGCCTGACGCGCGATATCCGTTAAAATTTAAGGACGTCACAAGACCCCGCTCTGGCGGGGTCTTTGTTTTTGGGCGACCGATTTTCGCATCACGTTGTTGGCATGGAGCAGGGGACAGGGACATGGAAGCGATCAGGAGCGTCGAGTACGACCGGCCGCAAGGCCTGACGTGTGGAGTGGGCGAGGCGTGGGCGCGAGTGCCGGACGCACCGTCGCCCGAAAAGAAGCGTGAATTGAAGGAACGCATCCGCGCGCTGCTGAAGCGCGAACAGGCGGTGCTGGTCGCGCACTACTATGTCGACGCCGAGCTCCAGGAGCTCGCCGACGAAACCGGCGGTTGTGTTGCCGATTCCCTCGAAATGGCGCGCTTCGGCCGAGACCACGCCGCGAAGACGCTGGTGGTCGCGGGCGTGCGTTTCATGGGCGAGACGGCCAAGATCCTGAGCCCGGACAAGCGCGTGCTGATGCCAGATCTCGACGCCACTTGCTCGCTCGACCTCGGCTGCCCGGCCGATGAATTCTCCGCGTTCTGCGATGCGCATCCGGACCGCACGGTCGTCGTGTACGCGAACACGAGCGCGGCCGTGAAGGCGCGGGCGGACTGGATGGTCACGTCGTCGATCGGTCTCGAAATCGTCGCCGATCTCCATGCGCGCGGCGAGAAGATTCTGTGGGCGCCGGATCGGCACCTCGGCAGCTACATCCAGAAAAAGACCGGCGCGGACATGCTGCTGTGGCAAGGTTCGTGTCTCGTCCATGACGAATTCAAGGGCATCGAACTCGACCTGTTGCGTAACGAGTACCCCGACGCGAAAATTCTGGTGCACCCGGAATCGCCCGAAGGCGTCGTCGCGCTGGCCGATGTGGTCGGCTCGACCACGCAACTCATCGACGCCGCGGTAAAGCTCGACGCGAAGCGTTTCATCGTCGCGACGGATCTGGGCATCCTGCACAAGATGCGGCTTGCCGCGCCGGGCAAGACCTTCATCGAAGCGCCGACCGCCGGCAACAGCGCGACATGCAAGAGCTGCGCGCACTGCCCGTGGATGGCGATGAACGGTCTCGCCAATCTCGCCGACGTGCTGGAGCGCGGTCACAACGAGATTCACGTCGATCCGGCAATCGGGCTGCGTGCGCGCGTGCCGATCGACCGCATGCTCGACTTCGCCGCGCGTCACAAGAAGCGCGTGCAGGCGAGCGGCGATCTGGCCAACGACGGGAAGCTGTTCTCGAACGTGGGAGCCGCGTAATGTCGATGTCGATCTTCGAGGAAGTCCGCAAGGAATACGGCGAAGCATTCGACGCGGCGCTCGCGCGCAATGTCGTCGACGCGCTCGATGAAGACGTCGGCAGCGGCGATCACACCGGCCGTCTCGTGCCGGCCGACGCGCGCCGCACCGCGCGCATCATCGTGCGTGAAGAAGCCGTGCTGTGTGGCGTGCCGTGGTTCGATGAAGTCATGCGCCGCGTCGATCCGACGATCGAAGTCGAATGGCAATATCGCGAAGGCGATCGCATGGCGGCGAATTCACCGGTCGTGCTGCTGCATGGCCAGGCGCGCTCGCTTCTGACCGCCGAACGCAACGGCCTCAACTTTTTGCAATTGCTTTCGGGTGTGGCGAGCGCGACGCGCCGTTACGTCGATGCGATCGAAGGCTCGCGCGCGCGAATCCTCGACACGCGCAAGACGCTGCCGGGCTTGCGGCTCGCGCAGAAGTACGCGGTGCGCGTGGGCGGCGGCGCGAACCAGCGTCTCGCGCTCTACGACGGCATTCTGATCAAGGAAAACCATATCGCGGCGGCGGGGGGCGTCGGCGCGGCGATGGATGCGGCGCTCGCGCTGAAGGCGGGCGTGCCGATTCAGATCGAAGTGGAAACGCTGGAGCAACTCGAAACGGCGCTGGCGCACCAGGCCGAATCGATCCTGCTCGACAACTTCACGCTCGACATGATGCGCGATGCGGTGCGCATCACGGCCGGGCGCGCATTGCTCGAAGTTTCGGGTGGCGTGAACTTCGACACGGTGCGCGCGATCGCGGAAACCGGTGTCGATCGCATCTCCATCGGCGCGCTCACGAAGGACGTGCGCGCGACCGACTTCTCGATGCGTCTGATTTAAAGGCTCGTGCGGCGCGCGGCCGGCGGCATCAGCACCGTCGGCAGCGCCTTCGGCAAGGTCGAGGGCCAGTCGCGGCTGTAGTGCAGACCGCGGCTCTCGCGCCGCGAGCACGCGCTTTCCACGATCAGCGACGCCACATCGACGAGATTGCGCAGCTCCAGCAAATCGCGGCTCACCTTGAAATTCGCGTAGTACTCGTGGATTTCGTCGCGCAACATCGCGATCCGATGCTGCGCGCGCGCGAGACGCTTGTCCGTGCGCACGATGCCCACGTAATTCCACATCAGACGCCGCAACTCGTCCCAGTTGTGCGCGACCACCACTTCCTCGTCCGGGTCGGACACGCGGCTTTCGTCCCAGTCGGGCAGCTCGGCGTGGCAGCCATTCGAGAAACCGTCCGCTTCGATCGCCTGCGCCGCCGCGCGCCCGATCACGAGGCATTCGAGCAGCGAGTTGCTCGCGAGCCGGTTCGCGCCGTGCAAACCCGTGTACGACGTCTCGCCGACCGCATACAGCCCCGGACGATCCGTGCGCCCCGCGAGATCGGTGACGACGCCGCCGCACGTGTAATGCGCGGCGGGCACGACCGGAATCGGCTCCTTCGCGATATCGATGCCGAATTCGCGGCAGCGCGCGAGGATCGTCGGAAAGTGCTCTTCGAGAAACGCGCGCGGCTGATGGCTGATATCGAGATAGACGCAATCGATGCCGCGCTTCTTGATTTCGAAGTCGATGGCCCGCGCAACGATGTCGCGCGGCGCGAGCTCCGCGCGCTCGTCGTGCGCCGGCATGAAGCGCGTTCCGTCGGGCAGGCGCAGGACGCCGCCTTCGCCGCGCACCGCTTCGGAGATGAGAAAGGACTTCGCGTAGGGATGGAAGAGGCAAGTCGGATGGAACTGGATGAACTCCATGTTCGCGACCCGGCAGCCCGCGCGCCACGCCATTGCGATGCCGTCACCGGTCGCGGTGTCGGGGTTCGTCGTGTAGAGATAGACCTTGCCGGCGCCGCCCGTCGCGAGGACGGTGTGCGGAGCCTGAATCGTCACGGTGCGGCCCGAGTTCAGATCGAGCGCGTAAAGGCCGTGACAGCGGTGCCCCGGCAGCCCGAGTCGATCCGACGTGATCAGGTCGATCGCGTAATGATCTTCGAGAACGGTGATATTCGGATGGTTGCGTACGCGCTCGCTGAGCGTCGTGACGACGGCGTGGCCGGTCGCGTCGGCCGCGTGGATGATGCGGCGATGGCTGTGGCCGCCTTCGCGCGTCAGATGAAAGCCGAGTTCGGCCGACCCGTCGCGCGTGAAGGGCACGCCTTCGTCGATGAGCCATTCGATCGCCGCGCGCCCGTTTTCGACGATGAAGCGCGTCGCGGCCTCGTCGCACAGGCCGCCGCCCGCGACGAGCGTGTCGTCGACGTGATTGTCGACGCTATCCGACGAATCCAGCACGGCCGCGATGCCGCCCTGCGCCCAATCGCTTGCGCCGACGCTCGCCGCACGCTTCGCCAGGATCGCGACGCGCCGCGTTTCAGCCAGATTCAGCGCGACGCTCAGACCCGCGAGCCCGCTCCCTACGATCGCTACATCGAAATTCATGCTGCCGGTTCTCCGTCCGTGTTCTCGTCGATAGCCGGCAAGCATAACGCGCATGAAGATTCCGTGACAGCGAAAACCCGCGCACGGTCGTGTGCAAAGCGTGTGAAAAGCGGCCCGGAAAACAAAAAACCCCGCATTCGCGGGGCTTTTTGCTGTCTTCGTTCAGGCTACTCAAGGTCAAGCGGCTTACTTGATCTTGGTTTCCTTGTACTCAACGTGCTTGCGGACGACCGGATCAAATTTCTTGATCAGCATCTTTTCCGGCATGTTGCGCTTGTTCTTGGTCGTCGTGTAGAAGTGACCCGTGCCTGCGGTCGATTCCAACTTGATTTTGTCGCGTGCGCCCTTGGCCATGTGCGTGCTCCTTAGATTTCACCGCGTGCGCGCAAGTCTGCGAGCACGGCGTCGATACCGTTCTTGTCGATCAGGCGCAGGCCGGCGTTCGAAACGCGCAGACGCACCCAGCGATTTTCACTTTCAACGAAGAAACGGCGGTTCTGCAAATTCGGCAGGAAGCGACGCTTGGTCTTGTTGTTTGCGTGGGAAACGTTGTTGCCCGACATCGGGCCCTTCCCAGTTACTTGGCATACGCGTGCCATGGTGACACTCCTAATACACGATTGAGCCTGAGTTGAACGCTCGATTGAAGGCGCTCGCCTTCGCTTCGATGCCTCTTTCGCCCAATTTGCCGATCGGGGACTTGGCAGCACGGTTATGCCAATGAGGACTGCGCTCGATGCAACTTAACTCAGAGCAGGCGGGTTGAGAAAAGCAAACGCGGATTCTAGCAGAAAAAACGCTGCAATATCAAACCTTTTTGAGACGTCCCGCGGTCATAGCCAGCCGTGGCGCGCAAACGAGAAGACGTCGTTCGCGGCCACGACGATGTGATCGAGCAGCCGGACATCGATGAGAGTGAGCGCATCCTGCAGCGTTTTGGTGAGTCGCCGGTCGTTCGCGCTCGGCTCGACGCCGCCCGACGGATGATTGTGCGCGACGATGAGCCCCGCCGCGTTCAGCGTGATCGCGCGGCGCACGATTTCGCGCGGATAGACGGCCACGCGGGTGAGCGAGCCGCGCGCCGACTCCTCTGCGTGCAGCAACTGATGTCGCGCATCGAGATACAGGCAGATGAATACCTCGTAGGGGCGCGTGCCTATCAGCAGCCGCAGATAGTCTTCCACCGCGCCCGGCGCGTTCAGCAGTTCGCGATCGCGCGCTTTTTCGGCGAGCGCGCGCCGGCACAACTCGGACACGGCAAGAAGCGTCGCCGCGCGTGCCGGCCCGATGCCGCGAAGTTCGCGCAATTCCGTGGCCGACGCGTCCAGCACGCCGCGCAGCGACCCGAAGCGCCGCAGCAGATGGCGCGCGACATCGACCGCCGTCGCGCCGCAGACGCCCGTGCGCAGGAACAAAGCGAACAGTTCCGCGTCCGACAGCGACGCGGGGCCCGCATCGAGCAGCCGCTCGCGGGGACGGTCGGCGCGCGCCCATTTGCGGATCGGCGTGAAGGGCGCGATGGCCGGAATGCTGTCGTCGGGCTGAGTGGGCGCTGTCACGAGCCGCAGATCGGCGTTCATTGCCGTTCTCCGGGACGTTCTGTCGCGCGGGCGAGCGCACACGCGACTGAGCCGCGTGACGCGTCCCGACACAACTCTGTCTTACAATAGCGGTTTTGGCGCCCGGTTCGCACCGGCGCCGCGCGGTTCGCTGCCTCGCGCCGAAGAGCCGCCCCATGCCGGGCCCGCGCCCTGCCTTCAAACGAACGGCCACATCCAATACTCATGAGCATCATCGATATCTCCGAGGTGAAACCCGGTTCGCACGTCACGCTTCATTACCGGCTCGCGCTTGCCGATGGTGCAGACATCGTCAACACGTTTGCCGACAAGCCCGCGACGCTCCTGCTCGGCGCAGGCCAGCTCGCGGAACCGTTGGAAGAGATTTTGCTGGGCCTGAAGGTCGGCCACCATTCGACCTTTCAGCTAACGCCCGATCAGGCGTTCGGGCCGCGCAATCCGGAGCTCGTCCAGTGGGTGTCGCTCGCGACGCTGCGCGAAAACAGCATGATCGGCGAGGATTTTTCTCCCGGCGATCTCGTCGAATTCAACGCACCGGGCGGCGGACGCTATGCGGGCGTGCTCAAGGAAGTCGGCGAGACCGCGGCGCTGTTCGACTTCAACCACCCGCTCGCGGGCCAGGCGCTCGTCTTCGAAGTGAAAATCATCGGAATTCTGTAACCATGATTGAAAGCCTCAACGAAGTTCAGACCGACGTCGAAATCCTGCTCGCGCAGCCGCGCGGGTTCTGTGCCGGCGTCGATCGCGCGATCGAAATCGTCGAGCGCGCGATCAAGCTCTTCGGCGCGCCTATCTATGTGCGTCACGAGATCGTTCATAACGCGTATGTGGTCGCCGATCTGCGCAAGAAGGGCGCGATTTTTATCGAAGAGCTGTCCGACGTGCCCGAAGGCGCGACGCTGATCTTCAGCGCGCACGGCGTCTCGAAAGCGGTGCGCGGCGAAGCCGATGCGCGCGGCCTGCGCGTGTTCGACGCGACGTGCCCGCTCGTGACCAAGGTGCATATCGAAGTCGCGAAGATGCGTCAGGAAGGCTTCGACATCGTGATGATCGGGCACAAGGGCCATCCGGAAGTCGAAGGCACGATGGGCCAATCGGGCGAAGGCATGCATCTGGTCGAAGACATCGAGGACGTGCTGAAGCTCGATCTGCCCGACCCGCGGCGCATCGCGTACGTCACGCAGACCACGCTTTCGGTCGACGACGCCTCCGCGATCATCGACGCGCTCAAGGTCAAGTATCCCGAGATCAAGGAGCCGAAGAAGCAGGACATCTGTTATGCGACGCAGAACCGGCAGGACGCCGTGAAGTTTCTCGCGCCGCAGTGCGATGTCGTGATCGTGGTCGGCAGCCCGAACAGTTCGAATTCGAGCCGTCTGCGAGAAGTCGCGGAAAAGCGCGGCATTCCCGCCTATATGGTGGATTCGCCGACGCAGATCGATCCGCGCTGGGTCGAGGGCAAGAAGCGCATCGGCGTGACCGCGGGCGCGTCGGCGCCGGAAGTGCTGGCTCAGGCCGTGATCGCGCGCTTGCGCGAGCTCGGCGTGCGCAACGTGCGCTCGCTCGAAGGTATCGAGGAGACGATCTCGTTTCCGCTGCCTCGTGGCTTGTCGCTGCCGCAGTGATTCGATTCACTTCCAAGAAAAGCGCCTCCGGGCGCTTTTTTTTCGCCCGGACAACGCGTGTCCGGCTCTCCGGAGGAACCCTGCCTCGCAATACGAAACCAAGCGAAAGCACCGTTCTGGGGCGCGCGCTCGAGAGATTATTTTCTTCGAATGGCTTCAGGGTTTCCCCGTAAATCCGATACGCAAACGTAAGCGTCGGAATTCGGCCGATTAAACCTGCTTTCGTTATGGTGCAACTACTGCACAAAATCGGATCGCAACCCGGTTGCGCTTTTGCGGGAAAATCGCCGGAAAATGGTGGTTGCAATGCTGGAAAACCCCGCCACGCAAGAATATTGCTCGTCTCATATTTAGCGTTACAATGCGCGCGTCTTGAGGCCAGAAGGGTTCACGACAACTGTTTTTAGAGGCGCAGGAGACCTATTTGATGCGATTCAAGTTTGCTCACGCCGTGTCGATCGCGGCTGCGGTTGCAATGGTGACCGCATGCGGCAAAAAGGACGAAGGCGGAGCGAGCACGGCGGCATCGGCGGCGAGTTCCGCTGCTGCGCCGGCTGCGTCCGCGCCTGCGCCCGCGCCGGCGAGCGAGGCAACTGTCGTCAAGATCGGTCATGTCGCGCCCCTGACGGGGCTGCAGGCCCACCTCGGCAAGGACAATGAAAATGGCGCGCGTCTCGCTCTGGAAGAGATCAGCGCGCAGGGTTTGACGATCGACGGGCATTCCATTCGCTTGCAGCTCGACGGCCTGGACGATGCAGCCGATCCGCGTGTCGGCACCGAAGCCGCGCAGAAGCTCGTCGACGACCACGTAGTCGCGGTGATCGGCCACATGAACTCGGGCGTCTCGATACCGGCATCGAAAATCTACAGCGACGCGGGCATCGCGCAGATTTCGCCGTCGACGACGAATCCCGAGTACACGAAGCAAGGGTACAAGACGACGTTTCGCGTCGTGGCGACCGACGCGCTGCAAGGCCCCGTGCTGGCCGGCTACGCGATGAAGACGCTGCATGCGAAGAAAGTCGTCGTGGTGGACGACGCCAGCGCCTACGGCCGCGGACTGGCCGACGAATTCGTGAAAACCGTGCAGGCCGGCGGCGTGAAAGTCGCCGCGCGCGAGGCGACCACCGAGAAGGCTCGCGACTTCAAGGCGATTCTCACGAAGATCAGACGCATCCAGCCGGACGTCGTGATGTACGGCGGCATGGACGTGACGGGCGGCCCCTTCGCCAAGGAAGCGGCGGCGCTCGGCATCAAGGCGAAGATCCTCGCGGGCGACGGCGTCTGCACCGACAAGGTGGCCGAGCTCGCGGGCGACGCGGTGCAAAACATCATCTGCTCGGAGGCGGGACTCGCGCTTTCGAAGATGGACAAGGGTGCCGACTTCGAGAAGAAATACGAAGCGCGCTTCCACACGCCGGTGCAGATTTACGCGCCGTTCACGTATGACGCGATGTACGTGATCGTCGATGCAATGAAGCGTGCGAACTCCATCGAAGCGCCCAAGGTGCTCGCTGCGATTGCCACGACCGACTACAACGGTCTGACGGGGCATATCGCATTCGACGACAAGGGCGATCTGAAGGCGGGGACCATCACGCTGTACGACTTCAAGGACAAGAAGAAGGACGTAATCGACGTCGTGAAGCAGTAGGCAGTCTGGCGGCGCCAGCTATCCGGCGGCGCCGTTTTCGTATCCGTCCGTGAACCGCTTGCAGCCTCATCCGGCCGCGGGCGGACGATCGGCGCTCAACCCTTACCGGTTTTTTAAAAAGTACGCGCAGTGCCGCTTCAGATTTCGCTTCACACTGGTTTATCGGCCGGTGATAAAGGCGTTATCGAATCGCACGGGGCTAAGGAGCTTTAAATGGATATTTTCATCCAGCAGATCCTCAACGGTCTGGTGCTTGGCAGCGTCTACGCCATCATTGCACTGGGTTATACGATGGTGTACGGCATTCTCGGCATCATCAACTTCGCGCACGGCGACGTGCTGATGGTCGGCGCGATGGTCGCGCTTTCGGCCATCGGCGTGATGCAGAACCACGTGCCCGGCTTGCCCGGACCGATCATGCTGACGATCGCGCTCGTGATCGCGGCTTGCGTCTGCGCCATCGTCGGGTACACGATCGAGCGCGTCGCATACCGGCCGCTGCGCAAGGCGCCGCGTCTCGCGCCGCTGATCACCGCGATCGGCGTGTCGATCTTGCTGCAGACCATCGCGATGATGATCTGGGGCCGCAATCCGCTCGCCTTCCCGCAATTGCTGCCGACCGATCCGATCAACGTGATCGCCGCCGACGAGACCCGTCCGGGCGCGGTGATTTCGATGACCGAAATCGTCATCATCGTCGTTGCGTTCCTCGTGATGGGCGGACTGCTCCTGCTCGTGCACAAGACCAAGCTCGGCCGCGCGATGCGTGCGATCGCCGAGAACCCCGGCGTCGCGTCGCTGATGGGCGTGAACCCGAACTTCGTGATTTCCGCGACCTTCATGATCGGCTCGGCGCTCGCCGCGCTCGCCGGCGTGATGATCGCGTCGGAATACGGCAACGCGCACTTCTACATGGGCTTCATTCCCGGCCTGAAAGCGTTCACGGCGGCGGTGCTGGGCGGCATCGGCAACCTCGGCGGCGCAATGGTCGGCGGCGTGCTGCTCGGTCTCATCGAACAGTTGGGCGCCGGCTATATCGGCAACCTGACAGGCGGCGTCTTCGGTTCCAACTACCAGGACGTGTTCGCCTTCATCGTGCTGATCATCGTGCTCGTGTTCCGTCCGTCGGGTCTGCTCGGCGAACGTGTCGCGGACCGCGCTTAAAGACCGTGTGAGGAGCTCAAAAAAATGACTTCGATTCAACCGATTGAGCCGTCCACGACGCTCATCCCCGAGAAGAACGCGACCAAGACGCTGGTCATCGGCATTCTCACCGCCGTGTTCGTCATTGCCGCACCGATGGTGATCGGCGCCGCGGGCGGCAACTACTGGGTCCGCGTGCTCGACTTCGCGATGCTGTACGTGATGCTCGCGCTCGGCCTGAACGTGGTGGTCGGCTTCGCTGGCCTGCTGGACCTGGGCTACATCGCGTTCTACGCGGTGGGCGCTTATACGGCGGCATTGCTTTCGTCGCCGCAGTTGACGACGCAGTTCGAATGGATCGCGCATCTCGCGCCGGGCGGACTGCACGTGCCGTTCCTCATCATCGTGCCGATCGCGATGGCGCTCGCGGCCACCTTCGGCGTGCTGCTCGGCGCACCGACGCTGCGTCTGCGCGGCGACTACCTCGCGATCGTGACCCTGGGCTTCGGCGAAATCGTCCGGATCTTCATGAACAACCTCGATCGTCCGGTGAACATCACGAACGGTCCGAAGGGCATCACGGGCATCGATCCGGTGACGGTGGCGGGCTTCAACCTGTCGCAGACGCACGAGTTCTTCGGCTTCAAGTTCCCGTCGGTGTACATGTATTACTACCTGTTCGTGCTGTGCGCGCTGTTCGTGATCTGGGTGTGTACGCGCCTGCAGCACTCGCGCATCGGCCGCGCCTGGGCCGCGATCCGCGAAGACGAAATCGCCGCGAAGGCGATGGGCATCAACACCCGCAACGTGAAGCTGCTCGCGTTCGCGATGGGCGCATCGTTCGGCGGCCTGTCGGGCGCGATGTTCGGCGCGTTCCAGGGGTTCGTGTCGCCGGAATCGTTCACCTTCTGGGAATCGATCGTCGTGCTGGCGTGCGTGGTGCTCGGCGGCATGGGTCATATCCCGGGCGTGATTCTCGGCGCGGTGCTGCTCGCCGTGTTCCCCGAATTCCTGCGCACGACCATGGGTCCGCTGCAGAACGCCATCTTCGGTCATCAGATCGTCGATACCGAAGTCATCCGTCAGTTGCTGTACGGCCTGGCGATGGTGCTGATCATGCTGTATCGCTCGGAAGGCCTGTGGCCCGCCGCGAAACACGAAGACAAGATCGCGAAGATCGCAAAGCGCAGCGGCAAGAAGCCGGTGCGCGCTTGAAGAGCGGAGATTCAGAACATGAGCGAAAAGCAAACACGACTTTCCGTAAAAGGCGTCAACAAACGCTTCGGCGGCCTGCAGGCGCTGTCGGATGTCGGCCTTCAGATCGAAGAGGGCACGATCTACGGTCTCATCGGACCGAACGGCGCCGGCAAGACAACGTTCTTCAACGTGATCACCGGCCTCTACACGCCGGATTCGGGCGAATTCAAGCTCGACGGCCAGGCGTACACGCCGACCGCCGTCTATCAGGTGGCGAAGGCGGGCATCGCGCGCACATTCCAGAACATTCGTCTGTTCGGCGGCATGACCGCGCTGGAGAACGTGATGGTCGGCCGGCACGTGCGCACGAAGCATGGGCTGATCGGCGCGGTGTTCCAGACGCCGGCTGAGCGCCGCGAGGAACGCGAGATCAAGGAACGCGCGCTCGAGCTGCTCGAATACGTCGGCGTGCTGCAATACGCGGATTACACGTCGCGCAATCTGTCGTACGGTCACCAGCGTCGTCTGGAGATCGCGCGCGCATTGGCGACCGATCCGAAGCTGCTCGCGCTCGACGAACCGGCTGCCGGCATGAACGCGACGGAGAAGGTCGAGCTCACGCGTCTGCTCGACAAGATCCGAGCGGACGGCAAGACGATTCTTCTGATCGAACACGACGTGAAACTCGTGATGGGATTGTGCAACCGCATGACGGTGCTCGATTACGGCAAGGTGATCGCCGAGGGTCTGCCGCAGGACGTGCAGAAGGACCCGAAGGTGATCGAGGCATATCTGGGTGCGGGGGTGCACTAAATGGCGACCACGAACGCGATGTTGAAGGTCAAGGGTCTGCAGGTGAATTACGGCGGCATCCAGGCGGTGAAGGGTGTCGATCTGGAAGTCGGGCAGGGCGAACTGGTTACGCTGATCGGCGCGAACGGCGCGGGCAAGACCACGACGATGAAGGCCATCACCGGTCTCAAGCCGTACTCGGGCGGCGATATCGAGTACATGGGCCAGTCGATCAAGGGCGTGCCGACGCACGAGCTGCTCAAGCGCGGCCTCGCGATGGTGCCGGAAGGCCGCGGCATCTTCGCGCGCATGTCGATTCTCGAAAACATGCAGATGGGCGCGTATCTGCGCAACGACTCGGACGGCATTCAGAAGGACACCGAGCGCATGTTCGGCTTCTTCCCGCGTCTGAAGGAGCGAGCGTCGCAGTATGCGGGCACGCTCTCGGGCGGCGAACAGCAGATGCTCGCGATGGCGCGCGCGCTGCTCTCGCGTCCGAAGCTCCTGCTGCTCGACGAACCGTCGATGGGTCTCTCGCCGATCATGGTCGAGAAGATCTTCGAAGTGGTGCGCGAGATTTCGTCGGAAGGTCTGACGGTGCTGCTCGTGGAGCAGAACGCGCGACTCGCGTTGCAGGCGGCGAATCGCGGCTACGTGATGGACTCCGGCACGGTGACGATGTCCGGCGACGCCAAGGTCATGCTCGATGACCCGAAGGTTCGGGCGGCGTATCTGGGCGAGTAAGCTTCGCTATCTGTCGAACGAAGGCCGGCTCTTGCAGCCGGCCTTTTTTATAGCCGCTTCCCCAGACTCACGACTTCATCCATCCGATAGCCGAGCCTCTCGTAGAACCCGCGCAACTCCGTCTTGAACGACAGGATCTGCAGATTCACCTTCGGGCATCCCAGCTCCGTCAACGCGGATTCCGCGTGCTTCATCAACGCGCTGCCGAAGCCGCGGCCGCGCAGCGACGGCGTGACGGCAAGCGAATATACCCAGCCGCGATGCCCGTCGTAGCCGGCCATCACCGTGCCGATCACGACGCCGTCCAGCGAGCCGACGAAGAACAGCTCCGGCTGCGTCCGCATCTTGTTGGCGATCGACAAGCCAGGATCGCGCTGCGGCCGCGATGCATCCGCGTACTCCGGAAACACATCGCGCCACAGGGCGATCACGGCATCGCGATCGCCTGCATCGAACGTGCGGATGATCACAGCGAATCGAGCACCGAGCGCAGCATCGCCATCATCTGGTCGATCTCGTCGCGGGTCACGTTGAGTGCGGGCATGAAGCGCAGCAGGTTCGGACGCGCCGCGTTGAGCAGCAGGCCGTCGGGCTGCATCAGGCGCGCCTTCTCGACGATCTGCGGACCCTTGTCGCTGTCGAGCAGCAGCGCGCGCAAGAGGCCTTCGCCGCGCTCGCCCTTGAAACCGCGCTCTTCGGACAACTTCAGCAGTTCCGTCTTCAGGTACTCGCCCGTCGCGCGCACACCCTCGAGGAAGCCCGGCGCGACGAGTTGCGAGATCACCGAATAGCCGACCGCCGTCATCAGCGGATTGCCGTTGTAGGTGCCGCCCTGATCGCCGGCATCGAAGCAGGCGACATCGGCCTTCGAGAGCAGCGCCGCGAGCGGCACGCCGCCGCCGATGCCCTTGCCGAGCGTCATGATGTCCGGCTCGATGCCCGAGAGCTCGTAAGCGAACAGCGTCCCCGCGCGGCCGCAACCGCTTTGCACTTCGTCGACGATCAAGAGAAGGTTGTGCTTCTTCGTCAGCGCGCGCAGTTGCTGCATGAATTCGCGCGTCGCGGGAATGACGCCGCCTTCTCCCTGAATCGGCTCCAGCATCACGCCGACCGTCTTCTCGTTGATGAGCTTCTCCACCGACGCGATATCGTTCAGATCGGCCTTCGGGAAGCCCGGCACTTGCGGCGCGTAGATCGTGTCCCAGCCGGCCTTGCCGCTCGCGGACATCGTCGCGATCGTGCGGCCGTGGAAGCTGTGATCGAACGTGATGATCTCGTATGCGCCGTTCTTGAACTTCTTGCCCCACTTGCGCGCGAGCTTGATCGCGCCTTCGTTGGCTTCGGCGCCGCTGTTGGCGAAGAACACCTTGTCGAAACAGCTGTTCGCGGTGAGCAGGCCGGCGAGTTGCGCCATCGGCGCGTTATAGAACGCGGGCGACGGGTTGATCAGCGTGCGCGCCTGCTTCTCCATCGCCTCGATCATGCCTTCGTTGCAGTGGCCGAGCGAGTTCACGGCCCAGCCCTGGATGAAGTCGAGATAGCGCTTGCCTGTGTTGTCGTAGAGCCAGGAACCCTTGCCGTGGGTAAATACGATCTCGGGACGGTTCGTGATGTACATCAGCGAATCAACGGGGTACTCATTGAAATTCATGACAGCGGGCTCCACGAAAGCTAGTGCAAGGGGAAGAGGAAAACGACGCGGAAAAAACAAAAGCCACGGAATTCCGTGGCTTCATTTCGTACGCTTCGAACAAACCGAACCGTGAGCGCAATGCATGACGAGCCAGCGGCATCCCTAGGGAAGCGGCGAGCGGCGACGTCGAAGTGCGTTCAGGATTTTGATCATTCGCGAAGGATACGTTAAGCGGTTACTGCCTGTAAACCGTGCACGCGGATTTTTTGGCCGCGTGCACGTTACGTGCAGCATCACACGGGATGCGCGAGATCCGCCGCGCTCGTGAACGAGTCCGCGTAGAACTCGTCGTCCGGCAGGCGATGATGCTGCGTGAAATCGCGCTGCGCCGATTCCACCATCACCGGCGCGCCGCATGCGTACACCTGATAGGCGCTCAAGTCTGGCAGATCTTCGATGACAGCGCGATGAACGAAGCCCGTGCGGCCCGTCCAGTTGTCGTCCGCGTCGGGCTCGGAGAGCACCGGCACGAACTTGAAGTTCGGGATCTCCTTCGCCCATTGGTGAGCGAGATCCATCATGTACAGATCTTTTTTGCGGCGACCGCCCCAGTAGAGCGTCATCGGGCGATTCAGATTCTTGAACACCGCATGCTCGATGATCGCCTTGATCGGCGCGAAGCCCGTGCCCGATGCGAGCAGCACGATCGGCTTGTCGGACTCGTCGCGCAGGAAGAACGTGCCGAGCGGGCCTTCGAAGCGCAGGATGTCGCGCTCCTTCATCGCGCCGAACACGTGATCCGTGAACGTGCCGCCCGGCATATGTCGAATGTGCAGTTCGAGCGGGCCTTCGTGGTGCGGCGGGCTCGCCATCGAATAGCTGCGGCGCTTGCCGTCCTTCAGGATGAATTCGATGTACTGGCCCGCGTAATACTGCAGACGCTCGTTGGCGGGCAGTTGCAGCTTCAGCTCGATGACGTCGTCGGCCTTGCGTTCGAGCGCGTTCACGCGGCACGGCAGTTTCTTCACCTGCACGTCGCCGATGCCCGCGATTTCGCGCACATCGATGGTCAGGTCCGTCTGCGCGGTCGCGCAGCAGAAGAGGGCCATGCCGCGCGTTTTTTCGTCGTTCGACAAAGCCGACGACGAGTGCGGCGCCTGCTCGACTTCACCGCTCACGACGGCGCCCTTGCAGGAGCCGCACGCCCCGTTCTTGCAGCCGTACGGCAGGCCGATGCCCTGGCGCAGCGCGGCGGTCAGCACCGGTTCGTCGGGTTCTACTTGAAACTGTCGGCCGCTTTGCCGGAGCGTTACGTTGAAAGCCATAGATCGATTTCTGCGATGTGTGGAGTTGTCTCGTTCGTCTTTCGCGACGCCGCACGCGCGTTTCAGGCGACGGATAGAATGCCCGGATGATCGCCACTCGAAACCTTCGCCGCGCGCGCGTCCTGATCGTCGGATGCGGCGATGTCGGCATGCGTGCGCTGCCGCTGCTTCAGGCGCGCGCTGCGGCGCCCCGCGTCATTGCGCTCACGCATCATCCCGAGCGCGCCGGCGAGTTGCGCGCGGCCGGCGCGACGCCTATTTCCGGCGACCTCGATCTGCGCCGCAGTCTCGGAAGGCTCGCGGGCCTCGCGCGCGACGTGCTGCATCTCGCGCCGCCTCAGCGCGACGGCGATTCGGATCGCCGCACGCGCGCGCTGATTGCCGCGCTGCGCAACCCGCGCCGCTCGGTGGCGCGTGCCGCCAAAAGTCACTGGCTGCATCCGGATCGAGCCGGAAAAACGGCTTTCATTGTACCCGACGGCCTGCGCGCGGCCACCAGGCGTCTGAGCGGACCGCATACGCGCTTCGTCTATGCGAGCACCACCGGGGTCTACGGCGATTGCGCCGGCGCGTGGATCGATGAGACGCGGCCCGCGCGTCCCGAGAACGAACGTGCGCGGCGGCGCGTGTCGGCGGAGAAGCAGTTGCGCGCGGCGGGTGTTCACAGCGGCTGGCGGGTGTCGATTGCGCGAATTCCGGGCATCTACGCGGCCAATCGTCTGCCGCTTGCGCGCATCGAGAAGGCGATGCCCGCGCTCATCGAAGCCGACGACGTCTACACGAATCACATCCACGCCGACGATCTCGCCGCGATTCTGGTGCGTGCGCTGTCGCGCGGGCGTTCGCAGCGCGTGATCAACGCGTCGGACGACACGGATTTGCGCATGGCGGATTATTTCGACCGCGTGGCCGATGCGTACGGCCTGCCGCGCGTGCCACGCGTTTCGCGGCGCGAGGCGCAGACGCGCCTGGAACCGATCACGCTCTCGTTCATGCGCGAGTCCCGGCGGCTATCCAATGCGCGGCTCAAGCGCGAACTGCGCTACGCGCTGCGCCATCCGACGGTCGACGATTTCCTGAAGGCGAACGCGCGGCGCTAGATCAGCGACGGGATCGTTTCGAGGAGGACGAAGCACATCAACGCGCCGATCAACGCGCCGATGAGGTTCGGCGAATACTTATGGCGCAAGTGCATGACGATGCCCAGCAACCCGATGAGGACAGCGCCAAGCGCGACGAACGCAAGCAGCGCGACGGCCGAGTGGGAGACCATGATGCCCTCCTGCTTTTTTGATAGTCATTCTTGGTATCCGTAAGATCAGTATATGAGTGCGGCTCGCGGAAGGCATGCTGCGCCGCAGCGCCCGCCATTGAGGGCTTTTACCGATTTGCATGCTCAATGCGCGTGGACAAAAGCGGGGAATTCGATGAAACCGCCGAACGCTCGTGCCGAGACGGCGAAATCGCCTCGACGATCGCGCCTTGGCCGTAGCCCGCGGAGGTTTCAGTTCGGCGGCGTCGTCGTCGTGTGCGCGCAACGCATCGACGGATCGTTGCGCTTCTGCGCATGAGCGTGGCTTCGATGTGATCGGACCACGGCAGCGGCCCTACCGCGTCTGCTCGGGCGCGGCCCGAAGCGCGGCGAGATCGGCGTCATCGAGCCAGCGCCACGCGCCTTCGACAAGCGTCTCAGGCAGGGCAAGACCGCCGACCCGTTCGCGATGCAGTTTCTCCACGCGGTTGCCCGCCGCCGCGACCATGCGCTTCACCTGATGATATTTGCCTTCGAGCACGGTGAGTTCGAGCAGCCGCTCGTCGCGCCGTTCGGCCCCGAGCGCGGCGCTCGGCTTCGACTCGCCGTGCAGCAGCACACCTTCGCGCAGCTTGGTGAGCTGTGCATCGTCGAGCGGATGGCGCACGGTCGCGAGATAGACCTTCGGCACCTTGCGCTTGGGCGAGGTGAACGCATGCACGAACGCGCCATCGTCGGAGAGAAGCAGCAGGCCGGTGGTGTCCTGATCGAGCCGGCCGACCGCCTGAACGCCGCGCTCGGCGAGTTGCGGCGGCAGCAGATGAAACACGCTCAGATGGTGCTGCGGATCGCGCGAGCATTCATAGCCCGCCGGCTTGTTCAGCGCGATGTACGCCTTCTCGCGATAGATCCAGAGATGATCGTCGACTTCGAATTCGAGACCGGGCGCGACGGGAAAATCGGCATGCGGATCGTCACGCACGACACCCGCGATGCGCACGCGCCCTTCGGCCACGATGCCGCGGCACTGGCGGCGCGACCCGAAGCCTTGGGAGAAGAGGAGGGTTTCGAGGACCATCGGATGAGCGGAGTTGAAGCGCGCATTCTAGCAAGCCGCGCGTTCGGTCCGCGCTCGCGGGCGCGCTTCGCGTCGCCGCAAGGCATCGGCGATAAAAAAAAGCGCCGCCCCAACCGCGGGCGGCGCCGAGCGTGGCGATGCGCTTTCGGACGACGAGCGTCCGCGGCCGGCGTCATCGCCCAGGGAAGCGGACACGCTGCGTGCGCTTCATTGCATGTCGATGCGGCCGTACACGCCATCGGCTTCGTCATTCGGGCCGGCGGCGAAGAAGAGCGTGTTCGACGGCTGCGCGTTCAGGTTGTTGCCGAACGCGATGCCCCACAAACCGTGCTGCACGAGCGGCGCGCCGGCTGTGCTCATCAACTGGCCGACGAACGCGCCGCTCGTCGGATCGAACGCGTTGAGGGTGCCGTCGCCGAAATTGCCGACGAGGATGTCGTTGCTGAAGGTGCCGAAGTTGCCCGGCGCCTGTGCGACGCCCCAGGGCGCGTTCAGCGGTCCGTTCGCCGCGAAGCGCTGCATCAGATTGCCGTCGATGTCGAACACGTCGACGAAGCCCTGACCCGCGCCCGACACGTCGTCCTCGGCGTCGCTGTCCTGCTTCGCGTAGGTGACGAAGATCTTCGAGCCGATCGTCTGGATGCCGAAAGGCGCGAAGCCCGCCGGAATCTGCGTGTCCGTGAAGCCGCCCGGCACCGCGATCTTCGTGAACGTGCCGTCGAAGACGTCGACCTTGCCGTGATGGAAATCGGTCGCGTACAAACGATGCCCGCCCGATGGCGTCACGGCGATCGCGAGTCCTTTGTAGATCGCGCCGGACGCGCTCGAATCGACGGCGGTGAACGCGTGCGTCGTGTCGACGGCCGGCGCCCACGCGGTGATCGAGCCGCCTTCGCCCGCGAAGATGAATGCGGCGACGCCCGACTTGCCGTTGCGCGCGAGCATGAGATCCGGTCCCTTGTTGAAGACGATTCCGGTCGGATTGGCCGGGCCCTTCGCGCTCGGGGGAATCGATACGACCAGGGACTGGACGACGCCGTTGCCGTCGTAGAGGGTGGCCGTCTGCGTGCCGTTATTGGCGACCCACACGAAGCCGTTCGGGTTGAACGCGACGCCCCAGCCGTTCTTCAGGTTCGGGTCCGTGTGCGGCGCGGCTATGGCGCCGTCGGATACGACGATCGACATCTTGAAGCGCGTCGGCGTCGGCGTCGGCATGCTGCTATCGGAGCCGCCGCCGCACGAGGCGAGGCCCGTCAGTGTCATGAGTGCGGCGGCGCAAGCGACGAAGCGGCTCCACAATCCGGTTTGCATGATGGTGACTCCTTCGGCAGTGCTTCGCCGTCAGTTCGTTCGTCACCTCTAAACGGATGTGCGCCGGGGCTTATTCCGTGCGCATCGCTGGATCGTTGCGACGTGTGTCAGTGTGCGTCGCCGCGTCCCTTCGAGACGACCGGCACGCCCGCGCCGAAGAGCGTAAAGCTCGAATCGTCCTGATCTCCGGACATCGCGCCGTGCCGCGTGCCCGCGGTCCAGCGTCCGTCGAAGCTCATCGTCGGGACGATCGGCTTCGGTATGCCGCTGGCTTGCCGGAAGTACTCGGTATTGGCTTCGTTCTGCACGGCGAGCGCGCGGCGCAGGGTTGCCTGCGTCTGCCCGTTGCGCGGATCGAGCGTCACCGCACGGCGTGCATTGCGCAAGGCGCACGCGGCGTCCATGTTGGCGGCGCATGCGCGGGCGTTCGCCATCGCGCCGTCGCGCGCGCGTTCCTGACGCGACAGTTCAGCCGCAAGCTGCTGGATTTCCGGACTGCGCGGCTCGCTCGCATAGAGGCCGCGCATGTTGCGACGCGCGGACGCGAGATCGCGGCTCGCGAGCGCTTGCTGAACCGCCGCGATGCTGCGCGCGACGGCCGCGGGCAGCGGCTCCGCGACCGGCGGAGCGGATGGCGCTGCGGGCTTCGGCGCCGAGGCGACGGCCGTGCTGCTCCGCGGCGGCTCGCTCGGACGCGCGACGGGCGTGGACGTGGGCGTGGGCGTGGGCGTGGACATGGACGCTTGCGTCACGGGCTTTGCGGGGGCCGGCGAGGCAGCGGCGAGCGTCGTGCTGACGCGCGGTTCCGGCTTTTGCACCGATGCAATGACCGGCGCAGCCGGTTTGACCGATGGCGCGAGAGCGGAAGCGGCTGCGCTCGTCGTCGTGCTCGGCGTCGAGGGCTTCGTCGTAGCCACGGTCGCCGATGTTGCGTTGCTGAGCGAAGGCGGAGTCGCCGTAACGTGCGCAACGGGCATCGGCGGCTTGGCGGGCGCGACTGCGGCCACCGTGCTCGCCGATGCCGGCGTGCTTGTCGCGGCGACGCGAGGCTCGACGCGCGGTGCGGTCGACGGGGCTTGCGTCGCCGCATGCGCCGCGACGGGAACGCTCGGCGCGACCACAGTGCGTTCTTCGTGTGCGGGGCTCGCCTTGGCGATGACCGGCGCCGCTGGCGTGACGGCCTGGGCATTCGGCGAGTCCGCTTTGGACCGCATCAACGATGCGTGCCGCGAAGCATCGGCCTTCGACGCGGCGGACGCGTTGTCGCGGACCGAGCCCGCCACGCTGATGCCAGGCTCCGCGCTCGGCGGCGGCGCGTTGTCATCGAGACGCGCATAAAAATACGCGCCGACCGCGATGCTTGCGACCACGCCGCCGACCAGCATCGCGATACCCGTGCGCGCGGGCTTGCGCTGCTCCTGCGAATCCCCTGGCTCGATGAAGTTCGGATAGGAGGTCAACATCCTGCGCCGGACGAGGCGCTGCAGCCAGTGGCTGTCATCCCAGTCGAGGATGTCGAGTGGCGCCGGCACCGACGCGGCAACGGCCGGCGCGGGCTCGGCGCGGCTCGTGAAAATCGCGCCCTGACGATCGGCTCCGCAGGACGGGCAGGTGTCTTCCGAAGCGGGTGAAATGGTGTTGCAGCGCTTGCAGATGACGGAGTCGAGAGACAGCGAGTAGTCAGGCCGGTTCATGTCGTACCCTTTTTCGAGTTATGGCTCGACGCATCGCGTGAGCGGGTCACGACATCGAGAAAGTCCTAAGCAACCCGAAATGCGGGCGCTGCGCGAGCGAGCATCCCCGTGATGCTCCACGCGCCGGGGTTCCGAATGCCGATGGAGGCCATTTTTGCGGGGACGAGCGCGGTGCGTCTACGCGATGGCGCACATTCGGCGGTGAGGGGACCGGGAGAAACCGCGGCGATGCCCGTACGGACGACTTTTGCGCCGTCGCGTCATCGTGGAAAGTGTGCGTCATCACGCATAGCAGGATGTCGACAATGCAATCGAAGGGCTTCGACACGATAGCGCGGCAATTGATCGTCGGACTGCCGCTATTCATGGGCGCGATCGAATACATCTTGCGAGTGGCGCTGAAGCAGCCCGGCAAGGATGAGTTCTTTCCGATTTCGCTCGTCGCCTCGAGCGTCAGTTTGAATGTCGCGCTGGCCGTGCTGCCAGGCGAGTTGCGCGATGGCTTTTCCCGATGGACGTCGAAACGGCGAATCGGTCACGCAATCTTTATCGCGAATATGGGAATTTTCGCCTCGCTGAGCGGGATGCTTCTGTGGATATACTTGCTCGTCGCTTCGTTCAGCCAGGAAGTCCGAGCAATTTTGCCGTTACATCCGCTGCGGGACGCTTCGGCCTACTACATAGTTTCGATCTTGTTGAATGAATGGAAGGCTGGGACCACAAAATGATGAACTTCGTCTTAGGGTTTTTTCGGGAGTATTGGCCTGCCGTGTTTGCGTCCGCGTTCGCCTGGTACGGCGCGCCTATCGTGGGGAAGTGGCTGGCGCGAATTACCGAGAAGGCTTTCGCCGACGAGTCCGATCATCGTTCGGGCGTCGAGTGATGCGCATCCACGGGCTCCAAACGCAAAAAAGCCGCTCACGAAGGAGCGGCTTTTCCAAGAAACCTGGTGCCCAGGGCCGGAATCGAACCGGCACGCCTTGCGGCGGGGGATTTTGAGTCCCCTGCGTCTACCAATTTCACCACCTGGGCCTGAATCGACTCGTGCTGAAATAAAGCGAGGCCACGAGCCAATCGAGTCGGTGATTATGACCGAAAACCCTCACGTCGGCAAGCAGCAACGACAGCGTTTTCGGAGCCCAGGAAATTACTGAGCAAGATACGTGAACGTACCGTTCTTGATCACGCCCATCACGCTCGCGCGCTGATCCAGGCCGACGTGATCCGTCGCGCTCGTGTTGACCACGCCGTTCGGCACGACCAGCTCATGCGCGTGCTCCAGTTCCGAGCGCAGCGCCACGCGAAACTCTTTCGTGCCCGGCTTGGCGGTCTTCAGCGCGCGCGCCACGGCATCCTGAAGGCGCGGATAGACGCCCGCCGCATCGCCCGCGAACTGCGTGACGCTGCCCTTGCCGTACTTCTCCTCATACGCGTTGACGAACGCGAGCGCCGCCTTCTTCGACGGATGATCCGCCGGCAGCGTGCGCGCGACGACGACCGGCTGCGTCGGAAACAGCGTGCCTTCGACGTCCTTGCCGCCGAGCTTGATGAACTCCGGCGTCGCGATGCCGTGCGTCTGATAGATCGCGCCCTTGTAGCCGCGCTCGACCAGCGTGCGCTGCGGCAGCACGGTCGGCGTGCCCGCGCCCGCGATCAGCACCGCGTCCGGCTTCGCGGCCATCAGCTTGAGAATCTGGCCGGTGACGCTCGCATCGGTGCGATTGAAACGCTCGCTCGCGACGATCTTGATGTGCCGCAAATCCGCGAATTTGGAGAACTCGTTGAGCCAGCTATCGCCGTAGCTGTCCGCGAAGCCGATGAACCCCACTGTTTTCACGCCGTGATTCGCCATATAGCGTGTCATCACGTCGGCCATCGCGCGGTCGGTCTGGGCCATCTTGAACGCCCAAACTTTCTTGCCTTCCTGCGGCTCGACGACCGATGCCGAGCCGATCAGCGTGATCATCGGCGTTTCGGATTCGGCGACGGGGTCGAGCGCGGCGAGCGCCGCCGGCGTGATGTTCGGCCCGACGATCACGTCGACATGGTCCTCGCTGATGAGCTTGCGGATGTTGCGCACGGCCGCGCCCGGATCCGAGCCGTCGTCGAGGATGATGTACTCCGCGTTCTGCCCGGCGATGGTCTTCGGCCACATGAGCATCGCGTTCTTGCTGGTGATGCCGATCGCGGCGGCCGGGCCGGTGCTCGACAGATCGATGCCGACTTTCATCTGCGCGTGCGCGGCGGCGGCAACCACGGACAAGGCGACGCCGGCGGCAAGCCGGCGCGTGAACTTCGACAACGTCATCGGAAAGGTCTCCACGGAAAGGAACGTTTTTCAGGCGGCGTGCGCCGCCGTGTTATTCAGATCAGAGCTCGTAGCTTTCGTGGTCGCCGGATAGCGCCTGCTCGATCAGCTTGCGATTCAGCGACGGCGACAGCAGCTCGACGAGCGTATACACATAGCTGCGCAGATATGCGCCCTGCTTGAGCGCGAGCCGCGTGACATTCGTGCCGAACAGATGCCCGACCGGCATCGCGCGCAGATGCCGGTCGCGCTCGGGGTTGAACGCGATATCCGCCATGATCCCGACGCCGAGCCCCAGTTCGACGTAAGTCTTGATGACGTCCGCGTCGATGGCTTCGAGCACGATGTCCGGCGTCAGGTTGCGCAGCGCGAACGCCTGATTGATCTTGGTGCGCCCGGCGAACGACGCCTCGTACGTGATGATCGGGTATTGCGCGAGGTCGTCGAGCGTGAGCAGCTTGCGCTCCAGCAGCGGATGATCCGGCAGCATGACGGCCAGGTGCTGCCACTGGAAGCAGGGCAGCGACACCAGTTCCTTATAGTTGGCGATCGCCTCGGTCGCGATGGCGATATCCGCCTGGTCGTGAATCACCATTTCCGCGACTTGCGTCGGACTGCCTTGCAGAATCGAAAGGTGCACCTTTGGAAAGCGCTTTTTGAATTCGGCGATGGCAGCGGGCAGCGAGTAGCGCGCCTGCGTGTGCGTGGCGGCGATGACGAGATTGCCCTGATCCTGCGCTGCGTAATCTTTACCGACGCGCTTCAGGCTCTCGACTTCCTGCAAGATTTTCTCGACCGACGCGAGAATGATCCGCCCCGGCTCGGTCAGCGATCTCACGCGCTTGCCGTGCCGCGTGAATATCTCGACGCCCAGCTCGTCCTCCAGCTCGATGATCGCCTTCGAGACGCCCGGCTGAGACGTATACAGCGCCTTGGCGGCTTCCGTCAGGTTGAAGTTCTGCCGGACGGCCTCGCGCACGAAGCGGAACTGATGCAGATTCATTTAAGGCCTTTGTTTATTACTACCGGGCATATCAAAGTAATTTTTCAGTCGTTTGCAATATATAGCAGGTTCTTTACTATCAGTCCAATTTTTCCAATATCCATATCTCTATCTGTCATAAGCAAATGAGCGTTCCGTCTGAACGGCTCGCGCAGCAGAGACTCAATGGATATTCGATGGATGAGACGCGCAACGTAACCTAGGACGCTGCGCTTTTTACAAGAACTTGGGGCCCCCGAATGTACCAATACGATCAGATCGACCAACGCATCGTCGACGAACGTGTCTCGCAGTATGCCGACCAGGTCCGTCGCCGTTTGTCGGGCGAATTGAGCGAGGAAGAGTTCCGTCCGCTGCGTCTGCAGAACGGCCTGTACATGCAGCGCCACGCGTACATGCACCGCATCGCGATTCCGTACGGCAACCTGCGCAGCGACCAGCTCCGCATGCTCGCGACCATCGCGCGCGAGCACGACCGCGGCTACGGCCACTTCTCGACGCGCACCAACATTCAGTTCAACTGGGTCGAGCTCGAAGAGACGCCGGAAATCCTGCGCAAACTGGCGTCCGTGCAGATGCACGCGATCCAGACCTCGGGCAACTGCATCCGCAATATCACCGCCGATCAATTTGCCGGCGTCGCGCCCGACGAGCAGGTCGATCCGCGTCCGTGGTCGGAAATCCTGCGTCAATGGTCGACGTTCCATCCGGAATTCGCGTGGCTGCCGCGCAAGTTCAAGATCGCGGTGAACGGCTCGGCGGAAGATCGCGCGGCCGTGCAGATCCACGACCTCGGCGTGTATCTCAGGAAGAACGCGCAGGGCGAAGTCGTGATGGACATTCTCGCGGGCGGCGGTCTCGGCCGCACGCCGATCGTCGGCGCGATCATCAAGCGCGATCTGCCGTGGCAGCACCTGATCACCTATTGCGAAGCCGTGCTGCGTGTGTACAACCGCTACGGCCGCCGCGACAACATGTACAAGGCGCGCATCAAGATTCTGGTGAAAGCGCTGTCGCCGGAGAAGTTCTCGAAGCAGGTCGAGGAAGAGTGGCAGCATCTGAAGGACGGCCCGTCGACGCTGACGCAGGAAGAAGTCGACCGCGTGTCGAAGTTCTTCGCGCCGCCGGTCTACGAAAAGCTCGCGGACACGGACGCGTCGTATGAAAAGCAGCTGATCGAAAGCAAGCCGTTCGCGCGCTGGGTCGAGCGCAACGTGCGCCCGCACAAGGTGCCGGGCTACGCTTCGGTGACGCTGTCGCTCAAGCAGCGCCATATCGCGCCGGGCGACGCCACCGACCAGCAGATGGACGACGTCGCCGCGCTGGCCGACGAGTTCTCGTTCGGCGAAATCCGCGTGTCGCACGAGCAGAACCTGATTCTCGCGAACGTGAAGAAGCGCGACCTGCACACCGTGTGGGAGCGCGCGAAGGCGCTCGGTTTCGCGACGGCGAACATCGGCCTGTTGACGGACATCATCGCGTGCCCGGGCGGCGATTTCTGCTCGCTCGCGAACGCGAAGTCGATTCCGATCGCGCTCGCCATTCAGGACCGCTTCAACGATCTGGACTACGTGCACGACCTGGGCGACATGTCGCTGAACATTTCGGGTTGCATCAACGCGTGCGGTCATCACCACGTCGGCAACATCGGCATTCTGGGCGTCGACAAGGACGGCTCGGAGTGGTACCAGGTGACGCTCGGCGGCGAGCAGAGCTCGGGCGAAACCGGCGCGCATCTCGGCAAGGTGATCGGCCCGTCGTTCTCGGCGGAAGAGATGCCCGACGTAATCGCGCAAGTGATCGACACCTTCGTCGACAACCGCGTCGAAGGCGAGCGCTTCATCGAGACGTTCGGCCGCATCGGCATGGCGCCGTTCAAGGAGCGCGTGTACGCATCGCGCCAGGCTCACGCTTAAGGATCTGCAAATGACGTTGATTATCAAGAACCGCGCAGTCGTCGAAGACAGTTTCACCGTTGTGCGCGCCGCCGAAGACGGTGTGTTGCCTGCTGTCGATGCGCTGCCCGCCGGCAAGATCATCGTTCCGTTCGCGCTGTGGAAGGAGCACAAGTCGGCGATCGTCGCGTCGCGCGCCAAAGACGACATCGGCGTGTGGCTCGCGCCGGACGACGAGCCTGCCGAGCTCGTGCCGGACTTCGGCCAGCTTTCCGTGATCGCGGTCGATTTCCCCGTGTTTCGCGATGGCCGCGGCTTCTCCATCGGCCGCCTGCTGCGCGAGCGTCATCAGTGGACGGGCGAGCTGCGCGCGATCGGCGACGTGTTGCGCGATCAGGTCGCGTTCCACGCACGCTGCGGCTTCGATGCGTTCGCTGTGCGCGCGGACAAGGACATCAACGACGCACTGAATGCGTTCAGCGAATTCACCGAGCTGTATCAGGGCGCGACCGACAATCCCGAACCGCTGTTCCGTCGACGCTCGGCGCTTATCGCAGCGCTTGGAGCCTGATGTATGACACCTGAATTGCAAGCCAAGGTTGAACGCCTGGATGCGCTGCTCGATTCGATCGCGGCGCGTCATCAGAGCGTCAAGCTAGCCAGCAGCCTCGCCGCGGAAGACATGGTGCTCACGCACGCCATTCTTTCGCGCGGCGTGAAGATCGGCATCTTCTCGCTGAACACGGGCCGTTTGCATGCGGAGACGCTCGGCATGCTCGATACCGTGAAGCAACGGTACGGCTACGACATCGAGCAATTTCATCCGCGGCAGGATGCCGTGGATGCCTATGTGCGCGATCACGGCCTGAACGCGTTCTACGAAAGCATTGATTTGCGCAAGAGCTGCTGCCATATCCGCAAGGTCGAGCCGCTCGATCGCGCGCTGTCGGAAGTGTCCGCGTGGGTGACGGGACAGCGTCGCGAGCAGTCGGTGACGCGCGCCGAGCTGCACGAGGAAGAGCACGACGCGCCGCGCAACATCGCCAAGTTCAATCCGCTCGCGGACTGGACCGAAACCGATGTGTGGGATTATCTGAAAGCCTTCGATGTGCCCGTGAATCCGCTGCATGCACGCGGCTATCCGAGCATCGGCTGCGAGCCGTGTACGCGCGCGGTGCGCCCCGGCGAGGACAGCCGCGCCGGACGCTGGTGGTGGGAATCGCGCGATACGAAGGAATGCGGTTTGCACATCACGAACATCAAGATCGTCGACGAAGCACCCAGCTCGGCGATCTGAGGCACTACACCCTGTCACTGAACGCGGCGCTCGACGAAGCGCCGCAAAGAAAAGGATCGACGAACATGAGCACGACGCTCGACTCTACCGTCACCGCACCGGTCGTCAACAAGGCGACTCGCATGGATCACCTGGATTGGCTCGAAGCGGAGTCGATCCACATCATTCGCGAACTGGTCGCGGAATGCAGCAAGCCCGCGCTCCTGTTCTCGGGCGGCAAGGATTCGGTCGTCGTGCTGGCGCTCGCGTTGAAGGCGTTCGGCCTCGGCGGCAACCGCAAGACGACGCTGCCGTTCCCGCTGGTTCACATCGACACGGGTCACAACTTCCAGGAAGTGATCGACTTTCGCGATCGCCGTGCCGCAGAAATCGGCGCGGAACTCGTGGTCGGTCACGTCGAGGATTCGATCAGGAAGGGCACCGTGCGTCTGCGTCGCGAAACGGATTCGCGCAACGCCGCGCAAGCGGTGACGCTGCTCGAAACCATCGAGGAATACGGCTACACGGCGATGATCGGCGGTGCGCGCCGCGACGAAGAGAAGGCGCGCGCGAAGGAGCGCATCTTCTCGTTCCGCGATGAATTCGGCCAGTGGGATCCGAAGGCGCAGCGTCCGGAACTGTGGAGCATCTACAACGCGCGTCTGCACAACGGCGAGCATCTGCGCGTGTTCCCGATCTCGAACTGGACCGAACTCGACGTGTGGCAGTACATCGCGCGCGAAAAGCTCGAACTGCCGTCGATCTACTACGCGCATGACCGTGAAATCGTGCGTCGCAATGGCTTGCTCGTGCCGGTGACGCCGTTGACTCCGGTGCGCGAGGGCGAGACCGCCGAGATCGCGCAAGTGCGTTTCCGCACGGTCGGCGATATCAGCTGCACATGCCCGGTCGCGAGCGATGCCGACGACGTGGAGAAGATCATCGCCGAGACGGCCGTGACGGAAATCACGGAGCGCGGCGCGACGCGCATGGACGATCAGGCCTCCGAAGCCGCGATGGAACAGCGCAAGAAGCAAGGTTATTTCTAAGCAAACGCCCTACGGAATCAACGAACATGAGCATCTATCAAGCTGAAGACCTGGGCGTGTTGCGCTTCATCACCGCGGGTTCTGTCGACGACGGCAAGAGCACGCTGATCGGCCGTCTGCTGTACGACAGCAAGGCCGTGCTGTCGGATCAGTTGTCGGCCATCTCGCGCGCGAAGAACAAGCGCACCGTCGGCGACGAAATCGATCTGTCGCTGCTCACGGACGGCCTCGAAGCCGAGCGCGAACAGGGCATCACTATCGATGTCGCGTACCGCTACTTCGCGACCGCCAAGCGCAAGTTCATCATCGCCGATACGCCGGGCCACGAGCAGTACACGCGCAACATGGTGACGGGCGCATCGACGGCGCACGCCGCGATCATTCTCGTCGATGCAACGCGCGTCACGTTCGAAGACGGCGTCGCGCAACTGCTGCCGCAGACGAAGCGCCACAGCGCGATCGTCAAGCTGCTTGGCCTGCAGCACGTGATCGTCGCGATCAACAAGATGGACCTCGCCGATTACAGCGAAGCGCGCTTCAACGAGATTCGCGATGCGTACGTCGTGCTCGCGCGTCAGCTCGGTCTGTCGAATGTGCGCTTCGTGCCGGTGTCGGCGCTCAAGGGCGACAACATCGTGACGGCCAGCGAGCGCATGCCGTGGTACGCGGGCGAGCCGCTGCTCGATCTGCTCGAATCGCTGCCCGTCGCGCAGCCGAATGACCAGGCGCTGCGTTTCCCGGTGCAATGGGTCGCGCGTCAGGACGGCTCGCAGGCCGACGATTTCCGCGGCTACATGGGGCGCGTGGAAGCGGGTGAAGTGCGCGTCGGCGATGCGATCCTCGTGCAACCGGCCAACCGTGAAGCGACCGTCGCCGAGATCATCGCGCCGGTGCCGGGCGGCGTCGCGCCGGTGGATCGCGCGTTCGCGGGCCAGACGGTGACGATTCGCCTGACCGAAGACGTCGACGTATCGCGCGGCGACACCTTCGTGCCGGCCGCCGCGCCCGTCGAGCCGGCGAAGAAGCTCGAAGCCGATCTGTGCTGGTTCGACGAGGAGCCGCTCTCGCCGCAGCGCAAGTATCTGCTGAAGCAGACGACGAGCACGGTGTTCGCGCGCATCGGCGCGGTTAAGCAGGTGCTGGACGTGCACACGCTGTCGCATTCGGTGGACCGCAGCACGCTCGCGATGAACGATATCGGCCGCGTGGCGCTCACGTTACAGAAACCGATCGTCGCGGACGAGTACGATACGCATCAGGGCACCGGCGCGTTCGTGCTGATCGACGAAGCGACGCATCACACGGTCGCGGCCGGTATGATTCGTGCAATTTCTGCGTGAACCATCTGACCATCCGGGTTGATCGATGAAAGCTATGGGAAGGGTCTATCTGATCGGAGCGGGGCCGGGCGCGGCGGATCTCATCACCGTGCGCGGCATGCGTCTGCTCGAGCAGGCGGATGTCGTGCTGCACGACGCGCTCGTCGAGCCGGCGATGCTCGACTATGCGCCCCAGGCGAAGAAGATTGCCGTCGGCAAACGCTGCGGACAGCGTTCGACGGCGCAGCACTTCATCAACAAGCAGATCGTCGATGCGGCGCTGGAGCATGGCGTCGTCGTGAGGCTGAAGGGCGGCGATCCGATGCTCTTCGGCCGCGCCGACGAGGAAATGCGCGCGCTCGAAACCGCGGGCATCGAGTTCGAAGTGGTGCCGGGCATCACCGCGGCGCTGGCGAGTGCGGCGACGCTCAAGCGTTCATTGACCTTGCGCGGCGTGGCGCGCAGCGTCGCGCTGGCGACCCATTCGCGCGCGGCGGACAGCGACGAGATCCGCGAGCAGGCAAAGGCCGATTCGCTCGTGTTCTACATGGGCCGCGACAGCGCGCCGGACATCGCTCAGCAACTGATCGATGCGGGACGTCCGGGCGCGACGCCGGTGGCGATCGTCGAGGCGTGCAGCACGCCGCGTGAGCGCACGCTGACGCTGACGCTCGCGCGTATGGCGCTGGGCGAGGCGCAGGACTGGCTGGACCCGTCGCAGCCGAGCTTGTTGATGATCGGTGAGGCGTTTCGCGAGCGGGCAGGCGCGAAGCCGAAGGTGCATTTGAAGGGGATGCAGGCGGCGGCTTGAGTGATTCAACTGGCGGACGACTGGCAGAGAATCGGAAGCGCACCGGAGACGGTGCGCTTTTTGTTTTCGCTCTCGAGTTTCAAAAGTCCACGAGCCTGATTTTCTTCTTCTTTGAATTGCTCGCCAGAACCGAATCGAGCGTTGCGAGCGTCTTCGCTTTGCAGTCCAGCGCGGTAGCGAGATGAAGCGCGTCTCCTGCGCGCAGTCCCGTCGATGCATCGAGCGTGAGGATTGCCGCGTGATGGAAGACGGGCGGTTCGATCGGCGTGAGTTGCAGGTCGCTCGTGCACATTCGCTCGAAGCTGCGCCACGCAAAAGCGGATTGCTCGTCGGTCAATTGTCCGGTGCGCCGCTTGATGCCGAGCGCACTGGCAAACTCCGTGACGCACCACGCTCCGGAGATCAACTCGTCCCTGGTGGCCGCGTACCAGCGAGAGACGGCAGCGGACATGCGCTCCCGGACGCACAGCGCGACCAGCACGCTGGTGTCGACGTAAATCATCAGTAACGCGCCCCGCGTCGCAGTTCGTCGATGACGGAATCAGTCATCGGCATGGCGTCTCGCGTTTCGGCCAATTCTTCCGCGAACGCTCGACGGTCCCATTTGGCGGGACGAAGGCAGATGCCGCCGTCCACCGTGAGGCTGACCTGCACCTGGTCACCTTCGGAAAGACCCGTGTGCCTCAGATAGTCGGCAGGAATGCGTACGGCGAGGCTATTGCCCCATTTGGAAATGAGCAGATTCACGCGAAGCTCCTTGGATATACGGAAACGTATATCCAAGTATAGCTTTCGATCCGGCTGGCGCAATTCGGCCGAACGGCCATCGACAAAGTTACTGGGTGACCTGTCGTAAGCAATACCCCGCGACCGCATCCAGAACCGCATCATCTTCCCCGACCGCCGTCGCGCAGGAAATGGCGACATCCGGATGCGCCGCCCGGCACTTCTCGACGATCTCCGGCAAGTCCCTCCGTACATGCCCGCCTTGCCCGAAGAACACCGGCACGACCGTGATCGCATCGCAGCCGGTGGCGGCTTGCTGAGCCACGGCTGCGGGCAAATCCGGCGACATCAATTCCAGGAACGCCAGCGCGACCGGTTCGCCGTGCAATCCGCGCAGTTTCACGGCCAGCCGCTCGAACGGCTCTTTCCAGCGCGGATCGCGCGCTCCGTGACCGAACAGGATGATGCCGTGCTTCTTCATCGCGCGCCCCCCGGAAGAAACGTCAGTGCCGCTCCACCCACTTGAGCCCCACCAAGCCGATCGCGAGATAGGCGAGGGCGGGCGCGGCCGCCGTGATCGGCGCGGGCCACGTGTTCAGATTGCCGATATGCGAGAACAGCGTGTTGAACAACTGGAAGCTCATGCCGATCATGATGCCACCGAACACCTTCACGCCGACCACGCCCGCGCGGGTATGCAGATACGCGAACGGCAACGACAGAATCAGCATCACGAACACCGCGAACGGATAGAGAATCTTGCGCCAGAACGCGATCTGATAACGCTGCGCGTCCTGATGATTCTCCGTCAGGTGCTGGATGTAGCGGAAAAGATTGAACATCGACATGCGGTCGGGCGACACCAGCAGCACGGAGAGAATCTGCGGTGTCAGCTCGGAGCGCAACGAGTATTCCGGCAATGTCGTTTGCGTCGCGCGATAGACCGGGTTCAGCGTATCGCCGGGATTGACGGCTTGCGGCGGCGCGTCGTTCAACTGCGTGTCGGTGACGCCCGTCAGCTTCCAGTGTCCGGGCGGCTCGTACACGCCGCTCTTCGCGATGCGCACGTTGGTCAGCCGGAACTTCGAATCGAATTCGTAGATGCGCACGTTGGCGATCGTCGAGTCGGGATTCAGCGTGCCGACATTGACGAAGCGCGTGACCTGTTCGCCGTTTTCCTTCGCCGTCAGCGTGTCCTTTACCCATACGCCCGACTGAAAATTCGACGACACCGACGAGCCGAGCGCCTCCAGCCGAACGCGCTCGGACAACTGGTCCGTGTACGGCCCGACAACCTCGCCGATGAGATAGGTGATGAGCACCAGCGGAATGCCGATCTTCAGGAGCGAGCGTAGCGCGGCCCCGGTCGAGAGTCCCGACACGCGAAAAATCGTGAACTCCGAAGCCGCTGCCATTTGCGCGAACACGTAGATCGCCGATATCAGCGCGGCAACCGGGATGATCTCGTAGAAGCGCGAAGGCGCCTGCAGCGCGACGCGCAGCACCGCGAGCGTGAACTTGTAGTTGCCGTGCCCGACCGTGTTCAGCTCGTTGATCAGGTCGAAGAAGAAGAACAGGCCCGAGAACGCGAACAGGATAAAGATGAACGCGAGATAGATCTGGCGCGCGAAGTATCGTTCGTAGATGCGCATCATGTCAGGTCCCCTTCGAACTCGTCAGCGACGAGAGCCTGAAGAGCGGCCGGTTACGAATCCGCAGCCAGAAGATGAACGCGACGAGCGCCCCGACGACGACATGCAGCCCGACGAGCCCCACGCCGAACGACAGCTTGCCTTGCTCGATCCACGATTGCACGACGTTCAACAAGTTCGAGTACGTGAGGTAGATCAGCACGGCCATCACGAGATTGATCGTGCGGCTGCGGCGCGGATTCTGATAGGAAAGCGGAATGGCGAGCAACATCAGATTGATGGCGATGAGCGGCAAGCCCATGCGCCAGGCGAATTCCGCGAGATTCTCGTTGGTCGGATTGGCGAGCAGCTCGGGCGTGTAGATGCCGGTTGTCGTCGGCGTGTTCACGACCTGGCGGCTCATTATCTTCACACCATAACGCTCGAACTCCATGATGCGGAAGTTCGGCTGGCCGGGCTCGCCGTCGTAGCGGCGGCCGTTGTCGAGCACGATGAAGCGGTCGCCGTCGGGGCGCGTTTCGGTGTGGCCGTTCTTCGAGACGATCACGTTGACCTTGCCGCCTTCGGTGCTCGTGACGAACACGTTCTCGACATGTCCCTGATCCTGCGACATCTTCTCGATGAAAAACACCCGATGGCTCGACGGCGATTCGCGGAATTGCCCCGGCGCCAGCAGCGACACTTCATCGCGCTGCTGAAAGCGCTGCTTGATGAGCTTGCTTTGCTGGTTCGACCACGGCCAGCCGACGAACGCGAAGAAGATGATGAGGATGATGATCGGCGTGGAGAACACCGCGACCGGCTTGATGAGCTGCGTCTGACTCACGCCCGACGCGAGCCACACGACCATTTCGGAATCGCGATACCAGCGCGTGAGCACGAAGAGAATGGAGACGAACAGCGTCACGATCAGCATGACCGCGAGATAGCCGATGACGGTCAGCCCGATCAGCACGACGACGTCCTTCGGGTCGATCTGACCTTGCGCCGCAAAGCCGACGATGCGGATCATCATCGTCGTGAGCATGATCGTAAGCAGCACCATGAACACGGCGCCGGCCGTGTACGCGAGTTCGCGCTGCAGGGAGCGTTCGAAGATCATTGAATTTTTGCTTGGAGCCGGCGGCGATGCGGAAATCTGGCACGCATCTCGTGACTTGCGGGAAGGGCATTCGCTTACCCCCACGCCGCGCGCCTATGACCGCCGCGGAAAAAATAGCGGATAATTGCGGCTTTCATCCTTCAGCCAAGATTTTATCCGAGGATAAGCGCGATGGACTTTAGCATAAAAGCCTGTGATTGGAGCAAAGGCGAGGCAAATGGTTTCCTTACCGGAAAGTCGGATGTCATCGTCCTCGGCATCTTCGAAGCGCAGACGCTCACGGGCGCCGCGCGCGACATGGACGTCGCCACCAAAGGGCTGATCTCGCGCGTCGTGAAAGCCGGTGACATGAGCGGCCGGGCCGGCACGACGCTGATGGTGCCCGAAGTGACCGGCATCGGCGCATCGCGCGTGCTGCTCGTCGGTCTCGGCAAGCAGGACGCCTTCAATCAGAAAGCGTATGGCGAAGCCGTGCGCGCCGCATGGCGCGTGGTGCTCGGCTCGAAGATCGGCCAGGCGACCTTCACGCTCGCCCAACTGCCGATCCAGGAACGCGACGGCGTCTGGGGCGTGCGCGCCGCGCTGCTCGCGCTGCGCGAGCTGACCTACAAGTTCACGCAGATGAAGAGCAAGCCCGACAACGGCGCGCGCTCACTCAAGAAGATCGTGTTCAGCGTCGATTCCGCCGACGAGAAGGCCGCCAGGGTCGCGGTGAAGCACGGCGTCGCGATTGCGAACGGCATGGATCTCACACGCGATCTCGGCAATCTGCCGCCGAACGTCTGCACGCCGACCTATCTCGGCCAGACCGCGAAGAAGCTCGGCCGCGACTTCAAGCTGAAGGTCGAGGTGCTCGGCCAGAAACAGATCGAAGCGCTGGGCATGGGCTCGTTCCTGTCGGTGGCGAAGGGCTCGGTCGAGCCGCCGCAGTTCATCGTCATGCATTATCAGGGCGCGGGCGCCGACTCGGGCAAGGCCAAGGGCAAGAACGCGCCAATCGTGCTCGTCGGCAAGGGCATCACGTTCGACTCGGGCGGCATCTCGATCAAGCCGGGCGAGGCGATGGACGAGATGAAATACGACATGTGCGGCGCGGGCTCCGTGTTCGGCACGATGCGCGCGGTCGCCGAAATGGGCCTGAAGCTCAACGTGATCGGCGTGATCCCGACCTGCGAGAACATGCCCGCGGGCAACGCGGTGAAGCCGGGCGACATCATCACGGCGATGAACGGCACGACCATCGAAGTGCTGAACACGGACGCAGAAGGCCGCCTCATCCTGTGCGATGCGCTGACCTATGCGGAGCGCTTCAAGCCGGCCGCCGTGGTCGACATCGCGACGCTGACGGGGGCGTGCATCATCGCGCTCGGCCATCACAACACCGGGCTCTTCTCGAAGGACGACGCGCTCGCCGGCGAACTGCTCGACGCATCGCGCGAAGCGACCGATCCGGCCTGGCGCCTGCCGCTCGACGACGAATATCAGGATCAGCTCAAGTCGAATTTCGCGGATGTCGCGAACATCGGTGGACGTCCGGCGGGCAGCGTGACCGCTGCGTGCTTCCTGTCGCGCTTCGCGACGGCTTATCCGTGGGCCCACCTCGACATCGCCGGAACCGCGTGGAAGAGCGGCGCGGCGAAGGGCGCGACGGGCCGTCCGGTGCCGCTGCTCTCGCAGTTCCTGATCGATCGCGCGGGCGCATGAAGCAGGCATGACGCGCATCGATTTTCATACGAATGTCGGCGATCCGCTGGCGTATGCCTGCCGCCTCGCGCGCAAGGTGTACGCGAGCGGCAAGCCGCTCGTCGTGCTCGCCGAAGCGCAGCGCCTCGCCGCGTTCGACGAGCAGTTGTGGACTTTTCAGCCGCTCGAATTCGTGCCGCATTGCATGGCGAAGAGCGTGCTCGCGAAGGACACGCCCGTCGTGCTCACGTCGAATCTCGATGAGGCGCCGCATCATCAGGTGCTCGTGAATCTCGGCGCGCCGGTGCCCGCGCAGTTCGCGCGCTTCGAGCGGCTCGTGGAGATCGTCGGCAGCGATGCCGATGATCTCGCCGCGGGGCGTGAGCGTTATCGCTTCTATCGCGATCGCGGCTACGCGATCGAGACGCACAATCAGGGCGGTTGAGCGTACAGATGCCGCGCGCTTTCGTGCGCTACGCTCGCAGCAACAAAGGAGGCCACCTGACATGACCGACAAGACCGAATCCTTCGATCCGTCCATTCCCGTCCTCACCGATGTCGTCGTGCCCGGAAAGCCGGAGTACGCGCGCGCGCCATCGGCCGACGAAATTGCGATCGAATACGATGCGGAACAGATCGCCGAGCGGCTGCGCGGCCGCTTCACGAGTTTCCTGACGGGCGATGCGCGCGCGCTGATCGAAGAGCGCTGCCGCGAAGTGTTGCGCGAGCATTCGACGCAGCTCGTGTCTGCGATCACCCGCGAAGTCGCCATGGCGCTCGAAGCCCGGATGAGCGAATGGGTGCGCGACGCGGTCGAAAACGAACTGCGCCGCCAGCGCGGGGAGTGAGTCCGTTCGAGCGCAGCGACGGAATTCGGTTCGGGAGATGAGTCACGGCGCTTCGGGCGAGCAGCGCCAATCACCAGGGAGTCGCATCGCGGCGGACCCGGAGCGAAGAGGGGCACATGCGCGCCCCTCTTCGCATCAAGTCATAAAAGGGATAGCAGTCTCGTCATCAGGCGGCTACTCCTTCGTCGCGCGTGTACCAGGCTATGCAAGCTTTCAGCTTATCGGCGAGATCAAAAATATCATCCAAACTCTGCAGAGGGATCCGATCTTCCTCTTTCTTCTCGTCAAAAACGCCAATGACAAGTCGGTTCTCGTTCTTGAAACGTAGTCTGCAAATGGGCTTGCGATTGTTGTCGTCGAACAGAACAGCGCAATAACTAGCTGCGCCGCGTATAGCCACTCTGTCAGAAGAAACAACGGAACGTAAGATGGCGCGGATGATTTGATACGCCTCGACCTCGATAGCCGTTGGCTCGGTCGTCTCGTCCGATACGGAATCCGATTCGGGATGAATCATGGAGGCAGAAAGTGCGGGTTCGGGAGTCATCGCCCCTTTCAGACGCTCGTTGATCTTGTCAGCAACCAATTGCTGGAACGCGTGCTTCGCGATTTGCGTGAACTGGTCTTTCACCGCATTCTTAAAATGCTTGCCAGCCAGAAATTCTGCAGACACCAGACGAACGAAATCTTCGGGAGGCTCGGCCATCCATTCACTCAACGTGTTTTTGATGGCGCGCGTATATTTCAGGTGATTTGCCGTGGTCAGTATGTTTTCAAGATCAAAAACCGTCTTGGCGAATTTTTTTAGTTCCTCAACGTCCTGATCGCGAAAATCGGCGAAATTAAACTCGAAGAATGGCTTCTCGTCCATCTTGTTCGGTTGCTCAAGGTCAGTAAAGAACCTATAAACAAGACCATTGGTCAATACGCCAAATCGTGCTTCTGTTACGTGAAAGTATCGAAAGAGTTGGCTTGCGTGGTTGATACTTAAATCGCCGCCACACTTCTTGCACTCGAACAGCATGATAGGGTTGCCATCTTTGAGGATCGCGTAGTCGACTTTTTCACCTTTCTTCGTGCCAACGTCAGCAATCAACTCGGGTGTGACTTCCAGAGGATCGAAAACGTTATAGCCGAGGAGATGAATAAACGGCATGACCATGGCGTTCTTAGTCGCTTCTTCTGTCTGAACCATATCTTTTGCGGCAGCTACGCGCGCGGCCAAGGCCCTGACTTCGTCGATAAAATCTATACTTTCTTACCTTTACACTGTTAGTGATCTTGGGCCCCAATAAAGCAGAAAAGAGCATTGCTTCGTCAGGGATTCGGCTTTCGTCGGTATCGCGTTGCGCGTGGCTTGCTCGTTTTGCAGAACTCGCATGAAGTTTAGCGCGCACCGGTTCGCCTATGCGAAGGCAGTCGACAAATTCGTTTATAAGGTACTTTTCTGGATTTGGACAAGTCCGTAGCATGCTAAAAGATCTGATCGGAATTGAAGTCCACTTGTTATTTCGTGGTGATTGTTAAAAATTGTGACGATATATCTTTTGGATGTTTTATATCTCAAAGTGTTGAGAAACAAGTGATCTCGGAGAGTTGATTGCAAAAAGGCTGCTTCAACGCGGGTTGAAGCAGCCTTTTATTGCCCGAGAAAACCGCGTTAGCGAATTCGCCAGAGCATTGCTCGAGATGCTAAGAGCAAATCAGCCCGTCACCGCGCCCTTGTTGGCGGGCTGCGCGAGCGCCGCGAACTTCGCCAGCACGCCGCGCGTGTACTTCGGCGCAGGTTGCTTCCAGGCGGCGCGGCGGCGCGCGAGTTCGGCGTCATCCACGTTCAGTTGCAGCAGCAACTTGTGCGCGTCGATGGTGATCGAATCGCCTTCCTGCACGAGCGCGATGGTGCCGCCCGCGAACGCTTCCGGCGCGACGTGGCCGACCACCATGCCCCACGTGCCGCCCGAGAAGCGGCCGTCGGTAATGAATCCGACCGACTCGCCCAGGCCCTTGCCGATGATCGCCGAGGTCGGCGCGAGCATCTCCGGCATGCCCGGACCGCCCACCGGCCCGAGATAGCGCAGCACGAGAATGTCGCCGGCCTTGATCTTGTCGCTCAGGATCGCTTCCATCGCGCTCTGCTCGTCGTCGAACACGCGCGCGGGGCCGGTGATCACCGGATTCTTCAGGCCCGAGATCTTCGCGACCGCGCCGTCCTCCGCGAGATTGCCGCGCAGGATCGCCAGATGCCCTTCCTTGTAGAGCGCCTGCTCGATGGGGAAGATCACCTTCTGATCCGCGCGCGGCTTGCCGGGCACGTCCTTCAGTTCCTCGGCGATGGTGCGGCCGGTGATGGTCATGCAGTCGCCGTGCAGGAGGCCCGCGTCGAGCAGGATCTTCAGCACTTGCGGGATGCCGCCGGCCTTGTGCAGATCCGTCGCGACATATTGACCCGACGGCTTCAGGTCGCAGATGACCGGCACTTTCTTGCGCATGCGCTCGAAGTCGTCGATGCTCCATTCCACGTCCGCCGCGTGCGCGATCGCCAGATAGTGCAGCACGGCGTTGGTCGAGCCGCCCGTCGCCATGATGAGCGCGACCGCGTTCTCGATCGACTTCTTCGTGATGATGTCGCGCGGCTTCAGATCCTTCTTTACGGCTTCGACGAGCACGCGCGCCGACTCGGCGGCGGAATCGACTTTTTCCTGATCGGGGTTGGCCATCGTCGACGAGTACATCAGCGACATGCCGAGCGCCTCGAACGACGAACTCATCGTGTTCGCGGTGTACATGCCGCCGCACGAGCCGGTGGACGGGCACGCGTTCTTCTCGACGCCCTTGAAATCCTCCTCGGACATGCGTCCCGCCGTGAACTCGCCGACCGCCTCGAACGACGACACGATCGTCAGATCCTTGCCCTTCCAGTTGCCGGGGCGGATCGTGCCGCCGTACACGTAGATCGACGGCACGTTCATGCGCGCCATGCCGATCATGCCGCCGGGCATGTTCTTGTCGCAGCCGCCGATCACGACGACGCCGTCCATCCATTGACCTTGCACCGCGGTCTCGACGCAGTCCGCGATCACTTCGCGCGAGACGAGCGAGTACTTCATGCCCTCGGTGCCCATCGACATGCCGTCGGATATCGTCGGCGTGCCGAAGATCTGCGGATTGGCGTCCGACTTTCGAATCGACTCGATCGCGGCGTCGGCGAGACGTTGCAGGCCCGCGTTGCACGGCGTGATGGTCGAGTGGCCGTTCGCGACACCGATCATCGGCTTGTCGAAGTCCTCTTCCTTGTAGCCGAGGGCGTAATACATCGAACGGTTGGGCGAGCGCGCGACGCCCTGGGTGATGTTCTTCGAGCGGCGATTGAAAGCCATGGTGTGCTCCTTGAGGGGATGTTTTTAGTCTGGTGCAGCAAGAATGCAACCGCGTTATGTGTCTGTCCAATATATTATTCAGGGCTTATTAGGTCGTAAGACATATCAATGGACCCGAGAAATGCGCCCATCGAACTGCGTCTGCTGCGCTATTTCGTGACGGTCGCCGAAGAGATGCACTTCGGCCACGCCGCCGCGCGCCTCGCGATGACGCAGCCGCCGCTCTCGCAGGCGATTCGCGCGCTGGAGGACGCACTCGGCGTCGCGCTTTTCGTGCGCACGAAGCGGACCGTGGAGCTGACGCCCGTCGGCAAGGACCTGTTGCCGGAAGTACGCCGTCTGCTCGCGTCCGCCGAGGCGCTGCGTCCGCTCGCTCAGTCGCTCGCGCGCGGTGAGGCGGGCGTGCTGTCGCTCGCGTTCGTTTCCACCGCCGACTACGGGCTTTTGCCGGCGCTCCTGCGCGATTTCGGCGCGCGCTATCCCGGCGTGCGCCTGCAACTGACCGAAGCGACCAGCGACGTCCAGATCGAGGAACTCGTCGCCGGGCGCATCGATGCGGGCCTCGTGATTCCGCCGCTGCCGCCGCGTTACGCGAGCGCGCTATCGTATGTGGCCGTGGCACGCGAGCCGCTCGTCATCGCGATGTCCGCCGATGCCGCGCTGCAACTGGGGCAGGGCGCCGACGAATGGGCCGATACGCCCGTCGATCTGCACGATCTCGCGGCCGCGCCGCTCGTCGTCTTTCCAAGGCGGCTCGCGCCCGGTTTGTATGACATCATTATGGGCTGCTACGGCGGCGCCGGCCTCACGCCACGCATCGGCCAGGAGGCGATCCAGATGCAGACCATCGTGAGCCTCGTATCCGCCGGGTTGGGCGTCGCGCTCGTGCCGAAGTCGCTGCGTCATTTGCGGCGCACGGGCGTCGTGTATCGTCCTCTGCGCTCGCCGGACGCGTCGGGCACGCTCGTCGAAACCGGTCTCGTGTGGCGCGCAGCGGAAGTGAGCCCGGTGCTCGCCGGGTTCATCGAGATCGTCCGTTCGCGGGCCGAAAGCGCCGGTTCTGTATGATTCGCCCTTGTAGTTCGCTCAAGTTCCCACATCAGAATGCTCATACATCCCAATTTCGATCCCATCGCGATTCATCTCGGACCGCTCGCCGTGCGCTGGTACGGCCTCATGTATCTGGTGGCGTTCGTGTCGGCCATCGTCATCGGCCGGCTGCGGCTGCGCCTGCCGTACGTGGCCGCGCAAGGCTGGACCGCGAAGGACATCGACGACATGCTGTTCTACGGCGTGCTCGGCACGATTCTCGGCGGTCGCATCGGCTACGTGCTGTTCTACAAGGCGAGCTATTACGCGGCGCATCCGCTCGATATCTTCAAGGTCTGGGAAGGCGGCATGTCGTTTCACGGCGGCTTTCTCGGCGTGACGCTCGCGATGGTGCTGTTCGCGTATCACCGTAAGCGCACCTGGCTGCAGGTGACCGATTTCGTCGCGCCGATGGTGCCGCTCGGCCTTGCGGCGGGACGTCTCGGCAACTTCATCAACGGTGAGCTGTGGGGCCGGGTGACGGACCCGAACGCGCCGTGGGCGATGCTCTTCCAGAATTCGACGAACGACGACGCGATCTGGCTATCGAAGAATCCGCAACTCGACGCGCAGTACCATCTGACGGAGATCTTCCAGCGCTATCACATGCTGCCGCGCCATCCGTCGCAGTTGTACGAGATCGCGCTCGAAGGGCTCGTGCTTTTCGCCGTGATCTGGATGTTCTCGCGCAAGCAGCGCCCGGTCGGCGCGATTTCGGCGCTGTTTCTGATCGGTTACGGACTCGCGCGTTTCACGGTGGAATTCGCGCGCGAGCCGGACGACTATCTCGGCTTGCTCGCGCTCGGCCTCTCGATGGGTCAATGGCTTTCGCTGCCGATGATCATCGCCGGCGTGCTGATGATGGTGTGGGCGTACAAGCGCAATCTGCGCCTGCCGCCGGAATCCGCGAAGGCTTGAAGGAAGGGCGGGGCGGTCGACGCCGCCCCGCACAGGCAACGTTTATCGCCCCATCTGCACGGAACCCGAGACGTCGACGGTCACCGTCGTCGTGCCGGCTTCCATCGCGATGGGCGCGGCCATCTTCGCATCGGCGCTCATTGCGCGCGATTGCATCATCATGACCGGGCGCGGCTGCACGCCGCTATGTCCGACGTTCACTTCCCGAATCGTGAAATTGCTGTAGCCGAACCCCTGCGCCGCAGTTTGCGCCTGCTTGCGGAACGAGTCGATGGCTTGCGAGACGAGTTTCTGCTCGGCCGCGCGCTGCGCTTCGGGCGACAGCGAGAACGCGACGCTGCCCACTTGCATCGACGAACTCATCTTGCCCGCGAGCTTCGACGCCGCCGCGAAGTCATGCGACTCGAGCACGACTTCCGTGCGACCGCGCCACGCGGAGATCTTGCCGTCGCGATCGGTGGACGGATACACGGTGAACGAGCCGCTCTTGGCGGTCACCCCGTCGACGCCTTTCGCCTCGCGCAATGCGGCCTCGGCGCGCTGATTGAGCGTGTTGGTGAGCGACGAGGGATCGGCCGCTTCCTGCTCGTAGAAGAGCGTGATGTTGACCACATCCTGCGGCACTTGCGCGCTGGCCTGCGCCGAAAGTGACAGCACGCCCGAAGGCTGCGGCTGAGTGATCACCGTTTGCGCAGCGGCGACTTGAGAGAACGTGAGCGCAGCGCCGGACATCGCGAGGAGCACGAGCGCGGCGGCGGTTTTCTTGTTGATCATCGAAGGACTCCAGGACATCGCGTACGTGCGACGGGATTTAGTCGCGGTCCTGAAGTCGTAAGTTCCGTGTTAGACGAGGTGCTCGGTAATAAATCGCCATTGCGCTTCGGTCACCGGCGTGATCGACAGCCGGTTGCCGCGCGCGAGCACCTGCATGTCCGCGAGTTCTTCATGTTCGCGCAATGCGGCGAGCGCGATGAGCGGCGTCTTCTTCACGAACTTCACGTCGACGAGCATCCAGCGCGGCGTTTCCTGCGTCGATTTCGGATCGTAGTAATCGCTCTTCGGATCGAACTGCGTGGGATCGGGATAAGCGCTCGAGCATACCTTCGCGATGCCCGCGATGCCCGGCTCCGGGCAGCTCGAATGATAGAAGAGCACGCCGTCGCCGACCTGCATCTGATCGCGCATGAAGTTGCGCGCCTGATAGTTGCGCACGCCCGTCCACGGCAAGGTTTTTTTCGGCGCGTGCGCGAGATGATCGATGCTCGCTTCGTCCGGTTCGGACTTCATCAGCCAGTAGCGCATGATTGTTCGCTATGCGGAAATCGACGATGCTCAATGAAAGAGGGAATGAACGATGCAAACAAAAACGGCATCGGTTTTTCCGATGCCGTTTCTTGAATGAGGTCCCCGCCATAGCCGCTAGGCCGGCATCCTGAACCTCGGTTCAAGATTGGTCGCGGTAAGCAACACTTCGGGTACATCGGACTAGCGACGCGCGCGCCCGTGCTGCAAGGTTCCGCAACCGTGCCAATGTAGCATTGGTTCAAGGAATATATGACCTTGGCGTACCAGGCAGGGAAACGTCACTCTACACCAATCGTTTGCCTTCTGCAGCCTCTTCCGGTCACTTCGGTGGTTTCTTTTTTCGATTGACATCGCGCGCTGATTGACTCGACGCGCTGGCATCTCACTGCGCTTCGTATTGCGCGATGACGGCGCCCAGTTGCTCGTTCATCGAGTGCATCGTGCGGCGGATTTCTTCGGCGGGGAAGGCCTCGCCGTGGCGCACGCTGTCCTGCAGCTTAAGCAATTCCGACGCCAGCGAAAGCGCCGCCATGACCGCGATGCGATCGGTGCCGCGCACGCTGCTCGCATTGCGCACCTTGTTCATCTCGGCGTCGACGCGCGCGACGGCTTCGCGCAATGCGCCTTCCGTTTCCGGCGAACAGGCGAGACGATACGGCTGCCCGAGAATGGATACTTCGATCTGCGTGGTCGTCATGCCTTCTCTCCTTGATGATGCTCGCCGTGCAATTCCGCTTCATGTGCTTCCTGGGAATCGGCTTCGAGGAGATCGAGTTGATTGTCGGACTCGGCATGTTGCCCGGACTTCGCGCGCGGCAGCTTTTCGAGAATCGCGTTGAGACGCACTTGCGCATCGTCGATTTTCGCGGAGAGCGAGTCGCGTTCGGATTGCAGCGTGTCGCGCTCTTCGCGCACTTGCGCCAGTTCGGCCTGCACGTTCGCATAGTCGGCGCGCAGTTGTTCGAGCTGGTCCTGCAGCGCCTGATGCGCCTGCTTGTGGCGCTCGCTGATCTGGATCAGCCGGCCGATATTTCCTGACAGTGATTCGAGTTCGTTGAGCATGTGCTGCGTCCTCTAAAGACCTCGCATTTTAGCGCGGTTCAACGGAGCTTCCGATAATTGTCTCGTTTCGAGACGTAACAGCATGCGATCTCACGCTTAATTCTTCGAATCAAGCGCATGTCGTCATGCATTCGTGTGCAGAAAACGCGAGCGCCTGGCAACGCTCGTAAAGGCTCGGCCGATTCTCGTTCGATTCGTCATGCGCCGGCCGTCTGCCGGCGCCGCCCGGTGGTCCTTCCTTGACGGTCCCGACACGCGCTCCTACACTTGCCGCACTTTTGGTGCTCGCGTCCGCGGATCTCGCGGATGCAGTCAAACGGGAAACAGGGAGCGAAGTCCACGAAGTCCTGCGGGACGAACCGGGGACGAGCCAACCTGTGCTGCCCCCGCAACGGTAAGCGACCGCAACGCAAGTTGCAAGTCGTCTCATGCGCGTTTTTGCAGCGCGAGCGTGTCGAATTTCATCGCACCGGGTTCGTCGCTCGAATCGACTGCAAGAAACGTGTCGACGCCACTGCGCACGATGCGCGGGAAGGCGAGACGATTCGTCGCCAGCCCGGATACCGGCCGGAGTTCGACGCATCGGCGCTGATTGCGCCATGCGTTGGTCGCGCATCGTCCTCGCGGGGAGCGGGGTCGCGCTCACGCGAAACGGACACTTCACGCATGGTATTGCCACTGGCCGCGTTCAGGAACGGCCTCTCTCGTCATGGCGCGCTCGTCGCCGCCGTGAGCGCCTTGCCGCTTGCACACACCGCCCACGCCGCGGACGACACCTCGCAAACGCTTGCGCCCGTCGTCGTCACGGCGACGCGCGCGCCGCAAGCGCTGGCCGAATCGATTCCGCAGACATCGGTCTTCGACGAACAGGACATCGCCGACTCGAACGCCGGCGATGCGCTCGGCCTCATCGCGCTCGCGCCCGGTGTGCAGATCACGCGCAACGGCGGGCCGGGCGCGAACTCGGGGCTTTTCATACGCGGCGCGGCGTCGTCGCAATCGCTCGTGCTGATCGATGGCGTGCGCGTCGAATCGGCGTCGCTCGGCGCGGCGCAGCTATCGCAACTGATGCTCGATCAGATCGGCCGCGTCGAAGTCGTGAACGGCAATGTGTCGGCACTGTACGGCTCGAATGCGATCGGCGGCGTCGTGCAAATTTTCACGAAGGAAGGCGAGCCGCATCCGCCACGCTTCGACTTCGAGGCCGAATACGGCAGCTACCACACGCAGCGGCAATCGGCGGGCGTCAACGGCGCGCTCGATGCGGACGGCCGCACGACCTTCAGCCTGAACGTCTCGCGCGAAAAGACCGACGGTTTTTCATCGATCGATCCGGCGATCGCGCCCGGTGCGAATCCGAACGCGAACGGCTATCTGAACGAGAGCGTTGCCGCGACGCTGCGTCACAAGTTCAGCGACAAGTGGGACGCGGGCGTGCGCTTTCTGCAATCGAACGGCATCAACAGTTTCGACGATGCCCACGGCCTGCCCACCGACATCAACGAGTCGCACGATCGCGTGCGTTCGGCGTCGGTGTTCGCGAATGGCCGGATCACCGGCAACTGGACCACGCACTTCACGATCGCGCAGGGGCAGGACCGCGCGAACATCGAGCAGAACGGCGTCTATACGAACCGCTTCGATTCGGAGAACCGGCAGTACACGTGGCAGAACGACTTCAGAATCAGCGATGCGCACAAGCTGCTCCTCGGTTACGAGCATCTCGACCAGACGCTCGATTCGGATCAGTTCAGCGCGCCCGATCGTCACGTGAACTCGGTGTTCGCGGGCTATGTGGGGCACATCGGCGCGAACGAATTGCAGGCGAATCTGCGTCACGATCAGTATTCCGATTTCGGCGGCGCGAACAGCTACTATCTGGGCTACGCGTACAACTTCGATGCGCACTGGAGGGCGAGCGCGAGCTATTCGGCATCGTTTCGCGCGCCGAGCTTCGACGATCTCTACTATCCGTTCAGCGGCAATCCGTCGATTCAGCCGGAGCGCAGTCACTCGGTCGAGGCGGCGTTGCAGTACGCATCGAATGCGCTCGGCGTGATGCGCGTGACGCTCTTCCAGACGCGCTATTCGAATCTGATCGACTATGTGTCCGACGGCGGCTTCTACTATGTCGCGCAGAACGTCGGGCGCGCGAAGGTGCAGGGCATCGAGGGATCGTGGGCCGGACATCTCGGCGCAACCGATGTGCGCGCGGGCGTGACGTTTCAGAATCCCGTCGACGAAACGAATAACGAAGATCTGACGCGACGGGCGCGGCGCTTCGCGACGTTGACGGCGCATCGCACGATCGGGCGCTGGCGCGTCGGCGGCGAATGGATCGTGAGCGGGCAGCGGAGCGACTACGATTCGACGCTCGCGGGCTACGGCGTCGTGAATCTTTCGGCGCGCTACGATATTTCGAAGTCGTGGTACGTCACGGCGCGCATCGACAACCTGTTCGACAAGGACTATGAGCTTGCGTACTCGTACAACACGCCACGGCGCGGCGCCTACATCACCTTGGGCTGGCATCCGTCGTGAGCGGCGCGATTGAACATGCTCGCTTCGGGCGCCCGATGAACGCGAGCCGCGCGGCCGCGATCTGGATCGCGCTCGGCGCGGCGGCGCTCGTCGTGCTCGTCGCGTCGCTCGCGATGGGCAGCGTCGCGTTGCCCGTGTCGCATGCGCTCGGCGCGCTCTTTCACGCGCATGCATCGACACCCGATATCGCCGATGAAATCGTGCTCACCCTGCGTCTGCCGCGCGCGCTCGCGGGCTTCGCGTCGGGTGCGCTGCTCGCGACAGCGGGCGCGCTGCTCCAGGTGCTGTTGCGCAATCCGCTCGCGGAGCCGTACGTGCTCGGCGTGTCCGGCGGCGCGGCGGCCTTCGCGCTCGCCGCGATGCTCGCATCCTTGCCGTTATGGGGCGTCGATCTCGCGGCGTGCGTCGGCGCGTTCGCATCGATCGTTCTCGTGCTCGGCCTCGCGCGCAAGGATCTGTGGCAAAGCGGACAGGATGCGTCGCCCAGACTTCTGCTGACGGGCGTCGTGATCGCTTCCGGATGGGGCGCGCTGATCACGCTGATGCTGAGCATCGCGCCCGAGAACCGGCTGCGCGGCATGATCTTCTGGCTGACGGGCGATCTCAACGGCGCGGCGGCGCCGTGGCCCGCGTTGATCGCGCTCGTCATCGCGCTCGTCGCGATCGTTCCGGTCGCGCCGCAACTGAACGTGCTGCTGCGCGGCGACACGACCGCGCGCGCGCTCGGCGTGCCGGTCGCCCGCCTGCGTTTGCGTGTGTATCTCGTTGCATCGATCGCCGCGGCGGCCGCGGTGACGACGGCGGGGACCATCGGCTTCGTCGGGCTCGTCGTGCCGCATCTGCTGCGCCTCGCGTTCGGCAACGATCAGCGCATGCTCGTGCCCGCCGCCGCGCTCGCGGGCGGTCTCGCCGTGATGGCCGCCGATCTCGTCGCGCGCACGGTGATCGCGCCCGCGCAGTTGCCGGTGGGCGTGGTCACGGCGTTGATCGGCGTGCCGATGTTCCTGTGGATGCTGTTGCGGAGACCGCGATGACCCTGCGTCTCGACGCCATCGTGCTGCGCGCGGGCGCGCGCACGCTCATCGACGGTCTCACGCAGTCGATCGAAGCGGGCGAAGTGTGGTGCATCGCCGGTCCGAACGGCGCGGGCAAGACGACGCTCATCAACGTGCTCGCCGGCCTGGCGAAAGCGGCGTCGGGCAGCGTGTCGCTCGGCGGCCGCGCGCTCGCGTCATGGCGCGCGGCGGACCTCGCACGCGAGCGCGCCTTGATGCCGCAAGCCACGCACGACGTCTTCAGCGCGACCGTGCTCGACACCGTGCTGCTCAACCGCTTTGCGCATCTCACCGGCTGGGGCTGGGAAAGCGAGGAAGATCGTCACGCGGCGCGCGCCGCGCTCGACCTGCTCGGCCTCGCATCCTTCGCCGCGCGCGACGTGCTGACGCTTTCCGGCGGCGAACGCCAGCGTGTCGCGCTGGCTGCCGTGCTAGGCCAGAACGCGCCGCTCCTGTTGCTCGACGAACCGCTCTCGCATCTCGATCTGCATCATCAGATCGACTGCCTGCAGGCGTTGCGCGACGCGGCGCGCGAGCACAAGCGCACCGTAATCTTCTCGTGCCACGATCTCAATCTCGCACGCCGTTTCGCGACGCACGCGCTATTGCTCGACGGCAAGGGCGGCGTGCACGCGGGCCTCGTCGCCGACGTGCTCACGCCCGAACGCGCGAGCGCCGCATTCGGCTATCCGCTCGCGTTGATCCGCGACGGCGAACACGAAGCGCTCATGCCTTCCATCCCTCGCTTCTGAAAGGAATTTCGATGTCCACGCTGAACGACATCCCGATGCCCCGCGCGCTCGACCGCTCGCTGGAAACGGAACTGCGCCGCATTATCGACATGAAGACGAAGCCGCCCGGCAGCCTCGGGCGGCTCGAAGCCATTGCGCTGCAAATGGGCCTGATACAGGGCACGACGAAGCCGCGCATCGAGCGTCCCGCGATGATCGTCTTCGCGGGCGATCACGGCATCGCGAAAGAGGGCGTGAGCTCGTATCCGCAGGAAGTGACCGCGCAGATGGTCGCGAATTTTCTGGCCGGGGGCGCCGCGATCAATGCGTTGTCGCGCTCGGTCGGGATGGCGCTCGAAGTCGTCGATGCTGGCGTCGCAACGCCGATTCCCGTCGATCACGGTTACGAGCGTCTGTCGCTCGGACCCGGCACGCGCGACTTCGCGCACGAAGCCGCGATGTCGCGCGAGACCGCGCTCGAAGGCATCGCGCGGGGCGCGGCGCGCGTGCGGCATCACGCGTCGCTCGGCACGAACGTGATCGGCTTCGGCGAGATGGGCATCGCGAATACATCGGCGGCGGCGTGCCTGATGAGCCGGTTGTGCGATCTGCCGATCGACGAATGCGTCGGGCGCGGCACCGGTCTCGACGACAATGGGCTCGCGCACAAGCGCGACGTGCTCGGCCGCGCGCTGGCGCTGCATCGCAACGAACGCGATGCGATCGATACGCTCGCGACCTTCGGCGGGTTCGAGATCGCGATGATGACGGGCGCCTATCTCGCCGCCGCGTGCGCCGGCATGACGGTGCTCGTCGATGGTTTCATCGCGACATCCGCGCTGCTGGTTGCGTCGAAGATCGCGCCCGCAGTGCTCGACTATTGCGTGTTCGCGCATGCATCGAACGAAACGGGGCATCGCCGGATGCTCGCGCATTTCGATGCCGCGCCGCTGTTGCAACTGGACCTGCGACTCGGCGAAGGCACGGGCGCGGCCCTCGCGTTGCCGATTCTGCGTGCCGCCGTCGCGTTCGTCGATGAAATGGCGAGCTTCGAGTCGGCGGGCGTTTCCGGCAAAGCCGGTTGACATGCGTCCGCTCGACGAACTGCGCTACTTCTTCACCGCGCTCGGCTATTTCACGCGCGTGCCGGTGCCGCGCTGGGTCGGCTTCGAGCGCGGGTATCTGAATGCGGCGGCGCGTTACTTTCCGCTGGTCGGCGCGATGGTCGGCGGCGTCGCGGCGCTGGTGTATCTCGCGGCGTTGCGCGTGTTTCCGGCGGGCGTCGCGGTTCTGCTCTCGATGGCCGCGACGCTCGTGCTCACGGGCGCGTTTCACGAAGACGGACTCGCCGATTGCGTCGATGCGTTCGGCGGCGCGTACACGCGCGAAGACGCGCTGCGCATCATGCACGACTCGCGCGTCGGCGCATTCGGCGCGATTGCGATCACGGTCGCGCTGGCGCTCAAATGGCAGACGCTCGCCGCGCTGCCTCCGTCGCGCGTCGCGTGGACGATGATCGCCGCGCATGCCGTGAGCCGCGCGTTCGCGATCAGCTATCTCGTCACGCTCGACTACGTGCGCGCCGAAGGCAAAGCAAAGCCGGTCGCGCAGCGCATGAGCTTGCCTTCGTTCGCGCTGGCGCTCGTCTTCAGCTTGCCGTGGCTCTTCGTGATCGACCTGAAACTGGCTTGCTTCACGGTCGTCGCGCTCGTCGTGCTGCGATTCATCATCGGACGTTATTTCGTGCGACGCATCGGCGGCTACACCGGCGATTGTCTCGGCTTCGCGCAGCAAGTGTTCGAAATCGCGATTTACCTCATCGGACTCGCATGGATCTCGTACTGATCAGGCATCCGGAAGTCGCGGTCGAGGCGGGCGTTTGCTACGGGCAAACCGATGTGCCTCTGCAGCGCGATGCGCACGATCTCGCCACCGCGTTGGCTGCGCGCATGAAGACGCTGGACGTTCCCGCATGTGCCGACGGATGGCACACGAGTCCGCTCCGGCGATGCGCTTGGCTCGCGCGCGAACTTTGCGGCGACGCGCATATCGACCCGCGTCTCGCCGAGATGCACTTCGGCGCATGGGAAGGACGCGCGTGGGATTCGATCGATCGGGCGCTCATCGACGCATGGGCCGACGATATCGAGCATGCGCGCCCGCACGGCGGCGAGAGCTTCGCGCAGTTCGCGCAACGCGTGCTCGCGTGGTTCGACGAGACGTGCGCCGATCGGCGTGCGGTGCATGTCATCGCGCATGCGGGCGTCGTGCGCGTGCTCGCAGCGCATCTTCTGGGCATCGCGCGCGAGCACGCGTTGCAATGGCCGCTCGATTTCGGTGCGATCGTCTGGTTCAGGCGCGTGCGCGGGCAGTGGCTTCTCGTGCGGTGGAATGCTTGAGCGCTAGCCCTTCGGCCGCCGCTCGCGCGCGATGTCCAGATCGCGGCAAAGCTCCGCCGCGCCCGACGCGAGCCGCGGCGTCGGCCGGTTGATGAGGTCACCGTCGATGCCGAAGAGATTGCCGCGCGCCACCGCCGTCATCGACGGCCAGCGCTGCCATCGTTCGAGCGCGGGCAACGGGCGATCCGGCTTCGTCGCGCCCGGCGTCGACGTGACGATCGCTTCAGGATTCGCCGCCAGCACGGCTTCGGTCGAGATCGTCGGCACGCGCGGCTTCTGCGCCGCGAACACGTTCACGCCGCCGCACAGACCGATCACTTCGTCGAACACGTTGTCGCGATTGAGCGTCATCAGCGGATCGTCCCAGACCTGGTAGAACACGCTCACGCGCGGCCGCTGCGCATAACGCGCGCGCAGTCGCGCGATATCGCGCGTGAACGCCTCCGAGCTCGCGCGCGCCTGCTGTTGCGTGCCGAGCAGCGCGCCCAGCTTGTCGATGCTCGTCGCGATGTCGTCGAGATGCTTCGGCTCGCTGAAGTAGACCGGCACGCCGAGCGCTTCGAGGCGATCCATCTGATGCGCCGCGTTTCCATGCCGCCACACGACGATCAGATCCGGATGCAACGCGACGATGCGCTCCAGATCGAGCGCCTTGTTGTCGCCCACGCGGGGAATCGCCTGCGCCTCCTTCGGATAGTCGCTATACGTCACCGCCCCGACGATGCGCGCGCCGCCGCCCGCCGCGAACAGCAACTCGGTGACGTGCGGCGCGAGACTGACGACACGTTCGGCGGGTTTCGCAAGCGTGACGGGTGCGCCGCTGTCGTCGGCGACGGTGATCGCGTGCGCCTGTGTCATGGCGAAGCCGAGCAGCAAGACGATCGCACGATGCCACATCACGCGCAGATCTCCTGCAACGCAAGCGACAGGCGCGCCCAGTCGCCTTCCGCGCCGGGCAAGCCGATGCGCAGGCTCGGCGTCATGCCGGGCAAATCGAACAGGCGCGTCCAGATGCCGCGCAACGCGAGCGCGTGTTGAAGCTCGGGCGCTCTCGGTGTCGAGGTCCACGCGAAGAGCGGCGTCGCGCGCACGTCGAAGCCGTGTATCGCGATCGATGCGGCGAGGCGCGCGCCATCGCGTTGCAGGCGCTCGCGCGTTTCGCGCTGCCACGCGACGTCGGCGAAAGCGGCGACGACCGCGTGACGCGCCGGGCCGCTCACCGTCCACGCGCCGAGCGTGTCGCGCAGCGCATCGGCCAGCGTCGGCGCGGCCAGCACGAAGCCCGCGCGGATGCCCGCGAGCCCGAAGAACTTGCCGACCGAGCGCAGCACGATGAGCCCGTCGCGCGCGGTTTCGCTCGCCAGCGACGATGCGGGATCGGCGTCGGCGAACGCTTCATCGACGATCAGCGTGCCGCCGCGCGACGCGAGTCGTTCATGCCAGCGCAAGAGCGTGTCGCGCGTGAGGCGCTCGGCCGTCGGGTTGTTCGGATTGGCGACGATGACGTGATCGAACGCGTCAGGCAGGTCGCTTCGGGTGATGTCGAGCGGGGCGATCGCATGGCCCGCGCGCGTGAATGCGGGCGCATATTCGCCATATGTCAGCGGAGCGACCGCCGTCGTGCCGCGACGCAACAGCGCGGGCAACGCGCGTATCGCCGCCTGCGATCCCGCCATCGGCAACGCGAACGGCGCGCCGTAATAACGCGCGGCGCAATCGGCGAGGCCGTCGTCGTCCTCGGGCAGACGCCGCCATGCATCCGGCGGCACCGGCGGCACCGGATAGCCGCGCGGATTGATGCCCGTCGACAGATCGAGCCAGTCATCGAAAGCAATCGCGTAGCGGCGCGCGGCTTCGCGCAGATTGCCGCCGTGTCGGATGGGATGCGTCATGTCAGCCACTTGTCGTCAGGCTCAGAACCGCGAGGAACAATAGCGCCGCGAGCCACATGAGCGTCGCGCGCTCGACGAGCCGCAACGCCGCGACGACGTGCCTCGGATTCGCCGAGTGGCCCGCGCCGAGCGTCGGCCGCGTTTCGAGCACGCCGTGATAAACCGCCGCGCCGCCGATCAGCACGTTCAGGCTGCCCGCGCCCGCGGCCATCACCGGGCCCGCGTTCGGGCTGTCCCACGAGCGCGCCTGCGTGCGCCAGCAGTGCCAGGCCATGTGCGTATCGCCGGCGAGCGCGTAGGCGGCGGCCGTGAGGCGCGCCGGAATGAAATTGAGCACATCGTCGAAGCGCGCGGCCGCCCAGCCGAAACGCAGATAGCGCGGCGTGCGATAGCCCCACATCGCGTCGAGCGTGTTGGCGAGGCGGAACATCAACGCACCGGGCCCGCCCGCGACCGCGAACCAGAAGAGCGCGCCGAAGATCGCATCGTTGCCGTTCTCCAGCGCCGATTCGACCGCCGCGCGCGAGAGCGCGTTTTCATCGGCTTGCGATGTATCGCGCGACACGATGCGCGAAGTCAGCGCGCGCGCGCGATCGATATCGCCGAGGCTCAGTGCCCGCGCGATGGGCGCAATGTGCTGGCGCAGACTTTTTGCGCCGAGCGCGAACCAGAGCAGCAGCACGTGCACGAGACAGGCATAGGCGAACGGCAGCGCGCCGACCAGCAACCACGCGATGCAAACCGGCGGCGCGACCAGCGCCAACCACGCGAGAATGCCCGCCGGCCGCGCGCGAAAGCCGGTGTTCATGCGCGCTTCGAGCTTCGTCGCGAGCGTGCCGAAGCCGACGAGCGGATGACGCGCGCGCGGCTCGCCGACGATGCGGTCGACGATCACGCCGAGCACCGCGAGCAGCGCCATCGCGTAGGCGGAGAGCAGGAGCATCGCGCTAGCCCTTGAGCGCGAGCGGCAGGCCCGCCACCATCAGCGTCGCGTGCGTGCTGGCGGCGGCGACGCGCTGGTTCAGCCGGCCGAGCTCATCGACGTAGAGGCGCGTGACCGAGCCGAGCGGCACGACGCCCAGCCCGATCTCATTGCTCACGACGATGACCTTGCCGCGCGCCTGCGCGAGCGCGGCATCGAATTGCGCGAACGATTCGCGCGCGCGCTCGGGCAGCACGGCGATGTCCTCGCTCGCGGCGTCCGATGTGAAAAGCAGATTGGCGAGCCACAGCGTCAGGCAGTCGATCAGCACGCAATGTCCCTCGCGATCCGCTTCGCGCAATGCGTTCGCGAGATCGAGCGGCGCTTCGACCAGCGCCCAATGCGCGGGCCTGCGTTCGCGGTGCAGCCTCACGCGTTCGGCGAACTCCATGTCGTTGATGCGCGCCGTTGCGATATACGTGACAGGCAGACCGCTCTGCCCGGCGAGGCGTTCGGCGTGCGCGCTCTTGCCGGAGCGCGCGCCGCCGAGGATGAAAGTGAGATCGGGCGTCATCGCGATATTGTACTGACGGGCTAAGATAGCGCGTTGCTCTTCATGGGAATCCCCCGATGCCATTCACGCCACGCGGCACGCTGATGATCCAGGGCACGACGTCCGACGCCGGCAAGAGCACGCTCGTCGCCGGCCTGTGCCGTCTCGCGCGTCGCGGCGGGATGCGAGTCGCGCCGTTCAAGCCGCAGAACATGGCGCTCAACAGCGCGGTGACCGTCGATGGCGGCGAGATCGGGCGCGCGCAGGCGCTGCAGGCGATCGCGGCGGGCGTCGATGCGCGCATCGACTTCAATCCGGTCCTGCTCAAGCCGACGAGCGATCGCGGCGCGCAGGTCATCATCCACGGTCACGCGCACGCCAACCTCGATGCGCGCGCGTATCACGCCTACAAGCGCGTCGCGTTCGATGCCGTGCTCGCGTCTTACGGGCGTCTGCAACAGGAATTCGACGCGGTGATCGTCGAAGGCGCGGGCAGTCCGGCCGAAATCAATCTGCGCGACGGCGACATCGCCAACATGGGCTTCGCCGAACGCGTCGACTGCCCGGTCGTGCTCGTCGCCGATATCGATCGCGGCGGCGTGTTCGCGCATCTCGTCGGCACGCTCGCGTGTCTGTCGGAGAGCGAGCGGGCGCGCATTCGCGGGTTCGTCATCAACCGGTTTCGCGGGGATATCGGCTTGCTGAAGCCGGGGCTCGACTGGCTGGAGGCGCAAACGGGCAAGCCGGTGTTCGGCGTGCTGCCGTATCTGCACGGCCTGACGCTCGACGCCGAAGACATGCTGCCGAGCCAGCCGCACGCGCGCGCCGCATCCGATGCGGCGGCCGCGCTGAAGGTGATCGTGCCCGCGCTGCCGCGCATCAGCAATCACACGGATTTCGACGCGCTGCGCGCGCATGCCCAGGTCGATTTCAGCTACGTGCGCGCGGGTGTCGCGCCGCCGCCCGCCGATCTGATCGTGCTGCCCGGTTCCAAGAGCGTGCAGCGCGATCTCGCGTGGCTGCGCGAGAACGGCTGGGATCGGGCGATCGAGCGGCATCTGCGATACGGCGGCAAAGTGCTCGGCATTTGCGGCGGCATGCAAATGCTCGGGCGCGAAATCGACGATCCGGAGGGCGTCGAAGGCGCGGCGGGATGCGTGAACGGGCTCGGGCTGCTCGACCTTCGCACCGTGCTCACGCCACGCAAGCAACTGGAGAACGTCGCCGGCCGGTTGACGATCGGCGATGCGCGAGCGCCCGTGCGCGGCTATGAAATCCACATGGGCCGCACGCACGGCCCGGCGCTGGCGCGGCCGCTCGTCGCGCTGGATGGCGGACGTTTCGACGGTGCGGTGTCGGAGGACGGCCAGATCGCCGCGACCTATCTGCACAGCGTGTTCGACACGCCGCAGGCGTGCGCGGCGCTGCTCGCGTGGGCGGGCGTGAAGGACGCCGAGCCGCTCGACTACCCGGCGCTGCGCGAGGCATCGCTCGATCGTCTCGCCGATTCGTTCGCGCAGTCGCTCGATATCGACGCGCTGCAGGCCGCCTTCGCTCAATAAAGAATCATCTGCGTGCAACGGAACAGGGCGATGAGCTTGCCGTCGCCGTTCGTCACCGTCGCGTCCCACACCTGAGTGCTGCGTCCGAGATGCACGGCCGTGGCCTTCGCGACGATCTTCCCCTCGCGCGCCGTCGAAACGTGATTGCTCTTCAGTTCGAGCGTCGTGAAGTTCTGCGCTTTTTCTGGCAGATGCGCGATGCACGCGTAGCCGCAACATGTATCCGCGAGGCCGACGACGGTCGCCGCGTGCAGAAAGCCGTTCGGCGCGAGCAACTCCGGCCGGATCGCGAGTTCGCCGCTCAACTGGCCCTGATCGAGCGAGATCAGTTGCACGCCGAGCAGGTCGGGCAGGCGGCCTTTCTGGCGATTGCGCAGGAAATCGAGCGTGACATCGGAGCGGAGTGTGGTCATGGGCGTTCAACCGGATAAATTGATGGAAAGCCGCACGGCCGTTCGGCATGGATGCCGGCCGCGCGCGTTTTGCCGATAATATCAACGCTCGAAATCATGCACCTGTTCTCGTAACGACGAAAACCGCGCGCTGAACGCCGGCAGGCCGGTCGCGCGCCCAACAAAATCCAGGACACTTCATGACCGTGATCGTGGTGGCAAATCCGAAGGGCGGCGTCGGCAAAAGCACGCTCGCAACCAATCTGGCCGGGTATTTCGCGGCGCAAGGCGAATGGGTCGCGCTCGCCGATCTGGACAAGCAGCGCTCGTCGCATGCGTGGCTCTCGCTGCGCGCCGACACGCTGCCGACGATCGAGGAATGGGCCATCGACGTCGATTCCCCCGCGAAACCGCCCAAAGGTCTGGAGAAAGCCGTCGTCGATACGCCCGCCGGGGTCCACGGCAATCGCCTCGCGCTCGCGCTGGAACTGGCCGACAAGGTCATCGTGCCGCTGCAGCCGTCCATGTTCGACATCCTCGCGACGCAGGACTTCCTTGCCAGACTGGCGAAGGAAAAGGCGGTGAGAAAAGGGTCGATCGAGGTCGGCGTGGTCGGCATGCGCGTCGATGCGCGCACGCGCTCGGCCGATCAACTGCATCGGTTCGTCGAGGGCCTGAGTCTTCCGGTGCTCGGGTTTTTGCGCGACACGCAGAACTACGTGCAACTCGCCGCGCACGGCCTCACGATCTGGGACGTGGCGCAGAGCCGCGTCGAGAAGGATCTGGAGCAGTGGCAGCCGATCGTCGAATGGGTGTCGAAGAAATAAAAAAAGCCGGCGTCCTTTGGGGAAGCGCCGGCTGCTTCGCGCATGCGCGCGCAATCAGGTCCAGTTTTGCGTCGGAACGTGATCGCGGCTGCCCTTGATGCGGTTGTCGTCGTCGACGAACACGAGATTCGGTTTCCAGCCCGCCTTGATCTCTTCCTCGTCGACCTGCGCGAACGCCGCGATGATCACGAGATCGCCCAGTTGCGCGCGGCGCGCGGCCGAGCCGTTCAGCGAGATCATCCCGCTGCCGCGCTCGCCCTTGATCGCGTACGTCGTCAGACGCTCGCCGTTGTTCACATTCCAGATGTCGATCTGCTCGTTTTCCATCAGGTTTGCGGCTTCGAGCAGGTCTTCGTCGATGGCGCACGAGCCTTCGTAGTGCAATTCGCAGTGCGTGACGGTCGCCCGGTGAATCTTCGATTTCAACATGATGCGCTGCATGGCTTTCCTCGATTCCCTTCAGATTTCCAGATTGTCGATGAGACGCGTCGCGCCGAGCCTGGCCGCCGCGAGCACGACGAGCGGCGTGTCCGTCTCGTCGGCGCCCGGCGCGATCAGGTTCGAGCGCTTGCGCACGCTGATGTAGTCGGGCTTCCAGCCGCGCTCGGCGAGCGCGTTCATCGCGTCGCGTTCGAGCGCGGCGATATCGCGGTTGCCCGACAGCACGGCTTCCCGCACGCGTTGCAACGCAGCCGCGAGCTGCGGCGCTTCGGCGCGCTCGTCGGCCGACAGGAACCGGTTGCGCGACGACAGCGCAAGACCGTCCTCGTCGCGCACGGTTTCCGCCGCGACGATTTCGGTGGGCAGCGCGAACTGATGGCACATCGCGCGCACGATCATCAACTGCTGATAGTCCTTCTTGCCGAACACCGCGACGCGTGGCTGCACGCACGACATCAGCTTCATGACGACGGTGCACACGCCCGTAAAGAAGCCGGGGCGGAATTCGCCTTCGAGAATGTCGCCGAGATTGTGCGGCGGATGCACGCGATACTCCTGCGGCTCCGGATACATGTCCCGCTCGGTCGGCGCGAAGAGCACGTAGACGTTCTCTTTCTGCAGCTTGTCGATGTCGTCCTGGAGGGTGCGCGGATATTTGTCGAAGTCTTCGTTCGGGCCGAACTGCAGACGATTCACGAAGATGCTCGCGACCACCGGATCGCCGTGCTGGCGCGCGAGGCGCATCAGCGAGAGATGGCCTTCGTGGAGATTGCCCATCGTCGGGACGAAGGCAGTGCGGTTCTGGCCACGCAACTGGTCGCGCAGTTCATGGATGGAGCTGATGACTTTCATCGAGCGGGTGTCTCCTGTCGTGCGGCCAGACTAACCGCCACGAGGAAAGGATAAGAAGAATCAGGCAGGTGAATAGGCGAGCCGCACGTAGATCGGCGCGAAGGGCTCGGGCTGCGTAATCTCGATCAGCGATTCGCGTGACAGCTCCAGCATCGCGATGAAGTTCACGACGACCACCGGCACGCCGCGCGAGGTGTCGAACAATTCCGTGAACTCCATGAAGCGCGCGTTCTGCAGGCGCCGCAGGATCACGCTCATGTGCTCGCGCACCGAAAGCTCCTCGCGCGAGATCTTGTGATGCTGCACGAGCTTCGCGCGCTTGATGACGTCGGCCCATGCGGCGCGCAGGTCGTTCATGTCGACGTCGGGGAAGCGCTGCTCGGCGGCCTGCTCGATATAGATGTCCGCGCGCAGGAAATCGCGCCCGAGCTGCGGCAACTGGTCGATCTTCTGCGCGGCGAGCTTCATCTGCTCGTATTCGAGGAGGCGCCGCACGAGTTCCGCGCGCGGATCCTCGGCGTCCTCGCCGGTGTCCGCTTTCTTGACCGGCAGCAGCATGCGCGACTTGATCTCGATCAGCATCGCCGCCATCAGCAGATATTCCGACGCCAGCTCCAGATTCGATTCGCGGATCTGGTCGACGTAGCCGAGGTATTGCGCGGTGACATCCGCCATCGGGATGTCGAGCACGTTGAAGTTCTGCTTGCGGATGAGGTAGAGCAGCAGGTCGAGCGGGCCTTCGAACGCTTCGAGGAAGATTTCGAGCGCGTCGGGCGGGATGTACAGGTCGGTGGGCAGCTTCCAGAGCGGCTCGCCGTACAGATGCGCGATCGCGACGCCGTCGATGGTGTCGGGCGTCGAATCCGTCGCGGGCGTGGCGAGCGCCACCGCGCGGTCTTCCCGCGCCTCGTCGCGTTTCGACTCGGCCGGCGAATGCGCGGACGATTGCGCCGACGATTGAGGCGCGCGGTCGGCTGCGCTCACGTTCAGAAGTTCTGGTAGTAGACGTACGGCGTCTGGTTCACGCGCGATTTTTGTTGCTGGCTGCGCTCGTCGAGGTCGATCGGCTGCTTGTCCCACAGAAGCGCGCGGCCGCGGCGCTGTTCTTCTTCCAGCGACGGTTTTTGCTCTTTCAACTGATTGATGAACTGGGTGATATCCGACTGATACATGATCCGGCTTCCGTTGGGGTCGAGGCGTGCGCCTTTTATGACAATGTCGGCGAACGCGGCAGTCCGCATTTCGCCTATGATTTTGCCTTTGCGCGCAATTTTACCGCAAGCGTGCGACGGCAACGCATATCGCCGCGCCGCTCGTCCACGCCCGGAAGCCGCACGCGCGTGCAGGTTTCGCGGAACCCCGCCGGCGCGGGGCCGTCCAAAGGCGCATTCCGGCGCGAGGCCGGCCGCTTTTGCGGCGTGCGCGCATGCCGATATGGTGAAATAGCGCCTGCGCCCGATTGCGTCGGCCGCACCTTACCTTTCAATCCCACTCATTCCCGATGCCGGAGGTCACGTTTGGCGGGGCGTTCGTTTGATCCGCTGCGCGCGTTGCGCGTGAAGCCGCCAGGCGCGGGCCGCTTGTCGGCCCTGATCGTCGCGTTCATCGCGTTCGGGCTCGCCGCGCCTGCTTTCGCCAAATACGATGTCGATATCGATGCGCCGCGCGGCGTGAAATCGCTGCTCAAGGACAATCTCGACATCGCGCGTTTCGCCAAGCGGGACGACGTGAGCGACGACCAGTTCCAGTTCCTCGTCACCGCAACGCCGAAGGACGTGCGCGACCTCGTGGCGACGCAGGGCTATTTCACGCCGGTCGTGCGCACGGACTTCAGAACCGTCGACGACAAACGCAGCGTCAAGGTGAGCGTCGATCCCGGCCCGCGGACCACGGTCGCCTCGGTGCAACTGCATTTCACGGGCGCGGTGACGACCGAAGACCGCGCGCAGGAAAACGCGGCGCGTTTCGCGTTTTCGGTCAGCGAAGGCGATCCTTTCACGCAAAGCGGCTGGGACGACGCGAAGAACGCCGCGCTCAGGGCGCTGCAATCGAAGCGCTATCTCGGCGCGAAGATCGTGCGCTCGCAGGCGCGCATCAATCCGCGCGCGCATCTGGCCGATCTCTCCGTGACCTTCGACAGCGGGCCGACCTTCACGCTCGGCAAGCTCGATGTGAGCGGCCCGAAGCGCTATCCCGCGTGGATCGTCGATCACGTGAATCCGATCCGCGAAGGGGAGGTATACGACGTCGCGCGCGTGAACGAGTTGCAGCGCCAGATCCAGAACACGCCGTACTACGCGAGCGTGGCCATCGACGTGGGCAACGACGTCAACGAGCCGGTGGATACGCCGCTGCATGTGAAGGTGAGCGAGTATCCGTACAACAGCATCCGCTACGGCGTGGGTTATGCGACGGACACGGGCTTCCACATTCAGGGCGCCTACAGTTATCTGAATACGTTCGGCGCGGCCTATCCGTTTACGATCTCCGGGCGGCTCGACCAGACGCAGCAGTACGGCCGCGTGCAGCTCGCGATGCCGCCCGATTCGCACGGCTGGGTCAACGCCGTGTTCGGCTCGTACACGATCACCGATGTGTCGAGCACGAAGATCTACAGCGCGCGCGTCGGCGTGCAGCGTTCGCGCTCGCGCCAGAATATCGACACGTCATATTCGCTGACGTTCTACGACGACCGCCTGACGCAGAACGAGCCGAACCCGTCGACGGCGCGCGCGCTCGTGCCCGCGTGGAGCTGGGTGCGCCGCGATGTCGACGATCCGCTGTTCCCGCGCCGCGGCAACATCATTCGCGCGGAGGCGGGTTTCGCCGTCAAGAACGTGATGGCCGACCAGACTTTCGCGCGCCTGTACACCAACGCGCTGCAATATGTGCCGCTCGGCAAGAACGATTTGCTGGTGTTCCGCGCGGAGTTCGGCGGCGTGTTCACGAGCGGGCCGTCGAGCGGTGTGCCGGCATCGCTGCTGTTCCGCGCGGGCGGCGCGAACTCGGTGCGCGGTTACAGCTATCTGAGTATTGGCAATAACGTGGCGGGCTCCATCCTCCCGACCAAATACATGGTGACCGGCAGCAGCGAATATCAGCACTGGTTCACACACGACTGGGGCGGCGCGGTGTTCTTCGACATCGGCACCGCGACCGATACCTGGAGCGAGCGCGTGTTCGAGCCCGGCGTGGGCGTCGGCGTGCGCTGGCGCAGCCCGGTCGGCCCGGTCAACGTCGACCTGGCGTATGGATTGAAAAACAAGAGCGTCAAGCCGTATCTGACGCTCGGCATTGCGTTCTGATGCGCGTGAGAACGATGAAGGACACTGAACCGGCATGACGGACCCGACCAGGCAAGCGGACGCCGAAGCACCTCCGCCCGGAAACATCGGCGGCGGCGACGGCGGCGCGAAAGAGACGCCGCCGCGCAAGCGCGGCTGGCGCCGTCTCGCGCGCTGGCTTGGCGCGCTCGTGCTCGTCGTCGTGCTGATCGTCGGGCTCGCGGTCGGCGGCGTGCTCTATGTGCTGACCTCCGAACGCGGCACGCGCTACGCGTGGGACGCGGCGACTTCGCTACTCAAGGGGCAACTGAGCGGCAAGCTCGATGGCGGCTCGATCGCGACCGGCCTGCAATTGCGCGACGTGCACTGGAAAGACGGCAAGGGCACGGACATCGCCGTCGACAGCGTCTCGGGCCGCTGGGCGCTCACGCGCGAGCCGCTGCGCTTCACGATCGACTATCTGCATATCGGAACGGTCGATGCGCGCATCGCGCCGTCGACCGAGCCGAGCAAGAAAACGGAACTGCCGAAGGATCTGCGCATTCCGATTCAACTGGCGATCAACGATCTGTCCGTCGAGAAGCTGCGCCTGCATCAGGGCACGACGACGACCGAATTCTCGCGCCTGCTGTTCAATGGCCACAGCGACGGCCAGCATCACGACGCGACGGTCCAGCGTCTCGACACGCCGTTCGGCGCGGTGACGGCGTCGCTGAAGCTCGATGGCGGCGCGCGCCCGTTCCCGCTTTCGGGCGACGCGGGCTATGCCGGCAAGGTCAACAACGAAACGGTGAACGTGAGCGCGCGGCTTTCCGGCTCGCTCGAAGACCTCGTCGCGGACGTCGACGCGAGCGGCATGAAGCTGAACGGCAAGGCGCACGTCGAAGCGCTGCCGTTCGCCGACGTGCCGCTCAAATCCGCGCTGGTCACGTTCGATCACGTGAATCCGCAGGCATTCAGCCCGGGCGCGCCCGAAGCCGATCTCGCGGTGCGTGCCGAGGTGAAGCCCGTCGAAGGCGCGGACCCGAAGGCGTTCATCGTCGCCGGGCCGGTGTCGATCGTGAACGCGAAGCCCGGTTCCATCGACAAGAAACTGCTGCCGCTCATCGACGCGCACGCCAACGTGCGGCTCGACGCGTCCGCGCAAAGCATCACCGATCTCGACGTGCGGCTGCTGAAGAACGCGACCGTGACGGGCGGCGGCGCGCTCGCGGGCGGGAAGGGCAAGTTCGACCTGAAGGTGGCGAAGCTCGATCTGAACGCGATCGAGCCGACCTTGCGCCCGACGGATTTCGCCGGGCCGATCGGCATCGTGCTGGATGGCGACACCCAGAGCATCGCCGCCGACCTGAACGATCCGAAAGCCGCGATCCGCGCGCAAGCGAAGGTGAAGCTCGATCCGAAGCAGACCACGCTCGACGACGTGAAGCTCACGGTCGGCAAGGGTCGCGTCGAAGCGAACGGCGTGCTGAAGAAGGACGCCAATTCGAGCTACGACCTGAAGGCGAAAATCGTCGACTTCAATCCGCTGCTGCTGCAACAGCAGTTGATCGCGCAGAAGCCCGCGCCGGCGAAGAAAGGCGCGAAGCCGGCGAGCAAGCCCGCCGCGCCGCCGCGCGTCGTGGAAGCGCGCGTGAACGGCACGCTGGCCGCATCGGGCCAGCTCGCGCCGACGCTCACGACCAAGGCGACGTTCAAGCTCACCGACAGCATGTACGACAATCTGCCGCTGACGGGCGAGGGCACCGTGCAGGTCGCGGGCACGCGTCTTCTACCGAGCAAGGCGGCACTGTCGGTGGCGGGCAACAACGTCGACCTGAACGGCAGCTTCGGCGCGCCCGGCGACCGGCTGCGCTTCAAGGTCGATGCGCCCGCGCTCGAGCGGCTCGGCTTCGGCATCACGGGCACGGTGAAGGCGGACGGCGACCTGACCGGCTCGATCGCGCATCCGAACATCGCGGCGAACTATCAGGCCGATGGCGTCGCGTTCGGCGCGAATCGCCTCGGCCATGCAGAAGGCCGCGCCGATATCCGCGACGGCGCGAACGGCGCGCTCGTCTTCACGCTGAAGGCGCGCGACGCGAGCACGGAAGGCATCGACATCGCGAATCTCGACGCGAACCTGAACGGCACGCGCACGCATCACACGCTCGATTTGAGCGCGACCGGCAAGGTGCGCGGCCAGCCGGTGAATCTCGCGCTCGGCGCGAACGGCAAGTTCACCGATGCACCCGACGGCCCGCATTGGGACGGCGCGATCACGAAGCTGTCGAACAAGGGCACGCCGTCGCTGAATCTCGAAGCGCCGCTCTCGGTGAGCTACGGTCCGAAGCGCCTCGTGCTCGGCGCAACGAGGCTGGTCGCCGAAGGCGCGGTGCTCAACCTGAAGTCGTTCGCGATGGAGAACGGCCGCGTGCAGTCGGCGGGCACGCTCACGAACCTGTCGGTGCCGCATCTGCTCGACGTGCGCCAGGAACTGACAGGCGCGGAGCCGCCGATCCGCACCGACCTCGTCTTCGACGGCGACTGGAACTTCTCGCTCGGCGCGAGCGCGACGGGCTACGCGCAGCTCAGGCGCCGCGGCGGCGACGTGACGATCGACGGCACGCGCGGCCTGTCCGCGCTCGGCATCACGGATATCGCCGCGCGCGCGGACTTCACCAACGGCAACCGGCTGAACGCGTCGCTGCATGCGCAGGCGAGCCGTATCGGCGTGATCGATGCCAACGTGCATACGCCGCTCGTCAATCGCGACGGCATGCTCACCATCGATGACAATGCCCCGCTCACCGGGGGCATTGACGCGAATATTCCGGAACTGCGCACGACGGGCGGCCTGCTCGGCGCGAACTATCTGCTCGGCGGCAAGATCGCGCTCAAGCTCGTGATCGCGGGCATCGTCGCGAAGCCGAATCTGTCGGGTTCGCTGACCGGTGACAACATTTCCGCGACGGTCGTCGACCAGGGCGTGCGACTGAAGGACGGCATCATCCGCATCGCGCTGTCGGAGAATCTGGTCGATTTTCAGCGTGTCGAGTTTCACGGCGCGAGCGGCACGCTGCGCGCGACCGGCAAGGTGCGGCTCGATCAGCAGCAGCCCGATCTGACCGCGAGCATCATCGCGGACAAGCTGGAGTTGTTCGCGTCGCCGGATCGCGAGCTGATGCTGTCCGGCAGCGCGACGATCGCGAACGCGGGACTGCAGGGCGGCATGGCGATCGATGGCAAGTTCACCGTCGATCACGCGCTCATCGATTTGCCGGAATCCTCCGCACCCTCGCTCGGCGACGATGTCGTGATCGAACGCCCCGACGGCACGATCAAAGGCGACAACCAGCAACTGACCGCCGCCACGGGCAAGCCGGTGGGGCCGTTCACGCCGCGCGCGAACATCGAGATCAATCTGGGACAGAAATTCCGTTTCAAGGGCGCGGGCGCGGATCTCGGCCTCGCGGGCACGATCACGGCGACGAGCGCGCCGAACATGCCGCTGCGCGCGGTCGGCAACGTGCGCGTGACGACGCCGGGATCGTCGTACACCGCGTTCGGGCGCAAGCTGAACATCGAGAACGGCTACTTCACGTTCAATGGGCCCGTGGCGAATCCGGGGCTCAATATTCTGGCGATGCGGCGCAATCAGGAAGTCGAGGCCGGCGTGCAGGTGACGGGCACCGTGCAGGCGCCGGTCGCGAGGCTGATCTCCGAGCCGAGCGTGCCCGACAACGAAAAGCTCTCGTGGCTGCTGTTCGGCCACGGCACGGATCAGGGCAATAACGTCGGGCAGCAAAGCGCGATGACGAGCGCGCTTGCGCTGCTCGGCAGCAAGGGCGGCGCGAAGATCGCGCAAACGGTCGGGCTGGACGAGTTCACCGTCGGATCGAGCGAGGTCGGACTGACCGATCCGCAAGTCGTGTTGCTGTCGAAGGCGATCAACGAGCGGCTCGTGATCGGCTACGAGCAAGGCCTGCAATCGGCGAGCAACGCGGTCAAGGCGACGCTGAACCTGTCCCGCTTCTGGGCCGTCACCGTGTATGGCGGGACGTATCAGGGCGTCGATCTGTCTTACACGCGCCGGTTCAATTCGTGGGCGCGGCTGTGGTCGTCATCCGCGTCGGCTTCGCGGGCGTCGGCTGCCGATTCGGCATCGGCGCCGGCAGGCGCTTCGGCGGTGGAGTCATCGTCGCCGGACGCGGACTGACATCACGCGCTCACCAGCAAGAAGGGCACGCGTTTCGCGTGCCCTTCGTCTTTTCAGCTTCGCTTTCGATGCGTCTTACTTCACTCGCATCCCCGGCTTCGCGCCGCCATGCGGCTCCAGGATATAAAGCCCCGGCTCGGCCTTTTCATCCGCCGCCGATGCCGCCAGCACCATCCCTTCCGACATCCCGAACTTCATCTTGCGCGGTGCGAGGTTCACGACCATCACGGTCAGCTTGCCGATCAGATCCTGCGGTTGATAAGCCGACTTGATGCCCGAAAACACGTTGCGTGTCTTTTCCTCGCCGACATCGAGCGTGAGTTGCAGCAGCTTGTCGGAACCCTCGACCGCCTTGCAATCGACGATCTTCGCGATGCGCAGATCGACCTTCGCGAAGTCATCGATGGAGATGACGCCCGAGTCCTCATCCTTCTTCGCAACGGCCTTCGCACTGGCTTTCGCGGGCGCCGCCGCAGCGGCCTCCGCGCCCGGTTGCAGCGATTCGCGATTCGCGGCCAGCAACGCCTCGATCTGTTTCGGATCGACGCGCGTGGTCAGATGCTTGTACGCGTTGATCGCGCTGGCCGACGACAGCGGCTTCGTGGCGTCGGCCCAGACGAGCGGCGCGATGCCGAGGAACGCTTCGACCGCTTCGATGAGCTTCGGCAGGACCGGCTTCAGCGCGAGCGACAACAAACGGAACGCTTCGAGGCTCACGCTGCAGGTTTCATGCAGCGCGACAGCGTTCGCCGGATCCTTCGCCTGTTCCCACGGCTTCGCGGTGTCGACATAGGCGTTGACGGCATCGGCAAGTTCCATCGTCGTGCGCAGCGCGCGGCCGTACTCGCGCGACTCGTAGAAGCCGGCGATCTGCGGAATCGCCGCACGCAGTTGCCCGATGAGCGGATGATGCATCGCGCTGTCCTGCACGCGGCCGTCGAAACGCTTGATCAGGAAGCCCGCCGCGCGGCTCGCGATATTCACGTACTTGCCGACGAGATCGCTGTTCACGCGCGCCTGGAAGTCGTCGAGATTCAGGTCGATGTCTTCCATCGTGCTGTTGAGCTTCGCGGCGAAGTAGTAGCGCAGCCACTCGGGGTTCAGGCCCGTGTCGATCACGCTCTGCGCGGTGATGAACGTGCCGCGCGACTTCGACATCTTCGCGCCGTCGACGGTCAGAAAGCCGTGCGCGAACACGTTCGTCGGCGTGCGGTGGCCGGAGAATTCGAGCATCGCCGGCCAGAACAGGGTGTGGAAATACAGGATGTCCTTGCCGATGAAATGATATTGCTCGGTCTTCGAGTCGGGCTTCACCCACTCGGCGAAATCCAGGCCGACGCGGTCCGCGAGATTCTTGAAGCTCGCGTAGTAGCCGACGGGCGCATCGACCCAGACGTAGAAGTACTTGCCCGGCGCGCCGGGAATCTCGAAGCCGAAGTAGGGCGCGTCGCGCGAGATGTCCCAGTCGGCGAGCCTGGCTTCGCCCTTGTCGCCCAGCCATTCGCGCATCTTGTTGGTGGCTTCGGGCTGCGCGAGGCCGCTCACCCAGCCGCGCAGGAATTCTTCGCAGCGCGGGTCGGAGAGCTTGAAGAAATAGTGCGTCGATGTCTTGCGGATCGGCGTCGCGCCCGAGACGACCGAGTACGGATTGATGAGTTCGGTCGGCAGGTAGGTCGAGCCGCAGACTTCGCAGTTGTCGCCGTACTGGTCCTTGGCGCCGCACTTCGGGCATTGGCCCTTGATGAAGCGGTCCGGGAGGAACATTTCCTTGACCGGATCGTAGGCCTGCTCGATGTCGCGCGACTCTATGAGGCCCGCCTGCTGCAGCGAGCCGTAGATCGAGTCGCAGAGCACGCGATTTTCCTCGGCATCGGTCGAATAGTAGTTGTCGAACGAGATCCCGAAGCTGTCGAAATCGCGCTTGTGTTCTTTCCACACGCGCTCGATGAGCTGTTTCGGCGTGATGCCTTCCTTCTCGGCGCGAAGCATGATCGGCGTGCCGTGGGTGTCGTCCGCGCCGACGTAGTAGACCTCATGGCCATGCATTCGCAGCGTCCGAACCCAGATATCCGTCTGAATGTACTCGACCATATGGCCGATATGAATCTGGCCGTTCGCGTACGGCAACGCGGACGTGACGAGGATCTGGCGTTGGCCGCTCGGGGCGGCAGACGCGGCGGCAGTGGCTGAAATCGGTGCTGACATAAAGGCGCGGCCCGGTGGGGAGTGCTTGGGGTTGTGAAAAAAGGCGGAATTCGATTTTAGCAGGGTGGGGATGGGCGGGCGGAGTCGTGAGCCTGTAGTGCGAACAGATGCCTTTGCGCAAGCAAAAAATACAACAAAAAAGTTGTGTTATCGCTTAGCAGAAGACAACATTCGTGTTGTATTTTTGAGCCTTCGATACTCGCGGAGGGCGCATGGGCTGAAATAAGCGAGGGACCGAAGTTTTTAGAGAACACACCGTCATGCTGTCCTATCCAGTGAATCTGGAACTCGACACGAACAACACTTATCTGGTCACCTTTCCCGACATTCCGGAGGCCGTTTCCGTAGGGGAAGACAAAGACGAGGCGCTCATCGTAGGGCTTGATGCACTGGAAAGCGCCATCGAAATCTATTTCGACGAGAAGCGCGAAGTCCCCATGCCGTCGAAACCCAGGAAAGGCCAGCCGGTCGTGACGTTGCCTGCGCTCGTCGTATCGAAGGTGCTGCTGGCCAATGAAATGATCCGCCAGGGTGTGCGCAAGTCCGAGCTCGCGCGGCGGCTCAACGTCCATATGCCGCAGGTGGATCGCCTGCTCGACCCGCGTCATTCGTCGAAGATCGAAGCGATCGAGGCCGCGCTTCTGTCGTTGGGCAAGCGCTTGAAAATCTCTGTGGCGTGATTCGAAACGCGGAAAAACGTATTTCGAGCGCCCAAAAAAAACCGGGGTCCAATCGGGCCCCGGAGCAACAACGACAAGAGGAGAATGGCAGGTGATGGCCTCGCCATCCACCCACCGTAAAGACAGACAGCGGCACTGCGTCCAAGTTTCAATTTTTTTTCAGACGACTGAACGCCGCTCGGCCCGTGCTTTCGCCGCCGTCTTCGCGACAGTGGATTCTCCTTTCAAATCAGACGCTTTACTGCACTTGACCCGGCTGCGCGGTGGCGCGCAGATAGATTTCCACGCGGCGATTCTGTGCGCGGCCGGCTTCCGTCGAGTTGTCCGCGATCGGCTGGTTCTGGCCCATGCCCGACGCCGACAGACGCTGTGCCGGGACGCCGTGCGTCGCGATGTACGAGGACACGCTCTGTGCGCGGTTCTGCGACAGCGTCTGGTTGTAAGCCGCCTGGCCCGTGTTATCCGTGTGGCCGACCACGCTTGCGATCAACTCCGGATGCTGCTGCATCGTCTGCGTGACGGAGTTCAGCACCGGATCGAACGACGGCTTGATCGCGTAGCTGTTCGTGTCGAACGAGATCGAGTTCGGAATATTCACCTTCAGCGAGCCGTCCTGCTGCTCGGTCACCTGCGTGCCAGTGCCCTTCGAGTCGCCCGAAATCTTGTTCTTGATCGACTGCCAGTTGTAGCCGACGATGCCGCCCGTCGCCGCGCCGGCGGCCGCGCCGATCGCCGCGCCCTTGCCGCCGCCGAAGATCGCGCCGATCGCAGCGCCGGTCGCAGCGCCCGCGCCCGTGCCGACTGCGGTGTTAGTGCCCTGCTGCGTTTGACAGCCGGCCAGGAGTGCGCCCACCAGGGCAACCACGGACAGGCGGGTCATCAGCTTAGTATTCATGTTCGATCTCCTTGATTCAACAAACGGTTTGGCGCGTGGGCCGACAGTGCGAAAGGGTCTTCGGACGAGCTTCCGGGCGAGCCTCTACAATGATGAGAGAGGCGCCGAACGCCCGGCAGGATGCGTCCCCGGAAAGATTTGCAGCGGGATAGTGCTATGCGCGCGCCTCGCAACGCAATACCGCTAACAAATACTTTCAAATTCTTCAGCTTGTTGTTGCGCGCCGACGGCATTAGCAACAACCGTTCCATGGAGTTTCGATGAGCATTGACCGCGCGACGATCGACGCCGCACTCGCCACACTGACCGATCCCAACACCAACCGCAAGTTCGTCGATACGAAAAGCATTCGCAATGTCTCCGTCGACGGCGGGAACGTCGCGGTGAGCGTCGTGCTCGGCTACCCGGCCAAAACCCAGTTCGGCGCGATCCGCGCGCAAGTGGAAGGCGCGCTGCGTCAGGTTGCCGGCGTCACGAACGTGAACGTGGACGTTTCGTCGCAGGTCGTCGCGCATGCCGTGCAGCGCGGCGTGAAGCTGTTGCCGAACGTCAAGAACATTGTCGCGGTGGCGTCGGGCAAGGGCGGCGTCGGCAAGAGCACGACGGCCGCGAATCTCGCGCTCGCGCTCGCCGCCGAAGGCGCATCGGTCGGCATGCTCGACGCGGACATCTACGGTCCGTCGCTGCCGATGATGCTCGGCATCACCGGCCGTCCCGAATCGCCCGACAACCAGACGATGAATCCGCTCGAAGGCCACGGCATCCAGGCGAATTCGATCGGCTTCCTGATCGAGCAGGACAACCCGATGGTCTGGCGCGGCCCGATGGTCACCTCGGCGCTCGAGCAATTGCTGCGTCAGACCAACTGGAAGGATCTCGACTATCTCGTCGTCGACATGCCGCCGGGCACCGGCGACATCCAGCTCACGCTGTCGCAGAAGGTGCCGGTGACGGGCGCGGTGATCGTCACGACGCCGCAGGACATCGCGTTGCTCGATGCGAAGAAGGGCTTGAAGATGTTCGAGAAGGTCGGCATTCCGATTCTCGGCATCGTCGAGAACATGAGCACGCACATCTGCTCGAACTGCGGCCACGAAGAGCACATCTTCGGCGCGGGCGGCGGCGAGCGCATGGCGAAGGAATACGGCGTCGAGATCCTCGGGTCTTTGCCGCTCGATATCGCCATTCGCGAGCGCACCGACGCGGGCCAGCCGACGGTCGTGTCGCAGCCGGAGAGCCGCATCGCCGAGACGTATCGCGCGATCGCGCGCCGCGTCGCGATCTCGATTGCGGAGCGCCAGCGCGACATGACATCGAAGTTCCCGAGCATCGTCGTGCAGAACACCTGATTTCGAGCGAACGATCGAGTCTGCGCGAGCCTTGTGCAATGCGGCTCGCGGTATCATGTCGCCTTCGATGGGCGGCAGCGTCGACGCACCGGGCGTCGGCGGGCCGCCGAGAGGATCGCATGAGACACAGATTCGACGGAAGGGCGCTTCACGCCTCGATCGCGATAGCCGCTTGCAGCGTCTTGCTGAGCGGTTGCGGACTCATCTTCCAGAATCACGAAAAGCGCGCGGACGCGTTGCTTCAGCCGACGCCCGGAAACACGACACGCGGCACCGTCACGCTGATCGAGCGCGCGGACGGCGTGCAGGTCTCCTACAACCTCACCGACATGCCACCGAACAGCGATCACGCGCTCACCGTTCACGAGCGCGGCGACTGCATCGCCGTCAACGGGCAGGACGCGAGCCCGGTGTTCGCGCTGCCTTCGGATCGCAGGAGAACAGCGTCGCGCCTCGAAGGCGAACTCGGCAATATCCATGCGGACGCGACCGGCGCGGCGACCGGCTTCATCGTCGCGACCGATGTCTCTCTCGACGGCGTGCGCTCGATCATTTCTCGCGCGATCATGCTGCATCGCGAAGCCATGGACCCGTATGCGAATGCGCCGCACAACGTGGGCCCCGCGCTCGCGTGCGGCGTCATCCGGCGCTAGTCACCGCGGCCGCTCACGCCGCGCGCGGTGCGGCGGCTCAATCGCGTAAAATACCCGCTTTCGTTTGGCCGGCGCGGCGAAAACCGCCGCCTGCCATGCCCCGTTTCACCGCAGGCGGCGGTCGCGAGACCCGAGCCGTTCACCGTTGAGTAGCGTCCCCTATGAGCATCAAGTCCGACAAGTGGATCCGCCGCATGGCCGAAGAGCACCGAATGATCGAGCCGTTCGTGCGCGATCAGGTGCGCGTGACCGAGGACGGCCGCAAGATCGTGAGCTACGGCACGTCGAGCTACGGCTACGACATCCGCGTCGCCGACGAATTCAAGATCTTCACCAACATCAACTCCACCATCGTCGATCCGAAAGCGTTCGACGAGAAATCGTTCGTCGACTTCAAGGGCGATGTCTGCATCATTCCGCCGAATTCTTTCGCGCTCGCGCGCACGGTCGAGTATTTCCGCATTCCGCGCTCGTGCCTGACCGTCTGTCTCGGCAAGTCGACGTACGCGCGCTGCGGGATCATCGTCAACGTGACGCCGTTCGAGCCGGAATGGGAAGGTTATGTCACGCTCGAATTCTCGAATACGACACCTTTGCCTGCCAAAATCTACGCGAACGAGGGTGTTGCCCAGGTCCTGTTCTTCGAAAGCGATGAAATGTGCGAAACGTCGTACGCGGATCGCGGCGGGAAGTATCAAGGGCAGCACGGCGTGACGCTGCCGAAAACCTGATATTCGCCGCGCATCGGGCGCATTTTAGAAACGCACACGGCAAACGCTTGTCGAAAGACCGCTGGCCTCGAGATTGCGACTCGGGCAGCGGTCGTTCCATTTGGAGAATCGCCTCATGAAGTTCCGCTTCCCCGTCGTCATCATCGACGAAGATTTTCGCTCCGAGAACATTTCGGGTTCCGGCATCCGGGCGCTCGCAGAGGCGATCGAGAAAGAAGGCGCCGAAGTCCTCGGCCTGACGAGCTACGGCGATCTCGCCGCGTTCGCGCAGCAGTCGAGCCGCGCGTCGTGCTTCATTCTGTCGATCGACGACGACGAACTGCTGCCTTACGCCGATAACGTCGTCGTCGAAGGCGACACGCCGGAACTCGCATCGGCGATCGTCGCATTGCGCGCGTTCATCGAGGCCGTGCGCCGCCGCAACGCCGATATTCCGATCTTCCTGTACGGTGAAACGCGCACCTCGCGCCACCTGCCGAACGACATCCTGCGCGAACTGCACGGCTTCATTCACATGTTCGAGGACACGCCGGAGTTCGTCGCGCGGCACGTGATCCGCGAGGCGCGCGTCTATCTCGATGCGCTCGCGCCGCCATTCTTCAAGGAACTGGTGCAGTACGCGGACGAAGGCTCGTATTCGTGGCACTGTCCGGGACACTCGGGCGGCGTCGCGTTCCTGAAGAATCCGCTGGGGCAAATGTTCCACCAGTTCTTCGGCGAAAACATGCTGCGCGCGGACGTCTGCAACGCGGTGGAAGAACTCGGCCAGCTGCTCGATCACACCGGCCCGGTCGCGGCGTCGGAGCGCAACGCGGCGCGAATCTTCGGCGCGGACCATCTCTTTTTCGTGACCAACGGCACGTCGACGTCGAACAAGATCGTGTGGCACGCCACCGTTGCGCCGGGCGATATCGTTCTGGTCGACCGCAACTGCCACAAGTCAATCCTGCACGCGATCATGATGACCGGCGCGATCCCCGTGTTCCTCACGCCGACGCGCAACCACTTCGGCATCATCGGCCCGATTCCGCGCGACGAGTTCAAGCCGGAGAACATCCGCAGGAAAATCGAGGCGAATCCGTTCGCGCGCGAAGCGCTGGCGAAGAACCCGAAAATCAAGCCGCGCATTCTGACGATCACGCAGAGCACGTACGACGGCGTGATCTACAACGTCGAGATGATCAAGGACCTGCTCGGCGACATGCTCGACACGCTGCACTTCGACGAAGCCTGGCTGCCGCACGCCGAATTTCACTCGTTCTATCAGGACATGCACGCGATCGGCGCGGGCCGTCCGCGCACGGGCGCGCTCGTGTTCGCGACGCATTCCACGCACAAGCTGCTCGCCGGCATTTCGCAGGCGTCGCAGATTCTCGTGCAGGACAGCGAGAACAGCACGTTCGACCGCCATCGTTTCAACGAGGCGTATCTGATGCATACGTCGACGTCGCCGCAGTACGCGATCATCGCGTCGTGCGACGTCGCCGCCGCGATGATGGAAGCGCCGGGCGGCACGGCGCTCGTGGAGGAATCGATCGCGGAAGCGCTCGACTTCCGCCGCGCGATGCGCAAGGTCGATGCCGAATACGGCGACGACTGGTTCTTCAAGGTCTGGGGTCCGGAAGCGCTGGCCGAAGAGGGCATCGGCGACCGCGAGGACTGGATGCTCAAGCCCAACGACCGCTGGCACGGCTTCGGCGCGCTCGCGCAGGGCTTCAACATGCTCGACCCGATCAAGGCGACGATCATCACGCCGGGACTCGACGTGGACGGCGAGTTCGGCGAGACCGGCATTCCCGCCGCGATCGTGACGAAGTATCTGGCGGAGCACGGCATCATCGTGGAGAAGACGGGGCTTTACTCGTTCTTCATCATGTTCACGATCGGCATTACCAAAGGCCGCTGGAATTCGATGGTCACCGAGCTCCAGCAGTTCAAGGACGACTACGACAACAATCAGCCGCTGTGGCGCGTGCTGCCGGAGTTCATCGCGCAGCATCCGTCGTACGAGCGCATCGGCCTGCGCGATCTGTGCGAGCAGATCCACAGCGTCTATCGCGCGAACAACATCGCGCGTCTCACGACCGAGATGTATCTGTCGAGCATGGAGCCGGCGATGAAACCGTCCGAAGCGTTCGCGAAGCTCGCGCACCGCGAGATCGACCGGGTGCCCATCGACGAGCTGGAAGGCCGCGTGACTTCGATCCTGCTGACGCCGTATCCGCCGGGCATTCCGTTGCTGATTCCGGGCGAGCGCTTCAACCGCACGATCGTCGACTATCTGCGTTTCGCGCGTGAGTTCAACGAGCGCTTCCCCGGTTTCCATACGGATATCCACGGGCTCGTCGGCGAGATGATCAACGGGCGCATCGAGTACTTCGTCGATTGCGTGCGGGATTGAACGGCGCGTTGCGCGTAGGAAGGTGATCGTCGCGGTGATCATGTCGCGATATTGGCCCCGAGCGGGCGCGGCCTGCGAGGGCGCTTCGCCGTACACGACGAAACTTTGCGCCGCGCCCGTGTCGATGTTCGCCGGCACCACCGTGCCGTCCAGCAGGATACGGCAGGGCGCACTCACGGTGCAGATTGCGGCGATGCGGCTTGTTGCATCGATCGGATCCCGAAGCGAGTCGTGATTCACAGATGTTATTCGGACATCGCCGATGCGGCGCGCAGATGCAAACGGCCTCCCGAAGGAGGCCGTTCGCTGTCATGCGTTGAAGACCGTCGCGCGGTCCGGACTCAGATCAGTCCTTCGGCCTTCAACGCCGCTTGCACGCCGGCGCGCGCGCCCACGCGCGCCTGATAGGCGACGAGCGCGGGCCACTTGCCGAGGTCGAGATCGATGTGCTTCGCCCAGCCGAGCACCGTGAACAGATACGCATCGCCGATGCTGAATTCGTCGCCGAGCAGGTATTGCGCGCGATCCACTTGCTGCGCCACATAGCCGAGACGGCGCTCGAGATTCGCCATCGCGGCGGCTTTCCAGTCGCGGCTCGCGTCCGGGTTGAAGAACGGCGAAAAATTCTTGTGCAGCTCGGTGCCGATGAACGTCAGCCAGCCTTGCAGCCGGTAGCGCGCCATCGCGTCGGCGAGCGGCGCGAGATGCTTCGCGGGCGCCTGATCCGCGACGTATTGCATGATCGCCGGACCTTCGGTGATGACTTCGCCGTTGTCGAGCTGCAGCGCGGGCACATAGCCCTTCGGATTGATCTGCGTGAAATCCGCGCCGCTCGCGGTGATTTTCGTCTTCAGATCGACCGCTTCGATCTCGAACGGCAAGCCCGATTCGACGAGCGCGATATGCGAGGCCAGCGAGCATGCGCCGGCTTTGTAAAAGAGTTTCAAAACTAATCTCCGGGTTGAACCGCGCGCATTATGAACCAAATCGGCGGCGAATCCGTTTCGCGTTCGTGAAAAGCGCGTTGATCAAAGCGGCGGCGCGTCAATCCAGGATGTAGCTGGGCGCGTGCGATGGCGTCGTGGGCGGGCGCTCGAAGGCGGGATCGGCGACCATGTCGTGCAACGCGGCTTCGAGCGTTGCGCAGATTGCGTTCAGCGCGAGATCGTTTTCTTCGAGGCCGAACGGGTCTTCGATTTGCGCGGCGATCGCCTCGAGCGCCATGAATGCATACGCGACGAGCAACGCGAAGAGCGGCGTGAGCAGGCCCGCGCCATCGACGAGGCCGAACGGCAGCAGCGCGCAGAAGAGATAGATCGTGCGATGGATCATCACGGAATAGGAGAAGGGCAGCGGTGTCGAGGTCAGCCGCTCGCATCCGCCGATGACCGCCGACAGCGCATTCAGGTTGTGCTCGAACGCGAGTTGCGCATAGCCGTCGATGACCCCTTCGCGCTTGCGTTCGGCCACCCATTCGCCGAGCCACAGCAGGATCAGCGCGGGGGGAAACTGCGCCGCGCAGGCGCGCGCATGCAGTTCGGGCGGCAGGCGCGATGCGAGATCGTCGCGGGCATCGGTGCTGCGCAACTGGTGCCGCAGCGCATGCGCGAGGCCGCCGATCGCCGCGACGACGCGCCGGGTGTCGGCGGCATCGGCCGGATGAGGCAGACTTATCGCCTGGCGTGCGAGCGAACGCGCCGTGATGACGAGCGATCCCCACAGCTTGCGGCCTTCCCACCAGCGCTCGTAGCTCGCGCTGTTGCGAAAGCCGAGGAACACGGCCAGCGCGATGCCGACCAGCGCGAAGGGCGGCGTGCCGAGGCCGATCGGATAGGTGCGCATGTGATCGTGCATGAAGATCGCCACGACCGACAGCGCGAAGATGAGCGTGAGCCTCGGCAGCAACTGCGGCAGCACGGAGCCGCGCCAGACGAACAGCAGCCGGAACCAGTGCAGCTTGGGGCGGATGATCATGACGTGGGCGCCTGGCGCGTCGAATCGTTGAATGATCGACATGATAAATGCGCCGACGATGAAATGCCGGCGGCCCGCACCCGCCGCGATGCCGCATGTTCGTGCCCGGTCGCCCTGACTGAATGATTGAAGGCAGCGCGGTGCGCCGTCGCGCGGATTCATGCTTCGGCGCGAAAGCGGCCGCGCCGGAACCATTTCTATGCGAGCCTGAGTTTGATCATTAGTTTTCCTTCAGATGTTATCTAGGTAATTTACATTCGCGCGTGACTGGAGAAAGGCATTTCGAAGTGCGGCGCGAGAGAGGTCGATGTGACAAGCGGCGTTTCGCATTTCGCGCTTGTTTTCTCGCGGCGATTCATCGCAATACATCGGTTGAACAGGTGAGCGCATCGATGAAATGCGCGGAGGACGGCTCAAGAAAAAGGCCCGCGCAAGCGGGCCTCATCGTTCGAAACAGCCGAAGCGCCTCGTCAGCCGAGCGCCGCGCGCGCCGCCTTCGCCGCCGCGCGCACCTGATCCGGCGCGGTGCCACCCGGATGATTGCGGCTCGCGACCGAGCCTTCCAGCGTCAAAAACTCGAACACGTCGTCGCCGATCAGATGCGCGACGTTCGGCAATTCCTTCTTCATCTCTTCGAGCGACAGGTCCGCGATATCGCATTCGCGATCCACGCAGACACGCACCGCATGCGCGACCGCTTCGTGCGCATCGCGGAAAGGCAGGCCGCGCTTCACCAGATAGTCCGCCAGATCGGTCGCCGTCGAGAAGCCTTGCAGCGCCGCCGCGCGCATCGCCTGCGGCTTGACGGTGATGCCCGCCGCCATTTCCGCGAAGATGCGCAGCGTGTCTGCGACCGTATCGACGGTATCGAAGAGCGGCTCCTTGTCTTCCTGATTGTCCTTGTTGTACGCGAGCGGCTGACCTTTCATCAGCGTGAGCAGCGCCATCAGATGACCGTTCACGCGGCCGGTCTTGCCGCGCGCGAGCTCGGGCACATCCGGGTTCTTCTTCTGGGGCATGATTGACGAACCCGTGCAGAAGCGATCCGCGAGATCGATGAAGCCGACACGCGGGCTCATCCACAGCACGAGTTCTTCGGAGAAGCGCGACACGTGCGTCATCACCAGCGCGGCGGCCGCCGTGAATTCGATCGCGAAGTCGCGGTCGGACACCGCATCGAGCGAGTTCGCGCAGATGCCGTCGAAGCCCAGCGTTTTCGCGACCGCGTGACGATCGATCGGGTAGCTCGTGCCGGCGAGCGCCGCCGCGCCGAGCGGCAGACGGTTCACGCGCTTGCGCACATCGCGCATGCGCTCGGCGTCGCGCGTGAACATTTCGACATAGGCCAGGAGGTGATGGCCGAACGTCACCGGCTGCGCCACCTGCAGGTGCGTGAAGCCCGGCATGATGGTGTCGGCGTGCTGCTCGGCCATGTCGATCAGCGCGCCGCGCAGATCCTTCAGCAGATCGCCGATGCGGTCGATCTCGCCGCGCAGCCACAAGCGGATATCGGTCGCGACCTGATCGTTGCGCGAGCGGCCGGTGTGCAGGCGCTTGCCCGCATCGCCGATCAACGCGGTCAGGCGCGCCTCGATGTTCAGATGCACGTCTTCCAGATCCAGCTTCCACTCGAATTCGCCGCGCTCGATTTCGCCCTTGATCTGCGCCATGCCGCGCTCGATGGCGGCGAGATCGTCGGCGCTGATGATCTTCTGCGCCGCGAGCATCGACGCGTGCGCGAGCGAGCCTTGAATGTCGACGAGCGCGAGCCGGTTGTCGAAGAACACCGACGACGTGTAGCGCTTGACGAGTTCCGACATCGGCTCGGAGAAGCGAGCCGACCAGGCTTCGCCTTTTTTGTGGAGTTGGGACGTCATGGTGATGTGTTTTGCGGTTGGAGCGGCTCGTTCGGCAAGCCGGAAGCCTATGATTTTAACAAATGGCGTCACTCGTTCCCGACAAGGATGACGAGCTTCAAATCCTCCCGATGCGCCGGCTTGAACGTGATCTGATTGAACACGATGCGCCCGCGCGCCGGATGATTGAACGCGCGCTCGCCGCCTTCGCGCTCGAACACGTCCTGCGAGGCCCAGTAGCGCGTGAAGGCATCGCTCGCGGCGCTCAGGGTGTCGATGAGCGCGCGCGTCGGAGCATCGTTCAGATGGCGGATCGAATCGGCGCGGAATTCGGCGGCGAGACGCCGCGCGCGCGTTTCCCAGTCTACGATCAACGCGCGCGCCAGCGGCGACGTGAACGTGTAGGTCAGCAGGTTGCGGTCATGCTCGCCATCGAGCCAGCCGACGAACAACGCCGACGCGTGCTCGTTCCAGCGCAGCGCGTTCCACTGGCGGTCCAGCACGTAGGCGGGCGCGCCGATCAGCGCGACGGTTTCGAGCAACGCGGCCGGCGCGTCTTGCGAGGCGGGATCGGGCTCGGCGGGATCGCGCTGGGCGGCGAGTTCGAACAAATACGCGCGTTCGGCGCGCGAAAGCTGCAGCGCGACGGCAATGCGCGCGAGCGCGTCGGCGGAAGCGGACACGGGACGGCCTTGCTCGATCCACGTGTACCAGGTCGGACTCACGCCGCACAGTTGCGCGACTTCCTCGCGGCGCAGGCCGGGCGTGCGCCGGCGCGGACCGGGTGCGAGGCCCACGGCCTGCGGCGACAGCCGTTCGCGATGGGCGCGGATGAACTCGCCGAGCGCACGCGCGGGCGTTTCGGGGAGCGGTTCGATTTTGTCGATGCGATTCATGCGTGGCAGGTGGTGTGCATACCAGAATAAATGCACAACTTGTACTGGTACAAGACGGGCTCTATTGTAACGGCGTAACGGGCAGACTTCCCCACACTCAACCGGAAACCGCGATGAAACATCACGACCAGGTCGCAGACGCATTCGGCAGCACCGCTGCCGCCTATCTCACGAGCGCCGTCCACGCGAGCGGCGCGGATCTGCAGAATCTCTCCGCGACCTTCGCGGCGACGTGCGGCAACGCGAGCGTGCTGGACATGGGGTGCGGCGCGGGACACGCGAGCTTCGCGATCGCGCCGCACGTGCGCGAGATCGTCGCGTACGACATTGCCCCGCAAATGCTCGCGACCGTCGAGGCGGCCGCGAAGGAACGCGGCCTGACGACCATCCGCACGCAACAGGGCGCGGCCGAAACGCTGCCGTTCGCCGACGGCACGTTCGACTGGGCCGTCAGCCGCATGAGCGCGCATCACTGGCGCGACGTGCCGGCCGCATTGAAGGAAGTGCATCGCGTGCTGAAGCCGGGCGGGAGGCTGAAGTTCATCGATATCGCCGGCATCGACGATCCGCTCTACGACACGCACATTCAGGCGATCGAGATTCTGCGCGATGCCTCGCATATCCGCGACTACCGCGCCGACGAGTGGATCGCGATGCTCGACGACGCCGGTTTCGACGCGCAGATCACCGAGCGCTGGCGCATTGCGCTGGAATTCGAATCGTGGGTGACGCGCATGCGCACGCCGGCCGAACGCGTGACGGCAATCAGATCGATGTGGAAGAGCGCGCCGGACGAGGTGCGCGAATATTTCGGCGTGAAGGACGACGATTCGTTCGAGCTCGACGCGATGATGATCGAGGCGAAACGAAGGGACTAGAAGGAAAAAGGCGTCGCGCGGTCGAAGGGCGCGACGCCGTCCGGCCTCAACCCGTATTGCGCAATCCCGCCGCGATACCGTTGATCGTCAGGTGAATCCCGCGGCGCAAGCGCACGTTCTGATCGCCCGCGCGGTGGCGCTTCAGCAACTCCACCTGCAAGTGATTGAGCGGGTCGAGATACGGAAAGCGGTTCTTGATCGAGCGCGCGAGCAGCGGGTTATCCGCGAGACGATCGATCTTTCCGGTGATCTCGGCGAGCACGTCGCACGTGCGCGCATGCTCGGCGACGATCTTGTCGAACACGCTCTTGCGCAGCTTCCTGTCGGTGACGAGCTGCGCATAGCGCGATGCGACCGCGAGATCGGTCTTCGCGAGCACCATGTCCATGTTCGACAGCAGGTTCTTGAAGAACGGCCACGTCTTGTACATCTTGCGCAGCGTCGCGAGGCGCTTCGCGCGTTCGTCGTCGGAGCCGGCCTTGTCGAGATACGCGGTCACGGCGCTGCCGAAGCCGTACCAGCCCGTCAGCAGCAGACGGCACTGGCCCCACGAGAAGCCCCACGGAATCGCGCGCAGGTCCTCGATCTTGCGCTGCTTCGGGTCCTGCAGCTTGCGCGACGCCGGCCGGCTGCCGATGTTCAGCTCCGCGATCTCCGAAATCGGCGTCGACAGGAAGAAGTAGTCGGTGAAGCCGGGCGTCTCGTAGACGAGCGCGCGATACGCCGACATCGCCGAATCCGACAGCGTCTGCATCGTCGCTTCGAATTGCGGCAGTTGCGCGGGCGCGTTCTCGTGCGGCAGGAGCGAGGCTTCGAGCGTCGCGGCGACGACCGTCTCCAGATTGCGTCGCCCGATTTCCGGATTGCCGAACTTGCTCGCGATCACTTCGCCTTGCTCGGTGAGGCGGATTTGCCCGTCGACGGTGCCGGGCGGCTGCGACAGAATCGCCTGGTAGGTCGGGCCGCCGCCCCGTCCGACCGTGCCGCCCCGGCCATGAAAGAGGCGCAGCGTCGTGCCGCGTTCCTTGAACAGCGCGACCAGCGCCAGCTCCGCGCGATACAGCTCCCAGTTCGACGTAAGAAAACCGCCGTCCTTGTTGCTGTCCGAATAGCCGAGCATCACTTCCTGCTCGTTGCCCTGATTGTCGATCAGCTTGTCGATGCCCGGCAGCGCGAAGAACTCGCCCATGATGACGGGCGCGTTGCGCAAGTCGGCGATGGTCTCGAAGAGCGGAATCACCATCAGGCCGTCGCGCGGGGCATCGTCCTTGGCGCCGAGGCAGCCTTGCAGCACGCCCGTTTCCTTCTGCAGCAGCATGACTTCCAGCAAGTCGCTGACGGTTTCCGTGTGCGAGATGATGTAGTTGCGCACCGCGCGCGCGCCGAATTTCGCGCGCGTCTCGCGGGCCGCTTCGAGCACGCCGAGCTCGCTCTTCGCGAGATCGGAATATTGCGCGTAAGGCAGACGCAGCGGGCGCGGCTGCGCGAGTTCCTTCAGCAGCACTTCGCGCTTCTGTTCTTCGGAAAGCGCGGCGTAATTGGCGGCCACGCCCGCGCGCGCGAGCAGTTCGCCGACGACGGCTTCGTGAATATCCGAGCTTTGCCGCAAGTCGATGCTCGCGAGATGAAAGCCGAACACTTCGGCGGCGCGCGCGAGCGGCGACAAGCGCAGGATCGACATCGACGCGCCGTGATGCTCCGCGAGCGAATCGATCAGCACGTGCAGGTCGCGCACGAATTCGGACGCATCCGCGTAGGGCGTCGCGCGAATCTGCGGCGCGCCCGGACCCGCGCTGCGCACGGTGACGACGCCCTCGCCGAGCCGCACGCGCGCGCTCGCCGCGAGCCGCGTGTACATGCCGATGAGCGCACGCCGATACGGCTCGTCCGTGCGATGCGGCGACTGATCGGGCGAGGCATCGGCGAGCAGCTTCAATGCATCGCTCGATCCGGCCAGCAGGTTCGACACCGACAACTCCGCGCCGAGCTTGTGCGTCTCTTCGAGATAGTGTTCGAAGATCACGATCGCCTGACGCGTGATCGCGGTTTCGAGCGTTTCGCCGGTGACGAACGGATTGCCGTCGCGGTCGCCGCCGATCCAGCTTCCCATCTGGAAGAACGGCGGCAGGCGCACCGGCAGGCCGTGCTCCGCGAGCGCGCCTTCGATATCGGCGTAGAGCGCGGGAATTTCCGCGAGGAAGGTCGCGCGATAGTAGGACAGCGCGTTGTCGATTTCATCGGTGACCGAGAGGCGCGCATCGCGCAGCATGCGCGTCTGCCACAGCGACGTCACCCGCGCGCGCAGCACGGCCTCGTTCTGCGCCCGTTCGCGCGCGGTCAGTTCCTGATCGCGTTCGGCGAGCAGGCGCGCGATGTCGTGTTGCGCGTCGAGAATGCTTTTGCGCGAGACTTCGGTCGGGTGCGCGGTGAGGACGGGCACGATCAGCGCATCGCCGAAAAATTTCTCGAGCAGCTTGCGCGTCGCGCTGATGTTCTTGTGCTCGCGCATGCGCTCGATCGCATACGCGATGGTGCCCGGCTGCGAACCCGAGCCCGCGAGCGCGTGAATGCGGCGGCGGCGATTGTGATGCCGGTCCTCCGCGATATTCGCGAGATGCGAAAAGTAGCTGAACGCGCGCACCACCGACACCGTCTGTTCCGGCGACAGCGCGCGCAGTTTCTTTTCGAGCGTCTGCGAAGCTTCGACATCGTCCTCGCGGCGGAACTTCACGGCCGTCTGACGAATGGCCTCGACCACGTCGAACACGGCGTCGCCTTCCTGTTCGCGCAGCACTTCACCGAGCAGGCGTCCGAGGAAGCGGATGTCCTCGAAGAGCGGGCGGTCCTTGTCGTCGCGCGTTCGGCTGGCGGGCTTCGCGGCGGCCGCGCCGTTGGCGCGCGGCGCTTTCGTCTTGGTCGCGACGCGCTTGGTCGCGGCCTTGATGCCGGGCCTCGGTTTCGGCGCGATGGCCGCCTTCGATGCCTTCACGGCCGTGGCGGCCTTCGTCGTGACGATGGGCGACGACGCCGGGCGCGGCGCGTCGGAGGAGGAAGACTTGGGCAATGCGGCGTTGCGGCGCGCCGGGCGAGCCGATCCAGAAGACGTCACGTTGGGTTCCTCTCGAAAGCTGCGAAACCAGGGCACATCGACGCGATACGACAACCCGGACGGGCGCCGCATCAAACAGGGCAACTCGGGCCGGGCGAACGGCCGTGCGTCAAACCGGCGACAGCATCCCGCGGCATTCTTCGCGCCCCGAAGCGTTCATCGCGGCCGAAGCGGCTCGCGCCGTCGATCAGGCCGGTGCAAACGCACCGCGGGCGCCCCGAAAGGCGCATCGGACAAGGCTCTCGCGCGCTGCCTGTGTGTCAGTGGACCTTGGCGTGCGTGCTACCATTGTTCGCTAATGTCTATTCATCCATCCCGTCATTCGATCGAGCATCAATGAATTCCGAGACGCATTCAACGACACCGCCCGCGAGCATAACCATCGCTTCGCGGGAAAGCCGGCTGGCGATGTGGCAGGCCGAGCATGTGCGGTGTGCGCTGCACAAATTATATCCATCTTGCGACGTGAAAATCCTCGGAATGACGACTCGCGGCGATCAGATTCTGGATCGCACGTTATCGAAGGTCGGCGGCAAGGGTTTGTTCGTCAAGGAACTGGAAGCCGCGCTCGCCGATGGCCGCGCCGATCTCGCCGTGCATTCGCTGAAAGACGTGCCGATGGAGTTGCCCGAAGGCTTCGCGCTCGGCGCCATTCTGGAGCGTGAAGATCCGCGCGACGCCTTTGTGTCGCCGCACTATGCATCGCTCGAAGCGTTGCCGGCGGGGAGCATCGTCGGCACGTCGAGCCTGCGCCGTGAGGCGATGATCCGCGCGCGCTTTGCGCACCTCGACGTGCGTCCGTTGCGCGGCAATCTCGATACGCGCCTGTCCAAGCTCGATCGCGGCGAGTACGCGGCGATCATTCTCGCGGCGGCCGGATTGAAGCGGCTCGGCCTCGAAGCGCGCATCCGCGCGTTGCTCGATCCGTCGGAGAGCTTGCCGGCGGCGGGGCAGGGCGCGCTCGGCATCGAAATTCGCGCGGATCGCGCCGATCTCGCCGCGTGGCTCGCGCCTTTGCACGACGCAAGCACTGCGCTCGCGGTCGAGGCGGAACGCGCGGTGTCGCGCGCGCTCGGCGGCAGTTGCGAAGTGCCGCTCGCGGCGCACGCCGTATGGCGCGATGGCGCGCTGCATCTGCGCGGCGCGGTGTCGATGCCCGACGGCAAGCGCGTCTTGCGCGCGGAGGAAAGCGTAAAGGCGCCCGATCTCGCCGCCGCGCTCGCGCTCGGCCAGCGCGTGTCGGCGGATCTCGAAGCGCAAGGCGCGATGGACATCGTCAATGCGCTCACGACGATGAGCCGCGCCGATGGCCCGAACACGGCGCCCTCGGGGCCGAAGTCCTGATGGCGAGCGAGCGCCGCGCCACCGTCGTCGTCACGCGTCCGGACGGACAGTCGGCCGATTTGCTCGCGCGGCTCGCGCATGCCGGCTTCGAGACGCTGGAATTTCCGCTCATCGATATCGCGTCCGTCGCCGACGACGCACCGCTGCGCGCCGCGCTCGACGAGCTCTTTCTTCCGCCCGAAGCGGCCGCGCGTTACGCGCTCGTCGTGTTCGTGTCGCCGAATGCAATCGATCATGCGTTCAGCCGGCTCGGCGCGCCGTGGCCCGCGGACCTGCCCGTCGCGGTCGTCGGGCCGGGATCGGTCGCGGCGCTCGCGCGGCAGGGCGTGCATCCGTCGTCGCATCGCGTGATCAGTCCGTCGACGGAAGAAGCCGATCCTCGCTTCGACTCCGAAGCGCTCTACACCGCGATCGAAGCGCATTTCGGCACGAACGGTCTCGAAGGCAAGCGCGTGCTGATCGTGCGCGGCGACGGCGGCCGCGAATGGCTCGCCGAGCGGCTGAGCGAAGCGGGCGCGCAAGTCGAGAAAGCCGCCGCGTATCGCCGCGTGCTGCCCGAGCCGTCGATGCAAAAGTGGGAGCGCATCCACGAACTGCTCGCGGGAAAGCCGCACGCATGGCTGCTGACGAGTTCCGAAGGCGTGCGCAATCTCGCCGAACTCGCGCACGAGCATCTCACCGCCGACGAAATCGTGCTGCTCAAACGCACCCCGCTCGTGTGCCCGCATCCGCGCATCGCCGAAGCCGCGCGGGGAGCGGGTTTTGATAGGATTACGGTGTCCGGCGCGGGCGACGAACGTATCGCACACTCGCTGGCAGCGCTGTTTGCGCTCGACACCGCCGCCGCGACCGCGCAGGCAGCGACTTCACGCGACACGGAGGCTCACGCACGAGCGAGCGCATCGAGCTCGAACCATTCCTCATCCGCGCCGACGGACGCGCATCCGGCCACCGCGCCGGCCCACCAAACGGCTCAATCACGCATGACTGATTCGAACGATTCCAAGAAAGCTTCACCTCAGCCGAACGTGACACCGCCCTTGCCGCCGAACACGCCCTTCACGCCTTTCGAGCAGCAGAAGCGGCGCGGCGGCGCGGGCATCGTGTTGTTGTGGTTCGTCGTCGTCATTCTGGCGGTGGCGGCGGGCGCGGGCGCCTTCGTCCTGAACCGCAAGTTCGACCGTGCCGACGCGCAATTGACTCAGCGGCTCGCCCAGTCCGAGGAGCAGAACGGCGACTTGCGCGCGAAGGCCGATCAGGCGGCGAGCGCGACCAGCGCGCTGAACACCCAGATCATCCAGTTGCAAGGCAAGCTCGCCGACGCCGAAGCGCACAGTCAGGCGCTGCAGCAGCAATATCAGGATCTCGCGAGCAATCGCGACGACTGGACCGTCGCCGAGGTCGAGCAGATTCTGTCGAGCGCGAGCCAGCAGTTGCAACTGACCGGCAACGTGCAGCTCGCGCTGTTCGCGCTGCAAAGCGCCGATACGCGTCTTGCCGCGACCACCGGCCCGCAGGTCGTCGCAATCCGCAAGGCGATCGCGCAGGACATGGACAAGCTGAAGGCCACGCCCACGACCGATCTCACCGGTCTCGCCATCAAGCTCGATACGGCCATCGACCAGATCGACCAGTTGCCGCTCTCGGGCGAAGCGCCGATCACACGCGCCCGCGCGCAGGCCGCCGAGCCGGCCAACAGCGCTTCGATCGCGGCGGCGACCGGCGAGCCGCGCTGGAAGGTGCTGTGGCATCAGATCACGAACGGCATCGGCCAGCAGTTGTCGAGCCTCGTGTCGGTGCGCCGGATCGACAATGCCGATGCGATGCTCGCGTCGCCCGATCAGGGTTACTTCGTGCGCGAGAACGTGAAGCTGCGCCTCTTGTCCGCGCGTCTGTCGCTCCTGTCGCGCAGCGAGCCGACGCTCAAGTCCGATCTGCACGCCGCCGACGCCGCGCTCGCGCGCTACTTCGATGCGTCGTCCAGAAAAGTGCAGGCCGTGCGCGATCTCGTGAAGCAGGTCGATCAGGCGTCGCTCGCCGTCGCCGTGCCGAACCTGAACGCCAGCCTCGCCGCCGTCCATCAGTTCAAGCGAGGCGGATGATGACGATTCGTGGACTCATCTGGCTCGCGCTGCTGTTCGCCGTCGCGGTGATCGTCGCGACGGTCGGCGGCTTCAACGGCGGGCAGATCCTGCTCGTGATCCCGCCGTATCGCGTGGACATGTCGCTGAACCTGTTCGCGGTGACGCTCGTCGTGCTGTTCATCGTGCTGTACGCGATCATCCGGGCGGCGCGGGGCGTGTGGAAAATGCCGTCGCGCGTCGCCGCGTACCGTGCGCGCAGCAAGCTGGCGAAGGCGAACGCGTCGTTGCGCGATGCGGTCGGGCATCTCTACGCCGGGCGCTTCACGAAGGCGGAAAAGGCCGCGCGTGACGCGCTCTCCGTCGACCAGAACAAGGGCGCGGCCGGTCTTATCGGCGCGAACGCGGCGCACCGTCTGCACGAATACGCGCGCCGCGACGAATGGCTCGCGCAGGTGTCCGGTGCGGACTGGCAGGACGCGCGTCTGATGGCGACCGCCGACATGCGCGCCGATGGCCGCGACGCCGATGGCGCGCTCGTCGCGTTGACTGAAATGCAGGCGCAGGGCGGCCGGCGCATCCACGCGCAACAAATCGCGTTGCGCGCACAGCAGCAGTTGAAGAACTGGGGCGAGGTGCTGAAGCTCGTGCGTATGCTGGAAAAGCGCGAGGCGCTGCATCCGGCCGTCGCGGTGCGGCTGCGTCAGGTCGCGGCCGAAAATCTGCTGCGCGACCGCCGTCATAATCCGGATGCGCTGCTCGAGTTGTGGCAATCGCTGTCGGCGACCGAGCGGCAGTCACCGCGTCTCGCCGATCTCGCCGCTGAACTGTTGATCGCGCTCGACCGTCGCGCGGATGCGAAGAAAATCGTCGAAGATGCGCTCGCGCACAACTGGGACGCACGGCTTCTGCGGCGCTATCCGGATTGCATCGTCGGCGGCGACGCGTTCCCGCTGATTCAGCGCGCCGAAGCGTGGCAGAAGGAGCGCAGCGAAGACGCCGATCTGCTTTTCACGCTCGGACGGTTGTGCCTGCATCAGCAGTTGTGGGGCAAGGCGCAGGCGTTCCTCGAATCGGCGCTGAAACTCGCCGACAACGAGCCGCTAAAAATCCGCACGCACCGCGCGCTCGCGCGTCTGCACGAACAACTGGGCGACACCGAAAAGGCGGCGGAGCATTACCGCGCGAGCGCGCTGGCGATGAACGTCGTCTGATCCGCGTCTCGTTCACCGTTCGGAAAAAGGCCGCATGAGAGAAACTTTCATGCGGCTTTCGTTTTTTTGGCTTTCAAGAATAGCGGTTTGACCTTGTCTGTACGTTAGCGTACGACGGCGGCGCGCTCGACGTGGTCTAGTTTCCTTCCACCAATTCGAAGATCGAACCAGGGAGACGGACGTGAAACGAGGGTTACGCAAGCTCGTCGGCCTGGCGCTCGTCGTTTTTTTGTCCTGGCCGGATACGTCGCATTATTTCGCGCAAGGGGTCATCACGACCGCTCCGTGGACCGGAACGTGGGCAGCCGCGCCTGACGTCACGGCGGATCCGGGCTTCAACAATCAGACGATTCGGCACATCGTGCATACGAGCATCGGCGGCACGGCGGCGCGGCTGACGTTTTCCAATCTGTTCGGCTCGAAGCCGGTCACGCTCGGCGATGTGCATATCGCGCGACGTTCGAGCGGCGCGAGGACGATCGCCGGCACCGACAAGGCCGCGACCTTCAACGGCCAGCCCTACGTGACGATTCCCGCTGGCGGCACGGTGCAGACCGACGCCATCCCGTTTCAGGTGCCGGCGCTCGCCGATATCGCCGTGAGCTTCCACATTCCGTCGCAGACCCAGCCGGGAGCGACGGGGCATGTCGAAGGCTTGCAGGACAACTGGATCGCGCCCGGCGACGTCAGCGCGGACCCGTCGTTCGCGGGCGGCGTCGTGAATGCCGCGGGCGAGCAGTCGTATTACTTCCTCACCAATGTCGACGTGATGAACGCCGCCGCGACGGGCGCTGTGGTGACGTTCGGCGCGTCGATCACGGACGGCTTCGCGTCCACGCCCAACACGAACCGGCGCTGGCCGAACCGGCTCGCGGAACGGCTGGTTCGCGCGGGAATGACGGTCGGCGTGCTGAATCAGGGCATCAGCGGCAACGATTTTTTCACCAACGGCTCGGGCCAGGCCGGACTTACGCGCTTCGCCCGCGACGTGCTCGCGCAGCCCAATGTGAAGTGGGTGATCGTCTCCGACGATGCGGTGAACAATCTCATCGGGGGCAATCCGCCGAGCGCGCAGCAGCTCATCGGCGCGTATCAGCAACTCGTCCAGCAAGCGAGCGCCGCGCGAGTGGGCCTGATCTGCTCGACGCTCACGCCCTTTCAGGGCCTGGACGAATGGACGCCCGACATCGAGAACACGCGCCAGACGGTGAACGCGTACCTTCGCGGCAAGAGCAGCGGCTGCGACGCCGTGCTCGATCAGGCCGCGGCGCTGGGCAATCCGGTGGGCGCGGAAAACTCCACCGCGTACGCGCGCGCCTACAACAGCGGCGACGATCTGCATCCGGACGACGCCGGCATGCAGGCGATCGCCAATGCCGTCGATCTGGGCTGGTTCGCCGCCCTGCCGCCGATCAACGCGCCGACGGCGTGCGGGCGTCTCGGGGCGGGCGAGGGCATCGCGGTGGGCGGATCGGTCGCGGCGTGCAGCGGAAGCGTGCAGGTGAACTTGCGCAGCGACGGTTATCTCGTCGCCGTGAAGAACGGCGCGACGATCTGGTCATCGCAGGTGAGCGGCACGCCGGGCGTCGAGGTCCGCATGCAGGAGGACGGCAATCTGGCGATGTACGACAGCAATGGCGCGATGGTCTGGCAGACGCACACGTCGGGCAATCCGGGCGCCTTCGCGAACGTGCTGCCGAACGGCTATCTCGTCATCTTCTCGGCACGCGGCACGGCGCTGTGGTCGAGCGAGGGATGAGCGAGCGAGCCGCGCGCGAGATCAATACGTGGGGACCGACGGGTCGACCTGACGCGACCATGCGTCGATGCCGCCGTACAGGTTGAACATCTTCGTGAAGCCGCGCGATTCCAGGAACATCGCGACCTGCGCGCTGCGTGCGCCGTGATGGCAGATGCAGACGATCTGCGCTTCGTCGTCGAGTTCCTCGCTGCGCGCGGGGATGTCGCGCATCGGGATCGCCACGATGTCGTTCAACTTCGCCGTCTGGATTTCCCAGGGCTCGCGCACGTCGAGCAAAACGGGAGCGGGGCGCGAGGCGTCCGCGAGCCATGCGGCGAGTTCGGGTGCGGTGAGATTTTGCATGGAGATTCCGGCAAGACGCGCGATGCCGGACACGGCCGGCAACGCGCTTTCAGCTTAGAACTTGAACTGCGACGGATGCACCGCGTTCTTCAGCGGCGCGACGAGTGTCTCGAACACATCCGACACGCGGAACTGCTTTTCGTCCACGCGCGTGATGATTTGCGCCTTCATGACCGGCGCGCCGCCGACGAACGCCGCGATGCGGCCGCCGATCTTCAGTTGCTCAAGAAATTCCTGCGGCATGACCGGAAGGCCGCCCGACACGCAGATCACGTCGTAAGGCGCGCCCTGATCCCAGCCGAGCGCGCCGTCGCCGGTGATTACTTCGACATTCGTCACGCCGTTCGCCGCGAGGTTCTGCATCGCGAACCCGGCGAGCTCCGGCGAGATTTCGACCGTCGTCACGCTGCGGCCGCGATGCGCGAGCAGCGCCGCCATGTAGCCCGAACCGGTGCCGATTTCCAGCACGGTTTCGCCCTTGTGCACCGCGAGCTCCTGCAGGATGCGCGCCTCGACCTTGGGCGAGAGCATGCGCTCGCCGCCGGGCAGCGGGATTTCGAGGTCCGCGAAAGCGATGTTGCGGTACGCGGCGGGAACGAAGTTCTCGCGCTTGACGATCGCGAGCAGGTTCAGCACGTCCTGGTCCAGCACTTCCCACGGACGAATCTGTTGCTCGATCATGTTGAAACGCGCTTGCTCGATGTTCATGTTCTGTGTGCGTGATGGCGACCGGAGCGGGCTGCATCGCGGCCGGATGCGGGGCTAGAAAACTACGCGATTGTAGCAAATGGAAGGGTTTTCCCGCCTGTTTCGCGCACCGCGCCGCGCCGGGCTCGTGCGCTAGTGAGGCAGGCGGATATCGAGCTTGAAGGTGATGAGACGCGCGATCAGGATGAACGCCGTCGACAGCAGCACGTTGTAGATCGTGTCGACGTCGAGCCGCTCGAGCCCGAGATAGATCCAGCAGCCGGCGAACGCGCAGACCGCGTAGGGGCGTGAGTCGCGCAGGATCAGCGGAATCTCGTTACACAGCACGTCGCGCAGAACGCCGCCGAATACGCCGGTGACGACGCCCATCATCGTCGCGGTGAAGGCGGGCATCTGCGCGTCGAGCGCGATCGACGTGCCCGACACGCTGAAGAGGCCGAGCCCGATCGCATCGGTGACGAGGAGCGCGCGCTGATCGAAGAGCCGTGACGTGACGCGCAGAAAGAGCGGCGCGAAAATCGCCATCGCCAGGATGAAGAGCACGTACTCCTGATGCTCGACCCAGTAGAAAGGGCGGCGCGAGAGCAGCACGTCGCGCACCGTGCCGCCGCCGAACGCGGTCGCGAGCGCGACGAGAAACGCGCCGACCGCGTCGAGCCGGCGCTTGCGCGCTTCGATGAGCCCGGAGAAGGCGTACGCGAAAATCGCGAGCGCTTCCATGACGGCGATGGCGAGGCTGAGTCTAGGATGCACCGTCCGGCCCCGGATCGTGGAACTTGCCGAGGCCCCCGCCTTGGGCCTTGTCCTGCGGATGATTGTGATGCCGCGGCGCGCCGCCCGGCTGCAGCAGCACGAGCACCGCGCCCGCGCCGCCGTCGTGCGGCCGCGCCTGACAGAAGGCGATCACTTCCGACTTCTGCACGAGCCACGCGCGCACCTTGCCCTTCAGCACCGGCTCCTTGCCGATGGAGCCGAGCCCCTTGCCGTGAATCACGCGCAGACAACGCAGTCCACGCTTCACCGATTCGCGGATGAACTCCGCCAGCGCCTCGCGCGCCTCCTCGCGGCGCATGCCGTGCAGATCGAGCTGCGCCTGCACGATCCAGGCGCCGCGCCGCAGCTTCCTGACGACTTCCTGGCTGATGCCGGGCCGGTAGTAAGACAGCGTTTCGTCGATGTCGAGCAGGCTTTCCGGGTCGTATTCGTCGGAGAGCGCTTCCTGCAGCACGGCTTCCTCGTCGCGGCGGCTTTGCAGCGGCACGGGCGGCGGCGGCACGCGTGTGACGGTGGTGCGCGGCGGCGTCTTGAGCGGCTCGACTTCGCCTATCGCGCGGCGGAATTCGTCGGCGTCCGCAACCGCTTCGCGTTCTGCGCGCGCAGCCGCGACGCGTTGCACTTCGCGCTTCGCGGCATCGGCCTTCAGTGCGCTCTTGAGCGACGACAAACCCGACAGACCGTCGCGTTTGACGGCGGCGGCGACATCGCGCGCATCGGCCGGTTTCGTTTCCGGGAGCGCAGCCGGGCGCGGCGCTTCCTTGCGGCGGACTTTCGGTTCGTTCGGGTGGGGGAGATTCTTCGGCATCGTTCGGCCAGCGGAAATCGAAACGAAAACGGGCCGGCGGCATGAACCGTGGCCCGTTGTGCCCGCACATCCGGCGGGAGTCGGCAGCCGGAGTGCGTCAAGCGCGGGCGACCTTCATTTTAACGGCTCGCCGCGCCTTTTCGCGCTTGCGGGGACACCGCCCGATCAGCGGTCCGCTTCGTGGCTCATCGAATGCGGCGTCGGCGTTTCGTCGATGGTTTCGAGATAGCGCTGCGCGTCGAGCGCGGCCATGCAGCCGGTGCCCGCGCTCGTGATCGCCTGGCGATAGACGTGATCCTGCACGTCGCCCGCCGCGAACACGCCGGGGATGCTCGTCGCGGTCGCGTCGCCGGTGGTGCCGCCCTTCGTGATGATGTAGCCGTTCTTCATCTCGAGCTGGTTCACGAAGAGATCGGTGTTCGGCTTGTGGCCGATCGCGACGAACACGCCTTGCAGCGCGATGTCGGTCGTCTGGCCCGACTGCGTGTCCTTGACGCGCAGACCGGTGACGCCGGAAGCGTCGCCAGTGACTTCGTCGAGCACGTGATTCCACTTGATGTCGACGACGCCTTCTTTTTCCTTCGCGAGCAGGCGGTCGATGAGAATCGGCTCGGCGCGGAACTTGTCGCGGCGATGCACGACCGTCACCTTCTTCGCGATGCCCGCGAGATAGATCGCTTCCTCGACGGCTGTATTGCCGCCGCCGATCACCGCGACTTCGCCGTTGCGATAGAAGAAGCCGTCGCAGGTTGCGCAGGCCGACACGCCCTTGCCCATGAAGGCTTCTTCAGACGGCACGCCGAGATACTGGGCCGATGCGCCCGTCGCGATGATGAGCGAATCGCAGGTGTACTCGCCCGAATCGCCGATCAGGCGGAACGGCCGTTCGTTGAGCTTCGCGGTGTGGATGTGATCGAACACGATCTCGGTGTTGAAGCGGCGCGCGTGCTCTTCGAAACGCTGCATCAGCTCGGGGCCTTGCACGCCCGACGGGTCCGCCGGCCAGTTCTCGACATCCGTGGTGGTCATCAGCTGGCCGCCTTGCGCGAGGCCGGTGATGAGCAGCGGCGACAGGTTCGCGCGCGCGGCATAGACGGCGGCGGAGTAGCCGGCGGGGCCGGAACCGAGAATCAGCACTTTGGCGTGTTTGGGCGAAGACATGATGATGGTCCGTTATTGATGGTCACGGATGCGCGCGCCGCGGCGTCTGGCCGATTGCCCGCAACGCGACAATATCGACGCCCGGCGCTTCCGATGAACCGTATTTAGGTGCAAAAGCAGGATTATAAAGGCGGCGGAAAAAGCCTTCCGAATGAACCTTTCAATCGGATTGATAGCCGCACCCGACCGGAACCACGGCATGACGAGCGCGTGACGAGTGTTACAGGTTGCAAGAACGCGCCCGGTTTTGCGCCTTTCACCGCAATGCAGCGTTTACAATAGGCCACCGTTCCATGCGGCCTGCGCGTAGAGGCGCGAGCCGCAAGAAGGCGACACCAAGCGACACCGAATCAATGGCCAAAGCTACTTATTCCGCGAGCCCGCAGGCATTGCCGCACCGCATGTCGCGGCTTTTCACCGAGATTCGCTGGATCCTCCAGGTTGCGCTCGGGCTGTTCCTCGTCATGGCGCTCCTCTCGTATAGCCGCAAGGATCCGAGCTGGACCCACGCGGTCAGCGTCGATCACATCGCGAACTGGGCAGGGCGCGTCGGGGCGTACACGTCCGACATCCTGCTGCTCGTCTTCGGGCTGTCTTCGTACTGGCTGATCGTGCTGCTCGCGCGGCGCATCGTCACGAATTACAGACGCCTCATTCAGCACACCGCGCAGCCGCCCGTCGTCGATGAAGACGCACCCAAGGACCGCACCTGGCTCGCCGAAGCGTTCGCCTTCGTGCTCGTGCTGCTCGCGAGCGACGGCATCGAGGCGCTGCGCATGTGGTCGCTCAAGGTGCAGTTGCCGCGCGCGCCGGGCGGCGTCGTCGGCGACGTGGTCGCACGCCACGTTTCGCATGCGCTCGGCTTCACCGGCGCGACGCTGTTTTTGCTGATCGCGCTCGCGATCGGCCTCTCGCTCTATTTCCGTTTTTCGTGGCTCTCCGTATGCGAGAAGGTCGGCGACGGCATTCTCAACGCGATCACGGGCGCGCAACTGCGCCGCGAGGCGGGACGCGACCGCAAGCTCGGCGAGGCGGCCGCATCGAAGCGCGAAGGCAAGGTCGTGCGCTCGCGCGAGAAGAGCGAGGATCACGAGCCGGTGATGATCGTGCCCGCCGCGCCCGCTCCCGCGCGCTCCGAACGCGCCGAGAAGGAAAAACAGGTGCCGCTCTTCAAGGATCTTCCGGGCGATTCCACCTTGCCGCCGCTGGCGCTGCTCGATCCGCCGCCGAAGACGCAGGAAACGATCGCGGCGGACACGCTCGAATACACGTCGCGTCTCATCGAGAAGAAGCTGAAGGACTTCGGCGTCGAGGTGAGCGTGGTCGCCGCGTATCCGGGGCCGGTCGTCACGCGCTATGAAATCGAGCCGGCGACGGGCGTGAAGGGCAGCCAGATCGTCGGGCTCGCGAAGGATCTGGCGCGTTCGCTGTCGCTCGTGTCGATCCGCGTCGTCGAGACGATCCCGGGCAAGAACTTCATGGCGCTCGAATTGCCGAACCAGCGCCGTCAGACGGTCAAGCTCTCCGAAATTCTCGGCTCCGAGGTCTATGCGAACGGCGCTTCGCCGCTGACGATGGGCCTCGGCAAGGACATCGGCGGCAATCCGGTCTGCGCCGATCTCGCCAAGATGCCGCACCTGCTCGTCGCGGGCACCACGGGCTCGGGCAAGTCCGTCGGCATCAACGCGATGATCCTCTCGCTGCTCTACAAGGCGAGCGCGGATCAGGTGCGCCTCATCCTCATCGATCCGAAGATGCTCGAAATGAGCGTCTACGAAGGGATTCCTCACTTGCTGTGCCCGGTGGTCACCGACATGCGGCAGGCCGGCCACGCGCTCAACTGGGCGGTCGCCGAAATGGAGCGCCGCTACAAGCTGATGAGCAAGATGGGCGTGCGCAATCTCGCGAGCTTCAACACGAAGATCGATGAAGCGAAGAAGCGCGACGAAAAAATTCCGAACCCGTTCAGCCTCACGCCCGACGAGCCCGAGCCGCTCACGCGCCTGCCCAACATCGTCGTCGTGATCGACGAGCTCGCCGACCTGATGATGGTCGTCGGCAAGAAGGTCGAAGAGCTGATCGCGCGCATTGCGCAAAAGGCGCGCGCGGCGGGCATCCACCTGATTCTCGCGACGCAGCGTCCCTCGGTCGACGTGATCACCGGACTCATCAAGGCGAACGTGCCGACGCGCATGGCGTTCCAGGTGTCGTCGAAGATCGACTCGCGCACGATTCTCGACCAGCAGGGCGCCGAGTCGCTGCTCGGCATGGGCGACATGCTCTATCTGCCGCCTGGCAGCGGCCTGCCGGTGCGCGTGCACGGCGCGTTCGTGTCGGACGAGGAAGTGCATCGCGTGGTCGACAAGCTGAAGGAGCAGGGTGAGCCGAACTATATCGAGGGTATTCTCGAAGGCGGCCTCGCGGGCGACGGCGACGAAGGCTCGGCGGGCGCGGGCGGAACCGGCGGCGCCGACGGCGAGTCCGATCCTTTGTACGATCAGGCGGTCGAGGTCGTGATCAAGAACCGGCGTGCGTCGATTTCGCTCGTGCAGCGGCATCTGCGTATCGGCTACAACCGCGCGGCGCGGCTGCTCGAACAGATGGAGAACTCGGGACTCGTGTCGGCGATGTCGTCCAACGGCAACCGCGAAATCCTGACGCCGGCGCGCGACGCGGAATGACCGCGCGTTACATGGAGAACATAAGCATGAAGCAGTTTACGGGGCGCAGTTTGTTGAAGGTCGTCGGCACCGCGATGTTTTCGGCGTCGATGCTGGTCGCATCGCATGCCTTCGCGAGCGGCACGGAGCAATTGAGGGCGTTCGTTTCGCAAGTCCGCGCGGCGCGCGGCGACTTCACGCAGCAGGAAATCAAGGCGCCCGGCAAGGCGAATAACGGCGCGACCTCGACGCTGGTGCCGACCAAGGGCGCGACGTCCAGCGGCACGTTCATGTTCGCGCGGCCGGGCAAGTTCATCTGGTCGTATCAGAAGCCGTATTCGCAAATCCTGCAGGCCGACGGCGACAAGCTCTATGTCTACGACAAGGATCTGAACCAGGTCACCGTGCGCACGCTCGGCGGCGCGCTGGGCGCGAGCCCCGCGGCGATTCTCTTCGGCAGCAACGATCTGGAGAAGAACTTCAATCTGCGCGATGCGGGCGAGAAGGGCGGCATCGACTGGCTCGAACTCACGCCGAAGGCGAAGGACACGCAGTTCGAGACGGTCGGCATCGGCTTCAAGGACGGCAACCTGCAGGCAATGGAATTGCACGACGTGTTTGGCAACGTCACGTTGCTGACTTTTTCGAATATCCAGAAGAACCCGCCCATCAAGAGCGATACCTTCAAGTTCACCGTGCCGAAGGGCGCGGACGTGATCAACGGCTGATGCTTCGTCGCGCGGCGCGTTCGGGCCGCGCGCATCAGGCGTGCGCGGCCTGCATGTCCTCGACGAAGGCCGCCACGATTTCACGCTTCGTGCCGCTCGTCCGCTCCGCGCGCGTGACCATCTGAAACGCGACGCGATAGCGCATCGCGTTCGGGTTCAGCGGCGCGAGCAAACCTTCCTTCACATACGGCGCGGCGAAATGTTCGGGCAGATAGCCGAGATGGCGGCCCGATAGCACGAGCATCGCGACCGCCTCCATATTGTCCGCGACCGCGCCGATCTTGCGCGGGGCGAGTTCCCCGGCTTCCGGCAGTGGATAGCTGCGCCACGCCCAGTCGTGCTCGAATGCCTGCGCGATGCCGACACGCCCCGCACGATCGAACAACGGATGCCCGCGCCCGCAATACGCAAGCTGATCTTCCGCGAAGATCTCGGTGTATTCGAGCGACGGCACGCGATGCCAGAAGTACCCGATCGCCATCTGGATGCGCTCGGTCAGCAGCATCTCTTCGAGCTCGCCCGGCGAGCGCACGAGCACCGCGAAGCGCACCGATTCGTCGCGCTGCCGGAAACGCGCGATCGCCTGACTGACGCGCGCGTTCGCGCTGACGGGCGTATTGCCGATCATCCCGAGCGTGAGCGTGCCGACGAGCTTCTTGCCGACATTGCGCGCGGTCGAATCGAAGGTATCGATGGCCGCGAGCAGCGTGCGGCACGCGTCGACGAACTGCTCGCCGCGCGAGCTCAGCGCGAAGCCGCCGCGCCCGCGCTCGCAGAGCCGGTAGCCGAGCCGCGTTTCGAGCGTCGCGAGTTGCGTGCTGATGGTCGATTGCCCGACATTGAGCGTCGCCTGCGCCGATGACACGCCGCCCGCATCGACGATGGCGAGGAACACGCGGATCAGGCGCAGATCGAGATCGGAAAGGTGAGTGAACATGGGCGCGCCGCCGATACATCGATAAATATCGATGTTAAGTTAATTTCGTCGCCATTTTAACTTTTCGGGAAAGCGGCTATTAATTGTCCCATCGCAACGCACATTCATCTGACGCCATGAATACATCTTCGCTTTTCGCCCCGGCCGAACACTTCGATTCGCATTTTCTCGAGCAGCGCGCCGAGCGTCCGCAACCGCTTTCCGGCAACCAGATGCCCCGCTGCGGCGGCATCACGACCATGATGCGCCTGCCGCACGTCCAGTCGGCCGAAGGGCTCGACGCGTGCTTCGTCGGCGTTCCGTTCGATCTCGGCACGTCGAACCGCACCGGCGCGCGCTTCGGCCCGCGCCAGGTGCGCGGCGAGTCCGTGCTGCTGCGCCCGTACAACATGGCGACGCGCGCCGCGCCGTTCGATTCGCTGCGCGTCGCGGATATCGGCGATGTCGCGATCAATCCGTACAACCTGCTCGATTCGATCGACCGCATCGAGCGTGCGTACCGCGAGATCCTGAAGCACGACTGCAAGCCGCTGACACTCGGCGGCGATCACACGATCGCGCTGCCGATCCTGCGCGCGATCCACGCGAAGCACGGCAAGGTCGGACTGATTCATGTCGACGCCCACGCGGACGTTAACGACACGATGTTCGGCGAGAAGATCGCACACGGCACGCCGTTCCGTCGCGCGGTGGAAGAGGGCCTGCTCGACTGCTCGCGCGTCGTGCAGATCGGGCTGCGCGGCACGGGTTACGAAGCCGGCGACTTCGACTGGTGCCGCGAGCAGGGCTTTCGCGTCGTGCAGACGGAAGAGTGCTGGAACAGGTCGCTCGCGCCCTTGATGGAAGAAGTGCGCGCGCAGATGGGCGACGGCCCCGTCTACATCACGTTCGATATCGACGGCATCGATCCCGCGTTCGCGCCCGGCACGGGCACGCCGGAGATCGCGGGTTTGACCGTGCCGCAGGCGCTGGAAATCGTGCGCGGCGCGCGCGGGCTGAACATCGTCGGCGCGGATCTGGTGGAAGTCGCGCCGCCTTACGACCCGTTCGGCACGACCGCGCTGCTCGGCGCGAACCTCGCGTTCGAACTGCTGTGCGTGCTGCCGGGCGTCGAATATCGCGCGGCCAAATAACCGCGTCACGCCTGCATCGACATCAAAGCAATAACGGAGACATCGCTTCATGACCGCAGTGAAAACCGCATCGCGCGCGCAACCGAAGCGCGCGGCGCTTGCCTCGTTCATCGGCACCACGATCGAGTGGTACGACTTCTACAGCTACGCGACCGCCGCAGCCATCGTGTTCGGGCCGCTGTTCTTTCCCGGTGAAAGCCGGCTTCTGAGCCTGCTCGCGTCGTTCGGCACGTTCGCGATCGGCTTCTTCGCGCGGCCGCTCGGCGGCGTGCTGTTCGGGCATATCGGCGACAGGGTCGGACGCAAGCGCTCGCTGATGCTCACGCTCATGCTGATGGCCGTGTCGACGGTGGCGATCGGCTGTCTGCCGACGTTCGGGCAAGCGGGCGCGATCGCGCCGGTGCTGCTGATCGTGCTGCGCCTGCTGCAGGGCGTCGCGGTCGGCGGCGAGTGGGGCGGCGCGGTGCTGCTCGCGGGCGAGCATGCGCCCGAAGGCAAGCGCACGTTTTTCGCATCGTTCGCACAACTGGGCAGCGCGAGCGGCCTGATTCTGTCGATTCTCGCGTTCGGCGTCGCGAGCAAGCTGCCCAACGCGGACTTCATGTCGTGGGGCTGGCGTGTGCCGTTTCTCGCGAGCATCGTGCTGCTCGCCGTGGGCTTCGTGATTCGCGCCGGCGTCGACGAATCGCCGGAGTTCGAGGCGTTGAAGGAAGAGCGCGAGCTCGTCGAGCATCCGCTGAAGGAAACGATGAAGCAGTGGCGGCTCGTGCTCGTCGTGCTGGGCGCGAACGTGTACGGCATCGCGGGCGTGTACTTCAGCAACATCTTCATGATCACTTACGCGACGCAGTATCTGTCGCTGGATCGCTCGATGGTCCTCGACGCGATGTTCTATGTCGCCGTGCTGCAGTTCTTCGTGCAGCTCGGCGCGGCGTTCGTCGCGCAGCGGTTCGGCACCGCGCGGGTGCTGACGGTCGCGGCCGTATGGGCGATCGTCGTGCCGTTCATCATGTTGCCGCTCGTGCGGATGGGCACGCTCGCTTCCGTCACGCTCGGCGTCGGGCTCGCGACGCTTGCCGAATCGGGCTATTACGCGGTGATCGCGGGGTTCGTCACCGGGATGTTCGCGGCGCGCATCCGTTACACGGCGATCTCGCTGGCGTATCAGGTATGCGGCGCGATCGCGGGCGGTCTCACGCCGCTCTTCGCGACGATGCTCGCCGAACGCTATTCGCCGGGCTGGGTGCCGATGGCGCTGTTCTATTCGACCTTCGCGCTGCTCTCGCTCGTGTGCGTGCGCTGGCTTGCGCGGCGCGAGGCCGCGGGCGATGTCGAAGAACACAGCGAGCCGCGCGCATCGGCGCAGCAGCGATGGAGTTCCGCGGGTTGATATGAAAAAGCCGCCGGCGTCATCGCGACCCGGCGGCTTTTCTCATGCTGGCGTCACGCGTAAGCCCGGCGCCTTCCCGACACGAGCAACAGATAACACACCGCGCCGAGCGCGAGCGCGGGCAGCGTCGCGCCGAGATTCGGCAGCCATTGATTGATCGCGTGATACGCCGCGATCCCGATACCCCACGCAATGAACGCGCTCACGTGCCAGCCGCCTGAAAAGCCGTAGCGCCCTTCGACGGACCCCAGCGCCGCCGTCTCGATCCGGCGCTTCCGCACGATGAAGTGATCCGCCAGCACGACGCCGAAGAGCGGCGCGAACACCGAGCCGATCAGAAGCAGGAAGTTCTGATACTTGCCCATCTCGACGACGAGCGCGACGAGCGTGCACAGCGCGCCGAACGCGCACGAGAGCATCGGCACGCTCGCGCGCGCCCAGAACGTGCCCGTCGATACGGCGGCGGAGTGGATATCGGCGAAAGCGTTGTCGGTTTCATCGATCAGGATGAGGAAGAGCGCGAGACCGCCGCCCGCCTGAGCGAACGCGGTCGTGAGAAGCGCGTCGCCGCCGCCCGCGGCGAGCCCGTAGATCGCGCCGAGCGCATAGAACCACAGGTTCGCGATACCGTAGCCGAGGAGCGTGCCGCGGAACGCGCCGCCCGCGCTCTTGCCGAAGCGCGTGTAGTCGGCGATCAAAGGCAGCCACGACAGCGGCATCGCGACGACGAGATCGATGCCCGCGCCGAACGCCATCTCGCCGGTGCCGGGGCGCGCCATCAACGCGGCGAGATCGTGCTTCGCGAGCAGGTTCCACGTGAGCCAGCCCGCGCCGCCGAGCAGCAGCCATATGCCCCAGGTCCGCAGGAAGCGCCGCACGAAGGAGAGCGGTCCGCTCACCGCGAGCAGCGTCGCGAGCGCGCCGAAGATGAGCGTCCAGACGAGCGGCATCGACAGATGGAAGGACTGCTTCGCGAGGGCATCGGCGGAATCGCGCATCACGATGATCTCGAACGAGCCCCAGCCGACGAGCTGGATCGCGTTCAACACCGCCGGCACCGACGCGCCGCGCACGCCGAGCGTCGGCCTGAGCGACGACATCGCCGCGAGGCCCGTATCCGTGCCGACGACGCCCGCGAGCGCGAGCAGCACGACGCCGATCGCCGTGCCGATGGCGATCGCCGCCAGCGCATGCGGAAGCGACAATCCCGGCACCAGCAGCGCGCCCGCCTGCGCGACCAGGAGACCGATGCCGAGCGAGAACCACAGCGCGAAGGCGTCGCTCGTGCCGAATGCGCGCCGTTCGGGCGGCACCGGCGTGAGCGGCGCGTAAGTCGAAGTTTCGCCGTGCGCCGCGGCGTTCGTGGTGTGCTCTTGCCCCATCGGATTGCGTCCTTATATTGTTCAAGCGGTGTCAGAAAAGCGCGCGGCCCGGTTCATGCGAGGTTCGCCGCGGTCAGGCTGTCATAATGATCCGATTCTGCGGCCGCGCCGCGCCTTCTCGAAGCGCGAGATTATCGCCGCGATCCCCCCAACTGCGTCAATCTGCATCGCACAGCACATGTTCGAAGAAAACCGTGGCACCGTTCCGCTTGCGGAGCGCCTGCGCCCCCGCACCATCGACGACGTGATCGGCCAGAAGCATCTGCTCGGACAGTCCAAGCCGCTGCGCGTCGCGTTCGAATCGGGCGAGGCGCATTCGATGATTCTCTGGGGCCCGCCCGGCGTCGGCAAGACCACGCTCGCGCGCCTCATGGCCGATGCGTTCCGCGCGCAGTTCATCTCGCTCTCGGCCGTGCTGTCCGGCGTCAAGGATATCCGCGAGGCGGTGGAGACGGCGCAGATCCATCGCGCGAACGGGCATCAGACGCTCGTATTCGTCGACGAGGTGCATCGCTTCAACAAGAGCCAGCAGGATGCGTTCTTGCCGCACGTCGAATCGGGCTTGTTCGTGTTCGTCGGCGCGACGACGGAGAATCCGTCCTTCGAGGTGAACAGCGCATTGCTGTCGCGCGCGGCGGTGTACGTGCTGAAGAGTCTCGACGCCGGCGAGCTGAAGGAACTGCTCGAACGCGCGACGAAGGAACTCGGCGGCCTCACCTTCACCGACGAAGCCCGCGACGCGCTGATCGGCTCCGCCGACGGCGACGGCCGCAAGCTGCTCAACAATCTGGAGATCGTCGCGCGCGCGGCGGCGCAGCAAAAGCAGACCGAAGTCGACGGCACGCTGCTCGGCAGTGCGCTCGCGGAGAATCTGCGCCGCTTCGACAAGGGCGGCGACGCGTTCTACGACCAGATCAGCGCGCTTCACAAATCGGTGCGCGGGAGCAATCCGGACGCGGCGCTCTACTGGTTCTGCCGCATGCTCGACGGCGGCGCGGACCCGCGCTACATGGCGCGGCGCATCGTGCGCATGGCGTGGGAGGATATCGGGCTGGCCGATCCTCGCGGCGCGCGCATCGCGCTCGACGCAGCCGAAACCTACGAGCGGCTCGGCTCGCCGGAAGGCGAACTGGCGCTCGCGCAGGCGCTCATCTATCTGGCCGTCGCACCGAAATCGAATGCCGGATACAACGCGTACAACGAGGCGCGGCGCTTCGTCGGCAAGGATCAGTCGCGCGGCGTGCCGGTCCATCTGCGCAACGCGCCGACCAAACTGATGAAGGAGCTGGGCTACGGCCACGAGTACCGCTACGCGCACGACGAGCCCGACGCGTATGCGGCTGGCGAAACCTATCTGCCCGACGGCATGCGCGATCCGTACTGGTATCAGCCGACGCCGCGCGGGCTCGAAGGCAAGATCGGCGAGAAGCTCGCGCGGCTTGCCGAGCTCGACGAAGCCTGGCGGCGCGAGCATCGCGACGACAAGAAACGATGAAATCCACGCCGTTCGTTTCGCGCCCGGACAAACGGCGTTTCGCCACGCGCATTGCCGATCCCGCCCGGCGCGCGATGCCCCTGCGCTAAAATCGGCGTTTCCGATTACTTGATAAAGCAGCCCCCGCCATGCTCGACATCCAAACCCTCCGCAAAGACCTGGACGGCGTCGCGAAGCGTCTCGCCGATCGAGGCTACACGCTCGACGTCACGGCGTTCGCCGCGCTCGAAGCCGAGCGCCGCGACATTCAGACTCGCACCGAAGAGCTGCAGGCGCGCCGCAACAGCCTGTCGAAGCAGATCGGCGCGATGAAAGGCCGCGGCGAGGACACGTCGGCGGTGATGGCGGAAGTGGGCGGCATCGGCGACACGATGAAGGAATCGGCGGCGAAGCTGGACGATGTCCAGAAGCGTCTGTCGGACCTGATGCTGACCGTGCCGAACCTGCCGCACGAGAGCGTGCCGGTCGGCAACGACGAGACGCAGAACGTCGAAGTGCGGCGCTGGGGCGCGCCGCGTTCGTTCGACTTCGAGATCAAGGATCACGTCGATGTCGGCGCGCCGCTCGGCCTCGATTTCGAAACCGGCGCGAAGCTCTCGGGCGCGCGCTTCACGCTGCTGCGCGGGCCGATCGCGCGGCTGCATCGCGCGCTCGCGCAGTTCATGATCGACACGCACACCGAGCAGCACGGCTACACGGAGGCGTACACGCCGTACATCGTGAATCCGGAGATTCTCTATGGCACGGGCCAGTTGCCCAAGTTTGCCGACGACATGTTCCGTGTCGAGAAGGGCGGCGACGAAAACACGGTCACGCAATATCTCATTTCGACGTCGGAGATCTCGCTCACCAACACGGTGCGCGACAGCATCCTCGAAGCCGATGCGCTGCCGGTGAAGCTGACCGCGCATTCGCCGTGCTTCCGTTCCGAAGCGGGCTCGTATGGACGCGATACGCGCGGCCTGATTCGCCAGCATCAGTTCGACAAGGTCGAGATGGTCCAGGTCGTGGCGCCGGAACATTCGTACGCCGCGCTCGACGAGATGGTCGGGCAGGCGGAGACGATTCTGCAGAAGCTGGAACTGCCGTATCGCGTGATCACGCTGTGCACGGGCGACATGGGATTCTCCGCGGCGAAGACGTTCGATCTGGAAGTGTGGCTGCCGGCGCAGAACACGTATCGCGAGATTTCGAGCTGCTCGAATACCGAGGCGTTCCAGGCGCGTCGCATGCAGGCGCGCTTCCGCAACGCGCAGGGCAAGCCGGAGTTCGTGCATACGTTGAATGGCTCGGGGCTGGCGGTTGGCCGCACGCTCGTCGCGGTGCTGGAGAACTTCCAGAACGCGGACGGATCGGTGACGATTCCGGCGGTGCTGCGTCCGTACATGCGCGGTGCCGAAAAAATCGAAGTTTCCGCATCGGCGTGACGTTTATTTTCAGAAAGGGGCTTGGAAAGAACGGAAGGGTTCGATATACTTTCGTTCTTCGTTGAGCAACGACCCGCTCAGTGAAGGCTGATCGAAGTGGAGCGAAAGCGAAGCGCGGTTGGTAGCCGGAGAGGTGGCAGAGTGGTCGAATGTACCTGACTCGAAATCAGGCGTACGGTTTTCCCGTACCGTGGGTTCGAATCCCACCCTCTCCGCCAAGATACTGAAAACCCCGCAAGTCGTGAGACTTGCGGGGTTTTGCTTTTGAGCTCCATTTTGGACTTTGCGTTAGCGCTCCGCCTGGTCGAAGCGGAGCCATCCCTCAGGTCGTGCACCTCGCGATATCGAAGCGCAATTCCGGTTCCGGCACGCCGCCATCGTCGCTCGAAGACTGTTGGACCTTCACGATCGAGCCATACGCCGAAGGTGTGAGCGTCACGAGCCACGCATTGGACCCGACCAGCAACTCCGTCGATCCCTGGTCGCGTCTCGTCTGCGCCGACGGAATCATGCGTTGCAGACAACTCGATATATCCGATGCGGGCCGCGCCGACGAAACATGAATCACGGGCTTCGACGCACGCAGCTCCGGACCGCTCGTCGAACTGCAGGCGGCGAGGCCCGACAGCACGGCGCAAATCAGGGCAAATCGATGTAGTTTCATAGTGCTTCGGCAAGTTCGAAAACGGGTCACTAAAACACAAACGCGTGTGCATCACAAGGGCGAACGGCGCGCTCGCGGCGTGCGAAAACAACGTGCGCGAAGCCTCGAAATGCAGTGCCCATGCGCCTTTCCAAGCGGCGACCCGGCGCGGGAGTGCTATCATCGGCCCCATTGTCCTCGCGCGCCGCCCCTCTCGAACACCGGCGCAAACGCGCGCGCGAGGCGGCACGAACCCATTCGCATTGCTCAATGGCCATCACGCTCAAGACACCCGCCGACATCGAAAAGTTGCGCATCTCCGGCCGCATGGCCGCCGAAGTCCTCGCGATGATCGCCGAACACGTCCGCCCGGGCGTCACCACCGACGATCTCGACGCCATCTGCAATCGATTCATCGTCGACGAACTGAAGGCCATTCCCGCGAACGTCGGTTACATGGGCTTTCCGAAGACGATCTGCACATCGGTGAATCATGTCGTATGCCACGGCATTCCCGGCCCGAAGGAATTGAAGGACGGCGACATCATCAACATCGATGTCGCGATCATCAAGGACGGCTACTACGGCGACACGAGCCGCATGTACTACGCCGGCACGCCGAGCCAGGAGGCGCGCCGCCTCACCGAGACGACCTACGAAGCGATGGTCGCCGGCATGCGCGAAGTGCGCCCGGGCGCGACGCTCGGCGATGTCGGCGCGGCGATTCAGAGCGTCGCGCATCGCGAAGGCTTTTCGGTGGTGCGCGAGTACTGCGGTCACGGCATCGGCCGCGTGTATCACGAAGACCCGCAAGTCCTGCACTACGGTCAGCGCGGCGCGGGCCTGCGCCTGAAGCCGGGCCTCGTCTTCACGATCGAGCCGATGATCAACGCCGGACGCGCCGCCACGCAGCAGTCGCGCGACGGCTGGACGGTGACGACGAAGGACCGCTCGCTGTCCGCGCAATGGGAGCACATGGTCGCCGTGACCGACGACGGCTTCGAACTGCTGACATCGTGGCCGGACGGCACGGGAAGCTATGCAGCGCCATGAGCGCGTGTCGTACCTGCCGTGTGCGTTGTAAAGCACTTTCCCGGATTTAGGAATTGACGGGTTCGCCCGTTCGGTTGAAGCTATGCCAGTGGCCCGAGCGCCGGAACGGCCGACAGTGCCGCGCGCGCAAGCCTGAAAGCCAGAGAGAAATAGTCTGCATGAGCGTCCGCATGAGTCCCTCATTGACCGTCAGCCGCGTCGCCGCACAACAAGGTTCGGTTTTGCGCGAGCTTCGCACGGCATCGCTGCGAGAAGCCCCGTATGCATTCGGCGAAACGCTGGAGGATGCGTTGCTCGTCGACCCGTCATCCTTCGACGACACCGCGGCGCTGCATGCGAGTTCGCCCCGTCTCGCGACGTTCCTGCTCTACACCGAAGGTCATCCCTGCGGTCTCGTGCACGCGTATATCGAAGAGTCGCCGAGTGAGCGCGCCTTCGTGAGCGCGCTGTGGGTCGCGCCAGCCGTGCGGCATTTGCGCGGCGGCGAACTGCTCGTGAACGTCGCGTCGCAATGGCTCGCCCGCCAGGGCGTCGCCGAGGTGCATGCGTGGATATCCGAGGAAAACCGCACCGCGGTGCGCTTCTACGAGCGCCTCGGTTTCGGTCCCACCGGCGATCGTCGCGCGATGCCGTCTCATGAGGAAGAAGCCGAGTCGCTCTTCGTGCGTCACATGCACCCCGACGAGGACGCCTGACACGCATCGGCACCCGTTTCGCCGGCGCTCTTCGCATGTTCGCGCGCGCGTTCGCGGCACGCGTTTCTCGCTTTCGATAGCGGAAATCGGTCCTAAAAATTATGGCCGTGTGCGGCAACGCCTGTAAAATACGCAAAATTTTTGGCCGTTCCTATGTCGCTCAACAAAACGCCCTTCTTCGAACTGCGCAGCGGCTCCGTCGACACGCTTCTCTTCGTCGTCAAGACTCCCGACCTCGATGCCCTCCGCGCCGAACTCACGCGGCGCTTCGAAGCGACTCCCGAATTCTTCGCGGGCGATGTCGTCGCCATCGACGTGCGCCGTCTCGCTGAATCCGCGAAGCAAGGCGAGGGCGAGCGCGTGTCGCTCGCGGAACTCGAGACCTTGCTGAAGAGCGTGCGCATGCGCCCGATCGGCGTCGTCGCGCTGCCCGCGCAGACGTGGGCGATTCAATGGGCGAACGCGGGCGGCCTGCCGATTCTCGAAGCGCGCGACCGGCGCGGCGCGCCGAAGCCTTCCGTCGACGAAGCGAAGCCCAACACCGAAGCCGCCGCCGTGATCGAAGCCGCGGTCGCGAACACGCCGCCGCCGCCCGCGCTGCCCGCGCCGGCGACCATCGTCGATCGTCCGTTGCGTTCGGGGCAGCAGGTCTACGCGAAGGGCGATCTCATCGTGCTCGGGCTCGTGTCGTACGGGGCCGAGGTGATCGCGGAAGGCAATATCCATATCTATGCGCCGTTGCGGGGCCGCGCGCTCGCGGGCGTGCACGGCAATCTCGACGCGCGCATCTTCTGCACCTGTCTCGAGCCGGAACTCATCTCCATCGCGGGTATCTATCGGACGACCGAGAACCCGCTGCCGGCCGACGTGCTCAGCAAGCCGGTGCAGATCTGGCTGAACGAAGAAAAACTCATGATCGAACCGCTGCGGCTGACCTGACGAGTCGGATCGACTGGCGCGCCCGATGCCCCTGGCGCGCGCTCAAAGGCAACGCGAGCGGACCTATTTGACGAACACAAGGTACTTGTATGGCAAAAATCATTGTGGTGACTTCGGGGAAGGGCGGCGTCGGCAAGACGACCACCAGCGCGAGCTTCGCATCGGCGCTCGCATTGCGCGGCCACAAGACGGCCGTGATCGACTTCGACGTCGGTCTGCGCAACCTCGACCTCATCATGGGTTGCGAACGCCGCGTGGTGTACGACCTGATCAACGTCATTCAGGGCGAAGCGAACCTGCATCAGGCGCTCATCAAGGACAAGAAGTGCGAGAACCTCTACATCCTGCCGGCGTCGCAGACGCGCGATAAAGACGCGCTCACGCTCGAAGGCGTGGAGAAGGTCATCAACGAACTGATCAAGATGGACTTCGAGTACATCGTCTGCGATTCGCCGGCGGGCATCGAGTCCGGCGCGCTGATGGCAATGCATTTCGCCGACGAAGCCCTCATCGTGACGAATCCGGAAGTGTCCTCGGTGCGCGACTCGGACCGCATTCTCGGCATTTTGTCGTCGAAGACCAAGCGCGCGATCGAAGGCAAGGATCCGGTCAAGGAGCATCTGCTCATCACTCGCTACAACCCGAAGCGCGTGAGCGAGGGCGAAATGCTGTCGCTCTCCGACATCCAGGAGATTCTGCGCATCGATTTGATCGGCGTGATTCCGGAATCGGAAGCGGTGCTGCATGCATCGAACCAGGGCTTGCCGGCAGTGCATCTGGACGGCACGGATGTGGCCGAATCGTATAAGGACGTGGTGTCGCGCTTCCTCGGGGAGCAAAAGGCGCTGCGCTTCACCGATTATCAGAAGCCTGGTCTGCTGCAACGCATCTTCGGCACCAAGTAAGGGGACGCAATGTCGATTCTTTCGTTTTTGCTGGGCGAGAAGAAAAAGTCCGCTACGGTCGCGAAGGAACGCTTGCAGTTGATCATTGCGCATGAGCGCGCGGGTGGCAGAGCCGCCGCCGATTATCTGCCGGCGTTGCAACGAGAACTCGTTGCCGTGATTTCGAAGTACGTGAAAATTTCCGATGACGATATTCGAGTGAGCCTCGAACGTCAGGACGACCTCGAAGTGCTGGAAGTGAAGATCGAGATTCCGCAGGCGTAACGACTCGCCCTGCGCGCGCGGCATCGCGCCCGGTTCGGGCGTGCGTGCCGCCGGAAAAATGCGAAGCCAGGATCGTTCGATCCTGGCTTTTGTTTTGGCGCGCTATCGTTTGCGCGCGCGATTTCTTCGGCGTGCGCCCGCCTTTCATCAATATTCGGTTGCAGATCGGGTGTCCTGGTAACACGGCACATGTCCTCCTTTTGATGGCCTCGCGCATTGAATGCGTATCGGCGGCACTGTCGCCGGTTTCATCGGTCCGCGCCCCGCGGCGCGTTCAACGTCTCGACAAAGGAAGAGGTCCACCATGAACACATCCCTGCGTTCGCTGCTCGCTCAGACCGCGCTCGTCGTTGCCGGCGCGATCGCCGTCACGGCCGCATCCGCCGCCGAAGTCGTGATCGTCGCGCCGGGCGCGCCGCCCGCACCGCGTCATGAGCCGGTCCCGCCGGCACGCGCGGGCTATGTCTGGGATCAGGGTCACTGGAACTGGGAGCATGGCCGCTATGTGTGGGCGGCCGGCCATTGGGAAGCGGAGCGCGTCGGTCACCATCGGGTGCCGGGCGAGTGGGTCGGACACGGCGCCCAGTATCGCTGGGTGCCGGCGCACTGGGCATGAGGAGTGAATGCGATGAAGCGGCTTCTTCTTCTCCTCATGGCCGTCGTGCTCGCCGATGCCCTCGCGGGCTGCATCGTCGTGCCGCCGCATCCGTATGCGTACCGGCCGGCGCACGTCTACGTGTACTAGCGGTTCACTTCCCCGGCGCTTTGGTCTCGTCGGGCAACTCGGGCGACGGCGCCGGTTTTTCCAGCGGCGCCATGTACCGCTCCGACAACGCTTCGTAAAGCGGCGGCGCGAAGAGGTGCGACACACGGCTCGATATCAGCGCCGTCGCCATCAGCGAGATCACGAGCGCGTGGCCGTCGATCATCTCCATCACGATGACGAAGGCCGTGATCGGCGACTGCGTGACGGCCGCGAGATAGCCGACCATCGCGAGCGCGATCAGCATCGGCAAGGACATCGCCGGGAAGAACATGTGCAGCACGTTGCCGAAGCCCGCGCCGATCGACAGCGAAGGCGCGAAGATGCCACCCGGAATGCCGGGCAGATACGAGCCGATCATCGAGATCATCTTCAGGAGCGGATAGAGCATCGACAGATGCTCGCGTCCCTCTAGCAGGCCGCGCGCTTCGGCGTAGCCGCTGCCGAAGGTCGTGCCGCCGGCCAGCAATCCGACGATCGCGATGATGAAGCCGCACAGCGCGGCGAACACGACCGGCCGCGACGCGTGGAGGTGTCTTAGCGATGCGGGAATCCATTTGCTCGTGTTGAGCAGCAGCCAGCAGAACACGCCGCCCGCGATACCGGTGACGACGCCCGTCACGACGAGGGCCGCCACGAAGAACTTCGGAAACAGCGCGCCGGCCTGGATCGTGCCGAAGTACGTGTAGTTGCCGCTCAGTCCGAGCGCGACGATGCCCGCGATGATGATGCCCGTGATGAGCACGCCGCTCGTGCGCGCCTCGAAACTGCGCGTGAGCTCCTCGGTCGCGAAGACGATGCCGGCAAGCGGCGTGTTGAACGCCGCCGATAACCCGGCCGCCGCTCCCGCGAGCACGAGCTGTCTTTCGATCAGCGAATTGGAGCGCGGATAGAAGCGTCGCATGTTGAACATCAGCGCGGCGCCGACCTGCACGGTCGGACCTTCGCGGCCGATGGTGAGCCCGCCGAGTATCGCGACGAACGACACGGCGATCTTCGCGACGAGTATCCGCAACGTGAGCAACCGGCCGCCCGCCGCCGACGTCGGGCCGTTGAGCACGGCGATGACCTGAGGAATGCCGCTGCCCTCGGAGCCGCGGAAGAAACTTCGCGTGATGAAGACGCAGAGCGCGGCGGCGGCCGGCGTGATGACGAGCGGCAGCCACGCGTGCGCGCCGCGCCAGCCGGAAAAGAGGCTGAAGCCCCAGTCGATCAGCCGGGCGTAATAGACGGCGACGAGTCCCACCAGGACCGCACCGAGCCAGAACACGCCGTAGCGGCGCCACAGGCCGCGCGTGCGCCGCGCCGTGACGATCGAGAGGGAACGCAGCGCCCGGATCATGCGAGGGTCGTGGGCAAAGCGCCGGATGCGAAGCGCGTTGCGGGAGCCGGAAAAAAGAACAGGCGCGAGGCTTTCGCCGGGCGCCCAAGAAACGCTCCCGCCATAAGCAGGAGCGGAGAGGAGAAGAGAGCCGTGCGTTGGGCCTGACCAGCGGGCCGCACGAACAGCATTACGTGCTCAGAGTGCGCGCGGGGGGGAAAGTTCAACCGATTCGAAATTTTTTTGTAGGTCCGGTGTGGGATGCCGCGCGGGCCCGTCACGCGGTGAGCACTTCGAAGGCGAGCACCGCCAGGACCGCGCCGACGTTCGCGATAACCGCTTCGAACAGGACGCCCCGCCACGTCGCGGGACGGAATTTCACTGCGAGCAGCAAGGCCGTGATGAGCGCGATCGCGATTATCGCGACGAGATGAGAACTCTCCAGATGAAATCGCATATGTGGCCTCCCGGCTTTTGCGCGGCACACGTTTCCGCGACTTGTTTTTGTCGAACCTGTTTCGAGTATAGGCAGCGGCTTATTTACTGGAAAGCGGACAAAAAAGTCATTTTGCCGCCAGCTTGCCGACTGCCATCGAGTGTTAATTTAAATACTCGTTGATTAGGGGAATTTTCTTTTCGGACTAGGTACAAACCCCCTATGTGCGCCCGCCAGCCGGCTGCGCGCCGAAACCGCAGGTTCGTGGAGCATTCGCCAGATGACTTCCCCGACGACACGTTCTCTCGAAGTCGATTTCTTTCGGGGAATCGTGCTGCTCATTATCGCGGTCGACCATATAACGGGAAGTGTGCTGTCCCGCTTTACGCTGCATCAATATGCCTTCTGCGATTCCGCGGAGGTATTCGTATTTCTCGGAGGTTATGCGTCGGCGGCGGCTTATACGGCGCTTGCGACTCGCCGTAGCGATTCAGCTGCCCGCCGACGCTTTTTCAAACGCAGTTGGGAAATCTATCGCGCGTATCTGTTCACCGCGCTCCTGATGCTGATCGGCGGCGCGCTCCTGATGGCGCTGAAGGTCGACACGCCGATGGTCCAGTACACCGAGTGGCCGAATTTCCTCGTGCGGCCATTCGGCCTTGCCGTCGATATCGCGCTATTGCGTCAGCAGCCGTATCTTTCCGCGGTGCTGCCGATGTATTCGGTGTTCGCGCTCGGCGTACCGGTGATCGTGCCGCTTGCGCAAAAGAAGCCTGTCATCGCGATATTCGGCAGCCTCCTCGTGTGGCTCGCGGCCGCGCCGCTGCTGCGTTTTCTCCCCGGCACATACGCCGAAGCGTGGTCGTTCAATCCGTTCGCCTGGCAGTTGATGTTCATGACCGGTGTGCTCGCGCGCGTGCAGCCGGTCAGTGACGCATTTCACGCTGGCCGGATCGCACGCTGGCTGACCGCCGGGGCGATCGCCGTCGCGCTGACCTTCGCGTTCTTCAAGCTTTTCCTCGAAACGCAGGCGCCGCCGGGATACATGAAGCAGAACCTCGCGACGCTGCGCATCGTGAGCTTCGCGGTCATTGCGTGGATTGTCGCGCGTGGCGTCTACGCGGGATGGGTCGCGAAGCTCGCACGCAAGCTGCCGGGCATCGTGACGATCGGACAACAGGGGCTCGTGTGCTTCATCGCGGGCACGTGCGTCTCGCTCATGCTCGATTCGGCATTGCGCGCGATGGGCGTGCTCGGGCTCGGGCGCTATCCGTCGCACTGGATTCTCGGGCTGATCGCCGATGGCATCGCTATCGTCAGCCTGCTCGCGCTCGCGCGCTTCTGGGCCGATCGCAAGGCGGCGAAAGCGGCGCGCGCGAAGGGCGTCGGGCGGCCCGCGCCGCGCCTTTCCGTGATCGAGCGCAGGCCTGTGCCCGCGCACGCGACCAGCCGGCGCGATCGCTGAGCGCGCCGGTTCTGCTTCTCCTCACTCCAGCGTGATGTTGCGCGTCTCCCGCATGCACAGCACGGCGATCAGACTCACCGCCGCCGCCGCCGACACATAGCCGCCTACCCACGCCAGCCCGCCGCGATTGGCGAGCAGTTGAGCGATATACGGCGCCACCGATGCGCCCAGAATGCCGCCCAGGTTGTACGCGACGCCCGCGCCCGTGTAGCGCACGTTGGTCGGGAAAAGCTCGGGCAACAGCGCGCCCATCGGTGCGAACGTGACGCCCATCAGGAACAGCTCGATCGTGAGGAACAGCGCGACCTGCATCGTGTCGCCGCTGCCGAGGAGCGGAGCCATCGCGAAGCCGGAGAGAATCGCCAGCAGACAGCCGACGATCAGCACCGGCTTGCGCCCGAAACGGTCGCTCGCGATGGCGGAAATCGGCGTGGCGATCGCCATGAAGAGCACGGCGAAGCAGAGCAGGCCGAGGAACGTCTCGCGCGCGAAGTGCAGCTTGGCGACGCCGTAGGACAGCGAAAACACCGTCGAAATATAGAAGAGCGTGTAGCAGACGACCATCGCGAACGCGCCCAGCAGTGTCGGCGCGAGATGGTTGCCGAGCAAGGTCGCGACCGGCACCTTCACGCGCTCGTCGCGCTCGACCGCCGCGCGAAACGCCGGCGTTTCCGCGATCTTCAGGCGCACGTAGAGGCCGAGCGCGACCAGTACCGCGCTGACGATGAACGGCACGCGCCAGCCCCAGCTTCGGAACTGCTCGTCGGAGAGCGAGAGCGCGAGTCCGAAAAAGAGGCCGTTCGACGCGAGAAAGCCGATCGACGGTCCGAGCTGCGGAAACATGCCGAAAAGACCGCGCTTGCCTTTCGGCGCGTATTCCGTCGCGAGCAGCGCGGCGCCGCCCCATTCGCCGCCGAGTCCGATGCCCTGTCCGAAGCGCAGGATGCACAGGAGGATCGGCGCTGCGCTGCCGATCGAATCGTAGCCGGGCACGAAGCCGATGAGCGTCGTCGAGAGGCCCATCACGAGCAGCGACGCGACGAGCGTCGATTTGCGGCCGATGCGATCGCCGAAGTGACCGAACAGGAACGAGCCGATCGGCCGCGCGAAGAACGCGATGCCGAAGGTGACGAACGCCGAGAGGGCCTGCGCGGCGGGCGAGTCGTGCGGAAAGAACACTGGTCCGATCACGAGCGCGGCGGCCGTCGCATAGACGTAGAAATCGTAGAACTCGATCGCGGTGCCGATGAAGCTCGCGAAAATCACGCGAGAAGCGCTTTGGGATCCGTCGCCGGGCTTTGCGGCGGAAAGCGAGGGTGAGGACATGTCGTCTCCGTTGTCGTGTTGCCTTGGTGCGAAGCATTGTCGCGCGCATCGCCGGGCAAGAGCGATCGGAATGACGAGCGATGTCCTCGCTCGGCGCACGTCAGCTTTCTGTATGGATTGCGATGCATTGGCAGGGCAGCCAGGGTTCGACGGCGCGCGAGTAGCGCGCGGTGTCGCGGCGCAGTCGGGCTGCGCGCAAAGGCGCTTCGCGCAACGCGCGGGATGGGCGCGAGGCGAAGGCCGCGCCGGAAGCGGGTCCGGCAGGGGTGGAAAAAATTATAACGAGCGTGCGGGCGGAGCGCCAATCAGTCGATGGTCGTGGCCTGCGGTGAATGCGAGGTTTGCAACTGGAATTGGCCGTTGTCGTTGAACATCCAGCCTTCGAAAAGCTCGAGTTGACCTTTGCCGTTCAGCAGACGCGCGGGCGGCGCGGGCAGCGGCGATGCGCGGCGCAGCGAGGCGAGCGCGGTGGCTTCGGCTTCGTCATCGCCATTGGTGCGATACACGGACGAATCGACGAGCCGCCCGCCCCGGTCCACCGTGAACGATACGAGCACGAAGGAGCGCAGCATCGCTTGCGGCGTGCCCTTGAGCACGAGCGACGGATTGCGCTCGAAGATGCGTTGCGCGATGCGGGCCTTGTACGTGTCGAGCGACTCGCCGGAGACGGGCGGAACTGGCGCGCGCGCGGCCACGACGCTCGGCGGCGGCGTGATCGTGCAAGCGCTCATCACGAACGCGCCGATGAGCGCAAGGACAGCACAACAGGAACGCGGCGCGTACATCGCGAGAAAGGGCGAAGTTGGCGTTACTTAAATGGTAGCCGCTGTACGGGCCGGGAGCGGAAAATATGCGTGCGCTGGCGCGCGTTCGGGCGCGGGTTTTGCTGCCGATGCTTTCATGTGAATGCTTTCGAGGAGGGAGCCATGAACAGCGAGACGAATCGTCCGGAAGATGGAAAGACCGCCGAACATAGCGACAATGAAAAGAGCAAACTGCCCGAGCGGGACGACGAAAACCGTAAGCAGGGCCCGAACGACAGGCCCGGCAAGCAATCGGGCGAGGGCGAGGCGCCGGTGGGCTGAGCCGCGCACGGCGGCTGCGGCGTTCGCTAGGCGGTGCTAACGTAGAAAGGGGATGTCCCCGGTTTCGGGAGAATGTCATGTCACGCAAAACTCACTCTGCACCAGCGGTCGCGCCCGCGCGGCAGCAGCAGCCGGCTTCCTCCGCGCATTCGAAGAGCGAATCGAAACGCGTGGAGCGCAAGCCGGACGCGGCCAAGGCGGAGCCGGTTCCGCACGTCCGGCCGCCCGTCAGATCCGACGACAATTAGCCGACATCACTCCACGTAGGGTTTGACGAGTTCGGCACAGCGTATCGGCGCGGTCGACCGGACCGTGCCGGTTTCGGCCGCGCGCGTTTCGACGCAGCGATAGAGGCTGTTGGTTTTCTGAAGCACGTAGGTGTCTTCGGGAAGGCCGGAACTGCGCGCGGCCACGCTCGTCACTGCAACGATTCCGTATCCGTTCTGAATCAGGTCGAAGAGCGTTGCTTCGGTTGCGCGCCATTGCGCGTTCGGCTGAGGCTGTGCATGCGCCGACAGGCTTACGGCGGCGACGCAGCCGAAGAGGATGGGCATGATGCGGCCTGGCTTCATGGGCGATTCTCCGCTTTGTTATCGATGAGGCCGTTAGATGGCAATACGGCTGGCTTGTTCACATCGATTTTTTGCGGGGGATTGTCTTCGCGTAACGACGAAGGGCGAAAAAATGGCCTCGCGTGTTGCGAGGCCCAAGTCCAACCTTACCCATTTAAGCACTCCTTCGATCGAGAATGGGGGAGACTCGGAAAGGAGGCAGGCCGAAGATACGTGGGTTCGGATGTATCGGATAGGCGTAATGTCTGAAATTTTTGGGCCGTGGTGAGGATGGCGAAGCAAGTAGCGGTAGTAAACGCGGTGGCGCGAAGCATTTGAATTATGGGCTGAAAATGGCATCTGCATCCGACAGCCGGATTTGCATTTGCAGTCGAATTCGACTCGCTTTTGGTTCGGGAACTTGAATAGCGGGCGCTACGTGAAAGACATGTGGGCGTGGCGCCAGCGCGCCCGAAACTCGGGGCGGGCGGCATCGATGGCGTCGGCATCGACGGGGTGCGAAGTTCAGCGGCGGACATTGCGCTTCCCATCCAGCGCGTGTTCACGGCTCGCGCCGATCTGCCCGCTGGACCCATTCGACGACTTCGGCCAAGGACCCAGCGCCCAGCGGCAGAGCCAGTGCGAACGGGACAGCGGATCGACAAGACTCCACGGCGAGTTGATCTCTTTGTGCGCGTACAGTTACATCGCGCCTCCAGAGTCGACATTGCGCGACCGAAGGCAAGGACTTCCGCCCCGTTCCGGCAAGCACTGCTGAACTACCGCTGTTGAAGTAGGCTGTTGGGCTGGATGATGAGCCAGAAATAGTAAAGCCCCGTAAGCTTTTCAACTTACGAGGCTTCATGCTGATCTGGCGGAGGCGGTGAGATTCGAACTCACGGAAGGATCGCTCCTTCGCCGGTTTTCAAGACCGGTGCCTTAAACCGCTCGGCCACACCTCCAGCAAGGCGCGTATTGTAGCGCAAGTCATCGTCGCGGAGGAGCGTTCAGCCTTCGAGCGATTTCGTCGCCTTGAGCGCGGGGAACAGGCGCATCCACAAAAGCGCGACGACGATCGTGCCGATCCCCCCGATCAGCACTGCGGGCACGGCGCCGAAGAGTCCCGCCGTCATGCCGGATTCGAATTCGCCGAGCTGATTCGACGTGCCGATGAACAGCGAATTGATCGCGCCGACGCGGCCGCGCATTTCATCGGGCGTCTGCAACTGCACGAGCGACATGCGCACGACCACGCTGATGACATCGGACGCCCCCAGCGCCGCGAGCGCGACGAGCGACACGTAGATATTGCGCGACAGCCCAAACACGATCGTCGCGATCCCGAACGCGATCACGCCGCCGAAAAGCGCATGGCCCGCGCGCTGCCGCAACGGAAAATGCGCGAGCCAGATCGATCCGGCGAGCGCGCCGGCCGCGGGCGCCGCGCGTAGAATCCCTAGTCCCCACGGCCCGGTGCGCAGGATGTCGTGTGCATACACCGGCAAGAGCGCGGTCGCGCCGCCGAGCAGCACGGCGAAGAGATCGAGCGACAGCGCGCCGAGAATCACCGGCTTGCTGCGGATGAAACCGATTCCCGAAAAGAGCGCTTCGAACGACAGCGGCGCGCGCATGCGCACGGCTTCGTCGATCCTGATCGCGGCCACCGCGCACGCCGCGACGAGAAACGCGAAGGTCACCGCGCCGTACACTGTGAGCGCGCCGAGCCCGTAGAGCACGCCGCCCATCGCGGGGCCGAGGATTTGCGCGGTCTGGTTCGCGGACGTCGACCACGCGCTCGCATGCTGCAACTGATTGCGCGCGACGAGATTCGGCAGGAGCGCGGCCATCGACGGCGATTCGAACGCGCGCGCGGCGCCGGTGATCGCCGCAATCGCGTAGATCGGCGCAACGTCGTGCCAGCCGTGCCATGCGCCCAGACAAAGCACGAGCGCGGCGACGCCCTCGATCGACTGGCACACATACGCGATCACGCGCCTGTCGTAACGATCCGCGACGTGCCCGACGACCAGCGTGAGCACGAACATCGGCAGAAATTGCGCGAGCCCGACCAGACCGAGCGCGTAGGCGCTGTGCGTGATCGAATAGACCTGCCACCCGATCGCGACCGACATCATCTGAAACGCCACAGAAGACATCACCCGCGCGGTCCAGAAGAGCGCAAACGGGCGATGCCGCATTACCGGGCCCGGCACCATCGTGGGCGCGCTCAATTCTGCGGATCCTTCAAGAACAACTCCTGTAAATCGTTGAGAAAGCGCTGGCCGAGCTCGGTCGGCGCGATGCGTTCGATATCGCGCGCGATGAGCCCGCGCTTCTCCGCTTCGACGAGCGCGGGCTCGATCGCGGACAGCGCCAGACCCGTGCGCTCGATGAACGAATGCACCGGAAAGCCTTCGACGAGCCGCAGCGTGTTCAGCATGAACTCGAATGGCAGATCGCGCGGGCCGACTTCGCGTTCTTCCTGAATCGCGGTTTCGGTGGGCGAGAGCGCGTGGTCCATGTAGCTCGCGGGATGCTTGAAGCGCGCCTGGCGCAGGATCTTCGACGGAAACGACAGCTTCGTATGCGCGCCCGCGCCGATGCCGAGGTAATCGCCGAAGCGCCAGTAGTTCAGGTTGTGCCGGCTCTGACGATGCGGCTTCGCATACGCCGAGACTTCATAGCGCGCGTAACCGGCCTCGCGCGTGCGCTCGTGAATCCACTCCTGCATGTCGGCGGAAGCGTCGTCGTCTGGCAGCGCTGGCGGGTATTTGGCGAAGAGCGTGTTCGGCTCCATCGTCAGGTGGTACAGCGACAGATGCGGCGGCGCGAAAGCAATGGCCGTCTCGATATCGTGCCTGCACTCGTCGAGCGATTGCTGCGGCAGCGCGAACATCAGATCGAGATTGAAGTTGTCGAAGTGCCTCGCGGCGATTTCCACCGCCTTCTTCGCCTGTGTCGCGTCGTGGATGCGGCCGAGCGCCTTCAGATGCGCTTCGTTGAAGCTCTGAATGCCGATCGACAATCGATTCACGCCGCTCGCGCGGAACGACGCGAATTTCGCGGCCTCGAACGTGCCGGGGTTGGCTTCGAGCGTGATCTCGGCGTCGGCATCGACCGGCAGCAGCGCGCGTGCATCGGAAAGCAGCCGGTCCAGCCCTTTCGCCGACAACAGAGACGGCGTGCCGCCGCCGATGAAGATCGTATGCACCTGCCGTCCCCACACGAGCGGCAACGCGCGCTCGAGATCGGCGCGCAGGGCATCGAGATAACGTTCCTCGGGGAACGCGTCGTCCTTCCATTCGTGCGAGTTGAAGTCGCAATACGGACACTTGCGCACGCACCACGGGAAATGCACGTACAGCGAGAGCGGCGGCAGCGACGTCAGCCGGATGCTTCCCGGCGACGTGAAAGCCTGCACGACGTTGATCGTCTTCGGCCCGGCGCTCACGCGAGTTCCTTCAGTCGTTGCAACAACTCGCGCAGCGCGAGCGCCCGATGGCTCAGCGCGTTCTTGCGCGCGGGATCGAGCTCGGCCGCGGTCGCGTTGAGCGTCGGCAGCAAGAAGTACGGGTCATAGCCGAAGCCGTTCGCGCCGCGCGGCGCATCGATCACTTCGCCGTGCCAGCGGCCTTGCGCGATGAGTGGCTCCGGGTCATCGGCGTGACGCACGAGCACGAGCACGCAGAAGTAGTACGCGCGGCGATCGGTCTGGGCGGCGAGATCGGCGACGAGACGGGCGTTGTTCGCGTCATCGCTCTTCGCGCCGCCGTTCATCGACGCATAGCGGGCCGAATACACGCCCGGCGCGCCGTTCAGCGCGCGCACGCAAAGGCCCGAATCGTCGGCGAGCGCGGGCAGGCCGGTCAGCGACGCGGCATGCCGCGCCTTCGCGAGCGCGTTCTCCACGAAGGTCACGTGCGGCTCGGGCGCCTCGGGCACGCCGAGCTCGCCTTGCGCGATCAGTTCGATGCCCGCCGCGTCGAGCAGCGACGCGAATTCGCGCAGCTTGCCCGCATTGTTCGATGCGAGCACGACACGGCCAAGACCATTGACGTCAGACACCTTGAATCCCCAATGCTTCCTTCTGCTTCAGGATCAGCGCCTTGATGCCGCTGTCGGCGAGCGCGATCAGCTCGTTCATCTCGTCGCGCGTGAAGGGCGCGCCTTCCGCCGTGCCCTGCACTTCGACGAAACCGCCCGCGCCCGTCATCACGACGTTCATGTCGGTATCGCATTGCGAGTCTTCGTCGTAGTCGAGATCGAGCACGGCCGCGCCTTCGAAGACGCCGACCGAGATCGCCGCGACGAAGTCCTTCACCGGCGACTTCGCGATCTTGCCGGCCGCCAGCAGTTTGGCCACCGCGTCGTGCGCGGCGACGAACGCGCCGGTGATGCTCGCCGTGCGCGTGCCGCCATCGGCCTGAATGACGTCGCAATCGATGTGCAGCGTGCGCGCGCCGAGCGCGTTCAGGTCGAACACCGAGCGCAGCGCGCGGCCGATCAGGCGCTGGATCTCCTGCGTGCGGCCCGTCTGCTTGCCGCGCGCGGCTTCGCGGTCGCTGCGCGTGTGCGTCGCGCGCGGCAGCATGCCGTATTCGGCGGTGAGCCAGCCTTGTTCGCGTCCGCGCAGAAACTCGGGCACGCGCTCGGCGATGCTCGCCGTGCAGATCACCTTGGTATCGCCGAATTCGACGAGCACCGAGCCTTCCGCGTGCTTCGTGTAATGCCGCGTGATGCGCACGTCGCGCAGTTGGTTCGCGCGGCGGCCGCTCGGGCGCGGGGGGGACGGCTTGAGCAGGGGAGAGTCGGTCATGGATGTCGAGAGAAGAAAAAGAAACCAGCGAACCCGGCGATTTTATCGTCATTCACATTCACGCGTTGCGCGCGCCGCGTTTGCTCACGGGCCGTCCGGGCGGGCTTCGTGACAAAAATGGGATAATGCGGATTCCTCGCCCGGCCGCCAAACGCAAGCCACTTCATTGGCACTTTCGACAGCGCCGGGCGTTTCGTATCGAAACGGCCTTCGCAACGAAGGCTCACATCGCGAGACGTACCATGATCTACAGCATGACAGGCTATGCCAGCGCGACGCGCGAAGTCGTCGCGGATGGCGCGGGACCCAATGGCGCCGGCGGTTCGGGCGTCGGTGTATCGGTGGAATTGCGCACGGTGAATTCGCGCTTTCTCGACCTGAACTTCCGCATGCCCGAAGACGTGCGCGCGACCGAGCCGCAGTTGCGCGAAATGCTGATGACAAAGCTCTCGCGCGGCAAGGTCGATATCCGCATCAACCTGAATCGTGTCGAACAGACCGCGAACGCCGGCGCGCTCAATCGCGACGCGCTCACGCAGCTCGCCACGCTCGAGCGCGCCGTGCTCGACGTGTTCCCCGACGCCGAGCGCATGCGCACCGGAGAAATCCTGCGCTGGCCCGGCGTGCTCGCGGAAAGCTCGGTGTCGCAGGAAACGCTGCGCGAAGCCGTGCTCGCGTGCGGCAAGCAGGCCATCGCCGATCTCATCGAGGTGCGCGCGCGTGAAGGCGCGGCGCTCGCCAAGGTGCTGACCGACAACGCGACGGAGATGGAGGCGATCGTCGCGCGCATCACGCCGCTCGTGCCCGAACTCATCGCGAAGCATCAGCAGAAGATCGTCGAGCGTTTGCAGGACGCGCTCGGCATCGCCACCAACGAAGGCGGCGCGACGGTCACGACGAGCGTGCCGCGCGAGGAAATCGCCGAGCGCATCCGCCAGGAAGTGACGATGTACGGCATTCGCATCGACATCGCGGAAGAGTTGCAGCGGCTCACCGCGCATCTGGCCGAAACGCGCCACGTGCTGCAAAAGGGCGGCAAGGTCGGCAAGCGCCTCGACTTCATGATGCAGGAGCTGAACCGCGAAGCGAACACGCTCGGTTCGAAGGCCGCCGCCAAGGAGCTCGCCGACGCATCGATGACGCTCAAGCTGCTCATCGAGCAAATGCGCGAGCAAGTACAGAATCTGGAGTAACGCAACATCATGCCGAATACCACGCACCGCTCGCACAGCCATTACACCGGTATCTATCCCGGCAACCTGTTCATGGTCGTCGCGCCCTCGGGGGCGGGCAAGTCCACGCTCGTGAACGCGCTGCTCGCCGAGGACCGGGACATTCTCCTGTCGGTTTCGTACACGACGCGCGAGGCGCGCTCGAAGGAAACCAACGGCGTGCAGTATCACTTCGTGTCCGTCGACGAATTCATGGAGCGGCGCGACAAGGGCGAGTTTCTCGAAAGCGCCGAAGTGCACGGCAACTACTACGCCACGTCGAAGCTGTGGATCGCGGAGCAGATGAAGCAGGGACACGACGTGCTGCTCGAAATCGACTGGCAGGGCGCGCAGCAGGTGAAGAAGCAGTTCCGTAACGCGGTGGAGATTTTCATTCTGCCGCCGTCGCTCGATGCGCTCGAAGATCGCCTCAAGAAACGCGGCCAGGATTCCGAAAAAGTGATCGTGCGACGCTTGCTCGCGGCCGGTAGCGAGATGGCGCATGCATCGGAAGCGGAGTATGTCGTCATCAACGAGAACTTCGATCGCGCGCTCAATGAACTGCGCTGTCTCGTGGCCGCGACGCGCCTGCGCTTCACGTCGCAATACGCGCGCAACACGCAGCTTTTCGTGGACCTCGGCATCCACTCCACGCCGCAGGTCTGACGCATTGCAGTGGCCGGGTCATTCGGTCACATAAGGTAGAATAAAACCCATATTGAGAAGGAAACAAACATGGCCCGCATCACCGTCGAAGACTGCCTGAAACAAATCCCGAATCGCTTCGAGCTCGCGCTCGCGGCAACGTACCGCGCGCGCCAGCTCGCGCAAGGCCACACGCCGAAAATCGAGAGCCGCGACAAGCCGACCGTCGTCGCGCTGCGCGAGATCGCCGCGGGCCAGGTTGGCATCGAAATGCTGAAGAAGGTGCCCGTCTAAGGGCCGCAGTTCCACACGGTTTCATTTTTTGCAACCGACGACCGAGCGCGTCACGCCACCACGGAGGGGAAGATGAGTCAGACACCGTTGCCCATCTCCGCCGCCGTGGATCCCGACATCGAAATCGATCAGGATTCGCTGCTCGACGCGGACAAGCCGCACGCGGCGCGCAAATACATCGATGCGGTTCTCGAACAGTCCTTCCGCCATCTGTTCGGCCCGACCGCCACGCCGGAGCAGCCGCGCAAGCATGATGTCGTTTCCATCGCGAAACTGACGAACGCGCTCGCGAGCTACATCACTCCGGAAGAGATCAAGGAAGTCAAGGCGGCTTTCCACTTCAGCGACGAAGCGCACCTCGGGCAGTATCGCCAGAGCGGCGAGCCGTACATCACGCATCCGGTCGCGGTCGCGGAAATCTGCGCGGGCTGGAAGCTCGACGCGCAGTCGATCATGGCGGCCTTGCTGCACGACGTGATCGAAGACCAAGGCGTGACCAAGACCGAGATCGCGGAGCGCTTCGGCGCCAAGGTCGCGGAACTGGTCGACGGCTTGTCCAAGCTGGACAAGATGGAGTTCCGCAATCGCGAGGAAGCGCAGGCGGAGAACTTCCGCAAGATGCTGCTCGCGATGGCGCGCGACGTGCGCGTCATTCTCGTCAAGCTCGCCGACCGGCTGCACAACATGCGCACGCTCGGCGCGGTGCCGCCGGAGAAGCGCCGGCGCGTGGCCCGCGAGACCCTCGACATCTACGCGCCGATCGCGCATCGGCTAGGTCTGAACAATACCTATCGCGAATTGCAGGATCTGTCGTTCGCGAACTTCAATCCGAATCGTTACGCGACGCTCGAAAAAGCAGTGAAGGCGGCGCGCGGAAATCGGCGCGAAGTGGTCGGCAAGATTCTCGAAGCGGTGCAGCGCACCATCGCGGATGCGAAGATCAACGCGGAAGTCACCGGCCGCGAGAAGACGATCTACAGCATCTACAAAAAGATGCGCGACAAACAGTTGTCGTTCTCGCAGGTGCTCGACGTTTACGGCTTTCGCGTCGTCGTCGAGAGCGCGCTCGAATGCTATACGTGCATCGGCGCGCTTCATGCGCTCTACAAGCCGGTGCCCGGCAAATTCAAGGACTACATCGCCATTCCGAAGGTGAACGGCTACCAGTCCCTGCATACGACGCTGGTCGGCCCGTTCGGCGCGCCGATCGAGTTCCAGATCCGCACGCGCAAGATGCACGAGATCGCCGAGGCGGGCGTCGCGGCGCACTGGCTCTACAAGAACGGCGGCGCGGATCTGAACGATGTCCAGAAGCGCGCGCATCAATGGCTCAAATCGCTGCTGGATATTCAAAGCGAGGCGGGCGATTCGAGCGAGTTTCTCGAACACGTCAAGATCGATCTGTTCCCGGACGCCGTCTACGTCTTCACGCCGAAGTCGAAGATCATGCCGCTGCCGCGCGGCGCAACCGCGCTCGACTTCGCGTACTCGATCCACAGCGACCTGGGCAACCAGTGCGTCGCGGTGAAGATCAACAACGAGCTCCTGCCGCTGCGCACGGAGCTGAAGAGCGGCGATATCGTCGAAGTGATCACCGCGCCGTATTCGAAGCCGAATCCCGCGTGGCTCGGCTTCGTGCGCACCGGCAAGGCGCGCTCGGCCATCCGTCACTATCTGAAGACGATGCGCCTGAACGAGTCCGTCCAGTTGGGCGAGCGGCTCGTCGATCAGAGTCTCAAGGGATACGGCCTCGCGCTGTCGGACGTCACGCCGGAAGTGTGGGAAAAGCTCGTGCAGTGGACCGGCAACAAGACGCGGCAGGAAATCTTCGCCGATATCGGTCTCGGCCGGCGCGTGGCGGCGGTCATGGCCAAGCGCATCGAAGTGCTGATGAACGGCATCGCCGACGACGACGAGCATCCGCATCGCGAGCATCACAGCACCAACACCGCGCCGCCGGTGGTCATCACGGGCACGGAAGGCATGTCGGTGCAGTTGTCGCCGTGCTGCCGCCCGATTCCCGGCGACAACATCATGGGTTATATCGGCATCGGGCTCGGCATGGCGATTCACACGGCCGAATGCCGTGTCGCGCAGCGGATTCATCGGCGCGATCCGGGCCGCTGGATCGATGTCGCGTGGGCGCCGCAGCCCGGCCGTCTCTTCGATGTCGCCGTGAAGGTGCTCGTCAAGAACACGAAGGGCGTGTTCGCGCGCGTCGCGGCGGACATCACGTCGGCCGACGCGAACATCGTTCATATCGCGATGGACGAAGACGTATCGCAGGAAGCGAAGCTCTTGCGCTTCGTGATTCAAGTAAGCGACCGCGTCCATCTGGCGAATGTCATGCGCCGCGTGCGCACCAATCCGGACGTCATGCGCATTGCGCGCGAACGTCCGAGCGACGAACCGCATCACCGCAATCAGGACGGCGGCATGCGCATCGACCGCGAGCGCGCCGACTACTGACGCGGCGCGGGAATGCGGCGTGCATGCCTGGCATCGTTCGACGAACAGGAGAAAGCGCCGCATGAACACTTCCGATCTCGAAGGCGCCACGCTCGACTATTGGGTCGCGCGCGGGCTGCACGAATTCATCCGCGAGATTCACTTCACCGATAGCGGAGAGACGCTCTCGATCCGCGGCAACGACCGCGGCAAGCCCTGGGACGGACGTTTCCTGCCGTCGACGTCGTGGGAGGCGGCAGCCGTCGTTCTGGAGCGCGCCTGCAGGCTCGACATGCACGACCAAGGGCGTGGCGAAGTGGTCTGCACCGTGAGTTTCGGCAAGGACGGCAAGCCGGTGGAAGGGCGGGGCGTGTCGCTGCGCATCGCGTTGTTGCGCGCGTTCGTGCGGCATGCGTTCGGCGAGACCGTCGACGACGAATTCCCGCGTCGCTCGCAGACGCTATTAGGCGCGCGGGCCGAGACAATCGGAGAATCGAGCGCGGTGGCGTCGGTGGAGGATGTGCCGAGACCAGAGTTGCATATCGGCGATATCGGTTCGGTGCCGCGTCAATAGAGCGAGCACCCGGGCTTGCGACAAAACAAAAAGGGCCTTCCGCTGGAAGGCCCTTCGAAAAAGATGGCGCGGCTGGCAGGATTCGAACCCACGACCCCTTGGTTCGTAGCCAAGTACTCTATCCAACTGAGCTACAGCCGCACGCAAAACGGTACTGCTTATATTGCACTGCGCTTGTGGTTAAGCGCTTGATCCTTTCGTCGAACGGCGCGACCGCCGAAAGCGAAAACATCAGAATAGGTGGCGCGGCTGGCAGGATTCGAACCCACGACCCCTTGGTTCGTAGCCAAGTACTCTATCCAACTGAGCTACAGCCGCACGCAGAAGCGGAATTATAGCCAAGCCTATTCCGAAAAGGAAGGGTTTTTGGCCAAAATATCGAATCTTCTGTCGATGCACCTTCGACGAACCAAGGCTCCGGCATGGTAAGTTGATGTTTCGAAAGCAAGTACCTCCTGGAATTCGACATCACTCGGCATCGACCAGCATCATGAACAAGGCATTTGTCAAAGAGTCGGATGACACCGACGACGACCTCGACCTCGGCCATCCGGACGTCCCGGCGGGGACGAAGAACTACATCACGCCTCAAGGCCACCAGCGGCTGCGGGACGAGCTTCTGCTGCTGCTGGATACCGAGCGCCCGGAAGTGGTCAAGCTCGTCTCCTGGGCCGCTTCGAACGGCGACCGCTCGGAGAACGGCGACTACATTTACGGCAAGCGGCGGCTGCGTGAAATCGACAGGCGCATCCGCTTTCTGACCAAGCGGCTCGACCTCGCGGAAGTCGTGGACAGCAGCAGGCAGGAGAACGTCGACCAGGTGTTCTTCGGTGCAACGGTGGACTACGCGGGCGACGACGGCGATGTGAAGACGGTGACGATCGTCGGCGTGGACGAGGTGGATCTGGAGCGCGGCTATGTGAGTTGGATCTCGCCGGTCGCGCGTGCGCTGCTGAAGGCGAAGATCGGCGATACCGTCGCGCTGCACACGCCAGCGGGCGTGCAGCAGATCGACATCGTGGATGTGCGGTATCCGCATTGATCGCGGACGAAAAAAAGCCGCTCCGAAGAGCGGCTTTTCTACAGCAATACTGCCTGTGAAGCTTAGAAGCGGTGACGCATGCCAACCGTTGCCGAAACCTGGTTGCCGTTCGACGACATGCCCACACCGTTGATCACCGCACCGATCGGCAGGCCATCCTGGTCGGTCATGTGCTGGTATTCGCCTTGCAGGTACACGTCGGTACGCTTCGACAGCGCGTACGCCGTTTGCAGGCTGAACTGGTGGAACTTCGGCTTTTCGCCGTCGATGCGGCTGTCGGTGTAGGTGTAAGCACCCGCGATCGACAGAGCCGGCGTCAGGTTGTAACGGCCGTTGACTTCGTAGTTCGTGAAGCGGACGTGACCGTCGGTCAGGTTGATCGAGCCTGCGCCTTGCGAGCCGACGTTGGTGATCGACGAAGCGTCGTCGAGCATCGTCTGCGTGAACACGAAGCCGACCGTCGCAGCGCCGAACGCGTAGTTGATGCCGCCGCCGAAGATGCGCTGACGGCCAGCGACGAACGGCGTGTTGTCGGTCGTGATCGCGCCGTTGACGTTGTTGGTCGGCGAGCCGACGTTGTTCAGTTGCATGTACGCAGCCGCGATGTTCAACGGGCCGTAGTTGTACGACGCGCCGACGCTGTAAGCACGGTTGTCCGCGAAGCCGCCTGCTTCGTTCGAGAAGCCGTACATCGCGCCCAGCTTGAAGCCAGCGTAGTTCGCGCTCGTGTACTTGACCGAGTTGTTGACGCGGAACGTGTTGTCGAGGTTGTCGTTGTCGAACGGGTGGGCGAACTGCGTGCCGCCGTATTGCGTGCCCGTCAGAGCCAGAGGTCCGAGGAAGTCGACGACGGAGTCATATTGACGGCCGAGGGTCACTGCGCCGAACTGGTTGCTCGACAGACCGACGAACGCCTGACGGCCGAACTCGCGGCCACCTTGGCCATTCGTGCCGTTCATGATGTTGAAGCCGTTCTCCAACGTGAAGATCGCCTTCAGACCGCCACCGAGGTCTTCCGAACCACGCAGGCCCCAACGGCTGCCGTTGACGGAACCGCTCGTCGCCTTGAAGTTGCTATGGCCTTGCTGGTTGTTCGTGTAGGTGATGCCCGCATCGATCAGGCCATACAGCGTGACGCTGCTTTGTGCATGGGCGGCGGTGGCAAAAACGCCCGTCAGGGCAGCGACCATGAGAGTCTTTTTCATCTTTGTAACTCCGAGAGCAGATTGGGCCGGGGACCCAGGCTTTGAGGAAACCTCGCTCCGGTGCGCTGCGAGAGGCGCGGGGCGGAGGAGCGATGCATCGGCGACGCGACACACTTGTTTCCGGACCAGACGAAGTGTAAAGACGGTGTTACAGCCGGGAGCTTCCAATTTCCACAATAATCCATTGTTGATGCGGCAATGATCGCCGCGTCGCATATTTTTCTTTATATACAATGATTTATTGTCGAATAAAGTCGTAAGGACAGAGGTGTCAACCAATCGACGTTGCGCATGCGCGACATGATCTGCATGAGAAAACAATGAAAAATTTCCGAAAATCGATTGTTGAGATATTTGAAACAGAAGTTTGCGGCTTTTGCAGGTAATGAGTGCGGACCGCATCGCTATACTGTCGATTCTGCTTTCCGAAGCAGACTTTTTCGTTGACGGAAAAAGATCTCCAAACTTTGTCAGCGCGACTTCCCGGTCGCGCTTTTTTTTCGCCTCTGCGGGCCGGGCTGCCGGCCTTTCAGCGCCTTCGTCCGTGGCGAGATCGGGGTCGGGCGGCGTCGCGTGAAGTCGACCGAACTGAAGATCGTGGATGCTCGAGATTACAGTAGAGTCATGAGATGGATTCTATGACGCTTGACGTACGGAGGATCGGGCAAGGCGACCAGGGATTTACGTATCGGATAATCTTGTTGCGACCGGATTTAGCGTTTCACTTTCGATTCGGATATCCGGCGAAGATTAATATCGAAAATTCTTTTCGATAAAGTCGGGCGTAATTCGGTTTCAAGTTTCACCGACGATACGCAGACACATTTCGTAGGGGAATAATGAGTTGGTCGATTTTCCTGTTTGATTGGAGGATATTCGCGAAATCCGCGTGTTGCCGCGGGACGCCGCACCGGCGCGGCTGCCGTGCCGGAGGAGGCGCCGGGGTGAGTCTCTCGTCACGGTCGAAATCACTCGCAAGAATTTAATTCTGATAATCAGGGATTGCTTCTACGGGTTATTCGCTATTGCGATGGATGCATTTCAGCAACTACTTAGATTTCTTGTAGAGGTTTCGTCGGAATGCCCGGCAGTCGAAACAATTGAGACAAATAAATCGAGCGCGGCAAAAGAAGCGAAATGACGCCGCGCCGCGGGGATCGTCCTTGAAGGCCTGCCACGTCGTGCTGCGTTAAAATGGGCAACCCAGCCCACGCACGATTGCGACACCTCTTGCCGTTCACGATGCATCCCAATCCACTCGCAAACCTTGCCTTTCCCTCTGAGCCCATCGTTTTCGTCGATCTCGAGACGACCGGCGGCACGTTCGGCGTCGACCGGATCACCGAGATCGGAATCGTGGAGGTCGGGCCATCGGGCGTGTCGCAGTGGTCGTCGCTCGTCAACCCGCAAAAGCCCATTCCAGCGTTCATCCAGCAACTGACCGGGATCACCGACGCGATGGTGCGCGATGCCCCGACGTTCGAGCAGCTCGCATCCGGCCTGCTCGAGCGAATGAACGGCCGACTTTTCATCGCGCATAACGCGCACTTCGATCACGGCTTTCTCAAAGACGAGTTCAAGCGCACGGGCCTTCGCTTCGCGCCGGATGTGCTCTGCACGGTGCAGCTCTCCCGCGCGGTCTATCCCGCCGAAAGCCGTCACGGTCTCGATGCGCTCGTCGCGCGTCACGCGCTCGTGCCTTCCGCCCGACACCGCGCGCTGGCCGACGCCGATCTGCTCTGGCAATTCTGGCAACATCTGCATCGCGCGCACGCGCCCGATGTCATGCGCGCGCATCTGGATCGCGTGACGCGCCGGTTCCGGCTCGCCGAGCACATCGACGAGGACACGATCGAGCAGATCGTCGCAGGCTGCGGCGTCTATATGTTCTACGGCGAGAACGACGCGCCGCTCTATGCGGGCCGAAGCGTGCGTTTGCGTCAGCGTGTGCGCTCGCATCTCGTTGGACCGCGGCGTTCTGCGAAAGACCTGCGCCTGGCCGCGCTCGTGCGCCGTCTCGAATGGAAGGCGACGGGCGGCGAAATCGGCGCGTTGCTGGCCGAGGCTCAATGGATCGCGAGCGCGCGGCCGGCGCATAACCGCGCGCCGAAGTCGCGCTCGGGAGATGTCCGCGGCGCGCCATGGCCTTACTCCGGTGCGATCGCGATCGAAGAGCGCGACGCGGCATCGGGACAGCGCGCATGGCATGTCATCGACAACTGGTGCTATCTCGGCACGGCGAGCGCGCTTGCGCAAGCCGGCGCGCTATGTTCGGGCGCCCGTGCATCGGCGTTCGAACTGTCGACCTATCGCATTCTGAGCGAGCGTCTCGCGCGTGGGCTCGCCGTCACGCCGCTCGTCTCCGGACGGCTCGCGGCCGCCAACTGACGCCTCATCAGCCGACCGCGCCCACGCCGCCCGACGCGCACACGTGCGACAGCGCGCGCATGAGCGGCGCATTCATCGATGAGTCGTAGCGCGTCAAGTGCTTCCATCGCGCGACGCTTTCGGCGAGCCGCATCGGGCAGTCTTCCGCATGTCGAATCGGCTCGACGTGCGTGAGCGCCGATACGAGCGACTGCGTGAGCCGATCGAGTTTGGGGCGCGTGTCTTTGGCGAGATCGGGCGGCGCTTCTTCCGGCGCGGCTCTCAGCGCGCGCCAGTTGGCGAAGAGGGCGTTCTGCACGTCCTTGCTGGCCTCGATCTGATCGCGGAAGAATTGCCGCGCGAATTCAGGATCGAGCTGAGCGGCCCCGGCCTTTTCCTCGACGTTCTTGAGCAACGCCTCTTCGCGCGGCGCGTCGGTGATCGGCTCGTGATGAGCCCATTTCCAGCGCGCGACCGGCTCCGCAAGTCCAAGCCGCTGGGAGACGAGGGCGATGAGGTTGGTGAACGCAGTGTCGTCGCCGTCCGCCTGGGCCGGTGCGGGCGCAGCGAGCGCGAACAAACAGGCGAAAGCGGCTGAGGCGAGGAGGGAAGACTTCGATCGGCGGCGCATCGGTATCGAGGTAAAAGCGCCAGAATAACGCACCGCATTCGATTGGAACGAGCCGCATCGCACGACTCGCTTCGGTGCGGTCATGGACGAGGGGCGCGACGCGCCCTGGCGTGAGCCATTTCCGGACCAGCCGGTCCGAGTGCGCCGCGCGCGGCGGGCGTCGGTCTCACGACGAAGGCGTGATCCAGCGTGTCCGCCTACTTCGACTGCGCCGAATTGCGCTGTTCGTCGAAGAACGCACGCACATGTTCGGGCAGCTCGCTCGCGAGAAACTCGACGCCAACCGGGTCCGGATCCGGACAAAGCACCTTGTCGGGCGTCGGGATTTTCGTCGGTTTCGCGTCCATGATTTCTCTCCTCAATGACTACAACAATTGCGACCACGGGTCGATGCAGCTCTTGCGCTGCCGCATGCGGCCGAAATACGAAATACGGTTTCCTCTATAAATGCGTTATCGGTTTGCGACGGCTTCGGCTTGAGTTCTGCCGGCGCACCTTCTGGCTCAACGCATGATCGTTCGTGTTCGGACCGAGAAACGTCGGTAATTGCTTGCCGGCCCTCAATTCGATTGCTGCAAAAAGTACGATTTATAGGCTTCTCGATAGCTGCTCGCCGAGCCGCGTCCAGACTGGCTCCGCAAGAGAGCGACCATCGCGCACTTAAACTGTAGCTTTTCCTCTATGGATATAACGATACCGGGAAACCAGCGTTGACGCTTGATGGTGCAGAGCGGAAAATGGCTTGTTGTTGTACGAAAGCGCACATATAAGACGAAACAGGCGCGCGGAGAGTGGGATCGTGAAATCGCTGATGCTGATTTCGAATTTGAACCGCAATCCTGTGTACGACGTCAGCGACCGTTTCAAATGCGCGAACGTTCAGGGAACGGCAGACCATAAGGGTCGAATCGCGTTTTCGAGGCGCCAAAGCAAAAACCCGCGACACTTGCGTGATCGCGGGTTTTTTAAAATTGCCTGAATCTCGTTGGTGCCGGAAAGAGGAATCGAACCCCCGACCTTCGCATTACGAATGCGCTGCTCTACCGTCTGAGCTATTCCGGCTCCATTGTTGCGTTCGTTTAGTTCGTCAGCAACGAAGAAGTGAGATTATGCAGAGCCTTTCTAGCTTTGGCAATACCTAAGATCAATTTTTCTTATCAAGGTGGTAGCGGGTTACACGGTCCACTTCGCTCTTCGAGCCGAGGAAGACCGCCACGCGCTGATGCAGGCTCGTCGGAACGATATCGAGGATACGTTGCTCGCCGTTCGTCGCAGCGCCCCCCGCCTGCTCGACGATGAACGACATCGGATTCGCCTCGTACATCAGGCGCAGCTTGCCGGGCTTCGACGGATCGCGCTTGTCGGCCGGATACATGAAGATGCCGCCACGATTCAGGATCCGATGCACGTCCGCGACCATCGATGCGATCCAGCGCATGTTGAAGTCTTCCTTGCGCGCACCGTCCTTGCCCGCGTTGAGTTCGCCGATGTACTGCTGCACCGGCTCGTACCAGTGACGGATATTCGATGCGTTGATCGCGTATTCGCGCGTCTCGACAGGGATCTTCATGTCGCGCTGCGTGAGCACCCACGAGCCGAGTTCGCGATCGAGCGTGAAGCAGTTCACGCCGTGGCCGGTCGTGAGCACGAGCACGGTTTGCGGCCCGTACACCGCATAGCCCGCGGCCACTTGCTGCGATCCGGGCTGCATGAACGCCTGCTCGGTCGGCTCCTCGCCGTCCGGGCAACGCAGCACCGAGAAGATCGTGCCGATCGACACGTTCACGTCGATGTTCGACGAGCCGTCGAGCGGATCGAATGTCAGCAGGTAATTGCCCTTCGGATAGCGGTTGGGAATCGGGAAGATCTTTTCCATTTCCTCCGATGCCATCGCGGCCAGGTTGCCGCCCCATTCGTTGGCTTCGAGCAGGATTTCGTTCGAGAGCACGTCGAGCTTTTTCTGCACTTCGCCCTGGACGTTCTCGCTGCCGGCCGAGCCGAGCGCCTCGCCCAGCGCGCCCTTGCTCACGTGATAGCTGATCTGCTTGCACGCGCGCGCGACGACTTCGATCAAAAGACGCAGGTCGGCCGGCAGGTTCTGGTGTTCACGCTGCTGCTCGATCAGGTATTTCGAGAGCGTGGTGCGGCTGGAGATGGAGGACATGCTGGGGCTCCGTGAGCGTTAGACGAATATTCACGATTCTAACCGCTCGACCCGGCTCCTCCATGTGACAGCGACCGACGGCATCCGCCATAAGCGAGAACGGCGGCCGCGCGAGGTTTTCGCGCGGCCGCCGCCAAACAGAAAAACTCTGACGAATTAGCGCTTAAGCCGCGAGCGCTTTCTCGACCACTTCACGCACGTCGCGCGACTTCGCCTTCGACGCGACTTCGCTCAACGCCGCGTGCATCTTCTCGCGCAGTTGCGGGGTGAAGCGGCGCCACAGTTCGAGTCCGCGTGCGAGACGCGCCGCGACTTGCGGATTGAGCGCGTCGAGCGCGATCACCTGTTCGGCCCAGAACGCGTAGCCGGAGCCGTCGGCGGCGTGGAACTGCGCCGGATTGCCGCTGCAGAAGCTGAAAATCAGCGAGCGCGCGCGGTTCGGGTTTTTGATGTTGAACGCCTGATGCTGCATCAGCTTGCGCACGATCTCGATCACCTTGCGATCAGGCCCGCCGCGCTGCGTCGCCTGAAGCGCGAACCACTTGTCGATGACGAGCGCCTCGTTCTCGAAGCGGAGATAGAAATCCGCCAGCGCCGCCTCCGCGACGATCGCGTCCGCGCCCTTCGTCGCACTCGCGAGCAGGAGCGCCGCGAGCGCCGCCGAGCGATCGGTCATGTTGTTGGCGGCGTCGTACTGCGCCTGCGCGAGCTTGACTGCGTCGCGCGGGTCGTCGAGCTGGCTCAGATAGGCGAGCGAGAGATTCTTCAGCCCGCGCTTGCCGGCGTCTTCCGGCGCCGGACGATACTCGCCCGGCGTGCGGTTCGCTTCGTAGGTCGCGAGCCACTTGTCGCGCAATTGCGACGCGAGACGGCGGCTCATGAAAACGCGCGCGGCGTGCACGGCGGCCGGATCGGACACGGTCATCTGCTCGGCGAGATAGCTCTCCGAGGGGAGCATCAGCGCGAGTTCGCGGAAGGCGGGCGTGAGCGTGGCGTCGTCGAGCACGCGGGCGAACGCGGCGATCACCTGATCGTCGATGGCGAGCGTTTCGCCCTTGGCCGCGCGCTCGGCGAGCGACAGCAGCTCGCGCGTGGCGAGGCGCTGGCCGGCTTCCCAGCGGTTGAACGGATCGCTGTCGTGCGCGAGCAGGAACGCGAGTTCATCGTTCGTATAGTCGAATTCGACGATCACCGGCGCCGAGAAATTGCGCAGCAGCGAAGGCAGCGGCGCTTCGTTCACGTCGACGAATGTGAACGACTGCTCGCGCTCCGTGAACTCGAGCACGCGCGTCGTGCCGTTCGGCTCCTTCTCGCCTTCGAGACGCAGCGGCAAATCCATGCCGTTCCGCCCGATCAGGCCGACCGAGAACGGAATCAGCAGCGAACCCTTCTGCGTTTCGCGCGCCGCTTCGGACGCGTCGCCATAACCCTGCGCGAGCGTCAGCGTGTAGCGCCGGTTCGCGGCGTCGTAATTCGCGCGCACCGACACGCGCGGCGTGCCCGCCTGGCTGTACCAGCGCTCGAACTGCGCGAGATCGCGATGATTCGCGTCGGCGAGCGCCTGGCGGAAGTCGTCGCAGGTCACGGCCTGGCCGTCGAATCGCTTGAAATAAAGGTCCATGCCGCGCCGGAAGCCATCGCGGCCGAACAGCGTCTGATACATCCGCACGACTTCCGAGCCTTTCTCGTAGACGGTCATCGTGTAGAAGTTGTTGATCTCGACGTAGCTCTCCGGGCGAACGGGATGCGCCATCGGGCCGGCATCTTCGGCAAACTGCATCTGACGCAGCACGCGCACGTCTTCGATGCGTTTGGTCGCGCGCGCGGCGGCGCTCGCGGCGCCTTCGACATCGCCCGCGGCCATGTCGGCGGAAAATTCCTGATCGCGGAACACAGTCAGGCCTTCCTTGAGGCTCAACTGGAACCAGTCGCGGCAGGTCACGCGGTTGCCGGTCCAGTTATGGAAGTACTCGTGGCCGACCACTGCCTCGATATTGGAGAAATCCGTGTCGGTCGCGGTTTCGGGATTCGCCAGCACATACTTCGTGTTGAAGATGTTGAGGCCCTTGTTTTCCATCGCGCCCATGTTGAAGTCGCTCACCGCGACGATCATGAAGCGGTCCAGATCCAGCTCCAGCCCGAAACGCTTTTCGTCCCAGCGGATCGAGTTGATGAGCGAATCCATCGCGTGACGGGTCTTGTCGAGATCGTGCGGTTCGACCCAGACCTGCAGCAGTTTCTCCTTGCCCGAACCGGACTCGATGCGCTCCTCGATGCACACGAGCTTGCCCGCGACCAGTGCGAACAGATAGCTCGGCTTCTTGAACGGGTCTTCCCATTTGGCGAAGTGGCGGCCATCGGGCAAATCGCCTTCCTCGATAAGATTGCCGTTCGACAGCAGCACCGGACACGCGCTTTTGTCGGCGCGCAGCGTGACGACGTAGGTGGCCATCACATCGGGGCGATCGAGGAAGTAGGTGATGCGCCGGAAGCCCTCGGCCTCGCACTGCGTGAAGAAGTTGCCGCTGGAGACATATAGTCCGGAGAGCGTCGTGTTCTCGGCCGGATTGCAGGTGCTCTCGATGCTAAGCTCGAAGGCATCCGCAGGAATATTGCCGATGGACAGTCCGCTTTCGTGAACGCGGACATCCGCGTGCGCCACGCCGTCGATCGTCGCGCTCACGAATTCGAGCTGCTCGCCCATCAACTCGAGGCGCGAGGCGTCGCCCCGGGCGTCGGGGTTGCGGCGCAGCTTCATCGTGTTCTTCACGACCGTTCGCGATGGCACGAGATCGAACTCGAGCGCGACGGAGTCGATCAGGAAGGCGGGCGGCGTGTAGTCCTGGCGGCGAATCACAGCGGATGCGGTCGTGGTAGACATGGCAAGATCTTCATGTTTGGATTGAACGGCGCCGGCGTTTCAGGTCGGGCGCCTCGCGCGCACCGACGCGTGCGCGCCTGGTCGAGCCATTGTACAAGCCGCCCGGAGATCGTGAATCGGGCGACGCCACGCGTCGTGGAACCCACAAAACAAGGACGTCGCCCGGCGCGGCAGGGCGGTGCCGTCTATAACCGAAAAGGGTGCTCAACGTAGTGAGGATGACCATGAATTTCCCGATCAAGGCGCTCGTCAGATGGGCGCTGATATTGGCGGCGATGTGGCTCGCCGGCTGCACGACCTACGTGCAGACGCAAGTCACCGCCTTCTCCGACTGGAGCGGCAGCGACGCGACACGCACCTACGCGTTCGCGCGCAATGGCGAGCAGCAGAACAGCATCGAGCAGACGACCTACGAGACGCTCATCGCCGGCGAGCTCGCGAAGTACAACTTCCGTCAGGCGCCCGAGTCGAGCGCCAATTATCAGATCGCGATCGCCTATTCGGTGCGTGGCGACATGATGATCGTGCGTCAGCCGGTCTACTACGATCCGTGGCCGATGTACGGCGGTCCCTGGGGTGGTCCGTGGGGCAGACCGTGGGGCGGCTGGGGGCCATACGGCCCGTGGGGCCCGACGGGTTACGTCGACCAGAGCTATCCGGTCTACATCCACGCGCTGCAGATCCGCATGAACGACCGTAAGACCGGTCGCGAGGCCTACAAGGTGACGGCGGTCAATTCGACGGGCGATCCATCGCTCTATCAGGCGATGCCTTATCTCGTGCGCAGCGCGCTCGCGGACTTCCCGCTCGGCAACGGCACGGTGCGCACGGTGACGCTGCCGGTGGACCAGAACGGCGGCATCTCGAACGAAACGGCGGCGTCGGCGGGCGCGAACGAGCGCAACGCGACGCCGGTGCCGGCGGGCAAGACCGTCGATTGAGCGGGGCACGATGCGGCGGCCGCGAGCGGTCGCATCGTGGTCGGGCAGGGCGCCGGAAATTATTGCCGGAGCACACCGGATGCGATTCTTTGCACGGCCTCGAAAAAAGTTTCAAAAACGCTCGGTGGCCTTGACTCGACAGGGAATTATCGCCGCGACCCGGGGCCGCAATATATGCAGCTTCGGCGAATTAGCGATATATTTCGAGGATGACAAAATCGTGTCCGCCCAATCCTAAAGCCGTTCCCGAGCCCACCACATGGGATGCGCGGCTCGCACGCCGCCTCGTCACGCCGCTGGTCGGCACTCCGGTAACGCCCAATCACCTGACCACGTTGCGCCTCGCCATCGGTCTGGCCGGGGCGTATTATTTGTCGCTCGGTCAGTTCTGGATGTGCACGCTCGGCGCGCTGCTTATCGCGTTGTCGAATTTCGTCGATCACACCGATGGCGAGCTCGCGCGCATCAGTGGACAGTCCAGCAAGATTGGCCATTTCTATGACCTCGCGTGCGACGCGCTCGTGACCGTGCTGCTATTCGTCGGCATCGGGTTTTACGTCGCCGTGCATCACCCGTCGATGATCGTGCCCGCGCAATGGCTCGGCGGGATCGCGGGCGTGGCGGTTGCGCTCATCTTCTTCCTGCGCATGCGTATCGAGTCGATGGTCGGCAAATCGGGCACCAAGCAGGCGTCGATGGCCGGTTTCGAAACGGAAGACGTGCTGTATCTGCTGCCAGCGGTGACCATCCTGAACGGCATGACGCCGTTTCTGATCGCCGCGGCGATCGGCGCGCCGCTCTTCGCCATTTACGTCGCGGTGGACTATCAGCGCGTCACTGCCCAGTTGAAGCGCCGCGCGCAGTCGACCCATGCAAAAGACGACAAAGACTTCCAGGCGGTGAGATGAGCGATACGGCAACTCCGGACAGCATACAGATTCAGCCGGCTGAGACGGCAGCGGACGCGCGCCCGTCGAAGCGCGACATCGATTCGACGATGCACGCGCGCTTTTCCGCGCTGCAAACGCCGAAGCTGCGCGACGAATACGACCGGCAGGGCTCGTTTCTCTATATAGAAGACTTCCTGCCGCGCGATTACACCGAGCGCCTGATCGCCGCCGTGCACGACGTGATGCCGTCCGTGAACCGCAACTATCTGCCGGGTCACAAGGCGGGCGGCAGCGTGAGCCGTCACACGCTCGACAAGCTCGCGCCGTTCATCGCGGATCTGTATCGCTCGGAAGCGCTCATCAAGTGGCTGGAGGCGATCACCGGCGACAAGCTGCAACTCTCGCCGGAAGACGATCCGCACGCCTACGCGCTCTACTTCTACACGAAGCCGGGCGATCACATCGGCTGGCACTACGACACGTCGTACTACGAAGGCCGCCGCTATACGCTGCTGCTCGGCGTCATCGACGATTCGTCCTGCAAGCTCGACTACGAACTGCACACGAAGACGCCCGGAATTCCCGATCAACCGGGCTCGGTGCAATATCCGCCCGGCGCGTTCGTGTTCTTCGATGGCGACAAGCTGCGCCATCGCGTCACGCCGCTCGGCGAAAACGAGATGCGCGTGTCGCTCACGTTCGAGTACGTGACGAACCCCAACATGCGTCCGTTCCAGCGCTTCATCTCGAACATGAAGGACTCGATCGCGTATTTCGGGTTCAGACAGGTCTTTCGCCGCAAGGGCGGCAAGACCGGACGGGCATGAGCCGCGCGGGGACATTCCTGCTGTCGGTCGGCGTGGTGCTGTTCATCGCGCTGCTCGGCTGGCAAGGCTTCGGTTCGGTCGCATCGACGCTGGCCGCGGCCGGCTGGGGCCTCGTCGCGGTCGCGGCCTTTCACTTCGTGCCCCTCGTGATCGATGCCGGCGCGATCAGCGTGCTCTTCTCCGACAAGGAGCGCGACGTTTCCCTGCGCGATGCGTTGCTCGCGCGCTGGGCCGGTGAATCGGTAAACAGCCTGATGCCCGCCGGCCAGATCGGCGGCCCGATGCTGATGGTCCGCTATCTCGCGCAGCGCGGCATGCGCGCGCGCGATGCCGCCGCCGTCATCACCGTTAGCACGACGATGCAGACCGTCGCGCAACTGATCTTCGCGCTGATCGGCGTCGTGCTGCTGACGGGGTATGCGGCGGGCGGCTCGTCGTCGAGCCTGACGATCGCCGTGCTCGCGGTGATCGGCGTGATCGGTCTCATGATCTTCGGTTTCTATCTCGCGCAGCGGCGCGGTCTATTCGGCCGTGCGATGCGCTTCGCGTCCGGCATCGCCGCGAAATTCTCGGCGAAGCGCGACTGGTCGTCGCTCGTTACGCGCGCCGAAGCCGTCGACGCCGCCGTCCACGAGATGTATCGCGAGCGCGGCAAGGTGGCGTCGAGCTTCGGCTTGAGTCTCGTCGGCTGGATCGTCGGCACGGGCGAAGTGTGGCTCGCGCTGCATCTGCTCGGCCATCCGGTCGGCTGGGCGGAAGCCTTGCTGCTCGAGAGTCTCGGCCAGGCGATTCGCGGCGCGGCCTTCGCCATTCCCGGCTCGCTCGGCGTGCAGGAAGGCGGCTATCTGCTGCTCGCGCGTCTGGTCGGCCTGCCGCCCGAAGCCGCACTCGCGCTGTCGCTCGCCAAGCGCGCGCGCGAGTTGCTGCTCGGCGTGCCGGGCATCGTCTATCTGCATTTCGTTGAAAAAGGCTGGCAGCGCCGCCGTCTCGCGCGCGTGCCGGATATCGACTGACCCACCCACGAAGGGAACTCAAGCATGCGCGCAATTATTCTTGCGGCCGGGATGGGCTTGCGCCTCGTTCAGCCCGAAGGCCAGCAAAAGCCGAAATGTCTGTTGCGCTTTGGTGACAATTCGGGCGACGCCTCGCTGCTCGAACGTCATCTCCACTTTTTGAAGGCTGCCGGCGTCGATGAAGTCGTCTTCGTGACGGGCTTCAAGACCGAGCAGATCGAAGCGGAGCTCGCATCGATCGACTGGAAGCCGAAGACCGAAATCGTCGTCAACGAAGAATTCTCGCTCGGCAGCGTGCTGTCCGTGCACACCGCGCGCGATGCGATGACGCGCGGCGGCGATGTCCTCTTGATGGACGCCGACGTACTCTACGACGAACGTATCTTCGAGCCGCTCGTCGCGGGCGGCTCGGTGAATCGCCTGTTGATCGACCGCGACTTCGAAGCCGGCGACGAGCCGGTGAAGCTGTGCGTCGAGAGCGGCGTGCCGGTCGAGCTGCGCAAGCAGGTCGCGGCGGGGCTGAAGTACGATACGATCGGCGAATCGGTCGGCTTCTTCCGTTTCGATGAAAAGACCGCCACGCGCCTTGCCGAAATCTGCGCCGACTATGTGGCGACCGGCCGCGCCAAGATGCCGCACGAAGAAGCGGTGCGCGACCTGTTGCTCGAGAACTTGCACAATCCTTCCCACGTGTTCGATATCGCCGATGTGACCGGCGCGCCGTGGATCGAAATCGATTTTCAGAACGACGTGAAGCGCGCGGCGGACGATGTGCTGCCACAGTTGAACGCGCTGCGTCAGTTTGCAGGAGCATCGCAACAATGAACGCACCCACACAAATCCCCGTCGGCTACTCGCGCACGCTGCGCCTGCGCGAGATGCTGCAAAGCAATCGCCTCGAATTCCTGATGGAAGCGCACAACGGCATTTCGGCGCGCATCGCGAGGGAAGCGGGCTTCAAGGCGATCTGGGGCTCGGGCCTGTCGATCTCCGCGCAGTTCGGCGTGCGCGACAACAACGAGGCGAGCTGGACGCAGGTCGTCGACAACCTCGAATTCATGGCCGACGCGAGCGATCTGCCGATTCTTCTCGATGGCGACACCGGCTACGGCAACTTCAACAACGTGCGCCGTCTCGTGAGGAAGCTGGAGCAGCGCGGCATCGCGGGCGTGTGCATCGAGGACAAGCAGTTCCCGAAGACCAACAGCTTCATCAACGGCGAAGCGCAGCCGCTCGCGGATATCGACGAATTCTGCGGCAAGATCAAGGCCGGCAAGGATTCGCAAAGCGATCCGAATTTCTCGATCGTCGCGCGCGTGGAAGCGTTGATCGCGGGCTGGGGCATGGAAGAAGCGCTGAAGCGGGCCGAGGCTTATCGCCAGGCGGGCGCGGACGCGATCCTGATCCACAGCAAGCTGTCGAAGCCCGACGAAATTCTGACGTTCGCACGCGAATGGGCCGGCCGCGGGCCGCTCGTCATCGTGCCGACGAAGTACTACAGCACGCCGACCGATGCGTTCCGGCAGGCGGGCATCAGCTGCGTGATCTGGGCGAATCATCTGATTCGCGGCGCGGTATCGGCGATGCAGGCGATCGCGAAGGAAATTCATGACAGCGAGACGCTCGTCAACGTGGAGGACCGCATCGCGTCGGTGAACGAAATTTTCCGTTTGCAAGATGCGGACGAGTACTCCGCCGCCGAGAACATCTATCTGAGCGCGGCCAACGAGAAGCGCAGCGCGATCGTGCTCGCCGCGAGCCGCGGCGCGGGACTCGAAGCGCTGACCGAGGAGCGCCCGAAGGTAATGCTGCCGGTCGCGGGCAAGCCGCTCCTGCGTCATCTCGTCGAGGCGTTCAAGAAGGAAAACATCAACGACATCACCGTCGTCGGCGGATATCGCGCCGATGCCATCGAGAAGGGCGGCATCCGTCTCGTCGTCAACGAGAAGCACGAATCGACGGGCGAACTCGCGTCGCTCGCGTGCGCGGTACGGCACATGAACGGCGATACCGTGATCTCCTACGGCGATCTGCTGTTCCGCAGCTATATCCTGCGCGATCTGGTCGAATCGGACAGTGATTTTTGCATTGTCGTCGATTCGTCGAAGGCGCCGCAGTCGGGCGCGGGCGCGACCGACTTCGCGTACTGCTCGACCGCCGACGATCGTGCGCTCTTCGGCCAGAAAGTGTGGCTCGAAAGCGTGGTCGGCGCGGGGCATTCGCTCGACGGGACGCGCGCGCCGCAAGGCCGCTGGATGGGTCTCGTCAAGGTGCGCGCGGGTGCGCGGGAGCGTCTGCTCGCGACGCTCGGCACGCTGCAACAGCGCGCCGATTTCGACCAGCTCGACACCGCCGCGCTGCTCAACGCGCTGATCGCCGACGGTCAGAAGATCGAAGTGCAATACGTGCATGGCCACTGGCGCGGCGTGAACGATCTCGACGATTTCCGTCGCGCCGGCGATTTCGCGCACGGTCAGACGCCGATCGGTTCGGAAGGCACGGAGAACGCGCGTGATTGAGGCCGCCCAGTTCGTCGAGGCCGCGCGCGAGCGTGGTTTCGACTGGTACGCGGGCGTGCCGTGTTCGTTTCTCACGCCCTTCATCAACTACGTGCTTCAGGACGAATCGCTGCATTACGTGTCGGCGGCGAACGAGGGCGACGCGGTCGCGCTGATCGCGGGCGTCGCGTTGGGCGGCGCGAGCAGCGGTTCCGCGAAGCGTCGCGGCATCGCGATGATGCAGAACTCCGGACTCGGCAATGCGGTGAGTCCGTTGACCTCGCTCACGTGGACATTTCGCCTGCCGCAATTGCTGATCGTCACGTGGCGCGGCCAGCCGGGCGTGCATGACGAGCCGCAGCACGCGCTGATGGGCCCGATCACGCCGCAGATGCTCGAAACGATGGAGATTCCGTGGGAGCTCTTCCCGACGGAAGCCGAGCAGATCGGCCCTGCGCTCGATCGCGCGACCGCGTACATGGACAGCACGGGCCGCCCGTATGCGCTCGTCATGCAAAAGGGCAGCGTCGCGCCTTACGAGTTGAAGAAGACGGGCTTGTCGGGCGTGCGCGCGAACGCGCATCCCGCGACGGTGAAGCGCTTCGAAGGCGAGCGCGTGACGCGCCACGACGCGCTGCAAAAAGTCATCGCCAATACGCCGAAGGATTCGACCGTCGTGCTCGCATCGACGGGTTTTTGCGGCCGCGAGCTATACGCGATCGACGACCGCGAGAACCAGCTCTACCTCGTCGGCTCGATGGGCTGCGTGACGCCGATGGCGTTGGGCCTCGCGCTTTCGCGTCCGGACCTCACGGTCGTCGCGCTCGATGGCGACGGCGCCGCGCTGATGCGTATGGGCGTCTTCGCGACGCTCGGCGCCTACGGCCCGTCGAATCTCGTTCACCTGCTGCTCGATAACGGCGCGCACGAATCGACCGGCGGCCAGGCGACGGTATCGCGCGAAGTCGATTTCGCATCGATCGCGGCGGCGTGCGGCTACGCGCTCGCGCTCGACGGCGACGACATCGGCGTGATCGATCGCCTTTTCGAAGCAAAGGAGGTCGATGGCGTTCGTTTCGCGCGTCTGTCGATCAGGACCGGCACGCCCGGCGACTTGCCGCGCCCGAAGATCACGCCCGAGGACGTGCGCGCGCGTTTGCAACAACACATTGGAGGCCGTTGATGCTGCTGCTCAATCCGGGTCCTGTCACGCTGAGCGAACGCGTGCGCAAGAGCCTGCTGCAAACCGACTTGTGCCATCGCGAGCCGGAGTTCTTCGACTTGCAGGATGAAGCGCGCCGGCGTCTCGTCGCTGCTTACGAACTCGATCCGGCCGTATGGAGCGCCGTGCTGATGACAGGCTCGGGCACCGCCGCGGTCGAAAGCATGATCGCCGGGCTCGTGCCGGAAGGCGGGCGGCTGCTCGTCGTGGAAAACGGCGTGTATGGCGATCGCATCGCGCAGATCGCGCGCCAGTATCACATCGACCACGAAGTCGTGAAGTACGAGTGGATGCAGGCGCCGGACACCGACGCGATCATCGCACTGCTCGACGCGAAGAAGTTCACCCATGTCGCGATCATCCATCACGAAACGACGACCGGCCGGCTGAACACAATCGACGCGTTGTCGCGCGCGTGCGGCGAGCGCGGCATCGGCCTGTTGCTCGACGCGGTGAGCAGCTTCGGCGCCGAAGCGATCGATTTCGACGGCGGCGGCATCGCGGCGATCGCCGCGACCGCGAACAAGTGCCTGCACGGCGTGCCGGGCGCGGCGTTCGTCATCGCGAAACGCGATGCGCTCGCGAAGGCCGCGAGCCGCAACTATTACCTCGGCATCGCGCGGCTCGCCAAGCTGCAGGACGAGCGCAACACGCCGTTCACGCCGTCGGTGCATGCCTACTACGCGCTCGTCGAGGCGCTGCGCGAGTTCGAGGAGGAAGGCGGCTGGCGCGCGCGTCATCAGCGTTATGCGAAGCTCGCGGAGCAAGTGCGGGCGGGACTCGCGGCGCTCGGCATCGAAAGCGCGCTGTCGCCGGCAGAGTCGTCGGTGGTGTTGCGTGCGTATCGGCTGCCGAAAGGCGTCACGTATGAAACGCTGCACGATGCGCTCAAGGCGAAGGGCTTCGTGATCTATGCGGGGCAGGGCGGTTTGTCGAAGGAGTTGTTCCGCATTTCGACGATGGGCGCGCTCGACGCCAACGATATGGACCGGCTGATTTCGTCGTTCGTCGCATTGCTGCGCTAGGGCTTGCAGAAAATCGCCGTGATGAAGGGCGCGACGTGGTGCACCACCGCGTCGCTGCCCGCTGCGCGCACTTTTTGCGCGACTTCGTCGTCGCCGCCCCAGACGACGGCGCCGTAAGCCGCGTCCCCGATCGGTTCGCCTTTACCCTGCCTGAAGAGCGGATCGTCCTTCTGATACGCCACCAGCGCGTAGACCCTGAATCCGAACGCGGTCAGCGTCACGCCCTTCACCGCCCGGAACGCGTTGATCGAGTTCGGCTCGACGCGCATCGGCTTCTTTTCCAGCAAGTTTTTGTCCTGCAGCGGCGCGATGAAGTCGTGCGGCGTCGATTTGCAGTCGAGCTGCGCATCGAGCGCCTCGGCGTGCGCGAGCGCGCTCAGCGACGCGAGCGTAATCGGCAGAACAAAACGAATGAGCCGGAAGGCGATCATGGCGATGCATCGAACGTAACAGCCAGCACTTTAACCAGATTGCAGCAAATGTGCTCAATCAGTCGAGCGAATCGTCGCCGCTCGGGTGGCTCGCCATACGAAAACGCCCTTCGAGCGAAGGGCGTTTGTCTTACGGATTCCCGAAGACGTCAGGCCGCGAGTTCGAGCTTCGCCGTGTCACGCTGGTCGCGCGAATGCACGCGCTTGCCGGCGGCGTAGGTCTCGAACACCGCGCGGTCATCGCCGAGCAGCGCAAACGCGAACAGCAGCTCTTCGAGCGATTCCGTGCGCGCCATGCGGCGTGCGAGCAGCGGCGTCGCGTTCGGATCGAGCACGACGAAATCCGCTTCGCTGCCGGCCGCCAGCGTGCCGATCCTGTCGTCGAGTTCAAGCACCTGCGCCGCGCCCGTGGTGGCGAGCCAGAACATGCGCGTCGCGGTCAGATGATGGCCGGTGAGACGCGCGACCTTGTGCGCTTCGTTCATCGTCTGAAGCATGGAGAACGACGTGCCGCCGCCGACGTCCGTCGCGAGCGCGACCGGCATATTCGACTCGCCAGCTTTCTCGAAATCGAACAAGCCGCTGCCGAGGAACAGGTTCGACGTCGGGCAGTGCGACGCCACCGCGCCGGTTTCCGCCATGCGCTCGCGATCCTTGTCATCGAGATAGATGCAATGACCGTACACCGCGCGGCGGCGCAGCAGGCCGTAGTGGTCGTAGATGTCGAGATAGCTGCGATGCCCCGGAAAGAGGCTCTCGACCCATTTGATCTCGTCGGTGTTTTCCGCGACGTGCGTCTGGATGAAGACGTCGTTGTGCTTCTGCGCGAGCACGCCGCACGCTTCCAGTTGCGCTTCGGTGGATGTCGGCGCGAAACGCGGCGTCAGCGCGTATTGCTGACGGCCGCGCCCGTGCCAGCGCGCGATGAGCTCCGCGCTGTCGTCGTAACCGGATTGCGCGGTATCGCGCAGAAACTCGGGGCAGTTGCGATCCATCATCACCTTGCCCGCGACCATGCGCAGATTGCGCGCCTCGCTCTCGGTGAAGAACGCATCGGCGGATTGCTTGTGCACCGTGCAGTAGACGAGCGCGGTAGTCGTGCCGCAGGCGAGCAGCTCGTCGATGAAAAAGCTCGCCGTCTCGCGCGCGACCGCGGGATTCTCGAAGCCGCGCTCGGTCGGGAAGGTGTACGTGTTGAGCCACGGCAGCAGGCCCGGCGCGGGCGACGCGATCATGTCCGTCTGCGGATAGTGAATGTGCGAGTCGATGAAACCCGGCACGATCAGCTTGTCGCGCATGGTGTGGACGGTCGCGTCGGCTTCGAGTTTGTCGCGGGTCGACGCGTACGCGCCTGCCGCGACCACTTTGCCGTCCGCGACGATCAGGAGGCCGTCGGCCTCGTAGACCGCGCCGTCAGCGGCATGCGCGGGATCTTCCCGGAAGGTCAGCAACTGGGCGCGGTAGGCGGTTTGAGTCATGATGCAACGTCTCCGTTTTGTGAGGATGTCTACAACTGCGAAAGCAGTACGAGCGAAAAGGCCGCGATGATCCACATCGCCGGCTTGATTTCCTTCGCGCGGCCCGTCGCCGACTTCAGCACGACGAACGCGAGAAAACCGTACGCGACGCCATCGGTGATCGAGTAGGTCAGCGGGATCAGGATCATCGCGAGGAACGCGGGAATGGCTTCATCGAAGCGATGCCATTCGATTTGCGTGATCGCTTCCATCATGAACACGCCGACGAGCACGAGCGCGGGCGCGGTCGCGATCGCCGGCACGAGCGATAGAAGCGGCGAAAGGAACAGGAAGGGCAGGAAGCACAAACCGGCGACGACCGCGACAAGGCCCGTGCGCCCGCCCGCCGAAATGCCCGCCGCCGATTCGATATACGCGTTCGCCGGGCTCGTGCCGAGCGGCGCGGAGATGAGCGCGGAGAATGAATCGACCATCATCGACTGGCGGATGTTGCGTGGGTTGCCGTCGCGGTCGTAGAGCTTGCCCGCTTCGGAGATCGCCATGAAGGTGGACAGCGCATCGAAGAACGACGTGAACAGCATCACGAAGATGAACGGCCAGTAGATGACTTTCAGCGAACCGACCAGATCGAGCTGGCCGACCGCCGAGAAGTCCGGCGCGGCGAAGAGACCGTTCCAGTTGACGAGCGTCTTCGTCGCGATGGCGGCGGGCCAGTACGCGGTGCCGTCGCCGTAGAAGCGGCCGATCGGAATCGCGATGATCGTCGTGAACACGATGCCGAGCATCAGCGCGCCCGTCACCTTGCGCGCGACGAGTATCGTCGTGACGGCGAGGCCGACGAGGAACGTGATGACGACCGGATTCAGCGACGCCGAATGCACGATCGTGACCGGATCGCCGACGACGAACTTCGCGTTCACCAGGCCGATCAGGCTAATGAACAAGCCGATGCCGCACGACACCGCGTGCCGCAGATTCGCCGGAATCGCATCGACGACGAGCTTGCGCGCGTTGAACGCCGCGAGCACCGCGAAGATCACGCCGGACCAGAACACGCAACCGAGCGCGGTCTGCCACGGCATCTTGCCACCGTGAACCATGACGAACGCGAAAAGCGCGTTCATGCCCATGCCGGGCGCGACGAGCACCGGATTGCGGGCGTAGAGGCCCATCGCGCAACTGCCGAGAAAACTGACGATGACCGTGGCCGTCAACGCCGCCGGAAACGGCACGCCAGCCGCCGACAGAATGCCCGGATTGACGACGATGATGTACATCGCCGTGAGGAACGTCGTGATGCCCGCGACAACTTCGGTCTTCGTGCGGGAGCCCGCTGCGCGAATGCCGAAAAAGCGTTCGAGGGCGGTGCTGTCTTGTTGTGTTGTTGCTGTTGTTTCCATCGTGCTTGCTTACTGTTTCCAGTGATGATCCAGGCGCGCGATCATTGCGTCGCGTTCTTCTTCGGTGACGAAAGAGGCTTCGAGACTGTTCTTCAACAGCGTGTAGACCTCGTGATCGGTGAGCTTCAATGCATCGACGATCGCGAAGTAGTTCGCGTTGACGTAGCCGCCGAAATAGGCGGGATCGTCGGAATTGATCATCACCGCGACGCCCTGGTCGAGCAGATCCTTCAGCGTGTGCTTGGTCATGTCGTCGAACACGCAAAGCTTCAGGTTCGACAGCGGGCACACGGTCAGCGCGATGCGTGAATCAGCGAGACGCGCGACGAGCGCCGCATCCTCGATACTGCGCACGCCATGATCGACGCGATCCACTTTCAGCAGATCGAGCGCTTCGTAGACATACGAAGGCGGCCCTTCTTCACCCGCATGCGCGACGAGCTTCAGCCCGCGCTCGCGCGCCTTCGCGAACACGCGCTCGAATTTCGACGGCGGATGACCGCGCTCCGACGAATCCAGCCCGACGCCGATCAGCCGATGCGCGTACTGGTCGAAAAGGGGCAGGGCGCTTTCATAAGTCGCGAGCGCGTCTTCTTCCGAAAGGTGGCGCAGGAAACAGAGAATCAGCTTGCTCGACAGGCCGCGCTTCTCACCATCGGCGAGCGCGGCATCGATGCCCGCGACGACGGTTTCGATCGATACGCCGCGTTCCGTGTGCGTCTGCGGATCGAAGAAGATTTCCGCGTGCGCGACGTGATCCGCGAGCGCGCGTTCGACATAGGCCATCGTCATGTCGTAGAAATCCTGCTCCGTGAGCAGCACGCTCGCGCCCGCGTAGTAGATGTCGAGGAACGATTGCAGGTCGGTGAATGCGTAGGCCGCGCGCAGCGCATCGATGGAGTCGTATGCGAGCTTCACGTTGTTGCGCTTCGCGAGCTCGAAGATCAGCTCCGGTTCGAGCGACCCTTCGATATGGATATGCAGCTCGGCTTTGGGCGCGCGCGCAATCTTGTCGGCGAGTGTGGGGTTCATTTGGGCTTTTGAGTGATGGGGCTACGGTTTTCGCCTGTGGGTCAGGCGGTCTGTTGCGACGACGCGTGGCTCGAAGCGTTGGCTTCGACCGCTTGCAGCAGTTGGGCTGCCGCTGCAACGGCGATCACTTCGGGCGCTTTATCGACGATGCCGTCGATGCCGATCGGACACACCATCCGCGCGATGCGCGCCGGGTCGATGCCACGCGCCGCGAGCCGATGCTCGAACTGCTTCTTCTTCGTGAACGAGCCGATCATGCCGAAGAAGGCAAAGTCGCCGCGTCGAAGAATGCATTCGGCGAGCGCGAGATCCACCGTGTGGTTATGCGTCATCACGAGGTAGTACGCGTTGGGTGGCGCGCGGTCGACGGCTTCGTCCGGCGCGTCGTTCGGCTCGATCGTCACGTTATCCGGCACGAACTGCGGCGCGGGAAACGCGGCGTCGCGCTCGTCGACCCAGGTCACGTGACAGGGCAGCGTCGCGAGCACGCGCACGAGCGCCGCTCCGACGTGGCCCGCGCCGAACAGCACGACCTGGAAGTCGCGCGGCGCGATGGTTTCGGTCAGGAGCGCGCCGCTTTCCGCGAACCCGGCGCCGTCCCACAGGAGGCAGTCGGGGTCGCTCGCGCCGGGTTCCGGATCGGAGAGCATGACGGCATCGGGCATGGGCGCGAACGAAACGCTGCGCACGGTCGACAGACCCTGTGCGGTGCGCTTCGCGAGCGACGTCACCCAGTTGAGATCCGCCACATCGAGCCGCTCGAACGCGAGCACGACCGCGCCGCCGCAGCACTGGCCGAGACTCGGACCGAGCGCGAAACGCTCGAGCCGTCTCATGCGCGGGCTGCGCATGCCCTCCTTCAGCACTTGCCGTGCGGTTTCGACGGCCTTCCATTCCAGATGGCCGCCGCCGATCGTATAGCGCGCATCCTCGCGCGTGACGATCATCTTCGTGCCCGGCTCGCGCGGCGCGGAGCCTTCGACACGCGCGACCGTCACGAGCACGACGGCGTCGCCGTGCGCGAGCAGGTGTTGCAGGTCGTTCAGCCAAACTTGCATCGAGTGAGCTCCAGAGTTGATCGTGTTTGCGTGAGTCGTGCGCGCCGTTTGCGTCGTCGCAGGCGTTAGTTTACCGGGCGATTTATCGGGCGACGGAGATCGCTTCGGACGCGAAAGCGCGGCGGCGCATCGGCCGATGAGGGAATCGCAGGGAAGACGAATTCGCGCGCGCATGCGCGGGCGAAGAAAAATCGGGCGGGACGCCGAAGGAAGCGGATGGTTTGCGTTGTCATGATTCAGGAAGACATTGCGGACCGGGCGCGCGTTACGCGGTTTCCGTTCGCTGCACGGGTTGCTGCCGAAAAAGCCGAGCTGCCTTCGAGCGAAACGGACTGCGCGCACGTAGATCGCCATCCAGACACGACCTTAACACCGCAATATCCTAAAAATATTGCCGGACACGTATCAAGATTATGCGGATGCGCTGATGCGGAAAAGAAAAAGTGCGTGGCAGCCGCTTGAGGCGGGGATGCGGGCGGCGCAGAACGGCCGCCCGGAATAAATTACCGGACCACCGGGCGCAGCTTGCGCTTGAGTCGCAGGCTGGCCGCGACGAACACGAAGATCAGCGCGAACGCGATCAGCGACCATTGCGGCAGCGAGAGCCCGAGAATCGGCGGATAGGGCGTTTCGCACAGTCCCGCGACCTTGAAGACCTGCGGCAGCCAGCTTGCGGGGGGCAGGCTGTCGACAATCGGCTGGAGCGCATCGAACCCGCAACTGAAGCCGGGATGCGACTGCACGTAGACATGCCGAATCGCGGTGACGAGGCCGCCCAGCGCCGAAATCGCGACGAGCGTCTCCAGGAGCGCAATGCCGCGCCAATTGCGGAACGCCGCGCCGAGGAACGCGAAGATCGCCACCAGCACGAAGAAATAGCGCTGGATGATGCAAAGCGGGCAAGGATCTTCGTTATGGAAGAACTGCAGGTACAGCGCACCGCCGACGAGACCCAGGCTGACGAAACCGAGCAGCACGAGCAGGCGGCGCTCGCGGCGCATCACCCGGTCGTCCTGATGCATCGTGAAGTGATGTAAAGAGTTGTTCATTATTTCGGAACGATTCGAGAAGGAAGCACCTGAGCTGCGCAGGTATCGCGGTGAATTCTAGCGCGAACGCACGTTGCGCAAAATCAGCCGCGACGATCGGCCGGGTTCTTCAGGCGCTCAGCGCGTCGTTTCCAGCACCGCTTCGACCGCGCGTCCGATCGACAGCAGCGTGTCGTCGGCGTTCGGCGCACCCGCGAGCATCAGCCCGACAGGCGCGTCGCCGCGTGGATGGCAGGGCAGCGACAGCGCGCAGGCATCGAGGAAATTGAAGGCGGTCGGGTTGCGCAGGATCAGCGCGTTGGCGCGCGTGAACGCGTCGTCATCGGCTTCCAGGTCGGCGATGCGCAGCGGCAGCAGCGGCACCGTCGGGCAGACGATCGCGTCGAAACGCTGCCAGAGCGTCGTGCGCGCTGCTTCGATCATCGCGGCGCGCGCCTCGCACAGCTCGATATAGTCCGCCGCGCTCGCCGCTTCGGCGCGCCGGAGGCGCGCGAGCACGCGCGGATCGTACTCGGCGCCGCGCTCGGCCATCAGCTTCCGGTGCCACGCGTACGCTTCGATCGCGACGAGCGGATAGCGGTTGATCTCCGGCAGGCGGTCGAGCGGCGCGAAGCGCACGTCTTCCACCAGCGCGCCGGCCGCGGCGAGATGATTGATGGCCGTGGCGACGGCATTCGCGACCGGCGCTTCGACGTCATCGGTCACATAGTTCGTCAGCACGCCGAGGCGCACGCCGTCGAGCGGGCGCGTCGCGGGCACGCCGGGATCGCGTCCCGCGAGAATGCGATCGACGAGCGCGCAGCACGCGACCGACACGCCGATCGGCCCGAACGAATCGAGCGTCCTGGAGAGCGGTACGCCGCCTTGCTTCGGGATGCGGCTCGCGGTCGGCTTGAAACCGGTGAGGCCGCACAGCGCGGCTGGAATGCGGATGGAGCCGCCCGTGTCGGTGCCGAGCGCGACGGCGGCCATGCCGTCCGCGACCGATGCCGCCGCGCCCGACGACGAACCGCCCGCGATGCGCGCGTCGTCCGGCACGTTCGCGCGCCACGGTGAACGGGGCGTGCCGTAGTGCGGGTTGAGTCCGAGGCCCGAGAACGCGAATTCGCTCATGTTGGTGCGTCCGACGATCACCGCGCCCGCGCGGCGCAGGCGCGCGACGGTCACGGCATCGGCTTTGGCGGGCGCGGCATCGGCGAGCGCCTTCGAGCCGGCGCGCGTCACCTCGCCTTCGATATCGAAGAGATCCTTGATGGACACGGGAATGCCCGCGAGCGGCGAGAGCGCGGTGCCGGCGCGGCGCAGCGCGTCGTGGGCATCGGCGGTGGCGCGGGCACGGTCGGCATCGACATGCATGAAAACGGTCGGACCCTGGCCCGCGGGATCGGCAATGCGCTCGAGGGCGGTTTCGACGAGGGCGCGGCTCGTCGTGCGGCCGCTTTTCAGATCGGCGGCGAGTTGGGCGAGGGGGGCGAACTGCGGCGAAGTGGTCGGCATGGCGTCGGGCAGTGGCGTTGCCGTCTGCGAGAAGCCGGCAACGCCCGGCGCTTCGCATCGGCGGTGAGTGGATGGGCGCCCTGACTGAAAACCGGGACGCCCAAGGTGGCTGTCATTCTAAGCCACGGACGCCGATCGAACACCGCTCAGATCGTGCGCGAGAAGCGGCGCAGGCTCGCCTGTCCCAGATAGCGGTCGAATACCGACGCAACGTTGCGGACCAGCATGCGGCCCGCGGGCAGCACGCGGATCGCGTCGCGCGAGAGATGAATGAGGCCGTCGTCGGCCATCGGTGCGAGGCGTGCGAGCTCGTCGGCGAAAGCGGCGGGGAATTCGATGCCGTGCGCCATCGCGACATCGTCGAAACGCAGCTCGCCGCCGCACATGAGACGCATGATGACTTCGCGGCGGAGTGCGTCGTCGGCGGAAAGCCGCACGCCGCGCGCGATGGCGAGCTCGCCCGCGTCGATCGCCGCGGCGTAATCGGCGAGCTCGCGGGCGTTCTGGGCGTAGACATCGCCGATCTTGCCGATCGACGACGCGCCGATGCCGATCAGATCGCTGTCCGCATGCGTGCTGTAGCCCTGGAAGTTGCGCTGGAGCGTGCCGGCTTCGAACGCGCGCGCGAGCTCGTCGCCGGGCAGCGCGAAATGATCCATGCCGATATACACGTAGCCCGCCTCGCTCATACGCCCGACTACGCGCTCGAGAATCGCGAGACGCACGGCGGACGAGGGCAGCGCGGTTTCGTCGATCTGCCGCTGCATCTTGAAGAGCGACGGCATGTGCGCGTATCCGAACACGGACACGCGGTCCGGTTTCAGGCCGATGATCGCATCGAGCGTGCTCGTGAAGCTCTCGACGCTCTGATGCGGCAAGCCGTAGATCAGATCGACGCTGACCGACTTGAAACCGTTGCGGCGCGCGGCATCGAGCACGGTTTCGGTCATCTCGCGCGGCTGGATGCGATTGACGGCGCGCTGCACGCGTTCGTCGAAGTCCTGCACGCCGAGGCTCAGGCGATTGAAACCGAGCTCGCGCAGCAGCGTGATGGTTGCCGCCGATGCCTCTCGCGGATCGACTTCGATCGAATACTCGGCCTGCTCGTCCGGCACGAGGTTGAAGTGCTCGCGTGTCGCGGACATCAGCTCGGCCATTTCGACGTGCGAGAGGAAGGTCGGCGTGCCGCCGCCCCAGTGAAGCTGCGTGACGGGGCGCGCGGTGTCGAAGAGCGCCGCTTGCAGCGCCAGCTCGCGTTTCATGCGATCGAGGTACGGGCGAGCGTGCGCGCGATTTTTCGTCGCGACCTTGTTGCAGCCGCAATAGAAGCACACGGTGTCGCAGAACGGAATGTGGAAGTAGAGCGAGAGATCGGCGTGCGCGTTCGACTTGCTCGCGGCTTCCCGATAGTGCGCGGCGTCGAAGGCGTCGCTGAACTGGACGGCGGTCGGGTAGGACGTGTAGCGCGGGCCCTGCGCGTCATAACGCGCGAGCAGGTCGGGGCGAAAGAGCGGGGCGGCGGGAATCATGGCGAACCTTTGAGAATCATCCGAGTGTAGTCGGACGCGTAGTGCCGCCATTGCGTGATAAGGTCGCAGCCCGATGGCGGGATTTGACGAAGCGCAATGAAGAGGCGTGGGAGAATGTCGTTTCTTTTCGCGTCTTCCAGCATCGTCATGCCCATCGATTCTTCGCCTCATGCCTGCCGGGAAGGCTGCGGCGCCTGTTGCATCGCGCCGTCGATTTCGAGCCCGATTCCGGGAATGCCGGACGGCAAGCGCGCGGGCGAACGCTGTATCCAGCTAGGCGACGATCTGCGCTGCAGGATTTTCGGTGATCCGCGCAGGCCGGCGTGTTGCAGCGGGTTGCAGCCGTCCGGGGAGATGTGCGGCGAGACGCGCGAATATGCGCTGCGGTGGATCGAGCGGCTGGAAGCGGCGACGCAGCCGACGCAACTGTCGTGACGATCGGCAGTCCAATCCGCGAACCGCGCCGCACGGCGCAGACCTGAAAAAAGAGCATTGGAGGATCACGCATGACGGAACCCGTCGCGCCGTTGCGGCGCCGGTTCGTGCTGGCAGGACTGATGTCGCTGCCAGCACTCGCATCGAAGGCGCAGGCCGCCTCGAACTCGATATTCCCCTTCATTCCGGACCACTACACATTCTCGACGCAGCAGGTTCAGGCCGCCGTCGCGCGCAAGTTCCCGCTGCAACGCACGGCTTCGCAGATTTTCGATGTCGTACTGAGCAATCCCGTCGTCGGCATGGCGCCGGATCGCAATCGTGTGACGGTGCATGTCGATGCGCGCCTGTCCACGCCGTTCATGCCGAATCCCGTGGTCGGCGCGTTCACGCTCTCGACGCAACTCGCCTACGACGCGCCGAGCCGTTCGGTCATTCTCGGCTCGCCATCTGTCGATGATGCGCAGTTCGCGGGCGACGCTGCACAGTACAACCAACAGATTGCATCGGTCGGCGCGCAACTTGCTGCGCAATTGCTCGAGCGCTATCCGATCTACACGTTCAAACCCGAAGAACTCCAGTTCGCCGGCGTGTCTTACGAACCCGGTACAATCACAGTCCTTACAAACGGCATACGTGTGCAGATCGTTCAGAAGTGAGTCGAAATCTCTGCGCAATGTGCTCCACAAGCAACGGCGAAAACAGCGAACAAGGGCTGACGGATGGACTGGATATTGATGGTGAAGGCGCTCATTCTGGGCGTCGTGGAGGGCCTGACCGAATTTCTGCCGGTCTCGAGCACGGGGCATCTGATCGTGGCGGGCAGTCTGCTGAATTTCACCGACGCGCAATCGAAAACCTTCGATGTCGTCATCCAGTTCGGTGCGATTCTCGCGATCTGCTGGGAATATCGCGCGAAGATCGGCTCCGTGGTCACGGGCCTGCCTGCGCGCGCCGACGCGCGGCGCTTCGCACTGAACGTGATCATCGCGACCATTCCGGCCATCGTGCTCGCGTTGCTGCTCGAAAAGCACATCAAGGCGGTGCTGTTCTCGCCGGTGCCGGTGTCGGTGGCGCTGATCGTCGGCGGCATCGTGATTCTGTGGGCGGAGGCGCGGCAGCGCGAGCGCGGCGCCATGACGCGCGTTCATTCCGTCGATGACCTTTCCTATGCGGATGCCTTCAAGGTAGGCATCGCGCAATGCTTCGCGCTGATTCCAGGCACCTCGCGCTCCGGTGCGACGATCATCGGCGGAATGCTGTTCGGGCTCGAACGGCGCGTGGCCACGGAGTTTTCCTTCTTCCTCGCCATTCCGATCATCTTCGGCGCGACGCTCTACGAAATGGCCAAGTACTGGCGCACGCTGACCGTGAACGATTTCGGGCTGTTCGCGGTCGGACTCGTCGCGGCGTTCGTCAGCGCGTTCGTCTGCGTGCGCTGGCTGCTGCGCTACGTCGCGTCGCACGACTTCACGGCATTCGCGTGGTATCGCATCGGCTTCGGCTTGCTGATCCTGATCGTCGGGTATAGCGGCGGGCTGAGCTGGGCCGACTGATTCCGCCGGCGGTCCCGATTCGTCGCGCACCATGCAAAACGCCACGGCTTGCCGTGGCGTTGTCGTTTGTGCCGAATGCGTTCAGCGGCGGCGGAACATCAGATCCCATACGCCATGCCCGAGCCGCAATCCGCGCCGCTCGAATTTCGTGACCGGCCGGAAATCCGGGCGCGGCGCGTAGCCGTCGGCGGTGTTTTCGAGCGCGGGCTCGGCCGAGAGCACTTCGAGCATCTGCTCGGCATAGTTCTGCCAGTCGGTGGCGAGATGGATATAGCCGCCCGGCCTCATGCGCGACACGAGCAGCGCGACGAACTTCGGCTGGATGAGCCGGCGCTTGTGATGGCGCGCCTTGTGCCACGGATCGGGAAAGTAGATGTGGACGCCGTCGAGACTGTCGGGCGCGATCATGTGCTCGAGCACTTCCACGGCGTCGTGCTGAAGGATGCGGATGTTGCCGAGCCCCTGTTCGCCGATCAGCTTCAGCAGCGCGCCGACGCCCGGCTCGTGCACTTCCACGCCGATGAAGTCGTCGCCCGGACGCGCGGCCGCGATTTCCGCCGTGGTCGCACCCATGCCGAAACCGATTTCCAGCACGCGCGGCGCCGCGCGGCCGAAGCGCGCGTTCCAGTCGGCGAGTTGCGGCGTGTACGGCACGACATAGCGCGGCCCGAGATCGTCGAGCGCGCGCTGCTGGCCCGGCGATACGCGCCCCGCGCGCGTGACGAAGCTGCGAATGCGGCGATGGCGCAGCGTGGCGTCTTCGTTGACGTCGGGCTGATTGCTGCCGTTGTCGTCGGCGTCGTCTTGGGGATCGTGGCTCATGAGGCGATGGAAACGGATGCGGGAAACTAAAAAGCCGCCTCGGGGGCGGCTTTCGCTGGGATGCTGGAGCGGGCGATGGGAATCGAACCCACGTCAGTAGCTTGGGAAGCTACGGTAATGGCCATTATACGACGCCCGCATGAGCCGGCTATTGTAAGCGCAACGCGTCCCGGGGCGCAATTGCGCCCACGTCAGATGCCGAACAGCGTCATCGACACCGCGACCCGCGTGACGACCATCAGCAGGACCTGCACGATCACGAAGAGCAGGATCGGTGAAAGATCGATGCCGCCGAGGCGCGGCAAGATGCGCCGCAGTGGATCGAGGAACGGCGCCGTGATCTGATAGAGCAGCGGCATCGCCGGCGACTGCGGATTGAGCCACGACAATAGCGCCATCAGGATCGTCACCCAGATGATCAGGTTCAGCGCCCACTTGACGACCGTCAGCAGCGCGACGAGCAGGAGAATCGGCACCATGAGCGTCGGATCGACGCCCGCGAGCACGACCATCAGCGTCACATAGACCGCGGACGCGATGAACGCCGCCACGATGCTCGCCCAGTCGATCTTCCCGCCGGGAAGAATCTTGCGCAGCGGCAGCACGAGCCAGTTGGTCGCTTGCATCACCGCGTTCGACACGGGATTGTAGGGCGGCATGCGCACGACCTGAATCCACGCGCGCAGCAGGAGCGCCGCGCCGAACAGGGTGAAAAGGGTGTTGAGCAGAAAACGGGCGATATCGCCGAACATCTCGGGTCCTCTAGGATGCGTGCGCAGTGTCGCGAGTTGCGCCGGTTCGTGAGCGAAAAGGTGAAGGAAGACGAAAGGCGCTAGCGGACGAGGGGCCGCCCGCAAGGGGTATCGGTGAAGAGGCCGTCCGCGCGGCTCGAATCGTGAATGCTGACCTGGATCATTGTTCGTTCTCTGGGCTTGATTATCTTGTCGAAGCCATCGCCGCGCGCGGCGCATCGAGCGCTTTTCGCACGAATGCACGCATTCCGGTCGATGGAGTTCGTGACTTGCCAATTCGGCGACTCGAATCCCCCGCCCAGCAGGCTTGCCTGATGGGGCGCCGGACGTCACCTTATCATGGCTTCAAGGACGCTTGGGGACGTTGTCGCACGTGGCGCGAGCGATTGTTCGGGTGGTTGGTCGAAAGGAGGACGAAAGCATTGCAGGCGCGCTGCGGCCACGAAACGCCCGCATCGGGAAACCCTGGTGTTGCCATTTTGAGACGATCGCGAAAAGCCTGTTTCACGCAAAACTGGCAGGATATAAATACGGAAAGCGAAAGAGCGAGCCGCAGCGTTGCGGCGGATTGTTCCTTCCCGGAGGGCCCAGAAGAGAAAGATAGAGGCGATTTTCCGGCTGAAAGGCATGCTTTCTGCTGTGTGGTTAATCGCACATTGCGGTGAAAACTTGGTTGCTTTGCGAACATCGAGGAACGGACAGGGCGCTCAATACTGAAGAGAAGACGAATTCAGCGGGAGAGAGCGGCCGGTCGCCGCCCGCGTCTTTCCCATCAAGGTTTCATTCGCTACGTTCGGAGGTCGCCATGAGCATTTTCTCTTATCGAAAGCATCTGCGATTCTTGAGCCAGGCCCAGCGGCGCCGCTGGTGGGACCAGAAAAAGCGCCTGACGCCTCGGGTCGTGATCGGCGCGGCGTATGTGCCGCCCAATGTCACTCGTGAATTCGCTTATGTGAAAGTGGGCTGATTCGAGTTTCGGTTTTTAGGAATCTCGCGTATTACATGAAAAGCCCCGCCGGACGTTTGGTCCGGCGGGGCTTTTCCGTTCTTTTGTAATTAGACGTTACGCGTTTTTTAATCGCCACGGCCCGTTTGCGTGTCGCGCCGGTTGCTCGCGGCGTGCCGACAGGCGTCGTCCGTCTTTCAATCTCGCTTCGACGTTAAGGAACTTGCAATTTGCAACAAATCGCTTCTGCGACCGAACGTCATTTTCGATAGATTCAACTCATACCGTCGCTCGTGAGCCGTACAGACCGGCCTTCACGCGAAGCGGCGAGGAGAACGAAAGTGAAAAAGCTCGGTGGTTTGTTGGTTGCGGGTGCGCTCGGGGTCGGGTTCATTAATGCCGCGCAGGCGCATGTGTCCGTCGGCGTGGGTATCGGCTTGCCGGCCTATCCGGTGTACGCGGCGCCGCCCGCTCCCGTGTACGTGGCTCCGCCGCCGCCCGTCTATGTAGCGCCGCCTCCCGTCGTGTACGCGCCGCCGCCGGCGGTGGTCGTCGGTGGCTATGGTGGTTACGGTGGCTATGGCTACTATGGCCGGCCGTATTATCGACATCATGGCTACTATCGCCACGGCCCGGGCTACTGGCGTCACTGATCGGGCTGAGCGCCGGATCCGAAAGGCGATGCAAACGTGCATCGCCTTTTGCGTTTACGGGGGTGCTTTTCAATTTCACGGCGGAACTGGGAGAATGGTGATCCTCCTCACCTCACGCTCTCACGCCGATGTCCCTCCTTCCCGCCCCGACTTTCGATGACGTCGCCGATGCCGCCCGGCGCATCGAAGGCGTCGCACACCGCACGCCCGTCCTGACTTCCCGCACCGCCGATGCCATCGCCGGCGCGTCGCTCTTCTTCAAGTGCGAAAACTTCCAGCGCATGGGCGCATTCAAGTTCCGCGGCGCATACAACGCGATCTCGCATTTCGACGACCGTCAGCGCGCTGCGGGCGTCATCACGTACTCGTCGGGCAATCATGCGCAGGCGATCGCGCTGTCCGCGAAGCTCGCCGGCATCCGCGCGACGATCGTCATGCCCGAGGACGCGCCCGCCGCGAAGATGGAGGCGACCCGCGGCTACGGCGGCGAAGTGATCACCTACGACCGCTACACGCAGAATCGCGAGGAAATCGGCCGCAAGCTCGCGGAGGAACGCGGCATGACGCTAATCCCGCCGTATGACCATCCGCACGTGATCGCGGGGCAGGGCACGGCGGCGAAGGAATTGATCGAGGAAACCGGCCCGCTCGACTACCTTTTCGTGTGTCTCGGCGGCGGCGGGCTCATCGGCGGATGTGCGCTCGCGGCGGCGGCGCTGTCGCCGGATTGCAAGGTGATCGGCGTCGAACCCGAAGCCGGCAACGACGCGCAGCAGTCGCTGGCGCGCGGCGAGATCGTGCATATCGAGGTGCCGCGCACGATCGCGGACGGCGCGGCGTCGACGCACGTCGGGGCCTACAACTTCCCGATCATCCAGCGTCACGTGGAGCGGATCGTCACGGTGAGCGATGCGCAACTCGTCGAGACGCTGCGCTTTTTCGCGCAGCGCATGAAGATGGTCGTCGAGCCGACCGGCTGCCTCGCGGCCGCCGCTGTGCTGCAGAAGATCGTGCCGGTCGAAGGCAAGCGCGTTGGTGTGATCGTCTCGGGCGGTAACGTCGATCTGGCGAAACTGGCTCAGTTCGTCGCCTGAACGCGGATCGTCACGATGCCGCGTTCACGATCAGATCGCGGTAGCCGTTGACGATCACGCTGTACGAGAAATACGCGAAGAGCACGGCAGACATCACGTGGCAGGCGCGCAGGAGCTGCGTTCCGGCGCGCTTTCTGCCGTGGCTCGCAAGCGTGCAGATGAAGATCGTCCAGCCGAGTCCGCCGCAGAAGAAGCCGATCAGAAACACGGACGCGCTGACGGGACTCGTCGCGCCGGCCTTGGCGATGAGCGCGCCGCCGACCGCCGCGAACCACAGAATCGCGCTCGGCGACGACACTGCGAGCAGGCATCCGCGCACGAAGCTCTTCCAGTGCTTCGGCAGCGGCGCGGTGAGATCGGCTTCGCCTTCGACAGGCGGCGCGGACGCCGGATAGATCGCTTCACGCGCCATCTTCCACGTGAGAAAGAGCAGCACGATCGCGCCGCCGATCCACACGACCCAGCGCACGGCGGAAAACTGCAGCAGCGCCGACATGCCCGCGAGCGCGAGCGCCGCATAGAAGAGATCGCCGAAACACGTGCCGAGGCCGAGCACCATTCCCGGCTTGAAACCGTGCGACAGCGCGAGCGAGATGATCGCGACGTTGGCGATCCCGATGTCCAGACACAACGACAGCGACAGAAAAAAACCGTCGGACAGCAACGACCACGAATGCATGTTGTTATTGATGGTTGTGAAGCGTGAAACTCACGTCGAGATGGCCGGTCGGCACGCGCATCGTGTTGCGCACCGGCGGGTTACGGAAGGCGGCGAGCGCGTCGCGTTGCCGTTGCGTGCCGATGTCGAGCGCGTCGAGCACGTGAACGACGACCGCGTTGACCACGGACGTGTTGCCGTCCTCGACTTTCACGGCGATGCCGATCGGACCTGTTTCGCGGCGCACGCCGATCGCATAGCTCGCGTCCGCGCCGGTCTTGCCGACGAGCATGCCGCCGAACGCCTGCATCAGAAGCGTGCAGAAGCGACCGTCACCCGCGACGAGTTCGGGATGCGAGGTCATCGCGCGATGAATGCGCGCGAGCGGCGAGCCGTCCGGCGCGGCGGCGATCTTCATATAGAGCCGCGCGAGACGTTCGAGCGGGAAGGCGGGCGTAGGCAGATTGCAGCCGTCGATGGCCCATTGCACTTCGTCGTCGGCGAGATCGACGGCGCGCGCCATCGTCTGCTTGACGCGCACCTGCAGCGGATGATCGGGCAAGTGGTAGTCGGCGAGCGCCACGTTCATCGCGCGCGCGCCCGCGAGCATCCCGGCGTGCTTGCCGGAGCAGTTGCTGCACACGGCGGTCGGCGTGAAATCGCGCCTGATCCAGTCCTTGTACACAGCCTCCGAAATCGGCGGATGGCCGCCGCAGCGCAGATCGCTTTCGCTTGCGCCGGACTTCGCGAGCATCGCGAGCGCGCGTTCGATATGACGCGGCTCGCTGCTGTGCGATGCGCACATCAATGCGAGGTCTTCGTCGCCGAAGCCGAAGCGTTCCAGCGCACCCGTCTCGATGACGGCGAGCGCCTGCGCGGGCTTGGCCGCCGAGCGCGGCAGCGTCACGCGATGCGGATCGCCGAAGGAATGGGTGAGCCGCCCGGCCGCATCGACGACGGCGACATGCGCCGCGTGCGTATTCTCGACGACATCGCCTCGATAGAGCGTAGCTGCGATCATTTTTCGAGTCCGAGTTCGGTCCATAGCGCATCGACGCGGCGCTTCACGGCTTCGTCCATGACAATGGGGCGGCCCCATTCGCGATTCGTCTCGCCGGGCCACTTGTTGGTCGCATCGAGTCCCATCTTCGAGCCGAGGCCCGCGACCGGCGAGGCGAAGTCGAGATAGTCGATCGGCGTGTTGTCGACCATCACGGTGTCGCGCGTCGGATCGACACGCGTCGTGATCGCCCAGATGACTTCCTTCCAGTCGCGCACGTTCACGTCTTCATCCACGACGACGATGAACTTCGTATACATGAACTGCCGCAAGAAGCTCCACACGCCGAACATCACGCGCTTCGCGTGGCCGGGATAGCTCTTCTTCATCTGCACGATGGCCATGCGATAGCTGCAGCCCTCGGGCGGCAAATAGAAATCGGTGATCTCGGTGAACTGCTTCTGCAGCAGCGGCACGAAAACTTCGTTCAACGCGACGCCGAGCACCGCGGGCTCGTCGGGTGGTTTGCCTGTATACGTGGAATGGAACAGCGGGTCGCGGCGCATCGTGATCTTCTCGACGGTGAAGACCGGAAACCATTCCTGCTCGTTGTAGTAGCCGGTGTGATCGCCGTACGGGCCTTCGAGCGCGTGTTCGTATTTCGCGGCCGCTCCCGTCGACGGACGCGGCGGCGCACCCTCGGGCGCGGGCGGCGGCGTGCCGTCATGCGGATGGATGAAGCCTTCGAGCACGATCTCCGCGCGCGCGGGCACCTGCAGCGTGTCGACGCCCGGCGTCAGGCACTTCGCGAGTTCGGTGCGCGACCCGCGCAAGAGGCCGGCGAACTGATATTCGGACAACGAATCGGGCACGGGCGTCACGGCGCCCAGGATGGTCGCGGGATCGGCGCCGAGCACGACCGCGACCGGATACGGCTTGCCCGGATTCGCCAGCGCGAACTCGCGGAAATCGAGGGCGCCGCCGCGATGCGCGAGCCAGCGCATGATGAGCTTGTTGCGCCCGATCAACTGCTGCCGATAGATGCCGAGATTCTGGCGCGGCTTGTTCGGCCCGCGCGTCACGGTGAGGCCCCAGGTGAGCAGCGGCCCGGCATCGCCGGGCCAGCATGTCTGGATGGGCAGCCGGTTGAGATCGACATCCTCGCCTTCCCACACGACTTCCTGGCAAGGCGGCGCGCTGACCGATTTCGGCGCCATGTCCCATACGGCCTTCGCGAGCGAAAGCAGCTTGCCCGCATCTTTCAGGCCCTTCGGCGGCTCGGGTTCTTTCAGCGCCGATAGCAGCCGGCCGACGTCGCGCAGCGAACTCAGCGCGGCGACATCGCTGCCGAGGCTCACGTCGGAACCGCTTTGCGCTTCCGTTTCGATGCCCATGCCGAGCGCGACGCGCCGGGTGGTGCCGAACAGATTCGCGAGCACGGGCATCGTGTGACCGGTCGGCGCTTCGAAGAGCAGCGCCGGGCCGCCCGCGCGCAACACGCGATCCGAGACTTCGGTGATTTCGAGAATAGGGGAGACGGGCTGCCGAATGCGGCGCAGTTCACCGAGCGCTTCGAGGCGGGCGGTGAAGTCGCGCAGATCTTTATATTTCATCGATGGTCGGAATTGGACTCGAAGGCGCCCGAAACACGGATGGGACGGGCAGGACGGCTGCGCGCTAAGCGATTGTCGATTTTACCTGCGTCGGCGTCCGTGCGTTGGGGGACATTCAGCAAATTCCGCTGGGAATCGCCCATGAGGCGTGGTTTTCGGGCGCTGAACACTGTTCAATATAACTGTAAGTAATTGAAACACAAGCTTATAGCATTGACGGATCATTAAACCCTGTTAGAATCGCTTGGAATTCATTGCAGGTTTTGAAACTTTTTACCTTAGCCTCAGGTTGTCAAGACGCACATGCGTCGCCTGCGCCGCTCCTGCCGGCGACTCGTGGCTGTTGGTTGTCATGGCCGGCGTTTCTCACGCCGGTTTTTCGCGTGGAAAGCCACGTGCGCGTACAGGGCATGCAGTTCGTGCCGCGCAACCCGGCGGTCTTTTGCCGGATCGGCTTTCCAGACGGCGCATGCCGTATCCCCGATGCCGCTGACGCTTACCGAGAGTGAGCGGTGTCTGATTTGTGTTTCGAATACGTGCTTAATTCGTATTCATCTGCGCAAATCATGCAACATTGGGAGTATCGATGAACGCTTCGGTTTGGTGGGGTTCCGACACCCGCGCCGCGCAGATCATGCGCATGGTGCTACGTCGCGGACGCCGTTTGAGTCACCATCTCTTCGCCGTGGTCGGCTGCGCGGCCGTTGTCAGCGCGCTCGCCCTCTGGCTGCTGCCTTCCTGGCGCACGACTTTCGCCGCAAAGATCATGCCGTTCGTGTCGGCTGCCGTGCAGGCCGGCCCGGCGCGTCTGCTCGCGGGCCAGCCGCTCCCGCCGTTCTCGGCGGTGCATCGCCCGCCAGGCGAGGCCGCGCTGCCCGTGAACGTCGCCGCGAACACGGCGTCGCCCGAGCGCGCCAAGGCGCCCGGCGCAACGGGCCCGTCGCTCGGCGCGGCCGCAAGCGACGACGCCAGCACGCATCAACTCACCGGCGGCATCAGCCTTGCCGTGTCGCCCAACGGGCTCGATCCGCGCACCATGCCGTCCGTCGGCATGCTGGCGAGCATGATCCCGGCGCAACGTGTCGTCGCCGATGCGCGCGATGACCGCGTGCTCGTCTCGACGCGCGAGCAGAAGCTCGTCTCGAACTTCATAGCGCGGCGCTATCGCGTCGCGGAAGAGCCGGTCGCCGAACTCGTGCGCGCCGCGTTCGACACGGGTCGCGAAGTCGGCCTCGATCCGCTGCTGCTGCTCTCCGTGATGGCGATCGAATCGGGCTTCAATCCGTATGCCGAAAGCGGCGTCGGCGCGCAGGGCCTGATGCAGGTGATGTCTAAGGTGCATTCGGACAAGTTCGAATACTTCGGCGGCTCGCACGCGGCGCTCGATCCGCTCGCGAACATCAAGGTCGGCGCGCTGGTGTTGAAGGACTGCATCGCGCGCGGCGGCTCGGTGGCGGGCGGACTGCGCTACTACGTCGGTTCGACCACACAGGACGACGGCGGTTACGGCGCGAAGGTGCTGGCCGAGCGTACCCGTCTGCGCGATGTCGCCCGCGGGCGCAACGTGCCGATCAACGCGCCGCAGGCGCCGGTTCAGGCCGCGCCGAAGCAGGTTCTGGCGTCGGCCGCGGCGGACAAGCGTGTGCACGTGACGATCGATTCGTCGAAGAAATCGGCGCAGGACGATGGCGACGGCGAAACGAAGCATGTCGCCTCGGCGGAGCTCGGCGCCTGATACGCGCGGCCGTCGGACAAAAAAAGCACCCGAGGGTGCTTTTTTTTCGTCCGGCGCCTGGGAGCCTATCGGCTGAACAACGCGCCCAGCCGCTGAACCGCTTCCTCCAGCTTCGCCTGCGAAGTCGCGTACGACAGCCGGATGTAGCGCTCCGGCGCATGAAAGCCGAAATCCGCACCCGGCACGAGCACGACGCCCGCGTCGTGGAGCATCGAGTGCGTGAGCGCGTCGCTGTTGCCGGCGGCGGGGTGGCGCACCGTCGTCGTATCGGCGTAGACATAGAACGCGCCGTCGGGCACGACCGGCACGCCGAAACCGAGCGATCGCAGAGCCGGCACGATGTAGTCGCGCCGCCTCTTGAACTCGAGCCGCCGCGCTTCGTAGATCGCGATCGTCTCGGGCTCGAAGCAGGCGAGCGCCGCATGCTGCGCGAGCGCCGACGCGCAGATGAAGAGATTTTGCGACAGCTTTTCGACCGCGCTGACCATCGAATGCGGCACGACGAGCCAGCCGAGCCGCCACCCGGTCATGTTGAAATACTTCGAGAAGCTGTTCACGGTGACCACGTCGTCGCCGAACGAGAGCGCGGAAACGGGCTGCGCGTCGTAGCTCAAACCCTGATAGATCTCGTCGACGATCGTGAAGCCTCCGCGCGCGCGCACCGTGTCGACGATGCGGCGCAACTCATCCGGCTCGATCGACGTGCCTGTCGGATTCGACGGCGACGCGAGCAGCACGCCGCGCGTCTTGTCGTTCCAGTTTTCCTCGACGTGCTCCGCCGTCAGCTGAAAGCGCTCGGCCGGGCCGCTCGCGATCAGCACCGGCTTGCCGTCGGCGGCCGACACGAAATGCCGGTTGCACGGATAGCACGGATCGGGCATCAGCACTTCGTCGCCGTGATCGACGAGCGCCATGCATGCGAGCAGCAGCGCAGCCGACGCGCCCGCCGTCACGACGATGCGCGCCGGATCGACCGTCAGGCCGAAGGTGTCGCGATAATGCAGCGCGATCGCCTCGCGCAGCGCGTGAATGCCGAGCGCGTTGGTGTATTGCGTCACGCCGCGCTTCAAGGCGTCGGCGGCGGCGTGGATCACCGGCTCGGGCGCAGTGAAATCCGGCTCGCCGATGCTCATATGGATGACGTCGCGGCCCGCGCGCTCGAGCGCCTGGGCCTCTTTCATCAGCTCCATCACGTAAAACGGCTCGATCGCGTCGACGCGCGACGCGAGCCTGACGAGCGGTTCCGCTGCCTGATTCACGAGCGGGCTCACTCAGGCTCCACGGCCGCGCGCCTGTGCCTCGGCGGGGCGCATCGCGACGGCGAGCTTGTCGAGCACGCCGTTCACGTACTTGTAGCCGTCCGAGCCGCCGAAGGTCTTCGTCAGCTCGACTGCTTCATTGATGACGACGCGATACGGCACGTCGATGTGATGCTTGAACTCGAACGCGGCCACCAGCAGCACCGCGCGCTCGACCGGCGACAACTGCTCGATCGGACGGTCGAGGCAGGGCTGCAACTGCTCGGACAGCGCGTCGGATTCCTTGATCACGCCGTGCAGGATGGCATCGAGATGATCCTTGTCGGCCTTGTCGAAACCCTGCGAATTGCGCAGTTGCGCGTCGATCTCGCCGGCGGGCGCGCCCGACAGCAGCCACTGGTAAAGCCCTTGCGTCGCGAGTTCGCGCGAACGGCGTCGTGCGCTCTTCATGCGCGGTCCTCGTCTTCTTCGTCTTCGTCTTCTTCATCGCCGTCGAGCTGTTCGAGCGCGACGGACAGATTCGCCATTTCGACCGCCACGCGCGCGGCGTCGCGGCCCTTCTCGGTCATGCGGGCGACGGCCTGCTCGTCGTTTTCGGTCGTCAGCACGGCGTTCGCCACCGGAATGCCGAAGTCGAGCGCGATGCGCGAGATGCCCGCGCCGCTTTCGTTCGACACGAGCTCGAAGTGATACGTCTCGCCGCGCACGACCGCGCCGAGCGCGATCAGCGCGTCGAACTGGCCGGACTCCGCGAGCTTTTGCAGCGCGAGCGGAATTTCGAGCGCGCCGGGCACGGTGACGAGCAGCACGTCCTGCCCGATCACGCCGAGGCGCTCCAGCTCCTCGATACAGGCGTCGGCCAGGCCGTTGCATACCGGTTCGTTGAAGCGCGACTGCACGATGCCGATGCGCAAGCCGTCACCGTCGAGGTTCGGCTGGTATTGTCCGATTTCCATGAATGAGGTCCTTCCCTTGGAATTGTGTGGAATGGGGTTGTGCGACCGGCGGTCTCAGGCCGAGCGCAAGTGTGTGATGGCCGGGTCAGCCGGCGCGGCGGTCGTGGGGGAGCCGGGCATCGGCACGAAGCCCGTCACTTCGAGCCCATAGCCCGACATGCTGCCGAGCTTGCGCGGATTCGCGAGCACTTCCATCTTGCCGACGCCGATATCGCGCAGAATCTGCGCGCCGATGCCGTAGGTCTTGAAGTCGATCGGGCGGCGCTTCAGTTCGGCCGCCTTGTCCTTCTGGTCGAAGGCGCGGAACACGTCGACGAGATGCTCCTTCGTGTCGCCGCAATTGAGCATGACGATCGCGCCGAGATCGCGCGCGGCGATTTCCTTCATCGCCGCGTCGATGGTCCACGAGTGCGTGGACGAATCGATTTCGAGCAGATCGAGCACGGAGAGCGGCTCGTGCACGCGCACCGGCGTATCGCGATCGGGGCGCGGCGTGCCGCGCACGAGCGCGATGTGCGGCGAGCCCGTCGGTTCGTCGCGATACAGCACCGCGCGGAACGGGCCGTGCGCGGTCTGCATCGTGCGCTCGCAGACTTTTTCGATGATCGATTCGGTGCGGCTGCGGTAATGGATCAGATCGGCGATGGTGCCGATCATGATGCCGTGCTGCTTGCCGAATTCGATCAGGTCGGGCAGGCGCGCCATCTCGCCGTCGTCCTTGATGATTTCGCAGATCACCGCGGCGGGCGTGAGGCCGGCGAGCGCGGTCAGATCGCAGCCGGCTTCCGTATGGCCCGCGCGCACGAGCACGCCGCCCGGCTGCGCCATGATCGGGAACACGTGGCCCGGCTGGACGATGTGCTCGGCGCGCGCGTCGTGCGCGACCGCCGCGGCGATGGTTTTCGCACGGTCGGCGGCGGAAATGCCGGTCGTCACGCCTTCGGCGGCTTCGATGCTCACGGTGAAGGCCGTGCCGTACTGCGTGCCGTTGCGATGCGTCATGAGCGGCAGATTCAACTGCCTGCAGCGCTCTTGCGTGAGCGTGAGGCAGATGAGGCCGCGGCCGTGTTTCGCCATGAAGTTGATGGCTTCCGGCGTGACGAATTCGGCGGCGACGACGAGATCGCCTTCATTTTCGCGGTCTTCTTCGTCGACGAGGATCACCATCCGGCCGGCTTTCAGTTCAGCGATGATCTCAGGAGTGGAGGCGAGCGACATGATGACGTCCCGTGCGGGTCCGATTTGGGGAAAGCGCGTATTTTACGCCACGGCCGATTGACCGTTGCTGAAATCGGCGGGCAGGCGGGCGGGAAGTTCGTTCGGACGAACGGGCAAGCGGATGGCGTGCCGGAAACGCGACGGCCTCGTCGGAATCGAGCCGACTGCATTCCGCAAGAAACAAGCGCCCGGATCAGGACGCGTTCATCATCCGCTCGACATAACGCGCGATCAGATCGATTTCCAGATTGACCTTCGCGCCTTCGGAAAGCGCGTTGAGCGTGGTGACTTCGACGGTATGCGGAATCAGGTTGATGGAGAACTCGCAGCCGTCGGCGCGATCGCTGACCGAATTCACGGTGAGACTCACGCCATTCACCGTCACCGAGCCTTTGTAGGCCAGATATTTGCCGATCTCCTTCGGCGCGACGATGCGCAATTCGTGCGATTCGCCGACCGGCTCGAACTTCGACACGACGCCCAGGCCATCGACGTGACCGGAAACGAGATGCCCGCCGAGGCGGTCATGCGCGCGCAGCGCCTTTTCCAGATTCACGCCGGCGCCAGCGTCGCCGAGTCCGACCGTCTTGTTGAGACTCTCGCGCGACACTTCGACATCGAACGCATCCGACGATTTTTCGACGACGGTCATGCACGCGCCCTGAATCGCGATGCTGTCGCCGAGTTGGACATCGGCGAGATCGAGATCGCCCGCGGCGACCGTCAGACGAACGCCGGCTTCCGGCTCCGTGCCGAGCGGTGTGACTTTTTCGATGCGGCCCACCGCCGCGACAATTCCTGTAAACATCGGCTTCGTTTCCTTGGATCGGTGATCAGCTCGTGACGTTGGCCTCGGCGAAGCGCGCGAGGATGCGCAGATCGTCGCCGAGCCGGTCGATGCGATGAAATTTCAGATGCGGTCGCGCATCGAGCGTGTCGGGCGGCGCGAAGTCGAACATGCCGGGCGCGCTGCCGAGCAGACTCGGCGCGAGATAGACCAGAAGTTCGTCGACGCAGCCTTCGCGCAGCAGCGAGCCGTTCAGCTTGTGGCCCGCTTCGACATGCAGTTCGTTGACGCCGCGATCGGCGAGCGCGGTGAGCATCGCGGGCAGATCGACCTTGCCATGCTCGTTCGACAACTCGATCAGCTCCGCGCCCTTGTCGCGCAGCGCGTCGATGCGCGCGGGATCGGCGCCGGCGCAATGGAAGATCCACGGCGGCGCGCCGTCGAGGATGCGCGCCGCCATCGGCACGTCCAGGCGGCTGTCGATCAGAACGCGTTGCGGCTGGCGCGGCGTGTCGACCGCGCGCACGGTCAGTTGCGGATCGTCCTCGCGCACCGTGCCGATGCCGGTGAGAATCGCGCAGGCGCGGGCGCGCCACGCATGGCCGTCGGCGCGCGCGTCCTCGCCGGTGATCCACTGGCTCTCGCCCGAGGGCAGACCGGTGCGGCCGTCCAGCGTCGCGGCCACCTTCATGCGCACCCACGGACGGCGGCGCGTCATGCGCGACACGAAGCCGATGTTCATCTCGTACGCCTCGTTCGCGAGCAGCCCGCAGCGCACGTCGATGCCCGCGTCGCGCAGCATCGCGAGACCGCGGCCGGACACCGACGGGTTCGGATCTTCCATCGCGGCGATCACTTTTTCCACGCGCGCATCGATGAGCGCGTGGGCGCACGGCGGCGTGCGCCCGAAATGGCTGCATGGTTCGAGCGACACATACGCCGTCGCGCCGCGCGGATCCTTGCCGCGCGAGCGGGCGTCTTTCAGCGCCTGCACTTCGGCGTGATCCTGGCCGGACGGCTGCGTGTAGCCCATGCCGATCACTTCGCCGTTCTTGACGAGCACGCAGCCGACGCGCGGGTTCGGCGTCGTCGTGTACATGCCCTTCGAGGCGAGCGCGAGCGCGCGCTCCATGTGCGTGAAGTCGGTTTGCGAAAACATCGGCGCGGCCCGGCGGCGTCAGGCGGCGAGCGACGCGAAGGCGCCGCGCGCGGCGTCGATCGTCGCGCCGATGATGGCGTCGTCGTGCGCGCTCGACACGAAGCCCGCTTCGAACGCGGACGGCGCGAAGTACACGCCGGCGTCGAGCATCGCGTGAAAGAACGCGTTGAAGCGCTTCGTGTCGCCTTGCTGGATCTGCGCGAAGCTGCCCGGCACCTGATCCATGAAATACAGGCCGAACATGCCGCCGATCGAATCGGCGGAGAAGGGCACTTTCGCATCGCGGGCAGCGGCGGCGAGGCCGTCGACGAGCTTGCGGGTCTGCTTCGCGAGATCGTCGTAGAAGCCCGGGCGCTGGATCAACCGCAACGTCTTCAGGCCCGCGGCCACCGCGATCGGATTGCCCGACAGCGTGCCCGCCTGATAGACGCCGCCGAGCGGCGCGAGATGCGCCATGATGTCGCGGCGTCCGCCGAACGCCGCTGCCGGCATGCCGCCGCCGATGACCTTGCCGAGGCACGTGAGGTCCGGCTTGATGCCGTAGACCTCCTGCGCGCCGCCGAGCGCGACGCGAAAGCCGCACATCACTTCGTCGAAAATCAGCACCGAGCCGTATTCGTCGCAGCGCTCGCGCAGCGCGTCGAGGAACTCGGGTGTCGCGCGCACGAGGTTCATGTTGCCCGCGACCGGCTCGACGATCACGGACGCGATTTCCGATCCGAACGCCGCGAATGCCTCGTTCAGTTGCTCGACGTTGTTGTACTCGAGCACGGTCGTGTGCTTCGCGATGTCGGCGGGGACGCCGGCGGAGGTGGGATTGCCGAACGTGAGCAGGCCGGAACCGGCCTTGACGAGCAGACTGTCCGCGTGACCGTGATAGCAGCCCTCGAACTTGATGATGCGACTGCGGCCGGTGAAGCCGCGCGCGAGGCGCAGCGCGCTCATCGTCGCTTCGGTGCCGGAAGAGACCATGCGGACCTGCTCGATCGACGGCACGAGCTTGCAGATTTCCTCGGCGATCTCGATTTCGGCTTCGGTCGGCGCGCCGAACGAAAAGCCGTTCGCGAGCACGCGCTGCACGGCGTCGAGCACTTCGGGATGGACGTGACCGAGAATCATCGGGCCCCAGGAGCCGATGTAGTCGATATAGCGTTTGCCTTCCGCATCCCAGAAATAAGCGCCTTGCGCGCGCTCGATGAAACGCGGCGTGCCGCCGACCGAGCGGAACGCCCGCACCGGCGAGTTCACGCCACCGGGAATGGTTCGCTGCGCGCGTTCGAAGAGAGCTTGATTCTTGGACATGGATGAAGGCCTGCGCTGAAAAGTGGATGCGGGATTCGCGTGGGACGCGCGCCCGGCGGCCGCTGCTGCAATAGCGGCGCGGCGCGCAAAACGTTGCTGAAATTGTACCGGAGTCGTTGCGAAGGAGCCGTGTCGGCCTTGGTCCGAAACCGGTCAGTGCGCGGGCTTGCGCGCCGCGCGATCGCTCGCCTTGCCTGGCGCGGCCCCGCCGGAGAGCGGAGCGGGAGGCCGCGAGCGCCGTGCGGTGCGCTCGGCCCACAGTTTCTCGAGCGCTCCTTCGGCTATCGGCTTGATGAGCGTGCCGGACATCTGCGCGTCCCAGGTCTGCACCGAGAACGGATGCGTGCGCAATTCGTCGCGCGTGACGACGACGCGCTCACGGGCATCGACGAGCCAGTCGTACACGAAGTCGATGCACAGCCGATAGCCGCGCCTGGCTTGGGCGTCCGGCACTTCGTATGGCGCGCGCGTCACCCAGCCCGACGCGAACACGCCCTTCGGCTCCTGCGACACGCGATGCACGAACACGCGATCTCCCGGCAACAGCCCGCGCGCGGTGCCGCAGCCCCAGACATCGGCGACGGCCTCGCCCGCGGCCACGCGCCGCGCGAGCTCGGGCAACTCGGGCCACGGCCACTTTTTCGGGCTCCAGATCAGCAGAAAGGCGGTCATCGGATCGGCGAAGAGAATCGAAAAGGTGCGATGAGCTTAGCGCAACGCGCCGACGGGGGGCCGGATCGACGCGGCCGGTCGCGTACAATGGTCGCTCGCTTGCGCGGCAGCACGCTGCGCCGCCTCTTCATCCCCGTCCTGCGAACTTCATGTCCGACACCACCCGGCGCCGGCCCGATGGCCGGCTGATCCTGTTGCTCGGCGCGCTCGCCGCGTGCGGCCCGCTGTCGATCGACATGTATCTGCCGAGCCTGCCTGCGCTCGCCGCATCGTTCGGCACGAGCCCGGCCGCCGCGCAAAGCACGCTCACGAGTTTCATGTTCGGCTTCTCCTTCGGCATGCTGCTCTACGGCCCGATGTCCGACGCCTACGGCCGCCGGCCCGTGCTGCTCGGGGGCATCGTGCTGTACGCGTTCGCGAGCATCGGCTGCGCGGTGGCGTTTTCCATCGATGCGCTCGTCTTCGTGCGCTTCCTGCAGGCGCTCGGCGCGGGCGCGGCGTCGGTGCTCGCGCGCGCGATCGCCCGCGACGCGCACGAGCCGACCGATGCCGCCCGCGTTCTTTCGATGTTGTCCATCGTCACGTCGATCGGACCGTTGCTCGCGCCGCTGATCGGCGGGCAACTGTTATTGCTGGGCGGCTGGCGGGTGGTGTTCGTCGCGCTCACGCTGTTCGGCCTGACCTGCGCGGTGACCGCTTTCCTGCGCGTGCCCGAAACATGGCCGAAGGAAAAGCGCGCGAGCGCGGCGGTGGGCAAGTCGTTCGCCGCCTACGGACACTTGCTGACCGATCCCGTCACGTGGGGCCACATGATGTGCGGCGGCATGGCCTTCGCGTCGATGTTCGCGTATATCACCGCCACGCCGTTCGTCTATATCGATTACTTCCATGTGAAGCCGCAGTACTACGGGCTGCTGTTCGGCCTGAACATCGTCGGCATCATCGCGGGGAATGTGCTCAACACGAAGTTTGTCGGCCGCGTGGGCGCGATGAAGATGATTTCGGCCGCGTCGTTCGTGAGCGTAGCGGCGGCGCTCGCGGTCGCGCTGGTGTCGCTGACGGGCTGGGGCGGCCTGTGGTCGATCGTCGTGACGCTGTTCTTCGTCGTCGGCGTGGTCGGCTTGCTGTCGGCCAATTGCACGACGGAGCTCATGCATCGCTATCCGCGCAACGCGGGCGCGGCCGCTGCGGTCTTCGGCGCGATGCAGCTCGCGCTCGGCGCGCTCGCGAGTCTCGCGGTCGGCCTCTTTCACGATGTCTCGCCGCACGGCATGGGCATCGTGATCGGCGTATGCGGCGTGCTGACCTTCGCCGGGCGCACGCTGGTGCTGCGTTCGCACGCGGCGCCCGTGAAGGTTTGAGTCAGGCGAGCGGCCCGATCGCCGACGCGAGAAACGCGAACGCCGCCGCTTCTGCCTGCGCGACGGCGCCGGGCTCGATGCCCGCGCCATGTCCGCCTTCGCCGGTTTCCTGATACCAGACGTCTTTATGACCTTGCGCCTGCATTTTCGCAGCCATCTTGCGCGCGTGGCCGGGATGCACGCGGTCATCGCTCGTCGATGACGTGAAGAGCGCCGGCGGATACGCGACCTCCGCCTTCACGTTCTGATACGGCGAGTAGGTCATCAGGTGGCGCAGGTCGCCGGCGTGATCGGGATCGCCGTATTCGTCGATCCACGATGCGCCCTGCAACAGCAGATGAAAGCGCGCCATGTCGAGCAGCGGCACCTCCGACAACACCGCGCCGAAGAGCGCCGGCCGCTGCACCATGCACGCGCCGGTGAGCAGGCCGCCGTTGCTGCCGCCGCGGATCGCCAATTGTTTCGGCGTGGTGACGCCCGTATCGACGAGCGCCTCTGCCACCGCGATGAAGTCGTCGAACGAAACCTGGCGGTTCTCGCGCAGCGCCGCCTGATGCCACGCCGGCCCGAACTCGCCGCCGCCGCGGATGTTCGCGACCGCGTACAGCCCGCCGCGTTCGAGCCATGCGATGCCGGTCGTCGCGTCGTAGCCGGGATCGAGCGCGACCTCGAAGCCGCCGTAACCGTAGAGCAGGCAAGCGCGCGCTTCGGTGCTCGTCGCGAGGTCTTTTCCGATCAGCCAATAAGGAATGCGCTCGCCGTCCGGCGCGATCGCGTGGCGGCGCACGGCAGCGAGGCCGGTCGCGTCGAACTGCGCGGGCAGGCGTGCGAGCAGTTGCCAGGGCGCGTCGCTCGCGAGATCCGCGTGATACAGCGACGGCGGCATCAGAAAGTGTTCGACGTGGATGAGCACGGTGTCGTCGCGCTCGCTGTCGATCGAATCGACCCAGGACTGGCTCGCTTCCGGCAGCGCGAACACGCGCGTTTGCCATGCGTCCTCGGCATTCGCGGGCGGGCGAAGGAGTTCGACGCGCGGCGTGCCGTCGTCCATTTGCGAGACGATCAGCCAGTGCTTCGTGAAGTCGATGCCCGCGAGCACGAGTCGATCGGACGGCGTGAATAGCGCGGTGAACCGGCGCGAGTTCGCGAGAAACGCGTCGCGCCGGATGACGGTCAGCGTGCCGGGCGCGTAGCGGCGGCCGCCCGCGTTCCAGAACTTGCGCGGCGTGACGAACAGCCAGCCGTTCCAGTGCTCGATTTCCGCATGCGACGGCAGATCGTACTGGCGCCATTCGTTGGACGTCTCGTCGAGCCAGTAGTTGAGCGTGTCGTAGAACGTCGTCGCGCGCGACGCGAGATGCAGCTTTTCGATCGGATCGTAGTCCACGCCCGCCGATACGTCGCGCCGGTCGCCTTCGAACACGACGGGCGCATCCGCGAGCGGCGTGCCGCGTTTCCAGCGCCGCGCCTGCCGCGGAAATCCCGATGTCGTCAGCGCGGGCCGCGGGTTCGTCTTGCTGTCGTCCCAGCCGACATACACCGTGTCGCGGTCGATCCACGAGATGTCGTGCTTGCCGACGTCGGGCAGCGTGAAGCCATCGGCGACGAAACGCTTCGTCGCGATATCGAACTCGCGCACCATGCAGGCGTCCGAGCCGCCCGGCGACAGGCTCACGAGCGCGCGATCGTAGTCGGGGTAGAGCATGTCGAAGTCGGCGAGCGCCCAGCGGGTGTCGTCGTCCTCTTTCGTGTTCAGATCGAGCGCGTCGACGTCGAGGATGGTTTCCCAGTCGGGCGCGCCCGAGAGCCACGCGCTCCACGGCGTGCGGCGCACGATGCCGAGCGGGTGCGCGTCGTCCTGCCAGGTGTTGTAAGCCCAGTCGCCGTAGCGCGAGCACGAGACGATGCGTTCCTGCGACGTGTACGCCTTTTCGAGCCGCCCGGCGAGCGCCCGTGCTTCGGCGGACTGGCCGAACGCGGCTTCGGTGCGGCGATTCTGGGCGTCGACCCACGACTGCACGCGCGCGTCGTCGAGCGCTTCGAGGCCGATGAAGGGATCGGGATCGCCCGACGGGGTCCAGGCGAGTTCGGGATAGGAGGAGAGAAAAGTCATGCGCGGGCGCTGGCGAAATCCAAATGCAAAACGCCGATTGTGCCTTGTTATCGACGCGCAATGAAAAACGCCACGGCGAGCCGTGGCGGTTGAAGTCAGCGGAACCCGCGGGCTTAGGCGAGCCGCTCTTCCGTCTGCGGATCGAACAACACGGCCTTCGACACGTCGAACAGCAGCGTCATGTTCGACATCGGCTGCGGATTCGACGCCGGGTGCACGCGCGACACGATCCGCTTGCCGTTCACCTGCGCGAACACGAGCGTGTCCGGGCCGGTCGGCTCGATCACGTCGACGCGCACGTCGACCGGCTGCAGGCTCGCATCCGACACGTCGTGCGCGCTGCGTGAATCGGTGATGCGCTCCGGACGCAAGCCCAGAATCACGTCCTGACCGACCTTGCTGCGCAGACGACCGGCATCGAACGGCAGATTCAGCACTTTCTGCGCGACGCCCGTGTCGAGCTGCAAGCCGACGCCCGAGCCCGACTCGACCAGCTTGCCGGAGATGAAGTTCATCGGCGGCGCGCCGATGAAGCCCGCGACGAACAGATTGGAAGGCGAATCGTAGATTTCCTGCGGCGCGCCGAACTGCTGCACGATGCCGTCCTTCATCACCGCGATGCGGTCGCCGAGCGTCATCGCTTCGATCTGATCGTGCGTAACGTAGACAATGGTCGTGCCGAGGCGCTGATGCAGCAGCTTGATCTCGGAGCGCATCTCGATGCGCAGCTTCGCGTCGAGGTTGGAGAGCGGCTCGTCGAACAGGAACATCACCGGATCGCGCGCGAGCGCACGGCCCATCGCGACACGCTGACGCTGGCCGCCCGACAACTGGCCGGGCTTGCGGTCCAGCAGATGGCCGATCTGCAAGGTCTCCGACACCCGATCCACGATCTTCTTCTGCTCGTCCTTGGGCACCTTGCGGATGTTCAGGCCGAACGAGATGTTGTCGCGCACGCTCATCGACGGGTAGAGCGCGTAGGACTGGAACACCATCGCGATATCGCGGTCCTTCGGCGAGAGATCGTTGACCGTCTTGCCGTCGATCATGATGTCGCCGCGGGTCACGGTCTCGAGACCCGCGATCATGTTCAGCAAGGTCGATTTGCCGCAACCCGAGCCGCCGACGAGGATCAGGAACTGACCGTCCTCGATATCGATGTTGACGCCCTTGAGAACCGGCACCCCGTTCGGGTAGGTCTTGTACACGTCACGGATGGAAAGGCTTGCCATGTGAATCCTCTATCTTTCGAATGCTGCTCGAATTAACCCTTCACCGCGCCGGCCGTCAGCCCGCGCACGAAATAACGTCCGGCGATCATGTAGACGAGAATCGTCGGCAATGCGGCGATGATCGCGCCCGCCATGTCGACGTTGTATTCCTTCACGCCCGTCGATGTGTTCACGAGGTTGTTCAGCGCCACCGTGATCGGCATGGAATCCACGCCGGAAAACACGATACCGAACAGGAAGTCGTTCCAGATCTGCGTGAATTGCCAGATCAGGCACACCATGAAGATCGGCAGCGACACCGGCAGCAGGATCTTCATGAAGATCGTGAAGAAGCCCGCGCCGTCGATGCGCGCCGCCTTCACGAGCTCGGCCGGGATGCTCACGTAGAAATTGCGGAAGAACATCGTCGTGAACGCGATGCCGTAGATCACGTGGACGAGCACGAGGCCGGTCGTCGTGTTCGAGAGGCCGAGGAAGCCTTGCAGACGCGCCATCGGCAGCAGGATCGCCTGAAAGGGGATGAAGCAGCCGACCAGCAGCATCGTGAAGAGGCCGTCCGCGCCGCGAAAGCGCCAGTGCGTGAGCACATAGCCATTGAACGCGCCGACGAACGACGAGATCAGCACGGCCGGAATCACCATGCGCACCGAGTTCATGAAGAACGGCTGCATGCCGTCGCAGCGGACCCCGGTGCACGCTTCCTGCCAGGCTTTCACCCACGGCGCGAAGGTCCAGTGCGAAGGCGGCGTGAGCAGGTTGCCCGTGCGAAGCTGGTCGAGGTCCTTGAACGACGTCGACAGCATCACGTAGATCGGGAACAGGAAGTAGAGCGCGAAAAGTATCAGCACCGCGTAGATGACGGCGCGGCTCAGGGTCATCTTAGGCTGCATTGCGGGTGCTCCTCGATTCGAGATACATGAGCGGCACGAGCACCGCGACGACCGTGGCGAGCATCATCATCGACGATGCGGCGCCCACGCCCAGTTGCCCGCGATTGAACGAGAACGTGTACATGAAGATCGCGGGCAGCGACGACGACGTGCCCGGACCGCCCGCCGTCAACGCGACGACGAGGTCGAAGGTCTTGATCGTGATGTGGCAGAGAATCAGCAGCACGGAGAAAAACACCGGGCGCATGCTCGGAATCACGATCTTGCGGTAGATGGTCGGCAGCGTCGCGCCATCGACTTGCGCGGCCTTGAAGATTTCGCTGTCGACGCCGCGCAGGCCGGCGAGGAACAGCGCCATCACGAAGCCTGTCGATTGCCATACGGCGGCGATCACGACGCAGAAAATCGCCTTGTCCGGATCGCCGAGCCAGTTGAACGAGAAGCTCGTCCAGCCCCAGTCATGAAACACTTTCTCCAGACCGAGGCCCGGGTTCAGGATCCATTGCCACGCGGTGCCGGTCACGATGAACGAGAGCGCCATCGGGTAGAGGAAGATCGCGCGCAGGGCGCCTTCGTTGCGGATCTTCTGGTCGAGCAGGATCGCGAGGAACAGGCCGAGGAACACGCAAATGCCGATGAACGGAATGCCGAACCAGCCGAGATTGGCGGCGGAGGTCCACCAGACGTCGTTGGCGAACAACTGCCTGTAGCGGTCGAAGCCGGCGAAGTCATAGCGCGGCATGAGCCGCGATTCGGAGAGTGAGAGGTACCCGGTAATGGCGATGAAGCCGTACACGAAAACGAGCGCGATCACGACACTGGGAGCGAGCACCAGCTTCGGGATCAGGCGATCGGCGAGCGCCGCCGTCGGTGAGGCGCGACGGGGCGGATTTTGCGGTTTCTTGTCCGCGGTGATGGAGGCAGTCACGACTCGACTCCTGGAAGATGCGCCGGCGCTTTCGTGCGTTTAGGTGCACTGATCGGCGCTTCTGTGGCGAATGCCTGCTGGCGCTGAAATGATGCGACGTTACAAATGCCGTCCTGCGCTGACTTGCGCCCGCCCGGCGCATGCATGGGCACACGCGCCGGGCGGAAACGGCCTTACTTCGTCTTGGCGGCGTTCGCGAGCGCTGCAACCGCGCTCTTCGAATCCTGCGACGAATTCATGAACTTCGTCACGACGTCGGTCATGGCGCCGGCGACGGCATCGCCCTGAGCCATGCCGTGCGCGAGCGACGGAACATAGCCGCCCGATTTGATCGCCGTCTGTTCATCAGCGTAGGACTTCTTCGCGCAGTCGTCGAACTTATCCATCGGGACGCCCAGACGCACCGGGATCGAGCCCTTGTTCAGGCTGAACTGCTCCTGGAATTCCGGCGTCATGATGGTCTTGGCGAGTGCCAATTGGCCCGGCGTCGCGGCCTTCTGACCCTTCTGCTGGAAGAACACGAACGAGTCGACGTTGAAGGTGTAGGCCTTTTCCGTGCCCGGCACCGGCGCGCAGACGTAGTCCGTACCCGCCTTCTTGCCCGCGCCCGCGAACTCGCCCTTGGCCCAGTCGCCCATGAACTGCATGCCGGCCTTGCCGTTGATGACCATCGCGGTGGCCAGGTTCCAGTCGCGGCCCGTGCGGCCGCTGTCGAAGTAACCCTGGATCTTGCGGACCGTGTCGAAGACCTGGACCATCTTGTCGGACGTCAGGGTCTTCTGGTCGAGATCGACGATCGCCTTCTTGTAGAAATCGGCGCCCTGCGACAGCACGACGTCTTCCCACAGCGTCAGGTCCTGCCACGGCTGGCCGCCCATCGCGATCGGCATGATGCCCGCGGCTTTCATCTTGTCGGCGACCTGGAAGAACTCGTTCCAGTTGGTCGGCACCTTGCCGCCGGCCTTGTCGAGCGCGGCCTTGTTGATGTACAGCCAGTTCACGCGGTGCACCGAGAAGGGCGCGGCGACGTAATGGCCGTCAGCGTGGATGATCTTGTCGATTTCCGCCGGCAGGTTCTTCTTCCAGTCACCTGTGACGGAATCGATCGGCACGAGCACGCCTTGCTCGGCCCATTCCTGGATCAGCGGGCCCTTGATCTGCGCCGCCGACGGCGCGTTGCCCGAGATCACCTGCGTCTTCAGCGCGGTCATCGCGGCCGCGCCCGCGCCGCCCGCGACAGCGAAGTCCTTCCAGGTGTAACCCTGCTTCGTCATGTCGTCCTTGAGCACGCCGACAGCCTTCGATTCGCCGCCGGACGTCCACCAGTGCAGCACGGAAACCGCCTCGGCAGCCTGAACCGCCGACGCCGTCGCGCCACACAGAAGACCTGCGGCGCACAGCGCGCCCATGAGCTTACGGACTTTCATTGTTTATCTCCTCCAGACACCTGAACAAGAAACGATTGGCTCCCGATGCGGCCAGAAGCGAGAGTAAGAATCGATGATCAAAAACGGCAAAACTGGATGGCCGGAAATCGGCTGTGTCGGCGGGGAAGCGGCAGGCGCGAGTCACGACGGACGCGGCGTGCCGGCCGGCAGACCGATATACGGCCGCACGGCTCTCAAGAGATGAGTGGGTTGAATCGCAACGGCTGTCTCCTCTTTTGATTATTGCCGGGCCGTTCGAGCGTTGCCGCGAAGGGCGCGCTCGACGGCGAGGCGCGAGGCCCGAGTGCATGTGAGCCGCAAGGGGACGCTTCCCGTGGAAAGCGGCGTGCCGCGGGCTCCGCTAACATGCGCTCAGAACGTCTATCCGAAAAAAGCGAAATGTCAGATTGATCTGGTTGACATTGCGCCGTTTAGATGGATGACTTTCCTCTTGATTTGAATTGTAGTTAAACTACAATTCAGTGTCAAAAAAATTTTTATCGGACTACGATGTCATTCGTGGTCTCATTGGGCGACACGCCCCGATTCGACTCACATCCGCTCTCGAACCCACTCAGAGACACATGCAAAGCGACTCGAAATTCATCTTCGTACTCTTCGGCGGCACCGGCGACCTCTCCATGCGCAAGATTCTTCCAGCGCTCTTCGAGGCTCATCGCGCGGGCATGCTGGACCCGGCGGGCAGGATCGTCTCGGTCGCGCGAGAAGCGAAGGAGCAGGGCGAATACCGCGCCTGGGTCGAGGATCACGTGAAGCCGCACGTATCGAAGAACGGCGTCGACGAAGCCTCGTGGCGCAGCTTTCTCGAGCGCTTCCAGTACGTCGGGCTCGACCTCGGCCGCCCGGAGGACTTCGTGCTGCTGCGCGATGTCCTCGCGCAATACGACGGCACGCGCGTCTTCTATCTCGCGACCGGTCCGTCTCTGTTCGTGCCGATCTGCCGCGCGCTCGCCAATGTCGGCCTGAACCAGAACGCGCGCATCGTGCTCGAGAAGCCGCTCGGCTACGACCTGAAGTCGTCGAATGCGATCAACGACGCCGTCGGCGAAATCTTCCAGGAAGAGCAGATCTACCGGATCGATCACTATCTCGGCAAGGAACCGGTGCAGAACCTGCTCGCGCTGCGCTTCGGCAATGCGCTCTTCGAGCCGTTGTGGCGCCGGGAGTGGGTCGAGAGCATCCAGATCACGATCGCCGAGGAACTGGGCGTGGAAGCGCGGGGCGACTTCTACGACAACACGGGCGCGTTGCGCGACATGGTGCAGAACCATTTGCTGCAGTTGCTCTCCATCGTGACGATGGAGCCGCCGCACTCGATGGACTCCGACTCCGTGCGCGACGAAAAGCTGCGCGTGCTGCGGGCGCTGAAGCCGGTCGACGAGCGCGATATCGGCCGCGTCGCGGTGCGCGGGCAATATCATGCGGGTGTGATTCGCGGCGCATCGGTGCCGGCGTATGCCACCGAGCCGGGCGTGCGTCCGGACAGCACGACGGAAACCTTCGTCGCGCTGAAGGTGGAGATCGAGAACTGGCGCTGGGCGGGCGTGCCGTTCTTCCTGCGCACCGGCAAGCGGCTCGCGGACCGCGTCGCCGAGATCGTCGTGAATTTTCGCGCGGTGCCGCATTCGGCGCTCGGCGCGAATGCGTTGCGCGCGGGCGTGAACCGCCTCGTGATCCGTTTGCAGCCCAACGAGTCGATCCGTCTCTATTGCCTCGCGAAGCAGCCCGGCGAGGGCATGAATCTCGCGAGCGTGTATCTGGATCTCGCGTTCGATCAGTTCTTCAAGGAAGGGCAGATGGAGGCGTATCAGCGTCTTCTGCTCGACGTGATTCACGGCCGCCTCGCGCTCTTCGTGCGCCGCGACGAGCAGGAGGCGGCATGGCGCTGGGTCGAGCCGATCCTGAACGCATGGGCATCGGCGACGAACAAGCCGAAGCCTTATGCCGCGGGCACCTGGGGGCCGGCGGCGTCGAGCGCGATGCTGGCGCAGGCGGGCACCTGCTGGCTCGAAGAAGAGAATTGACGGCGTGACGCCGACGCCGCCCGGAAGAGGCGCACGGCGTCACGGAAATTCAGGAGACCGCTGCGCCCCGTCGTTGCGACGGCGCGAACAGGAAGCGGATCGATAAACCAGAACAAGCAGGAGGAGCAGTGATCGAGCTTCGCACTTTCGACGACCCGCGCGCCCACTCGGACGCGCTGGCCAGAGCCGTGAGCGACGCGCTGAAAGCGTCACTCGCGGCAAGAGGCGCGGCATCGGCCGATGCCGCCGGACAAACCGCGCACGCCACCCTCGCGGTATCGGGCGGCACGAGCCCGAAGCCGTTCTTGCAGGCGCTCTCGCGCGAGCCGCTCGACTGGGCGCATATCGACGTGACGCTCGTCGACGACCGCTGGGTGTCCGAGAGCGATGCGGCGAGCAACGCGCAGCTCGTGCGCGAGACGCTGTTGCAGAACGCGGCCGCCTCGGCGTACTTTCTGCCGCTCGTGGACACCGGCAAGCCGCTGGAAACGCACATCGCCGAATTGAACGCCGATGCGCGCCGCCGTCTGCCCGATGTGGCCGTGCTCGGCATGGGCGAGGACGGCCATACGGCCTCAATCTTCGCCGACGCGCCCGAATGGGATGTCGCGATCTCCACGCCGGACCGTTTCGTCTCGGTGCATCCCGGAGCGGCGCCGCATGCGCGCGTGAGCCTGTCGATGTCGGCGTTGAAGCAGATCGGGCAACTGTATCTTTTCATCGCCGGGCAGAAGAAACTCGACGTACTGAACGCGGCGCTCGCCGCGCCGCAAAAGAACGCCATCTCGACGTTGGCCCATGCTGAAGGAGTGAAGCTCGATGTCTACTGGTGTGCATAAGACAGCGACTCAGCACGCCGACGGACCGCGGCTTCTGGCCGACATCGGCGGCACGAATGCGCGCTTCGCGCTGGAGACCGCGCCCGGCGAGATCGGGCAGATTCGCGTGTATCCGGGTGCCGATTACCCCGGCATCGCGGAGGTGATGCAGCAGTATCTGAAGGACACGAAGGTCGGACGCGTCAATCACGCGGCGATCGCGATCGCGAATCCGGTCGACGGCGATCACGTGAAGATGACCAATCACGACTGGAGTTTCTCGATCGAGGCGACGCGCCGCGCGCTCGGCTTCGACACACTGCTCGTCGTGAACGACTTCACCGCGCTCGCGATGGCGCTGCCGGGTCTGACCGACGCGCAGCGCGAGCAGGTCGGCGGCGGCTCGCGCCGGCAGAACAGCGTGATCGGCCTGCTCGGGCCGGGTACGGGTCTGGGCGTCTCCGGCCTGATTCCGGCTGACGATCGCTGGATCGCGCTCGGCAGCGAAGGCGGTCACGCGACGTTCTCGCCGTTCGACGAGCGCGAGGACCTCGTGATGCGCTACGCGCGCCGCAAGTTTCCGCATGTTTCGTTCGAGCGCGTGTGCGCCGGACAGGGGCTGGAGCTGATCTACCGCGCGCTGGCGGAGCGCGACGATGTCGCGGTCGCCGACACCTTCAGCGCCGCCGACGTCACAACCCGCGCACTGGCCGGTGAAGCGCTCGCACTCGAAGCGGTGAACTGCTTCTGCGCTATCCTCGGCACGTTCTCGGGCAACATCGCGGTGACGCTGGGCGCGCTGGGCGGCATCTATATCGGCGGCGGCATCGTGCTGAAGCTGGGCGAGCTATTCCACAAGTCGCCGTTTCGCGAGCGATTCGAGGCGAAAGGGCGCTTTCAGCAGTATCTGTCGGGCATTCCCACGTACATCATCACGGCGGAATATCCGGCGTTTCTCGGGGTGTCGGCGATTCTTTCGGAGCAGTTGTCGAACCGCGCGAACAGCGGTTCGTCGGCGGTTTTCGAGCGCATTCGTCAGATGCGCGATGCGCTGACGCCCGCCGAGCGGCGCGTCGCCGATCTCGCGCTCAATCATCCGCGCTCGATCATCAACGATCCGATCATCGACATCGCGCGCAAGGCAGACGTGAGTCAGCCGACCGTGATCCGCTTCTGCCGCTCGCTCGGCTGTCAGGGTTTGTCGGACTTCAAGCTCAAGCTCGCGACCGGCCTGACGGGCACGATTCCGGTGAGCCACAGCCAAGTGCATCTCGGCGACACGGCCACCGATTTCGGCGCAAAGGTGCTCGACAACACCGTATCCGCGATTCTGCAACTGCGCGAGCATCTGAACTTCGAGAACGTCGAGCGCGCCATCGATATTCTCAACGGCGCGCGCCGCATCGAGTTCTACGGGCTCGGAAATTCGAACATCGTCGCCCAGGATGCGCACTACAAGTTCTTCCGCTTCGGCATTCCGACGATCGCGTACGGCGACCTTTACATGCAGGCGGCCTCGGCGGCGCTGCTCGGCAAGGGCGACGTGATCGTGGCGGTGTCGAAGTCGGGCAGGGCGCCCGAGCTCTTGCGCGTGCTCGAAGTGGCGATGCAGCAGGGCGCAATGGTCATCGCGATCACGTCGAGCAATACGCCGCTCGCCAAGCGCGCGACGGTGGCGCTGGAGACGGATCACATCGAGATCCGCGAGTCGCAGCTTTCGATGATCTCGCGCATTCTGCACCTCGTCATCATCGACATTCTCGCGGTCGGCGTCGCGATTCGCCGGGCCGCACCGAAGCCGGGCGCGAAGCTCAGCGAGACGGTCGCGAAGGCGCGTCAGTCGAGCGACGATGACGCCGCGGCGGTGCTCGACTGGTTGAGTCATGGCGCGTCGGGGATGGCGCGGGACTAGGCGCGCGCGCTCGCTTCCCTGATCGATGCACAATGCCGCCGATGTGGACATCGGCGGCTTTTTCATGCGCCTCCAGCGACGTGAAGACCGTCCAAACGGCTCTTCGGTCAGACTCGCCGATCAGAACGAGTGCTGGATACCCGCGTACACGCCCGTCTGGCTGTGGCCGGGGAACGGGTTGTCAGTCGAAGCGGCCGAGCCGTAGTTGTTGGCGTTCAGGCCGTAGTTCGCGGCCTTGCTGTTCTGCACCGTCGCGACCTGCAGATCGAACAGGGTGCGCTTGGACAGGTTGTACGAGCCGCCGACCGTGTAGATGGTCGCGTTGCCCGCGCCGTTGTTGCCGTTCACGTGATAGACCGCGGCGATCAACGCTGCGGCCGGCGTCGCTTGCCACGTCACGCCGCCCCACTCGTGATCGAGCGCGGTCGGCTGGCCGGGCAACTGGCCCGTCATGCCCGAGGTGCGGATCGCCTGATAGCCGCCTTGCAGCTTGAACTGGCCGAGGAACACGTTGAGCATCGCCGTGTACTCGCGCGAATACGCGTAGGCGCCGTTGCCGTTCGCCTTGTCCACCGGCACATAAGGGCCGCCGAGCGAGCCGTTGTTCGGATTGCGGATTTCATCGTAGATGCCGCGAATCTGGAAAAGCGGCGCGGTGTAGGTGATCTGCGCGCCCGCCTGGCGGCCTTGATCCGTGGTGCCGTTACCGTTCCAGCTCGTCGCGTTGGAGAGCGAGTACTGACCGTAGAAGTCGAGGCCCGCGAACTTCGGCGACTGGTACGAAATGTTGTTGCTCGACTGCGGCCAGTTGCGGCCGCGCACGAGTGATGCCGACGACCAGTTCGACTGGCCGAACGGATCGAAGTCCCATACGCCGTTCGAAATGAAGAGCTCACGACCCAGCAACAGCGTACCGAACTGGTTGTTCGCCATGCCGACCGTCGCCCAGCGATTGAAGAGGCCGCCGCCCCCCGGGCCCTGACCCGTCATGGTGTTGAAGCTCCCTTCCAGCTGGAACACGGCGCGATAGCCGCCGCCCAGATCTTCGACGCCCTTCAAACCCCACAAGCTCGTGCCCCAGTCGCCCCTTTCCGCACGGAAGCGGTGCGAAGTACCCGTGGCCGCGCCGTTCGGACCGACGCCTGTCGGCACGCCGTTCATGTATTCGAGTCCCGCGTCCAGGCGGCCATACAGCGTCACACTGCTCTGAGCATGTGCCGCCGCGCTGAACGCCAATAGTGCTGCCGACGCGATCAAGACCTTCTTCATCTCCCCTCCAGAACCCTGTCGAAAATTGAGCTTATGAATATTGCCGGGTTCGACGCGAGCGCATCGAACCGAACACGGTTACCGAGGAAGAACATTCGGATGACGAAACACTGCGATGAGCCCGCGATCGGCGGCCTTCCCCGGTCCGGCAGGGATTGTGGAGTAGAACTACTTGTTACGATGCAAGGTTTTGTAGTTTTAGTTGTCGATTTGACAATCGTCTGACATCGACGAAAAAGCCTGCGACGCGACGCTCGTCATGCCACGCTTTGCGCGTCGAAGAAACCGCGCGCCCAAATAAAAAACGGTGCGATACCCTTTCGGGCACCGCACCGATACGCGCCTCTCGCAGCAGCGTGAAAACCTTCTAAAAAGACTCTTCGGTCAGGCTCGTCGATTAGAACGAGTGCTGGATACCTGCGTACACGCCCGTCTGGCTGTGGCCGGGGAACGGGTTGTCCGTCGAAGCAGCCGAGCCGTAGTTGTTGGCGTTCAGGCCGTAGTTCGCGGTCTTGCTGTTCTGCACCGTCGCGACCTGCAGATCGAACAGGGTGCGCTTGGACAGGTTGTACGAGCCGCCGACCGTGTAGATGGTGGCGTTGCCCGCGCCGTTGTTGCCGTTCACGTGATAGACCGCGGCGATCAGCGCTGCGGCCGGCGTTGCTTGCCACGTCACGCCGCCCCACTCATGATCGAGCGTGGTCGGCTGGCCGGGCAACTGGCCCGTCATGCCGGAACTGCGGATGGCCTGGTATGCGCCCTGGACCTTGAACTGGCCGAGGAACACGTTGAACATCGCCGTGTACTCGCGCGAGTAGGCGTAGGCGCCGTTGCCGCCCGAGCCGCCGTCGATCGGGTTGTAGACGCCGCCCAGCGTACCGTTTGCCGGGTTGCGGATTTCGTCGTACATACCGCGGATCTGGAAGAGCGGCGTCGTGTACGTGACGTACGCGCCTGCTTCACGGCCTTGCGGGGTCGTGCCGTTACCGTTCCAGTTCGTCGCGTTGGAGAGCGAGTATTGACCGTAGAAGTCGAGGCCCGCGAACTTCGGCGACTGGTACGAAATGTTGTTGCTCGACTGCGGCCAGTTGCGGCCACGCACGAGCGATGCCGACGACCAGTTCGACTGACCGAACGGATCGAAGTCCCATACGCCGTTCGAAATGAAGAGCTCACGACCCAGCAACAACGTACCGAACTGGTTGTTCGCGATACCGACCGTCGCCCAGCGATTGAAGAGGCCGCCGCCGCCCGGGCCCTGACCCGTCATGGTGTTGAAGCTGCCTTCCAACTGGAACACGGCGCGATAGCCGCCACCCAGATCTTCGACGCCCTTCAAACCCCACAAGCTCGTGCCCCAGTCGCCGCTTTCCGCCTTGAAGCGGTGCGAACTACCGGTGGCAGGCGCGCCGGCCGGACCGGTCGGCACACCGTTCATGTATTCGAGCCCCGCGTCCAGGCGGCCATACAGCGTCACGCTGCTTTGAGCGTGCGCCACCGCGCTGAACGTCAGCAGTGCTGCCGACGCGAGCAAAGCTTTCTTCATCATCTCCTCCAACCCTGTCAAGAAATAGAACCCAAGTGCTGCTGTGTGGTTCGATGCGAGCGCACCCAACCGAAAATTGTTTTCAGAGGAAGGACACGCGCGGGCTGTGGTGCTAATGGCGATTCGCGCGTCGTGGGCGCGAACCTGACGCCGACCTGTCGATCGGTGTCGTTCCTCAGTTTCTTTTGGACTTTTGAAGTAAAACTACTTTTTGTGTACTTCGTTTAGGTACTTTGGTTACCAATTTAACAAAATACGTTAATACCGCCAAAGAAAATCGAAGGCCGACGCATCTCTGTGTCAAAAATGCAATGCCCACGTGGTAGGCACACTACCCACAGCATGGGAAACACCCCGCAAAGCCTTATTCCATCAGGGCTTCAGCGTCATGTAAGTTTCAGGGTCAGGTTTGTCGCCTATTGACGTGCGAACGTCGTGGCGCTAGGTCGAGCCTGCGCGCGAAACAGGTTGGCACAACGGCGTCCGGACGCAAAAAAAGCGCCTCGCGGGCGCCTTTTCTGGAGTGGTTGCTTCTTGCTTCGGTCGTGCGCTTACTTCAGGCTGCCCGACAGGAACTGCTTCAGGCGCTCGCTCCTGGTGTTGCCGAACACCGCGTCCGGATGGCCTTCCTCTTCGATACGCCCCTGATGCAGAAACACCACGTGATTCGATACGTTGCGCGCGAAGGCCATCTCGTGCGTGACGACGATCATCGTGCGGCCTTCCTCGGCGAGCGTCTGCATGACCTTGAGCACTTCGCCGACGAGTTCGGGGTCGAGCGCGGAGGTCGGCTCGTCGAAGAGCATGACGTCGGGATGCATCGCGAGCGCGCGCGCGATCGCCACGCGCTGCTGCTGCCCGCCCGACAGATGCGACGGGTACTGCTTCTCCACGCGCGGCGCGAGCCCGACCTTCTCCAGATACGTGCGCGCGCGCTCCTCGGCTTCCTTCTTCGAAAGCCCGAGCACGTTCACGGGCGCCTCGATCACGTTTTCCAGCACGTTCATGTGCGACCACAGATTGAAGTGCTGAAACACCATCGACAGTTTCGAGCGAACCTGCCGCAGTTGCTTCTGGTCCGCCGCTTTCAGCGCGCCGGACTTGTCCTTCAAGGTGCGCACTTCAGTGCCGTCGACGAAGATGCGTCCCTGGTTCGGCTGCTCGAGGAAGTTGATACAGCGCAGCATCGTGCTCTTGCCGGAGCCCGACGAGCCGATGATGCTGATCACGTCGCCGGCCTTGGCCTTCAGCGACACGCCTTTGAGAACTTCGTTGCTGCCGTACTGCTTGTGAATGTCGTCGACGAAAAGCTTGTGCTGCTGGGAGATCATGAACGGTCCTTGAGCGGCGAGGGTCTTATTTGCCTTGCGGCCGCAAATAAGCGAGCCAGCGATGCTCGGCGCGGCGGAACAGCCACACGAGCGCGAACGAGATACAGAGATAGAGCAGGGCGGCGAGGCCGAACGCCTCGAACGACTGATATGTCGCCGAGTTGACGTCGCGCGCGATCTTCAGGATGTCGGGCACCGTCGCCGTGAACGCTACGGTGGTCGCGTGCAGCATCAGGATCACTTCGTTGCTGTAGTAGGGCAGCGCGCGTCGCAACGCCGACGGAAGAATCACGCGACGATACAGCGTGAAGCCCGACATTCCGTAGGCGCGCGCGGCCTCGATCTCGCCATAGGGCGTCGCCTTGATCGCGCCGGCGAAAATTTCCGTCGTGTACGCGCACGTGTTCAGCGTGAACGCGAGCAGCGTGCAGTTCATGCCGCTGCGGAAGAACTCGGACAGCAGCATGTGATCGCGCACGACCTGCAAGCTGTAGAGGCCCGTGTAGCAGAGCAGCAACTGCACATAGAGCGGCGTGCCGCGGAATACATAGGTATAGAGCCACACCGAGCGCGACAGCAGTTTGTTCTTCGATACCCGCGCGACCGCGAGCGGCACCGAAAGACAAAAGCCGAGGCCGATGGAGATGACCAGCAGCCACATCGTGATCGCGAGACCGGTGATGCGGTAGCCGTCGGTGAAGAGGTAGTTCTTCCAGTATTCCTGGATGATTTCGATCATGATCCCTGCCGCTCTTGAATGGGCCGATTAGAGGTCGGCCTTGCGTACGCCGATGGAGTAACGCCGCTCCAGCCAGATCAGCACGAGATTCGAGATCGTGGTGATCGCGAGGTAGACCGCGCCCGCGAGAAGCGTGAAGAAGAAGAAACGCAGCGTGCCCTTGCCCGCGTCCTGCGAGGCCTTGACCACGTCCGCGAGACCGATGATCGACACGAGCGCCGTCGCCTTGACCATCACCTGCCAGTTGTTGCCGATGCCGGGCAGCGCGAAACGCATCATCTGCGGAAACATGATGCGCGTGAAGGTCTGCCACGGCGTCATGCCGTAAGCCGCGCCCGCTTCGAGCTGGCCGCGCGGCACGGAGAGAAACGCGCCGCGGAAGGTTTCGGTGAAATAGGCGCCGTAGATGAAGCCGAGCACCAGAATGCCGGCGAGAAACGGATCGATGTCGATCTGATCCCAGCCCATCGCGTCCGTGAACAGGTTCAGCCAGATCTGGATGCTGTAGAAGAGCAGTAGCATCAGCACGAGGTCGGGCACGCCGCGGATGAGCGTCGTGTAGACGGTGCCGACACCCGACGCCAGGCGGTTCTTCGACAGCTTCGCCGCCGCGCCGATCAGGCCGATCACGAAGGCGAACACGAGCGACAGCACCGCCAGCTTGACGGTCTGCCAGGTGCCCGCGAGGATCAGCGGACCGTAGCCTTGCAACATGGTGATTCCTTGGTAAGGTGCCTAACGTGCATGGAGTGCGGCGAGCGCGGCGCGCGGCGGTTGATCGCGCGATGCGAAATCTTCATGTCTCTCCTCAGCCGATCGTGCTTTCCCCGCGCGTTTCGGCTGTCCTTCTCCGGCGGGCTTTCCGCATGACGGGCAGCGGTCGGTATTCTAGATGGTCAAAATTGCGCGCTGCCGTTGCTGCTAACCCTGCCGGCGCGTCGCGAGCGGCCGTTGCCCGCCGCCGGCGAGAAAAGCGCGGTATTTTACCCGAAGCGCCCGACCGCGCGAATGCCAGGCCAAAAGTGTCCGATTACATGCATGCGCAGAACGATGTAGTGCCGTGGCGCGCGTTGTTCCGGCGGGGCGCCGCCCTTACATTCTCTCCATCGCAAATCAAACGCCTTGGGCGGGAGCAAACATCATGTTCGAGATTCGCCGCAGCAACGAACGCGGTCACGCCAACCATGGCTGGCTCGATTCGTATCACAGCTTCTCCTTTGCCGATTACTACGATCCCGAGCACATGCATTTCGGCGCGTTGCGCGTGATCAACGAAGACCGCGTCGCGGGCGGCCAGGGCTTCGGGGCGCACGGCCATCGCGACATGGAAATCGTGAGCTACGTGCTAGACGGGGCGCTCGCGCACCGCGACAGCATGGGCAACGGTTCGACGATTCGTCCCGGCGACGTCCAGCGCATGAGCGCCGGCACCGGCGTTCGTCACAGCGAATTCAACGGCTCGCCGACGGACACCGCGCACTTCCTGCAGATCTGGATCATTCCGGATGCGCCGGGCGGCGCGCCCGGCTATGAGGAAAAGCGCTTTTCGGACGATGAAAAGCGCGGCCGTCTGCGCGTGATCGCGTCGCCGGAGGGCGAGGACGGCTCGGTCAGGATCGGCGCGAATGCGCGCATCCTCGCGGGTCTCTTCAACGGCGACGAACGTGCGGATTTCGACGTGCCGGCGGGCCGCCGCGTCTATGTGCACGTGGCGCGCGGCGCGGTGACGGTGAACGGCGAGGCGCTCGGCGCCGGCGATGCCGCGATGCTCGAAGACGTGTCGAAGGTCACGCTCGAAAAGGGCGACAACGCGGAAGTGCTGCTGTTCGACCTCGCCTGATCGGGCGCCGGATGTGACGAAGGCCGCGGGGCAACTGCTCCGCGGCCTTTTTTACGCGCCGAGCCCGCTTGAGGCTTGCGGCTTACGGCTTCGCGGTCGCCGACGCGCCCGCCGCCGCACCCGGAGCGCCGTCCGGGCCGCCACGGTGCTTGCCCCAGCGCTCATGCATCTTCTGCCCGTGCTCGCGCATCTTCGCAAAGTGCTTCTTTAGCGCCGTGCTGACGGTCGTCTTCTGCTGATCGTTCAGCGAGTTGTAGAAGTTCAGCCACGCGGTCGCGGTCTGCTCGCGCAACTGCTGGTTCTGCTGCTCGATCTTCTGGTGCGCCGCGTGCATCGCGTTCAGGTCGAGGATCGGCTGATTTTCCATCGACTTGAACTGATCGTGCATCTGCCTGAAGCTTTCGCGCATCGCCTGATGGTTCTGCTTCATCGTGGTGAGCGCGGTCTGCCACAGCTTTTCCTGGTCCGCATTCAGCTTCAGCTGGCCGTGCAATTCGTCCAGCTGTTTCTGCATGCGCATTTCCATATGATGTCCGCCGGGGGCGCCCATCATCGCCGGACCACCCGGGGGCGGCGGAGGCGGCGCGTCGGTCGTGGCGGCGTGCGCGGCGCCGAACGTCAGTGCGATTGCGGCAGCGGCGGCGGTGAGAATGCGGTATTGCCTGGCCATCTTGATACTCCCTTGATTGTTTTCGAAGCCGAAGCCGCGAGGCCCTGGTCGACGTCCCGGAAAGTGCGTCGAGGTCTTGCGCTTGTCGGTGAGACACAGCGTAGGGGTTCGCGACAGCCCGCGTGTTACGGCATAGTTCAGGCTTGTTACGCTGGTTTACGCCCCGCTTTCGTCGTAACACCCCGTAACCCTTATGGCCGGGCTGTCATCAATCGAGGTCTGACTCACGCGCTAAACTCCATCCCATGACTACGCAAATACTTGTCGTCGACGACGACGCCGAACTGCGCGACCTTCTGCGCGACTATCTGGTCCGGCAGGGCATCGAGGTCTCGGTGCTGCATGACGCCGGCGGTCTCGAACGCCGCATCGAACGCGAACGGCCCGATCTCATCGTGCTCGATCTGATGATGCCGGGCGTCGACGGGCTGACGGCGCTGAAACAGCTGCGCGCGTCCGGCGACGACATTCCCGTCATCATGCTGACCGCGCGCGCGGACGACGTCGACCGCATCGTCGGGCTGGAACTGGGCGCGGACGATTACCTCGGCAAGCCGTTCAATCCGCGCGAACTGCTCGCACGGGTGCAGGCGGTGTTGCGCCGCCGCCGCACGATTCCGTCCGCCGCGCCCGAGCAGCGCGAGCCGTATGCGTTCGGCCGCTTCAGGCTGGATTTCCAGTCGCGCACGCTGCAACAGGACGACAAGCCGATCACGCTCTCGGGCAGCGAATTCGCGCTGCTCAAGATCTTCGTCAACAACCCGATGCGCACGCTCACGCGCGAACGTCTGCTCGAACTGCTGCACGGTCCGGAATACGACGGCACCGACCGCGGCATCGACGTGCAGGTGTGGCGCCTGCGCCGCATCCTGGAGACCGATCCGTCGGCGCCGCGCTTCATCCAGACGGTGCGGGGGCGCGGTTACGTGTTCGTGCCGGACGGCGAACAAAATGCGCCGGGCAATTGATACGCTGTTCGGCCGGCTGGTCGTCATCGTCATCGGCATGCTGGTGCTGTCGCATGTCGCGTGGTTCGCGATCATCCGTTTCGAGCGCGACAACGTGCAGACGCGCTTCGCCGTCGAGGAAGCCGTGTTTCTGGTCGAGGCCGTGCGCCAGCACATCGCCAATACGCCCGACCAGCCCTTGCCGCCGCGGGTGCGCCTCGTGGCGCTCAATAGTCAAGACGTGCCGAGGCAGCCCGACGAGGACACGCCGCCGCCGCTGCAGCGCTTCGTCGAGGATCTGAAAGACCGTCTGCCCGACGGCACCGAGGTGCGCCTGAACGAGCCCGGCGGCCCGCCGAGCGTGTGGGTGCACGGTCTGAAGGATTCGGGGTGGATCGTCGTGCCGGTGCAGCCGCTGCGGCCGCCGCGCTCGCGCGACCGCATGCTCGTGTGGCTCGCGCTGATCTTTTCGACCGCCGTGCTCGCCGCGCTGTTCGGCGCCTGGCAACTGCAATATCCGTTGCGTTCGCTCGCCCAGGCGGTCGGGCGCTTCGGGCGCGGCCAGCCGACGCCGCCCGTGCCGGAGCGCGGTCCGCGCGAGTTGAGGCAACTCACGCACGGCTTCAACCAGATGGTGCGCGAAGTCTCGCAGACGGAGAACGACCGCGCCGTGATGCTCGCGGGCGTCGCGCACGATCTGAAGACGCCGCTCGCGCGCCTGCGTCTGCGCGCCGAAATGATGGACGACGAGAAAATACGCGACGGCGTCGTGCGCGACGTCGATTCGATGGCGCATATCGTCGATCAATTCCTCGTGTTCGCGCACGACCGCCCGGACGGCAGCGAGCCGGTGCCCGTCGACGAGCAATGCGAGCGGATCGCACGGGCGTATCGCGCGGTGTCGCCGGGCGCGCAGCCGATTCGCCTGAAGCTCGAAGCGGGGCCCACTTTCGCGCTGCCCGCGGCCACGCTGGATCGGCTGCTGTCGAACCTGCTGGACAACGCGCACGCGTACGGCGCGCCGCCGGTCGTCATCGAGACGTGGCGGGAAGCCAAGGGCTGGGTGCTGGCGGTGTCGGATCACGGCAAAGGCATCGCGCCGGATGATCTCATCAAGGCGAGCCGGCCGTTCGTACGGCTCGATCCGGCGCGCGGCGGCAGCGGCCATAGCGGGCTCGGACTCGCGATCGTGGAGCGGCTCGCGCGGCGCGTGGGCGGCGAATGCGAAATCGGCAATCGCGCCGAGGGCGGTTTGCGGGTCGCGATGAGTTTTCCGTTCGACATCGCCACGCGGCCGCTGGAAGAGCGCCGGGCCGGCCCGCAGCACGAGGAGCGCGCGCTGTAACGCGGGCTTCGTCGCCGGGGCGGGGCGGCGTCAGTCGAACAGCGTTTCGAGTGCCGAAGCCGCTTCGCTGTCCACCGTGTTGTACGTCACCGTCGACGCCTCGAAGATGTAATGCGTCGTGTACTTGCCGAGGCGCGAGAGAATCTCCTCCTGAATCACTTCGGGTGCGAGATCGATCTTCAGGAACCACGCCGTGGACGACAGCCGCGTCTGAAAAGAGCCGTACTCGGCGAGCAGATGGTCGAACGTTTCTGCGTCCTGATCCCGGCACACGATGACCAGATTTCCCTTCATGCAATCCTCCCGATTCACGCCAGCGGCATTCGATTTCGAATATCGATGATACCTGCGCGATGCGTGCGCGTCGCGACATGCGCATGACCGTGCGGTGACTCGACGCGTCGATGGAACCGGCTCACTTGCCGGCCAGCGTATCTTCGGGATGGCGTGTGGACGAGCCGGGATCGGCGGGCCGCACTTCGCTGCGGTCGCGCCCGCGCGATTTCGCCTCGTAGAGCGCGAGATCGGCGCGGGAGAGAATCCATTCGAGCGCATCGTCGGGGGCGAGCTCCGTGATGCCGATCGACACCGACAGCGCCGCATCGTCCGGCAGGTGCGCGCAGTGCTCGTGATGGAAACGTTTCCTCAGCCGCTCGAGCACGGCTTGTGCATCGGCGAGCGAGGTTTGCGGCAGCAGAATGCCGAATTCCTCGCCGCCGAGCCGGCCGATCGCATCGCTTGGACGAAGCTGCGCACGGCACACTTCGACAAAATGCTCGAGCGCGCGGTCGCCCGACGCGTGACCGAAACGGTCGTTGATCTGCTTGAAGTGATCGAGATCCGCGATCGCCACCGACAGCGGCGTGCCGACCGAACGGGCGAGCTCCACTTCATGACGCAGCGTGTCGAGGAAATATCGGCGGGAGAGGGCGCCCGTCAGCGCGTCGTGGCGGGCTTCGGCCGACAGCAGCGTATTGGCCGATTGCAGTTGTTCCGCGAGATCGCGCGTCGCGCGGTGCAGGCGCCGCTCGCGCGAGTACGACGTCGCGATCACGATCGCGAGCGTCACGACGCCAAGCATCGTCAGGAACACGAGGAGGCGGTCGCGGCTGTGATTGCGGCTGATTTCCGGCCAGCTCGTGAGCGGATGGACGATATGCGCCGAGAGCCCCGAATTGAGGCCCGTGCGCTCGTCGTAGAGCGAAGGCACGTTGCTGCCGTTCGCGGCGTAAAAGGTCTGCGCCAGCGCGGGCGCGAGCCAGCGCTCGGAGGCGCGCATCTGCTCGCCGATGTGCGACACGCGCAGCTCCGGGAACGACTCGCGCCGATAATGCTCGATGCGTTCGCGCTCCGTCATTCGCTCGACGGGCGCGTTGGGCATCGCCTCGTATTCGAGCCGGCCGTCGTGCGCCATCACGACGACGCCGTTCTCGTCGGTCACGAAGGTGCCGGCGCGCGAGACCCAGTGCCGCAGCCGGTCGATGCTCACCTTGGCGATCACCGCGCCGACCAGAATGCCGTCTTCGTAGGCGGGCGCCGCGATGAAGATCCCGGGCTCGCCGGAGAGCCGCCCCACGCCGTACATCTCGACGAAGCCGCCGAGCAGCGCGCGCGCGACGTAGCCGCGTCCGCTCATGTCGTAGCCGATGAAGCTGTCGTCGTCGGCCGCGTTGCTCGACGCAATGCAATAGCCGCGGTCGTTGACGAGCCAGATGGAGTCGAGGCCGGAGAAGCCTTGCGCGTCGTGCAGGAAGTGATTGACCTTTTCCAGCGCCGGGCGCGCGGTCCAGTCTTTGCGGCGTTCGAGTTCCGTCGCGGCCGGGTTCGAGGCATAATTCCGCGACTCCGAGAGCGCTCGCTGCGTGAGGTCCATCTGTGCGAGCGTGGCCGGAATGGCGCGCGACATCGCCAGATCGCTCGCGATGATCTGCGCCATGTTGTCGACGATCGACGCCGCCATCTGGCGCTCGGTGCGCACCGTCGCCGTCATCTCCTGTTGTACCATGCGGTCCGACAACAGGCCGGCGGCAATCCAGCACGCGAATGCCAGCGCCGCTACGCCGAGCGTGGCGATCACACGGTGCAGGGTGAGCTTGTTCATCGCTATCGCGCGCAATGGAGGGTCACGCCGCGTCCCGGCTGCGCGCGCCGTGCCGCCTGAGCGGTGCGGTTCGCGCGTGGCGGGCCGCGCGGGCGCGCGGATTGCAGCGTGTGGCGTCTGCCGCACTCGGGCCTTCGCTCGTCACGGGGCGGCGGACGTGGCTCAGGAGGTCTTCCGGCTCGGATCTGGCGTCTCGCATCGCATCGGCGCTCAAATTATTGTTCGTGAATAGCCAAGATTGGACGATGTTTTTAGCCGCCTATCAAGCGCCTTGTTACGGCGTGCGACGTGTGTCCAACACAACGGAGGCGCGCCGCGCTGACGCGCTGTTCGCCTGGCCGTCCGGCTCGGGCGAACCGCAGCCGGACTGAAAGGAAACGAAAGCACGCATGCGCCGGGCGCATCCGGCGTGTGCTGCCCCTTCATTTTGCCCGTGCCGTGCCGAAGAGCAACAGAAACATCGCATGAATGGCGCGCCGGACCGCATGAAGGTTGTGCCTGTCACATCGGTTGGTGTAGTGTCGCCCGGTTCAGCATGGGATCGTCTGAGACGGCGACTGCCTGGCGCCGTCATTCGTGCTGAACGTGTCGTCGTTTTGACGGCTGCATGCGTTGAGCATGGGGTCGTCCCGGGCAAAGGCTTCTTGCCCGACAGACGGTCCGAGTGCCGTCTCAAGCATCATCCCGCGCCCGGCGCGGTCGGAACAAAGCCTTACGGGGAGGGCCTTGCATGGAATTTGGTTTCAATCTGAATCGCACGGCGAATGCGTCGGCCTGGCGGATCCTGCCCAACCGCTGGGACTTCGTCGCGTTCCCGATGATCATCTGCATGATCGCGCTGGCCGCCGTGGGTTTCCATGAAACCCTGGCGCCGATCTCGACCCTGCAGACCCAGGCGATCTCGCTCGACCCCGCGAATCTTCCCGAATACGCGCTGCGCACGACCCTGCGCATGCTGTTGGCGATGGTCGCGTCGCTCATCTTCACCCTGATCTACGGCACGCTCGCGGCGAAGAGCCGGCGCGCGTCGATCGTGCTCGTGCCGATCCTCGACATCCTCCAGTCGGTGCCGGTGCTGGGCTATATCTCGTTTACGGTGACCTTCTTCCTCGCCATGTTCCCCGGGCGCGTGATCGGCGCCGAGTGCGCGGCGATCTTCGCGATCTTCACGAGCCAGGCGTGGAACATGACGTTCAGCTTCTATCAGTCGCTGCGCACGGTGCCGCGCGACCTGGACGAAGTCTCGCGCGGCTTTCACCTCACCAACTGGCAGCGCTTCTGGAAGCTGGAAGTGCCGTTTTCGATGCCGGGCCTCATCTGGAACATGATGATGTCGATGTCGGGAGGCTGGTTCTTCGTCGTCGCGTCCGAGGCGATCACGGTCGGCAACCGTACGATCGTGCTGCCGGGCATCGGCGCATATCTGGCGGCGGCCATCGGCGAGCGAAACCTCTCCGCGATCGGCTGGGTGATCCTCGCGATGACCATCGTCATCCTGGCCTACGACCAGTTGATGTTCCGCCCGCTCGTTGCATGGGCCGACAAGTTCCGCATGGAGAACACGAGCTCGGGCGACGAGCCGTCTTCGTGGCTGCTCGACCTGATCCGCCGCACGCGCCTGATTCACCGTCTGCTCGTGCCGGCGGGCTGGATTCTCGCGAAGACGGCGCGTTTCCCGATCAAGCTGCCGTCGCTGCAGGGCGCGCTCGAAAACGTGGGGCTGCCGCTGCGCGCGAGGGTGCCGTCCACGCGCGCGGGCGATATCGCGTGGGGCACGGTCGTGCTGCTGATCACCGCGTTCGTCGTGTGGAAGGTCGCGTCCTTCGTCTCGACGGGCGTCACCTGGGGCGAAGTCGGCCGTGTGTTCGTGCTCGGCTTCATCACGCTCTTGCGCGTGGTGGTGCTGATCGCGATCGCATCGGTGGTCTGGGTGCCGGTCGGCGTGCTGATCGGCTTGCGGCCGGCGCTCGCGGAAAAGGTCCAGCCGCTCGCGCAGTTCCTCGCCGCGTTCCCGGCCAACCTGCTGTTTCCGGTCTTCGTCGTGGTGATCGTGCGCTGGAACCTGAACCCGGATATCTGGCTGTCGCCGCTCATCGTGCTCGGCACGCAGTGGTATATCCTTTTCAACGTCGTCGCGGGGGCGTCCGCCTATCCGAACGATTATCGCGAGGCCGCGACCAACTTTCAGATCCGCGGCTGGCAGTGGTGGAAGAAGTGCATGTTGCCCGGCATCTTCCCGTACTACATCACCGGCGCGATCACCGCGTCGGGCGGCGCGTGGAACGCGAGCATCGTCGCGGAAGCGGTGTCGTGGGGCAAGACGGAGGTCGTCGCGCACGGCCTCGGCGCCTATATCGCCCAGACGACCGCCGCGGGCGACTACCCGAAAATCATTCTCGGCATCGCTGTGATGTCGTTGTTCGTCACGCTGTTCAACCGACTGTTGTGGCGCCCGCTATACGCCTATGCCGAAGCAAGGCTCCGGCTGGATTGAGGACGAGTTCCGATGCAGAACCTGAAAAACACGCAGACGTCCGCTGCACAGGGCTTCCAGCGCCCGCAAGGCACGCCGCCGCGTCTCGGCGCGGAGATTCTGCGCGTGCAGAACGTGAGCCGTGGCTTCAACAAGACGCAGGGCGAACTGCTCGTGCTCGACGACGCGAACCTCGCGCTGCGCGAAGGGGAGATCGTCGGTTTGCTCGGACGCTCGGGCTCGGGCAAGTCGACGCTGTTGCGCATCATCGCCGGGCTGATCGAGCCGACCGGCGGCGACGTCACTTATCTGAACGAGCCGTTGCGCGGGCCCGCCAAAGGTGTCGCGATGGTGTTTCAGACCTTCGCGCTGTTTCCGTGGCTGACGGTGCTGCAAAACGTGGAAGCGGGTCTGGAAGCGCAGGGCGTCGGCGCGCGCGAGCGGCGCGAGCGCGCGCTTGCCGCGATCGACCTGATCGGTCTCGACGGCTTCGAGAACGCGTATCCGCGTGAGCTGTCGGGCGGCATGCGGCAGCGCGTGGGTTTCGCGCGGGCGCTGGTCGTCGATCCGACACTGCTGCTCATGGACGAGCCGTTTTCCGCGCTCGACGTGCTGACCGCCGAAAACCTGCGCACCGACTTGCTCGATCTCTGGACGCAAGGGCGCATGCCGATCAAGTCGGTGCTGATCGTCACGCACAACATCGAGGAAGCGGTGTTCATGTGCGACCGCATTCTCGTGCTGTCGTCGAATCCCGGCCGAGTGATGGCCGAGATCAAGGTGCCGTTCAAGCATCCGCGCAATCGCCTGGACCCGGCGTTCCGGCGTCTTGTCGACGATATCTACGCGAAGATGACCGCGCGTCAGATGGACGAAGCGAAGAAAAAGGGGCTCGAGCTGGGAAGCTGGCTGCCGTCGGTGTCCACCAACCTGATGGCGGGTCTGATCGAAACACTCGCGGCCGAGCCGTATCACGGCCGCGCGGACATGCCGGAAATCGCGCGCACGCTGCATCTCGAAGTCGACGAACTCTTTCCGATCGCGGAAGTGCTGCAGCATCTAGGTTTCGCGGATGTGCGCGAGGGCGACATCTTCCTCACGCCGCAGGCGCGCGTGTTCGCGGAGTTCGGCACGCAGGAGCGCAAGATGATGTTCGCGGAGCATCTGCTGCGGCATGTGCCGCTCGCCGCGCGGATCAAGAAGGTGCTGAACGAGCGGCCGGGGCATCGCGCGCCGCGCCTGCGCTTCGAACAGGAACTTGAGGACTTTCTTTCCGACAAGGCCGCGCAGGAAACGCTCGACGCGGTCATCGACTGGGGACGGTACGGCGAAATCTTCTCGTACAACGATCAGACGGAGATGCTGAGCCTGGAGGATGTGGAGGCTTGACCAGTGTCGGTCAGGCTCTCTGAAAGGCGCGGTTGCCGGTGACGGAACCGCGCTTTCCTTATCAGGCCGCGAAAAACTACTGCAAATTGCCCCACCGCTCGACCGCGGGCTCCGCCGATGCCCACTTCCAGCCGCCCGACTGCTGGCAAGCCGTCGCGATGAACCACTCGGCGGGCGCTTTCGCGTCGTCGCCATCGACCACCGAGAACGCGAACTCCTTGCAACTCGCGAGCGCGCTGTTGAACTCGCGCAGCACGCGCACGTCGCCGTGGCCGTTCTCGACCGGCAACGTATGCTTGACCTTCCACGGCCGCGTCTCGCCGACTTGCGACACGCCCGCCGTCACCGCGATCATGACCTGCTGATCCTCGTGCAGCGACTTGGTCACCCGCTTGACGGCCTCGTCGGTGGCCGCCTGCACCGCGACACCCACGCCGAAGCCGATGGCCGGGTTCGTCGTGAACGCGCCCGTCGCGACGCCCGCCACCGCGCCCGTCGCCGCGCCGATCGATGCGCAACCGCTCATGGTCATGCACGCGGCGGCGCCGGCTGCGATGAGGCCGAGACGCAGCGCGAGAGGTACATCGAGCGACAGCGTCATTGCAGCGAGCCCCAGCGCGGCGTGGCCGGTTCGGCGGACGCCCACTTCCACTTGTCGCCGTCACGGCAGACCGATGCGACATAGAACGCGCTGCCGGCGGGGCGGTCTTTCGTCGCGTCGCGATCGACGGAGAACACGATCTCCTTGCAATCGAGCACGCCGCTGCTGATGGTGCGGCTCACCGTCACGCGACCTTTCTCGTCTTCTTCGATCGGCACCGAATGGACGACCTTCCACGGCGCGACTGCGCCCACGGCGAGGGGGCCGGCGATCGAGGCGATCTGATCCTGCGCGTTGGTATGAACGACGCGCTGCGTGTACTGCACGCCCGCGCGCGCCGCGGCGACCGCGCCGAGGCCGATGCCCGTCGCCACCGCGGCGTTGCTGGTGACGCTGTTCGCCACGGCCGCGCCCGCGATACCGGCGCCGGCGGTCGCGCCTTCGCTATAGAGCGAGTTGCATCCGCTGAGGCTTGCGCAAGCGATGGCGCCCGAGATGATCGCGGCGAGCGCGACGGCACGCGGTCCGCGCCGATGAACCCTTTTCTGCATGTTGCTTTCCTTCGTCTTTCGGTCCCCCGATGCTCGCGATCGGGGTTCGAGGGGCTCGAATCTTCTTGAGGTTTGGCCCTCAAGCCACCGCCCGGCAACGCAAAAGCGGCTTCACGCGCGGGCTCCGCGCATTCTGAAGCATGCTTCTAATTACCGCGCTGATAAATTTGCAAGAAATTGCAAGTGCCGGAAGCACGTTTCGATCCGCGTATCGATCGGCGCAAAAAAAAAGCGAGCGCGGACATGCGCGCTCGCTTTCGACATCTTCCGGTCAGAGCCGGAGAAGGCGGCTCAGTTTCCGCTGCCCGAAGACGTGTCGTTGCCCTCCGTGTCCTCGTTCTCGTATGCGCCGAGACGGTTATACAAGGTCTTCAGGCTCACGCCGAGCGCCTTCGCGGCGCGCCGCTTGTCGCCGCCGCAATGCTTGAGCGTGCCGAGGATGATCTGCTTTTGCGCATCGGCGAGCGGGGTGCCGACCCAGACGTTCATCGCGTCGCCCTGCGTGACCGGCTTCTTCACGCGCGACGCGAGATGCGGATGCGCGATCTCCACGGTCTTCTCCGCGAGGATGAACGCGCGATAAACCGTGTTCTTCAGCTCGCGCACGTTGCCCGGCCAGGAATAGGTGCGCAGCACGTCGAGCGCGCGCTTGCTGAAGACCTTGCTCGTGCCTTCCTGCGCGTTCATCTCCGAGAGGAAATGCTGCGCGAGCAGCTCGCGATCCGAATCGCGCTCGCGCAACGGCGGCGCGCGCAGCGGGAACACGGCGAGGCGATACATCAGATCCTCGCGCAAGCCATTCTCTTTCACGGCCGCGACGGGATCGCGGTTGGTCGCCGCGATCACGCGCACGTCCGAGCGGATCAGATCGTTGCCGCCGACGCGAAAGAACGTGCCCGTCTCCAGCGCGCGCAGCAGCTTCACCTGCCGCACGGGCGACATTTCGGTCACTTCGTCGAGAAAGAGTGTGCCGCCGTTCGCGTGCTCGAAATAGCCGATGCGCCCCTGCACCGCGCCCGTGAAGCTGCCTTTCTCGTGACCGAACAACTCGGCCTCGATGAGGTTGTCGGGAATCGCGCCGCAGTTCACCGCGATGAACGGCGCATCCTTGCGCGCGCTGTGATCGTGAATCGTCCGGGCGACGAGTTCCTTGCCGGTGCCCGACTCGCCGATGATCAGCGCGGTGGCATCGGTCGCGGCGACGCGCTCGATTTGCGCATACAACTCCTGCATCACCGGCGACGAGCCATAGAGCAGTCCATAAGACTTCAAGCCCGGCACTTCCCCTGTGTTGCGCCTTCGCTGCGCGGGTGTATCGCCGACCGCGGTGGGCGGCGGATCCAGATCGGTTGACGCCATGTGTCCTGATCGTTCCTGGTTTCTGCGTATGTAGTGGGCGGGTGGCGGCCCGTGCGGCGTCGCCTTCGGCCTGGCGCGGTGCGGCGCGCGCGGCGGCGCAACCGTGGATGACCGCGCATCGGCATAGGACGCGCCCGTGCGCGCTGCCCGTTGTGCTCACGCTGCTCCGCGAGCCGCTTTTCCTGGTTGAGCGTCGGTCAGGCATCGTCTGCATCGGGTGCTTTCGCAGCGCCGGATCGTCGCAAACGAGCCTATCTCATAAACGCTATTTAACCATTCGCAATGACATTGCGGCAATGCGCGGGCCACGCTCCGGCGCATTTTGTCGGAGCGCGGCGTCACGGCCGCGGCGTCTCCGGAAAGGTTCTCCTTTACCCGCTGAAAATTTACAAGACGACGACGTAATTGTTACCCGATCATCGGCCGATCCGGGCGATGTACGCGCTTCACGGCCCCGGCGTGACGGGCGTGGCATGAAAGCTGCGTAAGCGCTGTCATCGTGATTCTTATTCGAAAGTTCGCCGAAGGGCATCGAACCCGAGGCGCGCACACGAGGATGGGCGAGAGAGGCAAAAGCATCATGGAAGACTTCTTGAATTTCGACGGGGGCGCATATCCGCGCACGAGCCCCACGCGGCAGGTCCGCACGCGACGCCCGCAGGCTTCGGCCGGCGGAAGCCAGGAACTCGCGGCCGGCGAGCCGATCGACATCTTTCACTGGGCCGCCGTCGCGCTCGTGACCGCGCTGATGTGCGCGGTGCTAGGCTATGCGGCGGGCACACCCGCGCTGGCACGTGCCGCGAATGTGACGAGTCTCGTGTTCGGCGCGATGGGCGGCGCCTTGATGGCAAGTGGCGTCGTGCGAAGCCTGCGCGCGCGGATCGCGGCGGGCGACCGGCTACCCGTGGCCGGCGTGCCGGTCGCCGAGACGCGTTGATTGCGCGACGCCCGGACCGACAAACCCCACTTGGGCGAGGACTACATTTCATGAGTCAAACGACTGTCCAGCTTGCGTTGGGCAAGCAAAAGATCATCGAAGACATCAAAGTGCTGCTGAACGATTCGGAGGAACTGCTGCGGCTCTCGGCGACGCTGCCGGGCGAGGGCGTCGACGCGCTCCGCTCGCGTCTGCGCGATCACGTCGATGCGGCGCGCAATGCGCTCGACGATGCGCAGGCGAGCGCGCAAAGCCGCTATCGCGCAGGTGTCGACTGCACCGCGAAATACGTGAAGGACAACCCGTGGCAGTCGCTCGGCGTGGCTGCGGGCGTCGGATTTCTGCTGGGGCTTCTGGTTTCCCGCTGAAGGGCCGCGTCGCGGCGGCCGTCGATCGATCTCGGCGGCGGATTTTGTTGACGATGGGAGAGAACACAAATGGCACGACCTTCGATCGGAATTTTCGGCGCGCTGTTCGCAGTCGGCAGCGTTCTCGCATGGAAGTGGGTGCAGTCGCGGGACGCCGTCGGCCGACGCACGGCGCGCGACTTGAACCGGTGGGAAGACGAGGGCGGCAAGGTGCTGACGCCGGCGACCGGCACGGGCGCGCAACCCGTGAACGGACATGGCACGGTCGGCGGCACCGCCGATGCGTGGCATTTCCCGCGGAGTTGATGCGCTTTCGAACTGACTGCCCGACTTCGGCAACCTGAAGCGGTGATCGATTTTCAATGATGTGATCAATGAAACGCACGCTGAAACCAGCGTGCGTTTTCATCTTGATAAACGCTTATAATCATTGAAACTCGGCAATAAGTTGCCTAAATGGCAAAACTTACGCGGGTTTGAGCCAAGCGTGCAGAGCATCGGAAATTATTTTATTTATCGCGCATTTTGCGCGGCGGCGATCATCCTCGATCGGCCGTAACCGCGAATCGCACCGGCCCGCGCGGCGCCCCAGCCGCACGGAGAAGACCACGCCACCACCGGCGTGTGACCCTGAAACGCTTAGGAAGAATTCGAGACGCAATGCCACACGTATTGATTGTCGATGACGATCCCAGTACCCGCGAGGCGCTAGCCGCGATCATCGGCGAAGACGGACTGACGACGGCCACCGCCGGCGATCTGCGCGAGGCGCGCATCCAGCTCGTGCGACAGACGCCGGATGTCGTTTTCACCGATCTCAAACTGCCCGACGGCACGGGCGTCGATCTCTTCGAGGATCTCGACCCGCGCTCGGGCGTCGAGTTTATCGTCATCACCGGGCACGCGACGGTGGAGTCCGCCGTCAGCGCGCTCAAGATGGGCGCGGCGGATTACCTCGTCAAGCCGATCAACATGCAGCGCGTGAAGGCCATCCTGTCGCGGCTGCCGCGCGCCGGCGACCTGAAAGCGGAGATCGGCACCCTGCGCGGCGAACTGCGCCGCATGGGCCGCTTCGGCTTGATGCTGGGCAACTCGCCCGCGATGCAGACGGTCTACGACCAGATCGGCCGCGTCGCGCCGACGGCCGCATCGGTGCTGCTGATCGGCGAGTCGGGCACCGGCAAGGAAGTGGCCGCGCAGACACTGCATGAGCTCTCGCTGCGTCGCAAGCACTCGTTCATCGCGGTGAACTGCGGCGCGATCTCGCCGAACCTGATCGAATCGGAAATGTTCGGTCACGAGCGCGGCTCCTTCACGGGCGCGGATCGTCAGCACAAGGGTTATTTCGAGCGCGCGAACGGCGGCACGCTGTTCCTCGACGAAATCACCGAGATGCCGATCGAGTTGCAGGTGAAGCTGCTGCGCGTGCTGGAAACCGGCATGTTCATGCGCGTGGGCACGACCAAGGAGATCGAGACGGACGTGCGCCTGATCGCCGCGACCAATCGCGATCCCGAGCAGGCGGTGCTCGAAGGCAAGCTGCGCCTCGATCTCTATCACCGGCTGAACGTGTTCCCGATCAATCTGCCGCCGTTGCGCGAGCGCGGCAAGGACGTCGAACTGCTCGGGCAGGCGTTCCTCGACGAGCTGAATTCCCGCTACGGGACCAAGAAGGAGTTCCCGCCCGCCGTGCGCGAGATGCTGGCTTCGTACAACTGGCCGGGCAACGTGCGCGAGTTGAAGAACTATGTGCAGCGCGCCTACATCATGTCGGCGTCGGATTCGGACAGCACGGCTACGGTGCCGCTGCAGATTTCGCTGTCGAAGCCGTCGGCGGGCACGGCGGTGACGATTCCGTTCGGCACGTCGCTCGCGCAGGCCGACCGGCAACTCATCCTCGCGACGCTGGACCAATGCGGCGGCGTGAAGACGCGTGCGGCGGAAATCCTCGGCATCAGCCTGAAAACGCTCTATAACCGGCTCGTCGAATACGGCGAGGACGCGAACAAGGCCGCGGTCGGCGACGGCGGCGACCTGAGCGATTCTGACAGCGAACATCCCTGAACTTCGCTTATCTTTAGACAAAATCGGGCGCCTGCGGCTTTGAAACCGCAGGCGTTTTTCATTGGCAGGCGCGTTTTCTACGCCGATAATGTGACAGAAGGTGCGGACCCGATGAGTCCGAGGGGCATGCCCCTTGCTGCCGATCGAATGACATCCGTGCACTGTGCGTGAGGCGTTTCGCGCGGATGGGGAAAGTACGATCACAAGACCGCAAGGAGCCCGTCATGCCACTCGAAGCCCAGACGCCGCAGCCCCCCGACCCGCCGGTGACGCCACCCGATCAGCCGCCGCCCACGCCGATGCCGCCGGACACCAATCCGGACCCGACGCGCGAGCCGCCGACGCCGCCGTCGCAACCGATCGGCGATCCGCCGCCGGGACCGGGTGAGACACCGCACGTGTATTGACGCTGTCGAAGGATGCAGGATCGCAGGCGTTGGACAATGCCCAGAATTCGTGCAAGGTTTGAATAAGTTTCTATCCCGTAGGTAGGGATTACAACGGATAACGCAACAATGACCGGCGGCAGTTGTTGTCGCCGGTCGTTTTTTCTGAAGCCGCGCTCATTGCAGCGCACCGGTCCGACGCCGCCGACGTCACTATCGCGACGGCCTTCTTCTCTGGAGGCATCATGAGGCATCCCGCACTCCGACGCTCCGCGCGTCACTCGTCCAAGCGCGAAGCGCGCGCCGAAGCCGCCAAGACAGCAGCCGGCGCGCCGCCCGCGGACCACGATCCCGCCGCTCAGAACCGCCCCGCACCGGGCGCTCCGCCCGATGGCGAGCACAACCAGGGCGGCGTGCGGCGCGAGGGAATCGACTATCAGCGCGACCTGGGCTCCGAGCAGGACGCGTGATTCCGGCCGGCGGAAGCACCCGGCATAAGAATAAAAATTTCTACGCGACGCGTGTTCGTCGCGTGTTTTCGTTCGTCCGTAACATCTCCATACAAATTTTTATTTACAAAGTTCAACAAAAAGGCACGGCTTTTGCATACCCTTGATCGCCAATTCGAGCATGCAACGACAACTGATGAGGTGATGTTGTAATGAGCAGATTGATCGTGGTATCGAATCGCGTCGCACCGATCCAGGAAGGCAAGCCCAGCGCGGGCGGCCTCGCGATCGGCGTTCTGGACGCGCTCAAGGAGACTGGGGGCGTGTGGTTCGGGTGGAGCGGCGAAATCGTCGGCGAGGCGGGCGCGCCTGTCATCGAGACGAGCGGCAAAGTAACCTACGCAACGGTCGGACTCACCCGCCGCGACTACGACCAGTACTACCGAGGTTTCTCGAATGCCACGCTGTGGCCGACATTTCACTACCGCAACGACCTCTCGCGCTTCGACCGGGAGGAATACGCGGGTTACATGCGCGTCAACGCGAGCCTCGCCGCGAAGCTGAAGACGCTGCTCAAGCCCGATGACATCATCTGGGTGCACGACTATCACATGCTGCCGTTCGCGCACGAGTTGCGGAAGCTCGGCGTCGCGAACCCGGTCGGGTTTTTCCTGCACATTCCGTTTCCGGTGCCCGAGATGATGCGCACCGTGCCGCCGCACGAGGAACTCATCCAGGCGATGTGCCAGTACGATGTCGTCGGCTTCCAGACGGACAGCGACAAGCAGTCGTTCATCGATTACGTGGAGCGCACGAGCCGCGGGCACTACAACGACGACGACGGCATGTTGCAGGCGTTCGGCCGCATGCTGAAGGTGGGCGCGTATCCGATCGGCATCTATCCGGACGCTATCGCGAAGTCAGCCGAGCAGTTCGCCAACCGCAAGCAGGTGAAGAGCCTGCGCGACAGCATGCGCGGCCGCAAGCTCATCATGAGCGTCGACCGTCTCGATTACTCTAAGGGTCTCGTCGAGCGCTTCCAGGCGTTCGAGCGCCTGCTGCTGAACGCGCCGGGCTGGCATGGCCGCGTGTCGCTCGTGCAGATCGCGCCGCCGACGCGCTCGGACGTGCAGACCTATCAACGCATTCGCCAGAATCTGGAGGGCGAGGCGGGGCGCATCAACGGCCGCTTCGCGCAGCTCGACTGGACGCCGATCCAGTATCTCAACCGCAAGTACGAGCGCAATTTGCTGATGGCGCTGTTCCGTCTTTCGCAGGTTGGATACGTGACGCCGCTGCGCGACGGCATGAATCTCGTCGCGAAGGAATACGTCGCGTCGCAGGATCCGGCGGACCCGGGCGCGCTCGTCCTGTCGCAGTTCGCGGGCGCGGCGGATCAACTGCCGGGCGCGCTCGTCGTCAATCCGTTCGATCTCTCGCAGATGTCCGAAGCGCTGGAGCGCGCATTGTCGATGCCGCTCGCCGAGCGTCAGGCGCGTCATGCCGACATGATGGCGCCGCTGCGCGAGAACAATCTCTCGGTCTGGCGCGATTCGTTCATGTCGGACTTGCGCAGCGTTGCGACCGCGACGTCGGTGACCGAAAAGACCGTCAAGACGGTGAAGCAGGGCGCGAGCGGGGCGAAGCGCCCGGCGGCGAAAGCCTGAGCGCGCAAGCAGCGCCTTCTCGCATCCACGGCCCCGCGCTTCGGAAGCAGCGCGGGGCTTTTTCATGCCGCGCACCGGCACGCTCGCGGAACGGACCTTGCGGCTCCTTCATGGACTACGAAGGAGGTCATGATGAGCGGAAGCACATTGAACCCGCCCGAAGACGACGGCGTGGAATACGGCAAGGGGCACGGCACCGGCGCGCTCGGCCCGAGCGATTCGTCCGACAGCGGCTCGGACGTGCAGGGAGAAAAGCGCTACCCGGGTGACATCGAAGACGAGCTCGACGCTCATGCGCTCGGCCAGTCCGAAGCCGAGCTGAACAGCGATACGGACCGCTACGGCACGGGCGAAGCGGCATCGGCGGACGGCGACAACAATCTCGAGGCCGACGCCGACATCCTGCCCGACGAAATCGAGGATGAAACGCGCGGTATCGCCGACGAAGACGCAGCCCCGGACGCCGATCGATCCTGATACGCGGCGGCGACGCGAACCGGACGCGGCGCGCTCCCTGCGGAGCGCGCTTTTTTTGCACGCGCGTCGCGTGGCGGCTAACATCGTCGGTTGACACTCCGAGTCACGCTCACGATGGATCAGGACGTTTCCGCCACTCAATCCGCGCCCGTCGCTTCGGGCCGCACGTCGCGTTTCGGCTGGCTTTCGTGGATCGTCGACCCGGTCACGCAATGGTCGCAGGACCACTGCCTGATGTTCTCGGCGGCGATCGCGTTCTTCGCCGCATTCTCGCTCGCGCCGACGCTCGTCATCGTGATTGCGGTGGCGAGCGTCTTCTTCGGCGCCGATGCCGTGCAAGGCCGGCTCTTCGACGAGATCAGCGGCGTCGTCGGCGTCGATGCGGCGCACGCGCTGGAGGCGATCGTCGCGAACGCGTGGCACGCGGATATCGCGCGCAGCACGGCGATTCTGTCGATCGCGGGCGTGCTGATCGGCGCATCGGCGACATTCTCGTCGTTGCACAGCGCGCTCAATGTCATCTGGCCGACGCCCGCCGTGAGCACGCGCGAAAGCATCGTCACCCTGCTGCGCGTGCGGTTGATGTCCTTCGGGCTGGTGGTCGGATCGGGGCTGCTCGTCGCGGTGCTGCTCGTGCTCGATGCGCTTGTCGAGATACTCGGCCATTGGGTGCTCGGCGACGGCAGTCCGTTCATCGTCCTGTCGGGACTTACGCGGCGCGCGATATCGCTCGGGGTGCTGATGATCGCGTTCACCGTGCTGCTGAAGTTTCTGCCGACGACGCGCATGCTCTGGCGCGATGCCGCGCTCGGGGCCGCCGCCGCCGCGCTGCTCTTCGAGGCGGGCAAGCGCCTCTTCGCGTTCTATCTCGCGCACGCGGGCACAGCGAACATGTTCGGCGCGGCGGGCTCGCTCGCGGTCATCCTCATGTGGCTGTACTACTCGGCGGCCGTGTTTCTGCTCGGCGCGGAGCTGGCGGCGACCGCCGCGCGCAAGCGCACGCATCGGGCGTCGGGCTGGCGCTGAGCAGCGGCAAAAAAAGGCCGTCCGCGAACGGACGGCCTGTCGGCTACGCTCTTGTCGCTCAGGCGCCTCGCTTGACCGGGTCGTCGCCGAGCGCTTGCGAGCGTGAAAACGCTACGCCTGGCGGCGCAATTCGGCGGGAGGCACCTTCATCAGATGCCGATACTTCGCCACCGTGCGACGCGCGACGATCACGCCCTGATCCGCGAGCATCTTCGCGAGGCTCACGTCCGACAGCGGATCGCGCGTGTTTTCCTTCGAGATCATCTCCTTGAGCAGCGCACGCACGGCCGCGGCCGAGCATGTGCCGCCGCTTTCCGTGGAAAGCTCGCGCGGGAAGAAGTGCTTGAATTCGAAGATGCCGCGCGGCGTGGCCATGTACTTGTTGCCCGTCGCGCGCGAGATGGTCGACTCGTGCAGGCCGAGTTCATCGGCCACGTCGCGGAGCACGAGCGGCTTCAGCGCGATTTCGCCGTAATCGAAGAATGCCTTCTGATGCGACACGATGCATTCGGCCACGCGCTGAATCGTCGTAAACCGCTGCTGCGCGTTGCGGATCAGCCAGCGCGCTTCCTGCAATTGCTGCGCGAGCGGCGAACGGCTCGCGCCCGCCGATTGCGCGAACAGCTCCGCGTACATGCGATGGATGCGCGCACGCGGCAGCACCGCCGGATTGATCGTCACCACCCATTGCTTCTTCGCCTGACGCACGATCACGTCCGGCACGACATAGTTGTCCTCGCTCTGACCGTAGTTCTCGCCCGGTTTCGGATCGAGGCGACGCACGAGCGCGCAGGCGATGCGCAGTTCATCCGCGCTGCAGCCGATCTTCTTCTGCAACTCGGCCTGCTCGCGGCGCGCCAGGCGCTCCAGATGATGCGCGACGATCTCCAGCGCGACGGCGCGGCCCGGCGTGTTTTCGTCGAGCGCTTCGAGTTGCAGCGTCAGGCATTCGGACAGATTGCGCGCGCCGACGCCTGGCTTGTCGAGCGACTGCACGAGCCTGAGCGCGATGATGAGCTCGTCTTCGTGCAGCGCGGGTTCGATTTCGACGACCTCCGCGAGCTCGCTCAACTCCTGACGCAGATAGCCGTCGTCGTCGAGCGCTTCGATGATGAGTTGCGCGACCGCGCGATCGCGATCGTTGAGCTGATAGAGACGCAGTGCGTCGTGGAGCGTTTCGTGCAGCGACGGCTCGATGCGCACCCACTCGGCGGGATCGGAGCCTTCGCCGTCGCTGTTGTTGCGCGCGGCGCCGCGGCCGAACGGATCGGACGAGAACTCGCTCACGGAATCGTCGCGCGAGCCGGCATCGGCGCTTTGCTCGCTGTCCATGCCGGTCTCGGGCGCGAGCGGCGCTTCCGCGGCGTTGTCCGACGCGGTCGACAACGTGGGTTCGCTCATCGAGTTGCCGTTGTCGGCGCCGAGCGCGTTGTCATCGGTCTGCGACTCGTCGTATTCGAGAAAGGGATTGGTATCCAGCGCGTTTCGCAGTTCCTGCTGAAACTCCAGCGACGAGAGTTGCAGAAGACGAACCGACTGCTGAAGACGCGGCGTGAGCGCGAGCGTTTGCTTGGCGCGGAGTTCGAGTGTAGGCGGCATTGCTTGCTAATCCTCGATTGTTCTGGACGTAGTTGGGCAGGTTTGCGAGGGTTTAAAGCAACAGCCGTGCCACCGTCCGATAAGCTCGCGCCGCGACTACGTTTTTTGTCGGCGACTTGTCACTTTCGAAGGCTTCGCGCGGCTTCTTTCACGCAGTTTTTACACGCGCTCAGACAAAAGCGCCGCGGGTTTCAGCGGTGTCGCAATGCGCGCGGGCAGGGCGTCTTAAGCGCGTCGAAGATTTGTTCGGCGACGCACGAAGGCCTTGTCCCACGGTGCTTTTCCGCGGATTTCGCCGAACTGCGAGCGCGCGTTCGTACGATCCGGCACGCAAGTTGCGGATCGAAGGTCACGATCCGCGTGCTACGGCGCGGACGTCATCGAAGAGCCGCGTCGCACGGCAACGCGCGAACGGGGCGCCAGGCCAAAATCGAAAAAATGGGAGTATTGCCATGAAGACGACTCAAATCCTTAAGGCAGCAGGCGGTATCGCGTGTGTCGTGTTCGCGCTCAACGTCGGCGCGCAGACCAATTCCGCATCGTCGACGAGTGGTTCGGGCACGTCGGTCGGCCAGAAGGTCGACGACAGCGCGATCACCACCAAGGTGAAGGCCGAGCTGCTCGGCGCGAAGAACGTCAAGTCCACGCATATCCACGTGAAGACGCGCGCGGGCGTCGTGTCGCTGACGGGCACGGTGCCGTCGGCGGAAGATAAAACCGCCGCGGAAGAAGTCGTCTCGAACGTCTCGGGTGTTGCTTCCGTGAAGAACCATCTTAAAATTGCCGCCAAGTAATGGCATAGTTCGTATGCCCGGCTCGCCACGGCGGGCCGCGGCTGAGTGCCAGCAGTACGGAACCCGCGCGGGGTCCGACGATTCGCCTCACGAGGCGAGGAATCGGGCGAAGCGCGGGTTCTCGCATGGAGGCATCGGGTTCACGTCGCATCGCCCGGTGCTTCGGTCGCAAGTTCTCGCATGACGCTTCACGCAGTGCGCATCACCTCGCAGCACTTCGAAATTTAAAAAACGAGTACGGCCGTTCAGGTCGGCACTTACACAGGCGGCTCACGAATGCGCAGTAGCCCGGCGTTCAGAGGCCGCCGGCAAAAAGGAGCTCTTCATGAAGACGAAAAAGATGGCATTGATCGGCGCGCTCGCGCTGGCATTCTCGACCACGGCGTTCGCGCAGGCAGCCTCCGATGCGGCAGCCTCGGCCCCGATGGCGAAGAAGCAGAAGGGCACCAATCTGCATCAGCAGAACAAGGCGCACAAGCTGAAGGGCGCGTCGGCAGCGGCGGCAGCTTCGGCGCTCGGCACGAACGACAAGGGCGCACCGCAGTAACGCGCGTCGCTCGATCGCCTGACGCACAAACGGCCGCTTCACGCGGCCGTTTGTTTTTGTGCGGCCCTTCAGACGGGCCGCGCGCTGCTCGCATCAGGACTTCGCGGCCGCATACTGATCGCGCAGATCGCGGATGCGGTCGTGGTTCTCCAGCACGCCCTGATACTGGCGTTCGACGATCGCGCGAACATCGGCGGGGAGATCCTTGTCGAGCGCCTGACGATAGTTCTTCTTCGCGGCATCCTCGCCGCGCTCGCATTCGGCGAGAATCGCGTGATCGCTGTGGCCGCTCACCGCCGATTTCACGTCGACCCAGCCACGATGCAGCGCGCCCGCCACCGAGCCGCCGGTTTCGGGCTTGCCGCCCAGTCTTGCCACGACGTCCTGCAATTCGCGGGCGCCTTCCGCACACTTCTGCGCGCGGTTCTGGAACAGCAGCTTGAGGCTTGGGTCGCGCGTATCCTCGGCGGCCTTGAGAAAGCCCTTTTCTCCGTCCTTCGAGGTTTCGACCAGATCGTTGAGTACCGATACGACATTCGTGCTCATATGAGACCTCCTTTTCGTTTCGACATTGCCACTGCGCAGCCTCCCTGCGGGATGCGGCTCGCCGATTCATTGCGCACGCAGCGTGCCCGCCTGACGCCCGCACGGCACGTGATTTGCTGTTGAAACCTCACTACAGCGCGCATCCGATTCGAGACGCGCGCACGAAACGGCAACAGGAGAACGCAGTGAAATTTTTCAACCGGCTCGCGCATCGCGAGTATCTGGTGCTGGTCGCGCTGGCGGCTTCGGCGCTGACCTTGCATGTCCGCCAACAGGTTATCGACGCGCAGGCGCAATCCGCGCAGGCACCGCGCGCGGACGATGGGCGCATCTGTGAGCCACCGGCCGCGCGACCCGGGAAAGCGCGCGTGCTGCCTGCCGATTGCGGCGTTCGGTCCGACGCGCGGCCGAATCGCACGCACGCGTTCTGGGTCTGAAAGCGAACGCCCGCGTGTAGCGGGCGTTCTCATCGATGAAGGAAGGGCGAACGGTCAGGCGCGCGTGTGCGCGAATTCTCCGACCGGATGCGGCGGCTGCAGCGGATCGAAGTCGCTCCAGCGGCCTTGCTTCCAGCGGCCCGACGCGCGTTCGATATCCATGCCGCCTGCCGCGCGCAACTCGCTCGCGGCCTGCTCCTGCGTTTCCGGCGATACGTGCACGGCCACCAGCACGCCCGCATGACGCGCTGGTTCCTCGGCCTGTGCTGCGGCTCCGGGCTTCTTCGTATGCGACATCGCGCCGACGAGCGATCCCACGTAAGCCCCGACGCCCGCAGCGATCACCGATACGAGCAGCGGCGCATGAAACACGGCGAATATTGCCGCGCCGACCACGGCGCCCACCACCGCGCCGATCGTCACGCCCTTGCCGGCGCCTTTGGGCGCGCCGCTCGCTCCCGCATCCGTGCCGACATCGCCGCCGATCGGATGGCGCGCGTGCTGGCCGCTCGGATTGACGAAGAACAGCGTCACATCTTCTTCGAGGAAGCCTCGGGCGAAGAGCTTCTGGGCTGCCGTCTCGGCGGCGCGAAAGGTCTGAAATCGGCCCGCGATGATCAGGGACATGTTCCCTCCTTGTTCGCTTGGGTGGCTTGGGTGGTATGGGATGCGTCGCGCTGAAGGTCGCGCCGGCTCACTCCGGCTCAAGGCCGGCGACGCGGAACAATCCGCTCCTGAGGACGGCGGGCTGGCCGCCGTTGTCGTCGAGCACCTCGGCGCACACCGCGCGGATGCGCGCCGCGCCGCCCGCGAAGGCGTCGAGCAGATCGTCCTCGCGCGCGGATTTCGCGCCGAAGTGATCTTCGAGCGCTTCGGCGGTGATCGAACACACGACCGGTTCGCCGTCGATGAGCGCGGCGAAATGGACGGCGAGCTCGTCGCCGTCATAAATGGGGGGATCGTCTGCAAACGTGATATGCATGGTCGAGTCCTCATAAGCGGGACGGGAAGCGCAACGAAGCGCGGCGGCGGATTCGGCGACCTGCGTGAGACTCATGACGCCGCCTTCGTCTTGGCGAGCTGCTGCGCCATCTCGTAGTGATGGCTGATGACCGGCAACGCCTTCGTCGCCGCTGCCTTCAGCGCGGTGTCGTTGCCGCTTTCGCTCTCTTTTCTGAACAGTTCGACGGCCTTCTGGTGCCCGCCCACGGCTACCTTTTCAATATAGGCTTTGTCGAACTCCGCGCCCTGGAGATTTTGCAGACTGCCGATCACGGCCGAGTCCGCAGTGCTCGGCGCGGTGATGCCGTGACGTTTCGCGAGCACGTCGAGATTGCGCGCGAGCTTCGTGTGATCGACGATCATGCGCTGCGCGAATTCCCGTACTTGATGATCGGACGCGCGCGCGAGCGCGAGCTTGCTCGCCGCGAGTTCGGTCGCGCCCGCCTGACCGGCGTCCTGCAGGAACTGCTGATCGATGGGCGAGAGCTTCTCGCCCGGCGTCGCGCCTTGCGCCTGCGCCTGCGCCGCCGGCGCGATGGCGGCGGCCGCCGCCAGCAACAACGCGATCAATGACCTGGACGATCTCGACATGGGCATGTCTCCTGTACGTTGAGATCAGGCGGCGCGCGCCTTGCCGAGCGCCTCGATCAGCGCCTTGTTGAACGCCGGAAGATCGTCCGGCTTGCGGCTCGTGATGAGATTGCCGTCGATCTGCACTTCCTGATCGACCCACGTGCCGCCCGCGTTGCGCACGTCGTCCTGCAGGCTCGGCCAGCTCGTCATCGTGCGGCCCGCCACGATGCCCGCCGAAATCGGCAGCCAGCCGCCGTGGCAGATCACCGCAATGGGCTTCTTCGCGCGGTCGGCGTCCTCCACGAAGCGCTTTGCCTTCGCGTCGAGGCGGATCGCGTCGCTATTGACGACGCCGCCCGGCAACACGAGCGCGTCGTAATCGGCGGCATTGACGGCGTCGAAGGTCGCGTCGACATTCACCTTGTCGCCCTTGTCGATGTGCCTGAAGCCCTGAATCTGACCGGGCTTCTGCGACACGACATCGACCTTCGCGCCCGCTTCCTCGAGCGCGCGTTGCGGCTCGACGAGTTCCGCCTGCTCGAAGCCGTCGACGGCGAGAATGGCGACCTTGCAGCCGTTGAGGGAAATGGCCATGAACACACTCCAGGTTGCTGATTTCGAACGTTCCGCGTGTGCGGAATCCACGCCCGAAGTTTCAGCAAAGGCTGTGCCCAGCGAGAGCGGCCGGAGGCGACAGGAAAGGAGGGTGCAGAAGCTTGCGTCAGGCGGTTTCGACGCTGCGCTTGCCGGTGAGACGAAGCACGCTGACGACAGCCGCGGCCGCCGCGAACACGGCGGCCACCGCAATGGCGATCACCGCGCCTTGCTTCGGCGCGACCCCGAAGATCAGGGCGACGAGCGCCGCGCCGAGCGTTTGCCCGGTGAGGCGCGCGGTGCCGAGCATGCCGCTCGCGCCGCCGCTGCGATGACGCGGCGCGGAGGCGAGCATCTGACGATTGTTGGGCGACTGGAAGAGCCCGAAGCCCAGTCCGCAGACGGCCATGCGCCATGCGATGTCGAGTGCCGTCGGATGCGCGCCGAGGCTCGCGAGCAGCACGAGACCGACCGTGAGGATGGCGAGCCCGATGCCGCCGAGCAGCCCGGCGGAATAGCGATCCGCGAGCACGCCGGCGAGCGGCGCGACGAACACGATGACGAGCGGCCAGGGCGTCATCAGAAAGCCGGTCTCGACCTGGCTCATGCCGAAGTTGTTCTGCAGCAGGAACGGCAGCGAAACGAACGCGAGCATCTGCGCGCAGAACGAGCACACCGATGCCCCGACCGACAGCGCGAACACCGGAATGCGCATCAGATCGACGGGCAACAGCGGCGCGCTTTGCGTCAGTTGCCGTTTCACGAAGAAGTAGCCGATGATCGCCGTCGCGATGATCTCGCCGACCAGATACGGTCGATGCTCGCCGTGCCCGATGCCATCGACGGCGACGATCGCGATGCCGAAAAAGAGCGCGTTCATGATCGCGCTGATGTAGTCGTACGGCTGACGGTGCCCCGGCGTGCGCGGCATCGAGTTCCAGCCGATCGCGAACGCCGCGACGCCGATCGGCACGTTGATCGCGAAGAGCCATGGCCATGTAGCGACGGAGAGCACGCCGGATGCGACCGTCGGTCCGATCACCGACGAAATGGCGACGACCGTCGCGTTGATGGATACGCCGCGCCCCAGTTGCTCGTGCGGATAGATGATGCGCACGAGCGCGGTGTTCACGCTCATGATGCCGGCCGCGCCGAAGCCCTGGACGACGCGCGCGATGGTGAGCGCGACGAGCGAGCCGGACAGCGCGCACGCGAACGACGACACCGTGAAGAGCGCGAGCCCCGTCATGTAGACGCGCCGGTAGCCGATGCGATCGCCGAGCGACGCGAGCGGCAGGAGCGAAATGGTGATGGTGAGCTGATACGCGTTGACGACCCAAATGGAGTCGGCGGGGGACGCATTCAGATTGCGCGCGATGGTCGGCAGCGCGACGTTGGCGATGGCGCCATCGAGCACCGCGAGCGTGATGCCGAGCGCGACGACGGCAATGGCCCAGTATCGCTGGGGCAGCGGCAGACCTTTATCGGAGTCCATCGATGGGCGGGAAGTGGCGGCGGCGCATTGTATGACGCGCCGTTTTCAAATGGCTTGGATGCGGGCGCGGCCGCGAGGGGCCGCCCCTTGCTTGTGCGCTTACTTCAGCTCGTAGAGTCCGGTGTAGGTCGCCGAGTCGATCTCGTTGAGATGCGTCATGAAGCGCGCGACCGCGTTGGTCACGTTGCCGTCGAGCGGCAGGCTCTCCGCGGAGAGCGCGTGGATGCGAAAGATATAGCGATGCGGCTTGTCGCCACGCGGCGGCGCCGCGCCGCCGAAGCCGACCGTGCCGTAGTCGTTGCGAAGCTGCAGCGCGCCTTGCGGCAGCAGACTGCCGTCGGCCTTGCCGGCGTTGCGCGGCAGCGAGCGCACATCGGGCGGAATGTTGACGACGATCCAGTGCCAGAAGCCGCTGCCGGTGGGCGCGTCGGGATCGTAGACGGTGAGCGCGAGACTGCGCGTATCGGCGGGCGGATCTTCCCATTGCAGCGCCGGGGAGACGTTCTCGCCCGAGCCGCCGAAGGCTTGCTGGTCGAATTCCTGCGCGTGCGTCATGAAGCCGTTCGCCGGAAATTCGTCGGACCAGATGCGGAAATCAGCCATGAGAGTCGAGCCTCCTTCTTCTAGCGATGTGAATGGATGCGGCACGGCGCATCGGACTGCGTGGTGCCGCGAGCCTTGCGTGGACCGGCGCAGCAACCGTGCCCGGGGAGCAAGGACGAAGCCAGTCGAGTGTAGCATCCGCCCCCGATATCCGGCGTGAGCGCGAATGCCACGGCGGCGGGCGCGCGCATCGGACGATCAGGCTCCGGAAACATGACGCGCGCTACAATAATGAGATGAATTCACGCACCAGTGAGCGACCCATTTTGAGCCGGCGCGAGCCGAAAGGATGACCATGCCAAACGACCCGCGCCGCGCTGCCGGTCAATTCATGCCGGCGAGCCTGCCGGAGGACGATGCCGACATGTTCGACCTCGCGCCCGTCTCGCTCTGGCTCGAGGACTTCAGCGCCGTGCGGGAGCAGTTCGAGCACTGGCGGGCGGCGGGCGTCACCGACTTGCGCGCGTTTCTCACGGAGAATCCCGGGCACGTTGCCGAGTGTTCGTCGCGCATTCGGGTCGTGAAGGTCAATCAGCGCACCCTCTCGCTGTTTCACGCGAAGGAGGTCGATCATCTGGTGCAGAATCTCGATCGCGTGTTCCGCGACGACATGCTCACCACGCACGTCGACGAGCTCGAGCAGTTGTGGTCCGGCAAGACGCGCTTCGTGAGTCAAACGGTCAACTACACGCTCGACGGCAAGCGACTCGACGTGCTGCTCAAGGCGGTCATTCTGCCGGGACACGAACAGACGTGGAGCCGCGTGCTCGTCACGATCGAGGACATCACCGAGCTCGAAGCGATGCGCCGCACGGCCGCCGCGAGCGAACTCTACGCGCGCGGGCTCTTCGAGCATTCGCCGGTGTCGCTTTGGGTCGAAGATTTCAGCTCCGTGAAGGCGCTGTTAGACGATGTGCGCGAGCGCGGCATCGTCGACTTCCGCACTTTCACGAACGTGCATCCGGAGTTCGTCGAGCGCTGCATGCAGGAGATTCACGTCCTCGATGTGAATCAGCACACGCTGCGCATGTTCGCCGCGCCCGACAAGGCGACGCTGCTTTCGCGCCTGCCCGACGTCTTTCGCGACGACATGCAGCAGTACTTCCAGGAGCAGCTCATCGATCTGTGGGACGGCAAGCTCTTCCAGCAGCGCGAGGTGCTCAACTATTCGCTCGAAGGCGGCGAGGTGCACGTGCATCTGCAGTTCTCGGTGTTCCCGGGACACGAAGCGCGCTGGGATCTCGTGCTCGTCGCGCTGACCGACATCACCGCGCGCAAGAAGGCCGAGGCGTATCTGGAATTCCTCGGCAAGCACGACGTGCTCACGAAGCTCAAGAATCGCTCGTTCTATATCGATGAAATCAATCGCCTCGAACGCAAGGGCCCGTTCCCGGTGACGGCGATCGCCGTCGACGTGAATGGCCTCAAGGCCGTCAACGATCAACTGGGCCATGCCGCCGGCGATGCGCTTCTGCGGCGCGCGGGCGAAGTGCTGGGCAAGGCGGTGGAGAAGCCGTTCCAGGCGGCGCGCATCGGCGGCGACGAGTTCATGGTGCTGCTGCCCGGCACCGACGAGCGCGGCGGCGAGACGGTGATCGAGAGCATTCGCCAGTTGCTCGAAGTGAACAACCAGTTCTATTCGGGCAATCCGCTTTCGTTCGCGATGGGCGCGGCCACCGCGCACGACGGCGAGCGCCTCGAACCGATGCTGCAACGCGCCGACGCCGCGATGTACGCCGAAAAGCGCGCTCATTACGACGGCAAGAGCGAGTGACTACTGCGGCCGCGTGACTTCGTCGATACCGCGATCGAGCGCCGGGCACGCTTCGGCGATCTGCTTCTTGTACTCGGCCGGATTGCTTGTTTTCAGCTTGTCGAAGCGATCGACGGTCGGTTGCGCCTGCGCGAGGCCGAGCTTCCATTCGCCGTCGAAATCGGGTGCGTCGGGATAGCTCGTGCGCACGACGTCCCTGAAACGCGCGACCTTCGCCGCGTCGATATGACAGACGTCCGCCGCGCCGCGCGCGATATTCGCGCTCGTCATCACACCTTCGGCGGCGGCCAGTTCCTTCGATGACGGATGGCCCGGCGGCATCGCCGTTTGCGCCGTCGAAGCAAGGCACCATGTGGCCAGAATGGAGAGAACGGGAAAGATCGAACGCTTCAGTCGCATGTCGTTTTCGAATTGTCCGTGGGGTGGAAAAATTATAGGTGAAGCCCTCTGTACCGGGCGCCTGTTATGCCGAGGATGCGTGGATAGCGCGTGCTAGAATCGATTTTCAATGCCGTTCTCAGACAGAAAAATGAAAAAAGGAAGCAAGGCCGCTAGCGCTGCGCCCTCGTCGACCACGGAGCAAGGGCGGCGCAAGTACGATCCTGAGGAGACCAAGCGGAACATTCTCGACATCGCCACGCAGGAGTTTTCGGCGATGGGCCTGGCCGGTGCGCGCGTGGACGCCATCGCGGAGCGCACCAATACCACGAAGCGCATGCTGTACTACTACTTCGGCAGCAAGGAAGGGCTGTACGAAGCAGTATTGGAGCAGGTTTATGGCGATATTCGCGCGCTCGAGCAGGAATTGCAGCTCGCGGAAATGGAACCGGAGGAAGCGCTGCGCGAATTCGTCGGTTTCACGTTCGACTATCACGACAAGCATCGCGATTTCGTGCGGCTCGTCACGATCGAAAACATTCACGGTGCGAAGTACATCGAACAGTCGAAGACCTTCAAGGCGCGCAATTCGACGGTCGTGAAGACCATCGAGGATCTGATCGCGCGCGGTGTCGCAGCGGGAAAGTTTCGCGACGACGTCGATCCGATCGACCTGCATCTGATGATCAGCTCGTTCTGCTTTCACCGTGTGGCGAACCGTCATACATGGGGTGCGGCGTTCGGGCGCGATCCGTCGGGCACGCGCTCGCGTGCGCGTCATCGCGAGATGATCGTCGATGCGGTGCTGCGCTTCATGCGGCGCGACGGCTGATCTTTTCCTCGCGCAAACGACAAAACGGCGACGCTCTCACGAGGTCGCCGTTTTTCATCGACGTCGATGCTTCAACGTTCCAGCAAGCTCTGGAAATGCGCGAACATGCGCTCGGCGTCCGGCTCGCGGCCGGTGAAGATGCGCAATGCATCGACTGCCTGGCACACCGCCATGCCGCCGCCGCTCACGGTGCGGCAACCGAGCGCCTTCGCCGCTTTCAGCAGTTCGGTTTCGAGCGGGAAATAGACGATCTCCGCAACCCACAATTCCTTGTGCAAATACGCGGCGGGAAGGGGCAGCCCGGGCAGCTTCGCCATGCCGGTCGGCGTAGCGTGGATGAGACCGCTCGCCGCCGCCAGCGTTTCGCGCAGGTCGCCGCCGCTTTTCACGACGCGATCCGGAAAGCGCGCCGCGAGTTCGGCGGCGAGCGAGGCGGCGCGGGCATCGTCGGAATCGAAAAGCGTGAGTTCGCGCGCGCCCATCGTGAGCGCTGCGTGCGCGACGGCGGCACCCGCGCCGCCCGCGCCGAGTTGCACGACGCGCTCGAGCGGCGCGCCGGGCAGCCCGCGCTGGAACGCGCGCGCGAATCCCGACCAGTCCGTGTTGTAGCCGATGCGCTTGCCGTCCTTCAGCACCACCGTGTTGACGGCGCCGAGCGCGCGCGCGTCGGGGTCGAGGTCATCGAGCAACGGGATCACGCTTTGCTTGCACGGATACGTGATGTTCAGGCCGTCGTAATCCATGCGCTCGGCGGCGACGAGCAGATCGGGCAGGGCGGTCGGCTCGAGTTCCAGCGCCTGCAGGTCGATGCGCCGGTAGACGTAATTGAGCCCGAGATTGCCGCCTTCCTTTTCGTGCATGGCGGGCGTGAGCGAGCCGCCGATGCCCGATCCGATCAGGCCGATGAGATACGAAGTCTTGTTGGTCATGCGAGCGCTCCGGCATGGGTGGGCACTGCATGGATGCTGCAGTGCGAAATTGAATACGCCGCAGTGTGAACGCACGCACGAGGCTTGTCGGTTCGTGTTTTCACTAATTTGTACGGTCTAGTTAGTTTGTTATTATCTCGCAGAATGACATGGATTGCGCGCGTCCTTCAGGCTGACGTCCTACACTGGAAGGCACTGCTTTCGATCCATTTCGCGTTTACTGAATTGCAACGAGGAGGCAGCGATGCTGCGTTCAATCCGGACTTCCATCGCGACGGTATCCATCAGCGGCACGCTTCCCGAGAAGCTGCAGGCCATCAAGGCGGCTGGTTTCGACGGCGTCGAGATCTTCGAGAACGATCTGCTGTATTTCGACGGCACGCCCGCCGACGTGCGCCGCATGTGCGCGGATCTCGGCCTCGAGATCTATCTGTTTCAGCCGTTCCGCGATTTCGACGGTGTGTCCGCCGAGCGGCTCGCGAGGAACGTCGAGCGCGCGAAACGCAAGTTCGAGCTGATGCACGAGCTCGGCACGGATCGCATTCTCGTGTGCAGCAACGTCTCGCCGGACACGATCCGCGACGACGCGCTGATCACCGATCAACTCGGCGTGCTCGCGAAGATCGCGCAGGAAGCGGGCGTGATCGTCGCGTACGAAGCGCTCGCCTGGGGCCGCTACGTCAATTCGTACAAGCACGCGTGGAAGCTCGTCGACGCCGTGAATCATCCGAGCCTCGGTCTTGCGCTCGACACGTTCCACACGTTGTCGATCCGCGATTCCGTGGACGAGATCGCGTCGATTCCGGGCGAGCGCATCGCCTTCGTGCAGATCGCCGATGCGCCCGTGCTCGCGATGGACGTGCTCGAATGGAGCCGTCACTATCGGTGCTTTCCGGGGCAGGGCGCATTCGATGTCGCGGGCTTCACGGCGCGCGTGCTCGAAGCCGGTTACAAGGGGCCGCTGTCGCTCGAAATTTTCAACGACGGCTTTCGCGCCGCGCCGACCGCGATCACGGCGGCGGACGGTCATCGTTCGCTGCGCTTTCTCGAAGAGCAGACGCGCGAGCTGATGGGTGACAAGGCGCCGCCGGAACTCTTCAATCCGCCCGCGCCGCCCGAGCACATCGGTTTCCAGTTTCTGGAATTCGCCGTCGACGATTCGACGCGCGAACATCTGTCGCAATGGCTCGGCCGGCTCGGCTTCAGGCTCGCGGGTAAGCATCGTTCGAAGGATGTCGCGCTGTATCGGCACGGCGCGGGCTCGATCGTGCTCAACGCCGAAGCCGATTCGTTCGCGAGCGCGTTCTTCATGAAGCACGGCTTGTCGCTGTGCGCGTCGGCGTTTCACGTCGACGATGCGAAGCAGGCGTTCGAGCGCGCCGCCGCGTACGGCTCGCAGCCGTTCTCGGGGCGCGTTGGCCCGAACGAGCGCGTGGTGCCGGGCGTGCAGTCGCCCGACGGCAGTCTCGACTATTTCGTCGACGAGGCGCCGGGCGGCCCGACGCTGTGGGAGTCCGATTTCATCCTGACGGATATCGACGGGCCGTACGAAGTCGGGCCGCTTTCGCGCATCGATCACGTGTGCCTGTCGCTGCCCGCCGATGCGCTCGACACCTGGGTGCTGTTCTTCCGCAGCGCGTTCGGCTTCGAGACCGAGGCAGCCGTGCTCGTGCCCGATCCGTACGGGCTCGTGCGCAGCCGCGCGGTGCGAAGCCGCGATGGCTCGGTGCGTATTGCGCTGAATGCTTCGGTGGACCGTTACACGGCGGTGTCGGAGTCGCTGTCGACGTATCGGGGCTCGGGCCTCAACCACGTCGCGTTCAGCACGCCCGATATCTTCGATGCAATTCCGCGTCTCGAAACCGACGGCGTCAAGTTCCTGCGTATCCCGGGCAATTATTACGACGATCTCGTCGCGCGCTTCGGCCTGCCCGACGAGCAGATCGACCAAATGCGCGAACACAACATCCTCTACGACCGCGATGAGCGCGGCGGCGAGTTCTTCCACGCGTATACGGAGCAACTCGATCAACGCTTCTTCCTCGAAGTGATCGAGCGACGCGGCGGCTACGACGGCTACGGCGCGGCCAATGCGGCCGTGCGGCTTGCGGCACACGCGCAACAGCAGCAGCGCGCGCGTCAGGCGGTTTGAGCGCGGACAGGCGCTCAGGCGCTTTGAGTTTTTTCGCCGCCGGCCGCTTTCTCGCGTTCGCGTCTGAGTTCTTCGTCGCGCGCGCGGCCGGCGGCCTCGAATGCATCGATATGAAGAAACAGCCGGTGAACGGTCTGAATCTGCGTGTGAGAGAGATGTGACTGACGCGTGATGGCCGCAAGCCGCTCGCGCCAGTACGATGGCGGTAGCAATGGTCCGCCGAGATCGCACGACAATGAACGACGCAGCACCAGTTCGAGGTGCATCAGGTCTTGGTCTGCCAGCAACGCCGAGAACGCGCCCTGCGGCTTGGTATCGGGGAATGGGTCCATTACTCCGATGGCGGCAGACTTTATCGAAACTTGATAGGTGCAAACCCTGGGTTTCGACGATTTGTCTCTACGCGCGTCCACGCGTTCGAATTTCTTCGTGGAGATCGCGATCCCGCGGATGCCGTTTGCTATACTCTGCGCTCGCCTGGCCGTGCTGTCGGTCATGCGCGGTCCGCTCCCCGTAGTTCAATGGATAGAACGAGTGCCTCCTAAGCGCTAGATGCAGGTTCGATTCCTGCCGGGGGGACCAGTGCCCCTCTCTCAAAGCCTTTTCAGGCTTCTTCTTCTTTTTCTTGCCTGCTTGCCACGCCGCCGCTCTCCGGGTGGTGCAAGGGCGCGTCCCGAAGCGGAACTCGATGTGCGGATGGTCTTCGGTTTCTCTTTCCGCGAGACGCGCGCGCAGATCCCTGGGAAAGACGGGATCCGCGGAGCATCAAGCGATCAAACGTGACGGTATAAGAGGCAAGGCGGTGAGGACAAACCCGAGTTACATCGTACGGGATGTTCTACTGGCGCCCTCGGCATCGAATTCCTTGCCTCGTCGACATCACAGAACTTCAGACCGGCTTTCGCAGGAATCCCTGATTTCCACCGTTTCGATTCGGCGCGAAACCATTCTCCCGCAGCGTCTCGTCCGCCGTTTCATAGAAGACGCCGATCTTCATGATCTCGCGCGCCTGCTGGGCTGTGGCGATGGGGCGGCCGAATTCGCCGGCGATGCGCACCAGTTGCTTGATCTGTTCGACGGAACTCATTTTCCCGGTGCGCGTCTGGTTCCACAGCACGTCCTCGATGCCGCATCGAACATGCAGACCCAGGGCCATGCCGATCATGTTGACGGGCAACACGTTCAGCACCGAACTTTCGACGGTGATGATCGCTCCGTCAGGCGCAGCGCGCAGGAAATTGGCGAGATTGTAGATGTTCGCCTGATCCATGCCGCCACTGATCGCGACCCAGTTCATCACCAGCGGGCCTTTGTACACGCCACGGCGAATCATCCGCTCGATCGTCTCGAAGCTGTTGATGTTGTAGCACTGGAACTCGCTCTGGATGCCGGCCGCGGTCAGCCGGCGGATATGTTCTTCGACCCAGCTCGGATTCGAAGGCACGATCATGTCCTTGTACGTCGCGTACAGGTGAGGGAAGCCGCGCGACACGCCTTTGAAATCGTCGAGACCGGCATGCTCGGTCACGTTCATCTGCGTGGTGTTGACGGTCACCGTGACCTGATCCGGCTTGGGATCGAGCTCGGCCAGCATATGCCGCGTGTCGTCGCTGAGCCACTTGGCGGCCTGGCCTTCTTCCGGTGCGAAACTGATGGAGCCGCCGACCTGAATGACCATTTCCGGCACGCGCTCACGCACGCCGGCTATGAGTTCGTTGAACATGGACAGGCGCTTGCTGCCACGGCCATCGGCTTCGCGCACGTGCAGATGCAGGACGGTCGCCCCGGCCTCGTAGCAATCCACGGCCTTCTGGATCTGGTCTTCCATCGTGACCGGAATGTCTTCGGGGAAGTCGGAGGGAATCCAGCCGGGCGCATACGGCGCGGCGGTGATGATCAGCGGTTGTTGATTCTCGGGATACAGGTGGCCATCGAGGAAGTTCATGGTGATTTCTTCATCAGGGTTGAGAGGTCAGAATGGCTTGATCATCCGGCCTGAAGGGACTGCGCCGCTTTGCATCTGATGCCTGTGACTTGTCTTCTCATGCCAGAAGCAGTACTAAACAAACAGCGCATTCCGATTCGCATCGGAAAATCAAAAGGCCGTTGTTAACGCTTCGCCTCGGCGATACTCAAGCGCCTGCCGAGCATGAACACCGCGAACGGAAGCACGGCCAACAGTGGAAGCCAATGCAATGCATCCTTGAGACCGAAGGCGTCGGCTGCGGCGCCGGTCAGGAAAGGGCCGGCTGCGAGACCGAGGATGTTGTTGAAGAGCGTGAGGGTCGCGAATGCCGAGCTATGGATGGCAGGCGACGTCGCCGCGGCAACGATCGGGCTGCATGTGCCAAAGGAACTCGCGAGAAAGAACACGGCGGCGCCGAGCAGAATGAGTTGCGAGGTGCCTTGGGGGACGCGAAACGCAATCGTGAGCAAGACGCCTAATGCAAGGCAATACGTTGCGGCCATGTTCCATCGCTTGAGGGATGAACCGCCGCATACGCGATCGGTGATCACGCCGCACATGAGCTGTCCCAGACCGCTGACGAGGACGAGGGCCGCCGCCGTCAATGCAGCCTGACTGACGGACATGCCCCAATAGCGGTTCAGATAGCTTGGCAACCATACGAACAGCGTGCCCTGAATGAGGACTTGCAGTGCGCAACCGAGATACGCGCAGAACACCGATCGACTCGGAAAGATGGCCGCAACAAGCGCGCGCAGCGGCATTTTCGCAGCACCGTAGCTAACCGGCTCGGCATCGTTCGGATGGGCGCGTTCGAGCTTTTTGTCGCTCACCACGCAGCAATACACGACGAGCAGCGCGAAACCGAACACGGCCATTGCGCCCATCGACCAGCGCCAGCCGAAATGCGTCGCGATGACCCCGGAAAGCGACACGCCGAGCACCGACCCGAACGCGGCCGCAGACGTGAAGCCGCCCGCGATGCCGGAGCGCATATGCTTCGGAAAGATGTTGACGAGAATCGCAATCCCGACGCTGCCGTACGCCGCCTCGCCGACCCCGACGAAAAAGCGTGCAACGAGCATCTCTTCGTAAGTGCTCGCGATAGCGCACCCAAGCGTGGCGACGCTCCATAACGCGACCATCAGCGCAATGCTTTTCGCGCGTCCCCAGCGATCCGCGACGATCGAAAACGGCAGCGTCAGCAGGCCGACGGTCAGCGGCACGACGCCGCTGATCGAGCCGAGATGCGTGTCCGACAAGTTCCACTGCGTTTTCAGAATCGGAAACAGCGCATTGAGCGCCTGCCGCGACATGTAGTCGGAGAGCAAAAGACAGAACATCAAGGCGAATACCACCCATGCATACGATCGTGCGGATGCGCGTGTGGCGGGGGTCGTTCCGGCTCGCATGTCGTCAGCCGTGTATAGATTCATCGGTGTCTCCTCCTGTGATTGAACCACTTCTTCGGAGAAGCGTATCATTCGATTTAATTTATGTCGACATTAAACGATTAAGGGTTAGACCTCATGTTTCGCGGTGCAAGACGAACGAAGCCGCCCGCCAGGCCGGAAGCAACTGGAGGGAAACGATCTGACGAAAGGGGAGGCAGATGCGCACCGGAAGCGCCGGTGCGCGGGCTTCAGTCTTGCGAAGCGAGCGATGTATCGCGTCTGGACCGCGTATTGCGTTTCGTCGTCGCGGGCGGCGCTACGGCCTGAACCGCGGCATCGCGCGCTTCGTCGAGACGTTGCGCAGCAAGCGAAAGCAGCGTTTCGTTGTCGCGATTCACGATTGCCTTATGCAATGCACGCCAGCGCTTGAGTGAAAGGCGAATGGATTGCGGCGCGGCCACCATGCTCAGCCGCAAATAACGCAGCGTCCTGAGCGAAATGGATTGCAGCAGATCCACCAGCAGTCGATTGCGGCACAGATCGACCGTAGCGAAATTCAGGAGAAAGCTCTCGACCGCATACGCATCCGCCGATTCATCGGCGGCCTTGACGAGCCTCGGCAGACGCTCGGCCAACAGCGCTTCCAGCTCGGCCGGGCTTTCGTTGGCGACCTGTTCGAGCATCGTCAGATAAAGCACGCTGCGCACGCGGAAAATGTCGCGAAGCTCGTTTTCGTCGGGCTCCGTGACGATCGCCCCGCGTCGCGCCTGAAACTCGATCAAACGATCCCGTTCCAGAATGCGCAGCGCTTCGCGGACCGGCGCGCGGCTGACGTGAAGCACTTCGCTGATGTCCTTTTCGAGCAGGCGCTGGCCTGCCTTGAGCAGATCGAGCGTGATGACGCCGGCCAGCCGAGCGGCGATCTGCTCGGCAATGGGCGTGGACGCGTAAGCCCAGTCCTGGCCGCGCAGCACCGCGCGTTCGACGGCCAGCATCAGCGGATTTTTCGGCGTCAGCAGCGCGGAAAGGTCGGGGAGGTTCTGAGTCTTTTGTCGGGCCATGTCGAGTGAGTGACGCGCGTCAACGGTGAATAGCCCGATTTTATGGTCCTGCTTTGTGTAATGTCGACAAAAATCTTATACGATGCCGTCCGCTCTGAGCCGCGCGATCTGAGCATCGTCCATAGCGAGCAGCGAGCGCAGCACGTCTTGCGTGCCTTCACCGAGTGAGGGCGGCGCATGCCGCACCGGAGGACGCTCGCCATCGAGACGATAGGGCGGTGAAAGCACCTGCATCGCGGTGTTGCCGGCATGGCGCAGATGCGTGACGAGGCCGGAAGCGGTTGCGCGCTCCGACGATAACGCTTCATGCAGGCCCAGCACTTCGCCGCACGGAATGTTCGCTTTCCTCAGGCGGTCGAGCAGAACGGCCCGCCTGCGACGCGCCAGTTCGCGATCGATCTCGGGCAGCAGAGCAGCGCGATTCTTGGCCCGGGCGATATTCGTGCGAAACCGGTCATCCTCGGCAAGTTCGGGACGTTCGATGACCTCGCGACAGAAACGCGCGAACTGCATGTTATTGCCGACGGTGATGACGAGCGGGCCGTCTTCGGCATTGAACACGCCGTAGGGCACGATCGACGGATGTGCGTTGCCGTAGCGCATCGGGTCCTCGCCGGTCATCAGCGCTTCGAGTCCGTAGTACGAGGTGATCATCAGGCCGCAATCGAACAGCGCCATTTGAATGTGACGCCCCGTTCCTGTTCGCTGGCGCTCGAAAAGGGCTGCGAGCACCGCTTGCGCGGCATACATGCCGGTGAAGAGATCGACAGCGGCAACGCCGAATTTGAGCGGCGGCCGACCGGCCTCGCCGTTCAATGCCATCAGCCCGGCTTCGCCTTGCACGAGCAGATCGTAGCCGGGACGCGCGGCTTCGGGGCCGGTCGGATCGTAGCCGGTGATCGAACAATAGATGAGCGACTCGTGTTCCTCTTTCAGTCGCGCATAGCCGAGCCCGAATTTTTCCGCGCCGCCGTGCCGGAAGTTTTGCAGCACGACATCGCACTGCAGGGCAAGCGCCTGTGCGATGCGCTGTCCCTCGGCGGTTTGCAGATCGATCGTGACGGAGCGTTTATTCCGGTTCGCGCTGTTGAAGTATGACGTTTCCGTCGCGCCGACGCGCAGCCCCCAGTCGCGTGTGTCGTCGCCGCGTTGCGGATGCTCTACCTTGATCACGTCCGCGCCGAGATCGCCGAGCACCGAGCCGCACCACGGGCCGGCCAGCACGCGGGAAAGATCGAGCACGCGCACGCCGGCGAGCGGCAGCGAAAGGGATGAATTCGGCATCGAGATTCCTGATGGTGAAGTGTCTGGAACAGGCGTGGTTTCGTGAGCGAACGTCATTCCATCAGCGGCGCGCGCACGCGATCATCCGTGGCGAGAGGCGTCACGTCCCGCACGGACGCGACGATACGCGAGACATCGCTGTCATAGCTGCGCATGGCAATGACGAAACATACCGCCGCCAGCAGACTGCACAGCGGCGTAAGCGCCAGCGCGTGCTGCAAGCCCCATCGATCGGATAGCACGCCCGCGAGAAACGGACCGACGGCCAATCCGAACATGTTCTGGAAGAGGGATACCACGGCAGCACCCGTCGACCGCATGCCCGGATGAACGACGTCCATCGCGACGCCCGCCACGATGCCGACCGTGCAGTTCATAAAGAACGCGCCGACCACGATCCAGGCGAATTGCACGTCGCCCGTATAGGGTCCACCGAACGCGGTAGTGAAAATCACGCATGTCGTTATGCATAACAGCGACAACGCGGGAAGCTTGTTGCGCGGCGCGCGCTGCGTGAGGCGTCCGACCGCTATGCCCCAGAACGTGCAACTCAGCGCGCTGACCAGCACCACGCCAGCGGCGGCTCTTGCCGCCACCTCGATATTCATCGCGTGATACCGATTCAGATAACTCGGCAGCCACGACCACATCGCGGAGATGGTGATCAATTGCGCGGCCGCGCCGCCGCAAACGAAGAGCAGGGTGCGCGTGCGCAGCAGCGTGGCGAAGATATGCGTGAGCGTTTCACTCGTGCGCTGCGGGGCGGATGTGAGCGCGACCGTGTCGTAATCACGCACGCGCATGTAGAGCAGCGCGAGCAAAAGTCCGGGCACGCCGACGACACCGAACGCCGCTTTCCAGCCCCAGTGCGCCGCGATGATCCCGCCGAGAAACACGCCCAATACCGAGCCCAGCGTTGGCGCGGCGAAGAACACCCCGAGTGTCGCGCTTCGCAGGCGCTGCGGAAACAAGGTCGCGATAAGCGCCGCGCCCACCGATCCGTAACCCGTCTCGCCGAGTCCCACCACAGCGCGTGCAGTGAACAACTGAACGAAATTGCCGGTGAACATGCACGAGATGGTCGCCAGACTCCACGCAATTGCCATCACGACGATGCTTTTCACGCGGCCCGTGCGGTCCGCGATCAGCGCGACGGGAATGCCGCCCGCCGCCACCACGATCGAAACGATCGACACCAGCGAGCCGAGTTGCTTGTCGCTGAGATGCCATTCGCTCCTGATATGCGGAAACAGCGAGACGATCACCTGCCGGTCGATGAAGTCGAACAGCATGAGCGCGAAGGTCATCGCGAAGGCAAACCACGCCTGGCGTCGGTTCGTCAGATAGTCGTCACGATGGCCGGCCGAAAGAAGATCGGGATTCACGTTCATGCTTGGCTGTCTCCTGAAGTCCGCGCCAGTCCTGACGCTCGATCCGACTCTAGAGATCATCGACGCGTATCGCTTTGCAAGTCGCGTCAGACACTTCACATTCGATGCCACGTCGACGCTGTTCAGCGTTAACCCGCGCTGTCAGGAAATGTTTAGTGCCTGGCCGGATTGGTCAAGTGGACGAGAAGCCGCGAACCTAGACTGGCCCCGTCGATTGCTTCTTTCGAGAGCAACATGGCGTTGGGGTGTACGGGTCTTTTCAGTTCGGTGAGGCAGGTCATGTTGAGCAAACGTGAAGTAGTGGTGTTGGGCGCGGCGCGCTCCGCGATCGGAACCTTCGGCGGAGCATTGGCCGAATTCGAGCCCGCGGACCTCGCAGGCAGGGTGATGACGGAAGCCGTCGCGCGTTCGGGCGTCGATCCGCTGGAGATCGAGTACGTGACCGTGGGCAACACGATTCCCACTGACAGCCGCTTCGCCTACGTGGCGCGCGCCGCCGCGGTGCAGGCCGGTCTGCCGATGCGTTCGGCGGCGATGTCCGTCAACCGGCTGTGCTCGTCGGGGCTGCAAGCCATCGTGACGACCGCGCAAAACATTCTGCTCGGCGATTGCGATTACGGCGTGGGTGGCGGCGTCGAAGTGATGAGCCGCAGCGGGCATTTGCTCGCTGCGCTGCGTAACGGCGTGCGCATGGGCGACGCGAAACTCATCGACATGATGCTTGCGACGTTGACCGATCCGTTCGGTGTCGGGCACATGGGCGTGACTGCCGAAAATCTCGTCCGCAAGTGGAATATCACGCGCGAGGAGCAAGATGCGCTCGCGGTGGAGTCGCATCGCCGGGCGGCGCGGGCGATCGCGGAAGGGCGCTTTGCTTCGCAGATCGTGCCGATCGTGAAGCAGACGCGCAAGGGCGAAGTCGTCTTCGATACCGATGAACACGTCAAACCCGCAACGACCATGGAGTCGCTTGCCAAGCTGGCACCGGCCTTCAAAAAGGACGGATCGGTGACCGCCGGGAATGCGTCCGGCATCAACGATGGCGCAGCCTTTTTCGTGCTGGCCGACGCAGCCGTCGCGAGCGCGGCTGGACATGCTCCGATGGCGCGGCTCGTGTCATATGCGGTTGCGGGTGTATCGAACGAGATCATGGGCGAAGGGCCGATTCCCGCGACGAAGCAGGCTCTCAAGAAAGCAGGCTTGACGCTCGATCGAATGGACGTGATCGAAAGCAATGAAGCCTTTGCCGCGCAAGCGATCGCGGTCGCGCGCGGCCTCGAACTCGATCCGCAGAAGACCAATCCGAACGGCGGAGCGATTGCGCTGGGACATCCGATCGGCTGTTCGGGCGCCTTTCTCGCCACTAAAGCGATTTATGAACTTCGGCGCGTCGCGGGCCGCTACGCGCTCGTGACGATGTGCGTCGGCGGCGGGCAGGGTGTCGCCGCGGTGTTCGAGCGACTGTAGCGCCGAGGGTTTGTCCCGAATCACGCTCGCTTTATTGTTGTCGACTTTAATATTTGGCGCTGATAGACTGGATTCAAGATGACCGTCGCCTTGTTTTGCGCGGGAATCGTGGTTACGCAGTCGGGTCGGCCAACATCAGTAAATATTCGGATTGCTGAATAAAAGAAAAGCATCGCCGGCAGGCTTCCGATAAAACCGATGCGAACCAAACGGAGACAAAATGAGAAAAGCACGACTCGCGATCTCGCTGATCGCACCACTGGCATGCGCGCCCGCATTCGCGCAGAGCTCGGTCACGCTGTATGGCATCGTCGATACGGGCGTCGAATATCTGACGCACGCGACGCCGACGGGTGGAGCGGTTGCGCGCATGCCGGTGATCGGCGGTGGCGACGTGCCTTCACGATGGGGCTTCAAGGGATCGGAAGATCTCGGTGGCGGCCTCAAGGCGATCTTCACGCTCGAGAACGGCTTTTCTCTTTCCAACGGCGCGTTGCAGCAGGCGGGCCGGCTATTCGGGCGTCAGGCCTATGTCGGCCTGAAGAACGACTGGGGACAACTCACGTTCGGCCGCCAGTACAGCATGATGACGTGGGCGATGATCGATGCGAATATTCTCGGCGCGGCGGGTATCGGCAGTCTGGGATCGCTCGATAGCGCTCTGCTCGCGGACCGTTTCGACAACGCCGTCTCCTATACCGGCACGTTCTACGGCTTCACGCTCGGCGCGACGTATTCCTTCGGACGCGATTCGTCGACGACCGTCAATTGCGGCGGTCAGGTTGCTGGCGACGCGGTTGCATGCCGCGGCTTGTCGGCCATGATCAAGTACGACGCGAGCAACTGGGGTGTCGCGACGTCCTACGAAGAACTGCGGGGCGGCCCGGGTTCCGCGCCCAATGCCGTGGTTCCCGGCGCGCCCGGCGTCGCGTTCACGAACTCCGGCGATACGGACCGTCGCTATCAGGTGAACGGCCATCTCACCGTGGGACCCGTGCGCTTCGGCGCGGGCTGGATTCATCGCCTCCTTCATGGCGATGCGCGCTCGGTCAAGACCGATATCGAATGGCTCGGTGCATCCGCGCTGTACGGCGCGTGGCAGTTCGATGCGCAGGTTTCCCACATCGGCAACGCCACGGACGATGCCAACGGCACGCTCGGCGTACTCAGAGCCAACTACTACCTCAGCAAGCGCACGTCGGTGTACGGCGTCGCGGGCTACATGAAGAATCACGGGAAGGGCGCGATCTATTCGGTATCGGCGGGCACGGCCGTTCCCGCGGCGCCGTTCGGCGGCTCGAATCAGATGGGTTTCGAACTCGGCATTCGCCAGACGTTCTGATTGCGCCGACGTGCAACGAAGCGGGAATGTACCATCGATAAATAATAATGTCGACATAAATACGAATTCGCGTTATGTTTCATGGAAGGACATCGCGGCGCGATCGTCTGTTCATCATCAAGGACTATTCAACATGGCAAAAGCAATTCGATTCGATGAAACCGGCGGCCCCGAAGTGCTGCGTCTGGAAAGCGTTCAGGTGGGCGAGCCCGGTCCGGGGCAAGCGCGCGTGCGGCACACGTATGTGGCGGTCAATTTCATCGATATCTACTACCGCACCGGGCAATATCCGCTCGCGCTGCCCAACGGTCTCGGTTCCGATGCGGTGGGCGTGGTCGAAGCGGTCGGTGAGGGCGTGCACGATATCAAGGTGGGCGACCGCGTCGGATACCTGCTTGGTCCGCAGGGTGCGTATTCCGATGTGCGCGTGATGCCCGCCGACGTGCTGATTCCCTTGCCCGATGGCGTCAGCGACAAGACCGCCGCGACGCTCATCATGAAGGGCATGACGGCGCAGTACCTGTTTCGTCAGGTGTATCCACTCAAGGGCCATGAAACGATTCTGTATCACGCAGCGGCGGGCGGGGTCGGACTGATCGCGTGTCAGTGGGCGCGTGCGCTCGGTGTCACGATGATCGGCACGGTCAGTACGGACGAAAAAGCCGAAGTCGCAAAGGCGAACGGTTGCACGCATACCATCGTCACATCGCGTGAAAACATCGCCGAGCGTGTGCGGGAGCTTACGGACGGCAAAGGTGTCGAGGTCGTGTTCGATTCGGTCGGCAAGGACACATTGGACGCATCGATCGACAGTCTTCAGGTGCGCGGCACGCTGGTGAGCAACGGCACATCGTCGGGGCCGGTGCACATCGACACGCGGGTATTGGCGCGCAAAGGTTCGCTATGGGTGACGCGGCCCGCGATGGTTCATTACGCCACACCACGCCCGCACATGCTGTCGATGGCGCGTGAGCTGTTCGATCTCGTGATCGCCGGGAAGATCAGAAGCGAGCCTGCCCAGAGCTTCGCGCTCGCCGAAGCCGCCGATGCGCATCGCGCGCTCGAGTCGCGCAAGACGGTGGGTTCCACGGTTCTCGTGCCGTGATATCAGAGCCGGCGCACAGTATCACGCTGTGCGCGGCTTTCCTTCGCGCTGCATCCGAATTGCGCGTGATGCCAGCGCGAGAATGCGCTCGGTGAAGCGAAGCCGAGCAACGCCGCCACTTCCGTCAAAGGGCGATCGCCCTCGATGACGTGCCGCATCGTGAGCTCTCGGCGCACGTCGTTGAGAATCGTCGAGAAGCTGTGGCCTTGTTCGGCAAGCCGCCGTTGCACTGTGCGGCAGACCATGCCCATATGTTCCGCGACCTGTTCGATGCTGCAGCGGCCGCCGGGCAAGAGTTGCAGAATCGTTCGCTGCACGGCTTCGAGTGTGGTCGCGTGCGGACGCGTCGACGCATCGACAAGTTGTTGTGCATAGCGCGCCATGGCGACATCGGCCAGCGGATTGCGCGCGTCGAGATCGGCCTTTGCGCAGACGATGGCGTTGAGATCGCGGTCGAACTCCACGCAAGGCCCGAAAAACCGCAGATGCGTTGTGATGTCGCGCGGAGCCGCATGTTCGAAACATACGCGCCGCGGACGCCAGTCGGGCCGCGTGAGCTGGCGAATCAGCCGCACCATCACGCCGAGCGCGAGTTCGATTCTTTGACGCGTCGACTGATGCGCATTGCCCGCTCTGACCGCTTCGCGAATGATGACGAGCCCGTTGCATTCTTCGACGGTCAACGATAGCGCATCGTTGAGCACGGGTTGATAGCGCATCAGCATGCCGAGCGAATCGCGCAGCGTGGGTTGATCGCGCACGAGCAAACCGACTGCGCCGAGATTCGACAGCAAGCGCGTTTCGGCCATGCGCAGCCCGAAGCTTTCGTTTCCCGACTGTGTCGCGGAAGCCTGAAGCAATTGTCCGACGCGTTCCACGGGAATCATGAGATCCGGATTGTCGAGCACGGAAGGGCTCAGCGCGGCATCGAGCAGCATGCGCACGGGGTCGAGCGCCGAAGCACGGGCGACCTCGCTGTAGTTGGTGAGGCAGGCGGCGCGAACGAGTGATGACATCGGAAAATATCAGAACAGTTGTCGTGGGTGGATAACGCCGTGACATTCATCGTCAAGCGCGGAAAGCCCGCCGCTTTCAAACTCGAAGGGCATTTCAAACTCTTTCGGTTGACCCCACACATGACTGAATCGAACACCGTTCTTATCGTTCCGGGACTGCGTGACCACGTTCCGGACCATTGGCAAACCCTGCTCGCCGCGAAGCTGCCGCGCGTGCACAGCGTCGCGCCGCTCGAGCACGACAAGCTCGGCTGCACCGCGCGCGTCGTGGCAATCGCGCGCGCGATGAAATCGATCGAAGGTCCGGTGATCGTCGTCGCGCACAGCGCGGGCGTGATGATGCTCGCGCACTGGGCGAGCCGGCATGATTCGTCGATGATTCGCGGCGCATTGCTCGCCGCGCCGGCGGATCTCGAAACGCCCATGCCCGCCGGCTATCCGACCATCGACGCATTGAGCGAACACGGATGGCTGCCGATTCCGCGTCAAGCGTTGCCGTTTCCGAGCATCGTCGCGGCAAGCAGCAACGATCCGCTGACGCGAATCGATCGCGCGCGCGAGTTCGCCCAGGCATGGGGAAGCCGTTTCGTCGAACTGGGTGCGGTCGGTCATTTGAATCCTGCGTCGGGACATGGCGAGTGGCCTCGTGCAGAAGAGCTCTTGAGCGAGCTGGTATAAGCAGGCGACACGGTCATCCGACCGTGTCGTTATCCTTATTAAATTTCATCAATAAGGTTTGTCGCCGACGATGCCCGCACGCTCCATCTTGCGTGGCGCCGGCCAGTAGTCCATCACCGCATAGTGCTGCGTCGATCGATTGTCCCAGACAGCGATGCTGTTCGGCTTCCATCTGAAACGCACCTGGTACTCGGGAATCAGGGCCTGGCTTTGCAGATAGTTGAGCAGGAGACTCGCGCCGGGCGTCTTGTCCAGGCCGTAGCGGACATTTTCGGGCGTATGGTAATTGACGAAGTGCGTCGTGAAACTGCCGACGTAAAGGATCTTTTCGCCCGTCTCGGGGTGCGTGCGCACGACAGGATGTTCCACATCGGGATTCTGCGCGGCGAGCTTCCTGCGCTCGTCGGGTTCCATCGCCGCACCGAACGAATGTTCGATGCTGCTCTTCGCCCGCAGCCCCTCGATGCGTCGCTTGATATCGTCCGGCAATTGCCGATACGCCTCGACCATATTCACCCAGATCGTGTCGCCACCCGTTTCGGGACACTCGATGCAGCGCAGCACCGCGCCCATCGACGGCTCCGGCCGCCACAAGCCGTCGGTGTGATAGTTGTTCTCGTAGGGGTTTTTCGCTTCGGAGCGGTAGATACGCACGAGGCCCGGATGCTCCGGATCGCTTCCCGCAACCGGATGATCTTCCAGTTCACCGAATCTGCGCGCGAACGCGACATGCTCTGCGCGCGAGATGTCCTGATCGCGAAAGAACAGCACACGGTGTTGCAACAACAGTGCCCTGAGTTCAGCGAACAGGGACTCGTCCCGCGATGCGTCGCCAAGATCGACGCCCGATACCTCCGCGCCGATGCAGGTGGTGAGTTTTTCAATCTTGATCATCTTGCATGTCTCCAACGTTCTTGAACGGTCGCACGGCATTGCCTTGCGCAATGTCCGGTTGTATTCAGCATAGCGCTGATTTTTATTTATGTCGACATAAATAATTCAGGCCGCGGCGCGACGCCGAATGTGCTGGCGAAGGTATCGACGAGATATTCGCCGATGGGCAGCGCCGAGGTCGCGGCAGGCGAGGGCGCGTTGCAAACATGCAGACTGCGTCTCGACGGACGAATCAGGAAGTCGTGAATCAACGCACCATTGGACGAAACGGCCTGCGCGCGCACGCCGGCCGGATACGGTTCGAGATCATCCAGCGACAACTCGGGGCAATACTTCTGGCACAGCGCGAGATAGCCGCTTCTCCAAAGAGAATTGCGCACCTCGGAAATGCCCGACGAGCCATACGTCCTGAGCATCTTCCAGAAACCGCCGAACGACGCCATGTCGGCCAGATCGCCCATGTCGATATCGCGCCAGCGATAGCCTTCACGCGCCATCGCGAGCACCGCGTTCGGGCCGACGGTCACGTAGCCGCCGATCATGCGCGTCAGATGCACGCCGAGAAACGGCAGCGCGGGGTCGGGCACCGGATAGATCAGGTGCCGCACGAGATCGTTCTTCGACGCCGGCAGCCGGTAGTATTCGCCGCGAAACGGCACGATCCGAAAGTCGACGTCGAGCTTGCACATGCGGGCGAGCCGATCGGCCATCAGTCCCGCGCAGACGATCGCGTGCTTAGCGCGAAACCGCGCCTTCGTGGTCGTCACGACTACGCCTTCATCGTCCTCGCTCATGCCGACGACTTGCTGGCCGAGCAGAATGGTCGCGCCGTTTTCGCGCGCCACGCGCGCCATCGCGCGGGTCACGGACGGGTAATCGGCGATGCCGCTGGAGGCAACGCGAATCGCCGCTTCGCCGACGATGCGCGGCTCCTCGCGCGTCAGCTCATCGCGGTCGAGCCATTGCGGCTGAAGCTGGTTTTGCCTGCATCGCTCGAACAGGTCTTTGAGACGCCGCACTTCGAGCGCACTGGTTGCGACGATCAGCTTGCCGCACTGTTCGAAGGCGATGTCATGACGTTTGGAAAACGCGTAGGTCGCGGCGGCGCCGCGTCGGCAGAAGTCCGCTTTCAGGCTGCCGGGCGCGTAGTAGACGCCCGCGTGAATCACGCCGCTGTTGTGGCCCGACTGGTGCACGGCGAGCGCGTCTTCCTTTTCGAGCACGAGCACCTTGAGCGACGGATAACGCTCGGTCAACTGCATCGCGGTGGATGCACCGATGATGCCGCCGCCGATCACGATCACGTCGGCATCGGCATTGCGCAGAGAGACGTGGGCGGTCATTGGGCGAACACTCCGCGTTGACGCATCAGTTCGCGATGCAGCGCGGGATGCTGCTCGAACGGCGCCCGGCCATGCACCCAGAAGTAATTGTTCGCGACGACCAATTCGCCAACGGGCAAGCTGATTTCGCGCGTCGCGACGCACGTTTCCATCGAATGCGACATCGCGTGCAGATAGCGCGCTTCGGCGAGCGTGCGCGGCTGCACGAACTGGTCGATGAACGACATCGACAGACCGAACTCCGAGTGGAAGAACAGCGGGCGCTCCACGGCGGCGCCGACGTTCTTCGAACCGGGCGCCTTGAAGACGAAAGGCAGCGCGCCCATCGGATCGAGCGCGTATTGGTCGCGTTCGCTCCAGTCGTCGAGATGCAGCAGGCGCGATTCGCCGCCGGTCGCGTTGGTTTCGTCGAACTTCATCATCAGCAGCCAGTGCGTCTCTTCCTCGACGTAGGTGCCGTCGGTGTGCAGCGAGAAGAGGCGATAGGCCTGACGCAGGTAGGAATCGCTCGCGTCGGTGTGCTTGACGAGAAAGCGGGCGTAGTAGGTGCCCGACATCGCATCGTGATTGCTCGGGCCGAGCAGATGGGCGACGGCGGTGCCGAAGCGGACGTAGTCGTCGCTATCGGACGTTGCGCCTTGCACGCCGATGGTAAAGCCTCCGCTCGAGCGATCGCGCGCGATCTGCGTGAGCGTCGCGCCGAACGCGCCGCCGAGCGCGCCATTCAACTCGTGCGCCAGCATGAAGCGCATGTAGGGCACGTATTGCAGGTTCTGCACGTCGACGTTTTTCACGGCCTCGAAAAAGCGCGCGAGGGCGTCCTGATCGAGTTCGATTCGGCGCAGGCGGGCGTGCTGCGGATGCGGGTGAATGCTGAAAGGCGGCTGGACGACGGTTGCTTCGACAGGTGCGTTCATTTTCGGCTCGGTGTGATGGGATGCCGCTATTTCACGCCATTCCTGTGTTCGATTAAACCGTCTAAACTTGAATTTTTGATCGGAAAAAGCGAACAAATGGAGAGTCGCCAACTGAGGGTCTTCGTGTCGCTGGCCGAAGACCTGCACTTCGCGCGCACGGCCGACCGTCTGAACGTCGCTCAGTCCGTGCTGAGCGATCAGCTCAGAAAGCTCGAAACGACGCTCGGCGTGCGGCTTTTGAACCGCAACAAGCGCGCGGCCGTCACGCTGACGAACGCGGGCGAGGTCTTTTTGCAGGAGGCGTTGCTCGCGCTCCGCCAGCTCGAACGCGCGGAATCGGTGGGCCGGCTCGCGGCGCGAGGCGAAGTGGGGAATGTGTCCTTGGGGTATGTCGGCTCGGCGGTGTCCACAGGTCTGCTTCCGGCGACGCTCACGCGCTTTCGCGTCGCGTGCCCGCAGGTCGAAATGGACATCACGGCGATGGAAACGCCCCGGCAACTCGAAAGCCTGCGCGACGGCCGGCTCGATGTGGGCCTGCTGCGTTCACGGTCGCGCTATCCGGATGGCGTGACGGCGACAGTGGTGATGCGCGAGCAACTGATGATCGCGCTGGCGGCGGACCATCCGCTGGCCGAATCGGAAACGGTGCAACCGAACGCGTTGCGCGACGCCGCTTTCATCGTGCCTCAGTTCAGCGAAAGCGAAGGCTTCGCGGAAAACCTGTCGAGCCTCGGCCGCCTCGGCGAATTCGATGCCGCGCCGCGCCATCGCGTCGCCGATTTCATCACGGCGCTGTGCATGGCGGCGGCGGGCTACGGCGTCGTGCTCGTGCCGCAATCGATGAAAGCGTTCGCGCCCGCCGACGTCGCGTTTCGGCCGATCGACGCGTATCACGAGGAAGCGGAGCTCGCCGTGGCGTACAGGACTCGTGAGCGGGCGCCTTCGGTTCAGCGCTTCGTCGAAATGGCGATCGGGTCGTTCGGTTGATGACCTTTGTGTGCCGACGAACATCAGACGAACCTCGCCGCGCGCGCATCCACCCAGCGCGCGGCGAGCATGCGTAATGGATTCAATGCTTGCTTGTCGCGCCAGACGCCCCGATTCCCGTCATCGACCGAACGAACTGCCCCACATAGCGTTGCTGCTCGCGTTGCCCACGCGCCGACGAATCGAGCACCGAGCACAACCAGGCAGCCGCGAATGCGAACGTCATCGAGAAGAGCGCGGGATTCGAGTAGGGGAAGATCGCGTGATCGTGCTTGAGGATCTGCACCCAGACCGTCGGGCCGAGCACGAGAAGCACGATGGCCGACAACAGCCCGGTCAGGCTGCCGGCGACCGCGCCGCGCGTCGTGAGCCGTTTCCAGAACATCGAAAGGAAGAGGACCGGAAAGTTGGCTGACGCGGCGATCGCCAGCACGAGCCCCGACAGGAACGCGATGTTCTGGTTCTCGAAGATGATCCCGAGCAGGATCGCGAGCACGCCGATGACGAGCGTCGCGATCTTCGAAACGCGGATTTCCTGTGCCTCCGTTACCGCGCCCTTGCGGAACGCGTTCGCGTACAGATCGTGCGAGACCGCGGACGCGCCCGAAAGCGCAAGACCCGCCACGACCGCCAGCACGGTCGCGAACGCCACCGCGGAGATGAAACCGAGGAACAGGTTTCCGCCCACCGCACCTGCCAGATGCACGGCCACCATGTTGCTGCCGCCGATGATCTTGCCCGCCGCATCGTGGAAGCTGCCGTCGGTGCCGACGATCACGATCGCACCAAAGCCGAGCAGCAGGATCAACAGATAGAAGTAGCCGATGAAGCCTGTCGCATAGAGCACGGATTTCCGGGCCTCCTTCGCGTCGGCGACGGTGAAAAAGCGCATGAGAATGTGCGGCAGACCCGCCGTGCCGAACATCATCCCGACACCGAGCGAGACGGCATCGACCGGATTGGCGACGAGGCCTCCCGGCGCCATGATCGACTCACCCTTCGCGTGCGCCTTGACCGCGCCGGAGAATAGCGCTTCGAGATCGAAGCCGAACCATGCGAGCACCATCACGGCCATGAAGGTCGCGCCGCCGAGCAGCAGCGCGGCCTTGATGATCTGCACCCAGGTCGTGGCCAGCATGCCGCCGAACATCACGTAGAGAACCATGAGGCAACCCACCAGAATCACCGCGGAGAGATAGCTCGTCCCGAAGAGAAGCTGGATCAGCTTGCCGGCCCCCACCATCTGCGCGACGAGATACATGATCGCGACGGTCAGCGTGCCGCACGCGGCGACGATCCGCACCGGACGTTGCGCGAGCCGATAAGAGACCACATCGGCGAACGTGTACTTGCCGAGGTTTCGCAGCCGCTCGGCGATGAGAAACAGGATGATCGGCCAGCCCGCCACGACGCCGAGCGCGTAGATCATGCCGTCGTATCCCTTGTCGAAGATCATCGCGGTAATGCCGAGAAACGACGCGGCCGACACCATGTCGCCCGCGATCGCAAGGCCGTTTTGAAAGCCGGTCAGGCCGCCGCCCGCCGCATAGAAGTCGGAAGCCGAGCGCGTGCGCTTCGCCGCCCAGCGCGTGATGCAGAGCGTCAGGAGCACGAAGACCAGGAACATCGAGATTGCGCTCCAGTTGAGCGGGCGTGCGCTCACCGGTCCTTGAATCGCATCCGCGGCCAATGCGGACTGCGACGCGAGCACGAGCGTCGTGAAGACGGCAGGAATCATCGGGACGGGGTTCTTCATGCGTGCTGCTCCTTCAACGTTTCGTTCAGCGCGTCGATCGAGCCGTTCGCCTTGAAAACGTAGACGGCCGTCAATGCGATTGCCAGCAGGATGAACGCCACCGCGACCGGAATGCCCAGCGTCACGGTGCCGGTGCCGACACGAAGCGCAAGCGTCGAGGGTGAGAACGCGAGGAGCAGGATGAAGCTGAAGTACGCCGTCAGCATGACGGCGGTGAGGGACCATGTCAGTCGCGTCTTCGTTGCGACCAGTCGGGTGAAGTCGGGCTGTAGGCGAAGCGTCTCCAGTTGCTGCTCGTCCATGCACTTGTCTCCGGGAAAGAATGGATAGTCGCTGCGAAGTCTTGTTCTTTTGTCGCCAGTGTTCGCATCGGTCGGGTTTTCGTGCGACGGTCGTCCAGGCCCTGCAATCGGAAAGGGGACGCCGCCGACGAGCAGCCATTCTATTAATAAACCGACCAGACGGTAGATTTATTTTGAGACAGGTTCGAGCGAAAATTCGTTGGCAAAACGTAAGTCGTGAGTGTTCTATTTTTCAGCATCCGCCGAACTTGACGCTGTCCGAGCCTGGGCCCGGCGTCGGCAGCCGTCGCGCGCAATCCTTCCGGGCAGTATTCCGCGCCCATTGAACCGCGCGCGGTTTCCCGTCGATAATGCGACCACCCCGGTCACGCCATCACGGCTCGCGCGCTCATGACGGAAATCCAATCCGCGGTGCTCGTCTTCATTCTCCTGTTGACCTGCACGGGCATCGGCGCGATCGTGCGGCCGCTTCTGCCCGAGGAACACAAGGCGCAGGAAACGGTGCAACTGATCCAGTTGCTCGTCGGCATGCTGGTCACCTTCGCGGCGCTCGTGCTCGGCCTTTTGACCGCATCGGCCAAAACGATTTTCGACACGACCAACAGCGACATGCGCAGCTACGCCACTTCGATCATCGAGCTCGACCGCACGATGCGCGATTACGGCGGCGAGCTCGATCACGCGCGCGATCTCCTGCGCAAGTACACGGCCGCGGCGATCGCGAGCACCTGGCCGGGCGAGCCGCGCCCGGCGGGCGATTACCCGAACGTCGAACCGTCGAAGAGCACCGACAATCTCGCGAGCAGCACGCTCGGCGCGATGCTGCGCGAGGCTCAGCGCGACGTGCGCATGCTCGATCCGCGCGACGACTATCATCGCCAGCTCGCCGCCGAGGCCGCCGCGCGTTTCGAGCAGCTGATCGCGCTGCGCTGGAAGCTGATCGAGGAGGCGCACGGCTCGATTTCCTATCCGTTCGACCGGATTCTCGTCGGCTGGCTGCTCATCATCTTTCTGTGCTTCGGGCTGATCGCGCCGCGCAACGCGCTCTCGCTCGTGACGATCATGCTCGGCGCGCTGTCGATCGCCTCGGCGGTGCTCGTGATCCTCGATCTCGATACGCCGTTCACCGGCCCGATCATGGTCGGCAGCCAGCCGATGCGCGACGCACTCGCGTATCAGAGCCGCTGATGCTCTACGACGATCCGCGCCTCGTCGCGCTGTACGACGCCCTCAATCCGTTCGCGCCCGATACGGCGTTCTATCTCGCGCTGGCGGAGTCCATGGGGCATATCGTCGATCTGGGCTGCGGCACCGGACTGCTCGCTTGCGAACTGGCGAAGCGCGGTCATCGGGTGACGGGCATCGATCCGTCGCCGCAGATGCTGCGCGTGGCGCGCTCGCGCCCCGAAGGCCCCGAGGTGACGTGGATCGAAGGCGATGCGAGCGCGCTGCCGTTCGTCGGCGCGGCGGATTTGCTCGTCATGACGGGCCACGTCGCGCAGGTCTTTCTCGACGACGCCGCGTTTCTCGCGACGCTCAGGGCCGCACGCCGGGCGATCCGGCCGGGCGGCGCGATCGCGTTCGAAAGCCGCAATCCGGCGGCGCGCGCATGGGAAGACTGGACGCGCGAACGGTCGACGCGACGTGTCGAAACGGTGGACGGACAAACGGTTGAAGTGTGGCAGGAACGGCACGCGCAGCCCGATCCGCTCGCGACCGGGCGCGCGGCGTTCACGACGCATTGCCGCTTCATGTCGACGCCGGAAGAGTCGCTCCGCGCCACGAGCGAGCTGCGCTTTCGCACGCTCGATGAACTCGCGCGCCTGTTGAACGATGCGGGTTTCGCGCGAATCGATTGGTACGGAGACTGGAATCGCGCGCCGGCGGGCGAAACGAGCCGCGAGCTGATCGCGGTGGCGCGCTGAAAAACGGAACGTCACGGCCGCGCGGGAGCGCGGCGAAGCGCATCAGAACTCGACGACGACGAAATCGGCCTTGCCCACGTCGCACAGCGGGCAGCGCCAGTCGGCGGGGATGTCGTCGAAACGGGTGCCGGCGGGAATGCCCTCGTCCGGCAGGCCCTCACCTTCGTTGTAGATCCAGCCGCAAATCAGGCAGACCCAGCTCTTGTATTCGATCACTTCGCTCACGACAGACTCTTGATTCGAAAGAAATAAACGGACCGCGTGCGCTCGAAGACGATGCGCGGCGCGGCGACCCGGCATCTTACAGGAATCGGCGAGATCGTTGCTCGACCGATCCCTTGGACGCGACGCCGTGCCGTATTGCGCGTCCGCAGGATGGCCTCGATTACGATGTTCCGAAAGCCCGGTGTATGCTTTTCGAGTTTCCGGCGCAGGCCTCGCGCCATCGACCGGTTTCACAACATGGAGAGAACGATGAACAAAAAGCTCTTGGGTGCGATGCTGACGAGCGCGATCGTGCTCGCGCAGTACGCCGGCGCGGCGCATGCGCAGGCGCGCGTGTATTTCGTCGAGCCGAAGGACGGCGCGACCGTCACGAGCCCCGTGCACGTGAAATTCGGCGTCGACGGCATGTCGGTGGCGCCGGCGGGCACGATGACCGACGGCACCGGCCATCACCATCTGCTGATCGATAGCAAGCCGCTGCCGAAGGGCACCGTGATTCCGGCGAACGACACGTCGCTGCACTTTGGCAAGGGCCAGACCGAAGCCGACGTGAAGCTGCCCCCCGGCGATCACACGCTGACGATGCAGTTCGGCGACGGCGCGCACCGCTCCTATGGACCGGAAATGAGTCAGACGATCAAGGTGCACGTGAAGTAACGCGCTGGTTTCGGCGCGAGAAGCGAAGAGGCCGCCGCGGACCGGGGTCCGGGCGGCCTTCGTGCTTTCCGGGGCCGCGCGCCTCGTCCGTTCGGCCAGCGCCGGATGCGCCGTGGGTCGCCGCGCGCCGCGCCCGGTACAATGGCCGCTTCCATCGGTTCTCGCGTGCGCCCCCGATTCTTCGCCACTCATCCGGTTTTCCCATGTCGCTTTATTCCATTTCGGACGCGCAGCTCGCGTTCGGCCATGTCGCATTGCTCGACCACGCCGACTTCACGCTCGAAGCGGGCGAGCGTGTCGGGCTGATCGGCCGCAATGGCGCCGGCAAGTCGTCGCTGCTCAAGATCGTCGCGGGGCTCGCCGCGCCCGACGACGGCCTTGTCACGCGTCAGAGCGAGCTCACGACCGTCTACGTGCCGCAGGAGCCCGAGTTCGATCTCGATGCTTCCGTGTTCGATGTCGTCGCTTCCGGCCTCACCGAAGCGCGCGCCTTGCTCGACGAATACGACGCCGTCGCGCACGCGCTCGCCGACACGCCCGAAGGCGCGCAGCACGACGCGCTGCTCGCGCGCATGAACGCGCTGCAATCGGCGCTCGATACGCGCGATGCCTGGAACTGGCGCACGCGCGTTGCGACGACGCTCGCGCAGATCGGCCTCGACGGCGACGCGCGCGCGGGCGACCTGTCCGGCGGCATGAAAAAGCGCGTGGCGCTGGCGCGCGCGCTCGTCGTGCAGCCCGACGTGCTGCTGCTCGACGAGCCGACCAACCATCTCGACTTCGACGGCATCCGCTGGCTGGAAGAACTGCTCGTCACGTTGCGCACGGGCCTGCTCTTCATCACGCACGATCGCGCGTTTCTCGATCGCGTGGCCACGCGCATCGTCGAACTGGATCGCGGGCGGCTGCTGTCGTATCCGGGCAATTTCAGCGCGTATCAGACGCGCAAGGCGCAACAGCTCGAAGTCGAAAAGGTCGAGCAGGAAAAGTTCGACAAGCTGCTCGCGCAGGAAGAAGTGTGGATTCGCAAGGGCGTCGAGGCGCGGCGCACGCGCAGCGTCGGGCGCATCGCGCGGCTCGTGGAAATGCGCAACGAGCGCGCCGAGCGCCGCAACGTCCAGGGCAACGTCAGGCTCGATGTCGGGCAGGGCGAGAAGTCCGGCAAGATCGTCGCGGAACTGACCGACGTGACGAAGCGCTATGGCGAACGCACGATCGTCGAGCGCTTCACGGCCACCGTCATGCGCGGCGACAAGATCGGCCTCGTCGGCCCGAACGGCGCGGGCAAGACCACGCTCCTGAAGCTCATTCTCGGCGAGCTGCAGCCTGACGAAGGCCGCGTGCGCAGCGGTACCAACATTCAGGTTGCGTATTTCGATCAGATGCGCGCGCAGCTCGATCTCGACAAGTCGCTTGCCGACACCATCAGTCCCGGCAGCGAATGGGTCGAAGTCAACGGCGTGAAGAAGCACGTGATGAGCTATCTCGGCGATTTCCTGTTCGCGCCCGAACGCGCGCGCTCGCCGGTGCAATCGCTGTCCGGCGGCGAGCGCAATCGGCTGCTGCTCGCGCGCCTGTTCGCGCGGCCCGCGAACGTGCTCGTGCTCGACGAGCCGACCAACGACCTCGACATCCCGACGCTCGAACTGCTCGAAGAACTCCTGTCCGATTACGACGGCACCGTGTTGCTCGTGAGCCACGACCGCGCGTTTCTCGACAACGTCGTGACATCGGTGTTCGCGGCGGAGGGCGGCGGCAAGTGGCGCGAGTACGTCGGCGGCTTCTCCGACTGGCAGATTCAGCGCGAACGTTCGGAGCGTATCGCGGAAGATGCGGCGCGTCAGAGCGCGAAGGAAGCGCCGAAGGACGACGCACCGAAGGAAAGCGCCGCGGGCCGCAACGCGCAGCGCACGGTGAAGCTGTCGTTCAAGGAGCAGCGCGAGCTGGAGGCGCTGCCGGGGCGCATCGCGGAGCTCGAGGAAGAGCAGAAGACGATCGGGGCGCAACTCGAAGACGGTTCGATCTTCGCGAAGGACGCGAAGGAAGGCGCGCGGCTTTCCGAGCGCCACGCGGCGATCGAAGAGGAACTGCTCGTTGCGCTCGAACGCTGGGAAGAACTCGAAGCCAAACGAAAGTAAGCGTTTTTGCGAGCCGCACGTGTGTCGAAAGCGTGAACGCGCATCGTGCGCGAGCGGCCATGCAGGAAGCGCGTTTTATCGCGCCGAGGTGGGCGCGGCGAGCGAAAACCGCTATTCTCCTAGCGCGGCTCGGATCGGCGGGGCGGTTTTCCGCCTCGCTCTCAACGCATCCGGCCAGGCACTTTCATCAAGCATTTGCCGGCAGATCGGGCGTCACGTCGTGACATGTCCCCGCGAACGCGCCCGAGAGCCGGATCAACGTTCAACTATGTCCACGAAAAAATCCAGCGCAATGGCGACAGGCACTGAACGAGGTCGACGCCTCGTCATGAACGCCAAGGCAGCCGGCTACAGCGAAGCATCGATCAAGGTGCTCAAGGGCCTGGAGCCGGTCAAGCAGCGGCCGGGCATGTACACGCGGACTGAGAATCCGCTGCACATCATCCAGGAAGTGATCGACAACGCCTCCGACGAAGCGCTCGGGGGCTACGGCAAGCAGATCACCGTCACACTGCACAACGACAACTCCGTCTCCGTCGACGACGATGGCCGCGGCATTCCGTTCGGCCTGCATCCGGAAGAAGGCGTGCCGGTCGTCGAGATCGTGTTCACGCGGCTGCACGCGGGCGGCAAGTTCGACAAGGCCGCCGGCGGCGCCTACACGTTCTCGGGCGGTCTGCACGGGGTGGGCGTGTCGGTGACGAACGCGCTCGCAACGCGTCTCGAAGTCACCGTCTGGCGCGACAACAAGGTCGCGCAGCTCGCCTTCTCCAATGGCGATGTCGTCGAAGCGCTCACGACGCGCCCGGCCGAGCGCGGCGCGAAGAAAAGCGGCACGTGCGTGCGCGCATGGCCGAACCCGAAGTACTTCGATTCCGCCAATCTGCCGCTCGGCGAGTTGCAGCGCCTTTTGCGCTCGAAGGCCGTGTTGCTGCCGGGCGTCGAAGTGGTGCTCGTCATCGAGAAGACGGGCGAGCGTCAGACATGGAAATACGACGACGGCCTGCGCGGCTATCTGCTCGAAGGCATGGGCGGCAGCGACTTGCTGATTCCCCTGTTCGAAGGCGAGCGCTATGCCGAAAGCTCGAAGAACACCGAGGAAACCTTCGCGGAGGGCGAAGGCGCATCGTGGGTCGTCGCGTGGAGCGAGGAAGGAACGCTGCTGCGCGAATCCTATGTGAACCTGATCCCGACGCCCGCGGGCGGCACGCACGAATCCGGCCTGCGCGACGGTCTCTTTCAGGCGGTGAAGAACTTCGTCGAGATTCACAACCTGCAGCCAAAGGGCGTGAAGCTGCTCGCGGAAGACGTGTTCGCGCGCGTGTCGTTCGTGCTGTCGGCGAAGGTGCTGGATCCGCAATTCCAAGGGCAGATCAAGGAACGTCTCAATAGCCGCGATGCGGTCAAGCTCGTGTCGTCGTTCTCGCGGCCCGCGCTGGAGTTGTGGCTCAATCAGCACGTCGAATACGGCAAGAAGCTCGCGGAACTCGTGATCCGTCAGGCTCAGGCGCGCACGCGCGCCGGCCAGAAGATCGAGAAAAAGAAGAGCTCGGGCGTCGCCGTGTTGCCGGGCAAGCTCACCGATTGCGAATCGACGGACATCGCCCGCAACGAACTCTTCCTCGTCGAGGGCGATTCGGCAGGCGGCTCCGCGAAGATGGGCCGCGACAAGGAATTCCAGGCGATTCTCCCGTTGCGCGGCAAGGTGCTGAACACCTGGGAAACCGAGCGCGACCGGCTCTTCGCGAACAACGAAGTGCATGACATCGCCGTCGCGATCGGCGTCGATCCGCACGGTCCGGACGATCAGATCGACTTGTCGAATCTGCGCTACGGCAAGATCTGCATCCTGTCCGACGCGGACGTCGACGGCGCGCACATTCAGGTCTTGCTGCTCACGCTCTTCTTCAAGCACTTCCCGCAACTGATCGAGCGCGGTCACGTGTGCGTCGCGCGTCCGCCGCTCTTTCGCGTCGATGCGCCCGCGCGCGGCAAGAAGCCCGCGCAGAAGCTCTACGCGCTCGACGAAGGCGAGCTCGAAGCGATCCTCGACAAGCTGCGCAAGGACGGCGTGCGCGAAACGGCCTGGACCATCAGCCGCTTCAAGGGTCTCGGCGAAATGAGCGCCGAGCAGCTCTGGGACACGACGATGAACCCCGACACGCGCCGCCTCCTGCCGGTCAGCCTCGGCGATCTCGGCTTCGATCTCACGGTCTCGCGCATGACGATGCTGATGGGCAAGGGCGAAGCGGCATCGCGCCGAAGCTGGCTCGAAGAAAAGGGCAACGAGGTCGAAGCGGACATCTGAGCCCGCTCTCAAGACACGCACAACGGATATTCGATGGGAATCACAGACGATCTCTTCGCCGAGCAGACCGCACCGGACGGCGAACAACTGACGCTCGGCGATTACGCCGAACGCGCTTATCTCGACTACGCGGTGAGCGTGGTGAAGGGCCGCGCGCTGCCCGACGTCTGCGACGGGCAAAAGCCCGTGCAGCGCCGCATTCTCTTTGCGATGAGCGAGATGGGCCTCGCCTCGGGCGCGAAGCCGGTGAAGTCGGCGCGCGTGGTGGGCGACGTGCTCGGCAAGTATCACCCGCACGGCGATCAATCGGCGTACGACGCGCTCGTGCGTCTCGCGCAGGACTTTTCGATGCGCTATCCGCTCATCGACGGTCAGGGCAACTTCGGCTCGCGCGACGGCGACGGCGCCGCGGCCATGCGCTACACCGAAGCGCGCCTCACGCCGATCGCGCGTTTGCTGCTCGATGAAATCGATCAGGGCACGGTCGATTTCATGCCGAATTACGACGGCTCGTTCGAAGAGCCGAAGCTCTTGCCCGCGCGCCTGCCGTTCCTGTTGCTGAACGGCGCATCCGGTATCGCGGTGGGTCTCGCGACGGAAATTCCTTCGCACAATCTGCGCGAGGTCGCGCAGGCCGCGGTCGCGATGATCCGCGATCCGAAGATCGGCCACACCGGCTTGATGGAGAAGCTGCCCGGGCCGGATTTCCCCGGCGGCGGACAAATCATTTCGTCGCCCGCGGAAATCTCGACGGCATATGAAACCGGCCGCGGCAGCCTGAAGGTGCGCGCGCGCTGGAAGATCGAGGAACTCGCGCGCGGCCAGTGGCAGGTCGTCATCACGGAATTGCCGCCGGGCGTATCGAGCCAGAAAGTGCTCGAGGAAATCGAGGAACTCACCAACCCGAAGATCAAGCTCGGCAAGAAGACACTCACGCCGGAGCAGGCGCAGACGAAGCAGTCGATGCTCGGCCTGCTCGACGCCGTGCGCGACGAGTCCGGCAAGGACGCGCCCGTGCGGCTCGTGTTCGAACCGAAGTCGAGCCGCATCGATCAGACCGAGTTCGTCAATTCGCTGCTCGCGCACACGAGCCTCGAATCGAACGCGACGATCAACCTCGTGATGATCGGCTCGGATGGCCGGCCGCGTCAGAAGGGCATCGTCGAAATCCTGCACGAGTGGATCGGCTTTCGCTTCGTCACGGTCACGCGGCGCACGCAACATCGTCTGGGGAAGGTCAACGACCGCATCCATATTCTCGAAGGACGGATGATCGTCTTCCTGAATATCGATGAAGTCATCCGCATCATCCGCGAGTCCGAGGAGCCGAAGCAGGCGCTGATCGCCCGTTTCAACCTCTCCGACCGCCAGGCCGAAGACATTCTCGAAATTCGTCTGCGTCAGCTGGCGCGGCTCGAAGCGATCAAGATCGAGCAGGAACTGTCGGATTTGCGCGACGAAAAGACCAGGCTCGAAGAGCTGCTCAACAGCGACGCCGCGATGAAGCGCGTGCTCATCAAGGAAATCGAAGGCGACGCGAAGCAATTCGGCGACGATCGCCGCACGCTCATCCAGCAGGAAAAGCGCGCGACGTTCGAGGCGCGTGTCGTCGACGAGCCGGTGACGGTCGTCGTGTCGCAGAAGGGCTGGGTTCGCGCGCTGAAGGGCCACGGTCTCGATCCGGCGGGCTTCACGTTCAAGCAGGGCGATGGTCTCTATGCGGCATTCCAGGCGCGCACACCGGATTCGCTCGTCGCGTGGGGCAGCAAGGGACGCGTGTATTCGGTGCCGGTTTCCGCGCTGCCGGGCGGCCGCGGCGACGGCGTGCCGGTCACGTCGCTGATCGAGCTCGAATCGGGCACGCATCTGCTGCACTACTTCGCGGCCAATGCGGAGCAGCAATTGCTGCTGGCATCGAGCAACGGCTTCGGCTTCATCGCGAAGCTGGGCGACATGGTGAGCCGTCAAAAGGCCGGCAAGGCGTTCATGACGATCGACGAAGGCGCGGCGCCGCTCGCGCCGATGCCCGTCATCCCCGGTGCGAATCACGTCGCGTGTCTGTCGAGCACGGGCCGCATTCTCGTGTTCGGCATGGACGAGATGAAGACGCTGTCGGGCGGCGGACGCGGCGTCATTCTGATGGGCCTCGATCCGAAGGAGACGCTGCGCCAGGCACTCGCGATCGATGCGCGCGGCGTGGTGATGATCGGCACCGGGCGCGGCGGGAAGGTGAGAGACGAGAAGCTCAGTGGATCGCAGTTGCAACTGCATCTGGGCAAGCGATCGAGGAAGGGCCGTGCGCCGGATTCGTCCTTGAAAGTGACGGATCTGCGGCCGGTTTTCGAGGGCTGATGCGCCTCGATCCCGCATGAGGCGATGCCGATACTCAGGCATTGCCTCGCGCGGACAGCGTCGAAAAGCGCCTCGTCGCGATCATGCGGCGAGGCGTTTCTTTTTGCGCTTGTCGCGAGCCGGTTGGAACTGATGCGCCGTGTCTTAGTCGAACGGCCAAACTTAAGTCAACGAAGTCAGCTCGGGAACACAATGAACAAAGCCATCGAAGCGGCGCTCTTTCTGCACTTGCTCGGCGTAGCCGTTTGGATAGGCGGGATGATCTTCGCGCATTTCTGCCTGCGTCCCGCGCTCGGCGATCTCACGCCGCAGTTGCGCCTGCCGCTCTGGGAGTCGGTGTTCGCGCGCTTTTTCAACTGGGTGGGCGCGGCAGTGATCGTGATTCTGCTGAGCGGCGGCTTTCTGCTCGTGGAGTTCGGCGGCGGCCACGCGGCATGGCCGCTACACGCGATGGCCGGCCTCGGCATCGTGATGATGCTGATCTTCGGTCATATCCGCTTTGCCGTGTTTCCGCGCATTCGCCGCGCGGTGCAGGCGCAGAACTGGCCCGACGGCGCGCGCGCTGTCGGGACCGTGAGACGGCTCGTCGCGATCAATCTGGTGCTGGGCGTCGTGACGATCGGCACGGCGGTGTTGTCGCGCGGCTTCTGATTCAGCCGCCGCGCTCATCGCTGAGCGCGGTGCTCGATTCGCGGCCCGCGTCCTTGCGCGAGCGCGGCGACTGTCCGCGCGGCCATCCGCACACGCCGAAGCGGTCGAGCAGCGCCTGGACGCCGTCCGCCGGCACCGGGCGCGAGAACAGGAAGCCTTGTGCTTCCACCGGCCCGAGCGCCGCGAGCCACGCGATCTGTTCCTCGCGCTCCGTGCCTTCGACAACCACCGTCAGCCCGAGCGAACGCGCCAGATTGACGATCGCCGACACCATCACGCCGACGCTGCGGTCTTCGGGAATCGCCTGAATGAACGAGCGGTCCACCTTCAGCGTGTCGACCGAGAAGCGGTTCAGATACGACAGCGACGAATACCCCGTGCCGAAGTCGTCCAGCGCGATGCGTACGCCCAGTTGCTTCAGCGCGATGATCTTCTCCTGCACGAGCTCCGGATATTCGACCATCACGGTTTCGGTGATTTCGAGCTCCAGCTTGTCCGGCGGAATGCCGCTCGCTTCGATCGCGCGTGCGACCGTCTCCAGCAAGTCGCCGCGCCAGAACTGCACGGCCGAGATGTTCACGGCGAGCGAAAGTCCCGTGTAACCGTCGCGCTGCCATTGCGCGAGTTGCATGCACGCGGTGTGAATCACGAAATCGCCGACGGCGACGATCAGCCCCGTCGATTCCGCCACCGGAATGAACTCGTTGGCCGGAATCAGTCCGTGTTGCGGATGGTTCCAGCGCACGAGCGCCTCGAACCCGGTGATGCAGCGGCGCGTCAGATCGACCTTCGGCTGATAGACGAGGAAAAGCTGCTGCTCCGTCAACGCGACGCGCAGTTGCTGCTCCCACTTCATCAGATGGTCCGCGCGATGCGACAGTTGCGGCGAATAGAACTGATAGCAGTTCCGGCCCGCGTCCTTCGCGCTGTACATCGCGAGATCGGCCTTCTTCAGCAGATCGATTTCGCTTTCGTTCGATACGGAGAAGAGCGCGATGCCGATGCTCGCATGCAGCACGAACGCGCTGCCGCGCACATCGAAGGGCGTGGCGAACATCGTCGAGATATCGTTGGCGAGCGTGACGGCGCGCTGTTCGACATCGTCGCCCTTGACGACGACCACGAACTCGTCGCCGCCGATGCGCGAAAGCGTGCCGCTCTGCCCGACCGTCTCCGCGAGCCGCGACGCGGTCATCTGCAGCACGATGTCGCCGGCGTTGTGGCCGAGCGTGTCGTTGACCGTCTTGAAGTTGTCGAGGTCGATGAAGAGCAGCGCGAGCCGCCCGATGTTCTCCGGCTGCGCGACGTCCTGCCGGAGCGCGCGCAGCGTCGAGTAGCGGTTGCGCAGGCCCGTGAGCAGATCGTATTCGACGAGATGCGTCATCTCGCGCTCGCGCCCGAGCAGCTTGCCGATGAGACCCGTCGCGACCGCGAAGAAGCCGAGCATCGCGAGCGAGATGAAGCTCGCCATCAGCAGATAGACGTTGCGCGTGTGGTTGTAGTCGATCATCTCCTCGCGTTCGGAGAGACCGACGAGCACGCCGAGCGGATAGCCGTCGATATGCCGGTACGACACGATGCGCTTCACGTGGTCGATCGGATCGACGTAGATGCCCGACGCATGGTCCGCCGTCGGATACACGCCGCTCGCGCTGAACTCGCCGTGGACGCGCTCGGCCGGGACGGCGTGCGTGTTGGTTTTGGCGGCGGCGTTGGCGGCGGCGTTTTCGGCGAGGCTGCCGCCGGTGCTGCGCGCGAGCACGGAGCCGTTGTCCGACACGACGGCGATCACGCCTTCGTGCCCGATCGACGCGACGTTATAGAAGTCGCTCGTGAAATAGGCCGGGTCTTCCGACACGACCACGACGCCCGCGAACGAGCCGTCCGGATGATTGAGCCGCCGCGTGATCTGCAAGGTCCAGAGCCCGGATACGCGGCCGCGCACCGGGCGGCTGATGTAGAGCAGATCGTCGTTCGAATGCGCGTGGACCTTGTAGTGCTCGCGGTCGGACAGATCGATCGGTTTCGGATGCGGATCGGACGTATTGGCGATCAGCGTTCCGTATTCGTCGATCAGCGAGACCTGCACGAGCGTGTCGCTCTGCACGACGCCTTTTTCGACCGTGGCGATCAGGTCGAAGTTGTCGGGCGACTTCTCGTACTCGTATTTGACGAAGCGCGTGATCTGGTCGACCTGATGAATCGCCTTGATGGTGTGCTGTTCTAGCGCCGACGAGAGAATCGCGGCGGACGCCATCGATTCATGCGTCGTCGCCTCGCGCTCGACCGAGAGCCGGGCGAAGATGACCGCCCACAGAAGCACCAGCACGAAAGTGCCGAGCACGGGAATCGCGAGCAGCGCACGCCGACGCCGCGCCGACGGCGCGCCAAGGATGGAGTCGGAGAGGGCGTGGGAGCGCGTGCGCTTCATGTCGCGTTGCTTGGCGCTTTGTCGCGCAGTGCACGGCGTGCCGCGAACTGCGCGAGATGAATGAAGCGATGCATGTCTTGAGGCGTTTGACCGAAACGAATCAATATACCGCGCGCGGCGTGCAGCCGATGACCGGCGGATGGTTTGTCCAAGACCCGGTCCACGTTCTGATCCACGACAGAAGAGCGCGCCACGGCCGTTCGGCGAGCCATTTCCTGCGACAGCGCCCGAAGTCCGGCGTGAGCGGGATGGCGAGGATTCGGTGTTGTTAAGAGCATACGTTTGCGCCGCGGCGCGAGCGGTTCATTCTCACGACGCCTGTTGTCCGCCGATGTGGAACCGCGATTACATTCTGATCCCCGATTGTTCAGATATTAGCGAAGCCTCCAGATTTGTGAAAGGGGCCGCGCTTGGGGGTATACGCGCGGCGTTGAACCGCGCGTAGGTCATTGTTTCAGATGCGGAATGTGCCGTCGATCACAGTTACCGACGCGCCGCCGATCCAGATTGGTGCGCCCGGCGCCGCGTCGTCGAACGTGATGTTCACGTGGCCGGCGCGGCCGAGCGCGGTGCCTTGCCGCACGGTGAACGACGCGCCGGGCCGCTTGCCCTGTTGCGTCAGCAGTGTCGCGAGTGCCGCGTTCGCACTGCCCGTCACCGGGTCCTCGATGTTTTCCGCGCCGAGCAGGATCACGCGCAGTTCGAAGGTCGCAACGCCGCCGGCTCCGTGCGGGCCATAGACGGCGATGCCGTGCGTGCCCGCTTCCGCAACGAGCGCCCCGAGCGCTTCGCGCGCGCTGCCTTGCAGCGACAGCGCGAGACATTGCGCCGCATCTTTCACGCGGACGACGAGCCACGGCACGCCGTTGTCGACGGCGGCGGGCGGAGCACTGAAATCGATTACGGCGGGCGCGAGCGACGTCGCGAGCCGCGCGTTCTGCGCATCGGTCAGCGGCGCGATGGTGGCGGGCGGCGCGGCGAACGCCCACTCGCCGTTGTCGCGTTCGGCGAGCGTCACGAGCCCGACGCCGCACTCCTGCACGAGCCGGCCGGGTGTCTTCGGCGTGTAGCCCGCATCGATGAGCGCGTGCGCGCTGCCGAGCGTCGGATGACCGGCGAACGGCAACTCGACCGCCGTCGTGAAAATGCGCACGCGATAGTCGGCGCGCGGATCGGTCGGCGGAAAGAGAAACGCCGTCTCCGAAAGGTTGGTCCAGCGCGCGATTTCCTGCATGCGTTCCGTCGAAAGACCTTCGGCGTCGAAGATCACCGCGAGCGGATTGCCCTTGAACGGAAGCGGCGTGAAGACGTCGACCTGTTTGAACTGGACAGTGCGTGAGGACATGGGATTCGATCGATTTCGATGAGACACAAAAAAACCCGACGGCATCGAGCGCGTCGGGTTTCGCTTGCGAGCGACGCGAGACGCGTTACGCGACTTCCGCGATCAACTCGATCTCGACGCATGCACCGAGCGGAATCTGTGCGACGCCGAATGCGGAGCGCGCGTGCTTGCCCGCATCGCCGAACACGTCGGCGATCAGTTCGGACGCGCCGTTCGTGACGATATGCTGCTCGGTGAAATCGAGCGTGGAGTTCACGAGGCTCATCACCTTGACGATGCGCTTCACGCGGTTCAGGTCGCCGACGTGCGCATGCAGCGTCGCGATCAGGTCGATGGCGACGCTGCGCGCCGCCGCCTTGCCTTCTTCCGTGGTGATGTTGTCGCCGAGCTTGCCGACATGCACCTTGCCGTCTTTCTTCGCGATGTGTCCGGAGAGATACACCGTGTTGCCGCTTTGCGCGCTCATCACATAAGCGGCGGCGGGCGCGCCCGCGGCGGGCAGTTCGATGCCGAGTTCCTTCAGCTTTTCGTACACGTTCGATGCCATCGGTTGCTCCTCGTAACTGGAAACGGGATGAAAGGGCGCGAAGTCCGCAAGCGCGCCCCGGAAAATCAGATGCTCGCGCGGATCAGCGCGCCGAGCTTGGCCACGCCTTCGTCGATCGTCGCGGGTGGCACCGTGACGAACGAGAGGCGCATCGTATTGTGCTCGGCTTCGTTCGCGAAGAACGGGCCGCCCGGCACGAACGCGACATTTTGCGCGATCGCCTGTTCGAGCAGCTTCATCGAGTCGATGTGCTGCGGCAGCTTCACCCACACGAACATGCCGCCTTCCGGCCGGTTCCATTCGACGCCGGCGGGCATGTGGCGTTCCAGCGCGTCGAGCATCGCCTGGCATTGATCGCGATAGAGCGCGCGGATCTTGGGCACGTGCGTGTCGAGAAAGCCGTCCTTCACCACCTCGTACACGATGCGTTGCGTGAGGCTCGGCGTGTGCAGATCGGTCGCCTGCTTCGCCTGCACGAGCTTGAAGTGCAATTCTTCGGGCGCGATGATGTAGCCCACGCGCAGGCCCGGGGCCAGCACCTTCGAGAACGAGCCGAGATGCACGATGTGATCCGGCGCCATCGACAGCAGAGTAGGCAGCGGGGCGCCCGCGTAGTCGAGCGCGCCGTATGGATCGTCCTCGATCACCGGGAACGACGCCTTCTGCGCGAACGCGGCGAGCGCGCGGCGGCGCTCGAGCGGCAGGCGGCGGCCGGTCGGGTTCTGGAAATTCGGCTGCGCGTAGAGCAGGCGCGCGTCGGCGGTGAGCGCGGCATCCATCCGTTCGGGAATCAGGCCCGATTCATCGGTCGGCACCTGCACGTAATGCGGCTCGAAGAGCGAGAACGATTGCAGCGCGCCGAGATACGTGGGCGTTTCGACCAGCACGCGGCTGCCCGGATCGACGAGCGTCTTGCCGAGCAGATCGAGGGCCTGCTGCGAGCCCGTCGTGATCAGCACCTGCGTCGGGCGGATATGCACGCCCTGCACCGAGTAGCGCGCGGCGATCCACTCGCGCAGCGGCATGTAGCCTTCAGTCGCGCTGTACTGGAGAGCGGCGGCGGGCTGATCGCGCAGGATGCGTTCCGAGGCGTGGCGCATTTCCTCGACGGGGAACGTCGCAGGCGAGGGCAAGCCGCCCGCGAAGGAAATGACTTCCGGCCGCTCCGTGACCTTCAGGATTTCGCGAATCGCCGAACTGGTGAGCTTGCGTGCGCGTTCGGAGAGTTGCCACGGCGTGGCGCGGAGATCGGCTTGATTCATGAAATGCCTCGGTTGTCTCTGGGGTTATGTCTCTCGCGGCGCGGGCCGCGAGTTTTTGAATCTGGGCGTGGAAACTGCAATCCGCAATTATCGCGCGAGTGCGTCATCTTGCGTGCGTCGGTCCGGCAGGACGCCCGGGAGGGGCGCGGGACGCACGGCGGCCTTGCGGCCGAGCACGACCGTCACGATGACGGCGGCCGCGTACAGCCACGTCGATGCGCTCACGTGTTCGCCGAAGAAGAGCGCGGAGAACGCCATCGTGAAGAAAATCTGCAGCAGTTGCACTTGCCCGACGCGCGCGATGCCGCCCATCGCGAGCCCGGCGTACCACGCGAAGAAACCGATGAACTGCGAGAACAGCGTCACGTAGCCGAACGCGAGCCAGGTCTTGAGCGCGAGCGACTCGGGGTGCGTCGCGTGGCTGCCGAACAATTGCGCCCACGCCAGCCAGCCGACCGGCAACAGCAAAAACGGCGCGGAGAGCACGAGCGCCCAGCAGATCACCTGCCAGCCGCCCATCTGACGCGCGAGCCGCGCGCCTTCCGCATAGCCGAGCGCCCCGATGCCGACCGCGACGAGCATCAGCAGGTCGCCGGCCTGCAGCCCGCCGCCGCCCGCCTGCAGCGCGAATGCGACGACGATCGCGCTGCCGGCGACCGCGCTCGCCCAGAATGCCTTCGACGGCCGCTCGTGCGAAAGCCACGCGGCATAGATCGCGACGCACAGCGGCTGCAGGCCGTTCACCACCGCGCCGTGCGAGGCGGGCACGGTCTTCATCGCCCAGGCCGAAAACACCGGAAACGCGATGATGACGCCGAGCGCGACGACCGCGAGGCTCTTGACCTGCGGCCAGGTCGGCAGCTTTTCGCGGCGCCACGCGAGCAGGGCGGCGGCGGGAATGGCCGCGACGAGCGCGCGTCCGAGGCCGTTCAGCAGCGGATGCACCTCCGCGACGACGATGCGCGTCATCGGCAGCGTCAGGCTGAATATGACGACGCCGATCAGGCCGAGCAACATGCCTTCGGTTTCGCGGGTCTTCATCGTGAGGTGTCTCCTTGTTGTACCGGCGCGCGAGCGTCAGTCGGATGATTCGGGTTGTGCCGGCGTTTCCGCCTTTTTCGTGCGACGGCGCTTCGACGCCTGCTGCGCTTCTTCCTCGCGCGCCTGCGCCTCTTCCGCCGATTCGCCGAGCGTCAGCGTCGAGCCGTCCGGCAGATCGAACTGCGCGACCAGCACCGGCGCGCCCGCCGTCTGCTCGACGCGCAACAGATGCGTCGCGCCGAGCCAGGCGAGCTGCTCCGAGACAGCTTGCGCGTGCGGATGAAATCCCGTCAGCGTTCGCAGCGCGATGCCCGTTTCCGGCAGCGCGCCGCTCGGATGGCGCGGCGTGTCCCACTGGATCAGCGAAGGCAGCACGCCATCGCCTGCGTCCTGCCACGCGGGAAACGCGCCGTCGTCGGGGACGGTCAGCTCCCACGTATTGCCGCCGCGCGACATCGCCGCGACGGGCGCGATGCGGTCCGGATACTGTTCACGCCAGCGCGCGAGCGACTTAGGCCGGTCCACGCGCACGACCCAGTGCACGAGCTGCGGGCCGTGAGTTTCGAGACGGCGCTGCATCGCCGGATCGTCGAGCGCGAAAAGACGCGGCCTCGGTGTATCGACGGGCGCGGCCAGCGGATCGGCCGCGATCACTTCGAGATACGCGCCGCCCCACAGATTCAGCAGCCGGTTGTGTGTGCGCATCAGCGGATGCGCGCCGCCCGGCGCCGTCTCGACGCCGAATTTCCGGGCGACGAATAGCGCGCCTTCTTCCAGCGTGCATGCGGCGATCACCAGGTGATCGAGTCTGAGTCGATGGTCGGTCATGTCGGGCGAAGGCGATGAACAAGGGCCGACAGCATAACGCTTTCAGTCTCACGCGCGAGACAGCCCGAAAGCAAAATGTAGCCGCTAACACCGTGACAGTAACGGTACAATCAGCCCAATACTATTCGGTACAGTTCTTATCGCGCACCGCCACGCTTGCTGTACACCGGAGGCCCGCATGTCCGTTCCGCTCGACCAGATTCCCGCCCCGCACGACGCCGCGCAGCTCACGCTCGTCGATCAACTGGTGCAATGGGGCCGCCGCCGCATCGACGAGCGCGTGTTTCGTCCGGGCATGCGCATGCCGTCGATCCGCAAGCTCGCGCTCGACAAGGGCGTATCGCGTTTCACCGTGGTCGAGGCGTACGAGCGGCTCGTTGCGCACGGCTATCTCGATTCGCGGCGCGGTTCCGGCTTCTACGTGCGCGAGCGCATCGCGCCGACGCTCGTCGCGAAAGGCGAGCCGCCTGCCGTCGCGGCGGAGCGCGAGCCGGTGCAAAGCGCCATCGACGTGGTCTGGCTGCTGCGCAACATGCTGCACACGTCCAGCCCGGAAAAAGGGCCGGGTCTCGGCTACCTGCCGGGGCGGTGGCTCGACGGCGAACTGATCACCAACGCGCTGCGCTCGCTGTCGCGTCAGAGCGGCGCGCAGATGCTCGGCTTCGGCACGCCGCAAGGTTTTCTGCCGCTGCGTCAGCAATTGCAGACGCGGCTCGCGGAACTCGAAATCGGCGCGTCGGCGGCGCGGCAGATCGTGCTCGTGTCGGGCATCACGCAGGCGATCGACCTGATTTCGCGGCTCTATGTGAAGCCCGGCGATGCGGTGATCGTCGGCGATCCGGCGTGGTTCCAGATGTTCGGCCGTTTCGCTTCGCAGGGCGCGCGGCTCGTCGGCATGCCGTACACGCCCGACGGCCCTGACCTCGAAGCGCTGGAGACGCTCGTCGCAACCTGGCGGCCGAAGATGCTCATCATCAATTCGGTGCTGCAGAATCCGACCGGCACGTCGCTCACGGCAGCGCAGGCGTACCGGATTCTGCAACTCGCGCAAGAGTACGACTTCATCGTCGTCGAGGACGATGTCTACGGCGATCTTTGTCCGGCGGGCTTTCCGGCAACACGCCTTGCATCGCTCGATCAACTGCGGCGTGTGATCTTCCTCGGCAGCTTTTCGAAGACCCTCGCGGCGAATCTGCGCGTCGGGTATATCGCGGCGGCGCCGGAGGTCGCGAAAGCGCTCGCCGACCAGAAAATGCTCGTCGGCATGACGAGTCCGGAGTTGAACGAGCGCGTCGTCTACAAGGTGCTGACCGAAGGGCACTACCGGCGTCACGTCGAGCGGCTGCGCGCGCGGCTCGACGGGGTGCGCGACAAGACCGCGCGCATGCTGGAGAAGACCGGCCTGAGGCTTTTCGCACCGCCGTCGGCGGCAGGCATGTTCCTGTGGGCGGACGCGGGCGTCGATTCCGATGGCCTCGCGGCAGCCGGACACGAAGCGGGCTTTCTGCTGACGCCGGGCAGCCTGTTTTCGCCGCATCAGTCGCCGACAACGTGGATGCGCTTCAACATCGCCAATTGCGGCGATCCGGCGCTGCCCGCGTTGCTCTCCGGCTATCTGGAAAAGGCCGCGCGGCGCAGCGCCTAGCGGCCCCGTCCCGGCAGGTTGCGACGCTCGGCGGGCGCGCGAATGAAGTCCGCGAGCACGGCTTCATAGAGCGCGAGCGCGCCGGGCGTGTGCCGGTAGCGGTGTTCGTACAGGCGATCCTGGCCGTCGCAGAACTTCAGCGCGAAGTAGTCCGCGAGCAGATTGCCTTGCGCTTCCATGTTGTAGTCGGAGAGGCGCTTGCCGTCGGCGAGCATGTACGCATACGGGAGGCCGATACGCAGCGCGCCGCGCAGCCGCACCGGATAGCCGAGCTGGAACTGCCAGACATGCGTCATTTCGTGAATGAACCACATGCGATTCGGCAGGTCGCATGCGGAGAAGTCGTCCTGAAAACAGCCGCGTGGAAAATAGAGATGGCCGTTCGGCGCCATCGCCGTGCGGCGAGGTTGCAGGCCGAACGGGAGGTAGGCGCACGCGTGGACCTTCACGGACGCGTAGTCGATCGCATCGCGGAACACGAGCCGGGCCATCTGCGCTTCGTCGCGAGAGAGCGGCCGGGCGTGGCGATCGGAATTGCGCAAGAAGGGCATTGCAGTGACGGAGGTGACCGGTCGTTCGGTACGGAGCATCTTATCCGGACACGCCGGCTCTTGAAAAACGCCCGGCCGCCCTTATATCCGACAAATTGGCCGTATGGCCGACTCGAAACGCATCGTCAAAATCAACACAGAGGACCCGACCATGGCGCAAGAAACCATGAGCTTTCAGGCAGAAGTGAAGCAGCTTCTGCACCTGATGATCCATTCGCTGTACAGCAACAAGGAAATTTTCCTGCGCGAGCTGATTTCCAACGCGTCGGACGCAGCGGACAAGTTGCGCTTCGAAGCCATCGAGAACAGCGCGCTCTATGAGAGCGATCCGGATCTGCGCATTCGCGTGTCGTTCGACAAGGCCGCGCGCACCGTCACCATCGACGATAACGGCATCGGCATGAGCCGCGACGAGGCGATCTCGCATCTCGGTACGATCGCGCGCTCCGGCACCAAGGAGTTCTTCTCGAAGCTCTCCGGCGACCAGCAGAAGGACGCGGCGCTCATCGGCCAATTCGGCGTGGGCTTCTATTCGGGCTTCATCGTCGCGGACAAGATCACGGTCGAAACCCGCCGCGCGGGCCTGCCGGCGAATCAGGGCGTGCGCTGGACGAGCGCGGGCGAGGGCGATTTCGAAGTTGAGGACATCGAGCGCGCGCAACGCGGCACGACCATCACGCTGCACCTGCGCGCCGACGAGGACGAACTGCTCTCCACGCACCGGCTCAAGTCGATCATCCAGAAGTATTCGGATCACGTCGCGCTACCCATCCTGATGAACAAGGAAGAATGGGACGCTGAAAAAGGCGAGATGGTCGTGAAGGACGAGGACGAGACCGTCAACCAGGCGAGCGCGCTCTGGACGCGTCCCAAGAACGACATCAGTGACGAGCAATACAAGCAGTTCTATCAGCACGTCTCGCACGATCACGACGATCCGCTCGCGTGGACGCATAACCGCGTCGAAGGCCGCAGCGAGTACACGCAACTGCTGTATGTGCCGAAGCACGCGCCGTTCGATCTATGGAACCGCGAGCATCGCGGCGGGCTGAAGCTCTACGTGAAGCGCGTGTTCATCATGGACGATGCCGAGCAGTTGCTGCCCGCGTATCTGCGCTTCGTGAAGGGCGTCGTCGATTCGGCCGATCTGCCGCTCAACGTGTCGCGCGAAATCCTGCAGGAAAGCCGCGACGTGAGGGCGATTCGGGAAGGCGTGACCAAGCGCGTGCTGTCGATGCTGGAAGAGATCGCGACGTCGTCCGCGGAAGCCACCGAAGACGCCGACAAGCAAAAGTACGCGACGTTCTGGAAGGAGTTCGGTCAGGTGCTGAAGGAAGGCATCGGCGAGGACTTCAGCAATCGCGAGCGCATCGCGAAGCTGGTGCGTTTCGCGTCGACGCAGAACGACAGCGACGAGCAGAACGTGTCGCTCGCCGACTACGTCGCGCGCATGAAACCCGAGCAGACGAAGATCTACTACGTGACCGCCGATAGCTGGCAGGCCGCGAAGAACAGTCCGCATCTGGAAGTGTTCCGCAAGAAGGGCGTCGAGGTGCTGTTGCTGACGGATCGCGTTGACGAGTGGATGCTGTCGTTCCTGAACGAGTTCGATGGCAAGCCGTTGCAGAGCGTCGCGCGCGGCGATCTCGATCTCGGCGCGCTCGACGACGAGGAAAAGCAGCAGCAGGAGAAGGTCGGCGAAGAGATGAAGCCGCTCGTCGAGAAGATGAAGGAAGCGCTCGAAGGCAAGGCGAAGGATGTGCGCCTCACGTTCCGTCTCACCGATTCGCCGAGCTGTCTCGTCGCCGATGAAGGCGACATGAGCGGCTACCTGCAACGCATGCTGAAGGCGGCGGGGCAGAAGGCGCCGCAAGCGGAGCCGATTCTCGAAGTGAATCCGGAGCATCCGCTGGTGAAGGCGTTGCAGACGGACAGCGCAAATTTCGCCGACTGGTGCCATCTGCTGTTCGATCAGGCATTGCTGGCTGAAGGCGGGGCGCTGGATGATCCGGCGAGCTTCGTGAAGCGCACGAATGCGTTGTTGCTTGCGCGGTAAGTTTCAAACTCGATTTGAATCGACGCGCCGTCGGGAAACCGGCGGCGCGTTTGTCATTTCGGCTTTCGCTTCTTGTTGGACTGTGCGAGAACCGACGCGGCAAGCGTCTTCGTTTCTGCCGAATACTTGTTGCTGTGAAGGACTTCACTCGCCTTGTGCTCCATCTGGGCGCCCGTTTGCTTGCTGGTGTGCGCTTGCGACAAGGCCGACGCGGCGAGGCTTTTCTTGATGGTCGACGCCTGCGGGTCATGTAGCGTTTCCGCCGCGAGATGCGCCACCGTCTGCGATGTCCGTTTTTTGTTTTCCGGCATTTGATGTCCTCTCTATGTCGTGTCGATGTTCGTGCCCGATGCGCGGCCGGATCTGACACATGCGTCCGGCGATTCAGTTTCTGCCGGTCAGCGCGCGGGTTCCATACGAATCCTCCTAAGCAGTCGATGAGCACGCCCGCGGTCCTATAATCCCCGCCATGCTCACGCCCAACGATCCCATCGACGCCCACTGGCGCGTCGTCCCGCTCCCTTCGCTCTCCGACGCACAAAAAGACTGGCTCACACGCGGCGGCTCGCTGACCGCGCATCTGCGCACGCTCGGCGCGGTGACGGTCGAAGTCACGCGCGAAGCCGTCGACATGCCCTGGCGCGACGAGTCGGAAGCGCTCGGGATCACGCCGCGCACACCGGTGTGGGCGCGCGAAGTCGCGTTGAAAGTGGACGGCGTGCCGTTCGTCGTCGCGCATAGCATCGTGCCGCTTTCGCACAGCACGGGCGTATGGCAATCGATGCGCCGCCTGCGCACGCGTCCGCTCGCCGAACTGCTCTATAGCGACAGCAGCGTGTCGCGCTCGGTGCTCGTCAGCCGGCGAATCGGCGCGCGGCATCCGCTGCACCGTCTCGCATTCGTGCAAACGAACGAACGAGCACATGCGCTCGTCGCGCGCCGTTCCGTGTTCGAACGTCACGGCGCGCCGCTGATGGTCACCGAATGCATGCTCGATGCGCTCTGGACGAGGCTCGCCGCATCGGACGGCAAGAAGCATCATCGGGAACACGCGCGCTCGTACGATCACCTGAGCTCGCATGCGAAGCGCGTCGCGCAAGGCGAGGCGAAATGAAGCTCGCGGGATTCGCACCGGTCGGCGACGCAGCGACGCACACGCTCATCCTCGGCAGCTTTCCGGGCGTCGCGTCGCTCGCAGCGACGCAGTACTACGCGCATCCGCGCAACCAGTTCTGGCGGCTCGTCGGCGCGGCGATCGGCGAGGACCTGCACGCGCTCGCCTACGACGATCGCCTCGCGCGGCTCGTCGCGCATGGCATCGGCTTATGGGACGTGCTCGCCGCCTGCGAGCGCGAAGGCAGTCTCGACGCGGCGATCCGCAACGCATCGCCGAATGACTTCGCCGTGTTTCATACGCGCTTTCCGAAGCTGCGCAAGGTGTGCTTCAACGGCAAGGCATCGGGGAAGTTCGCGCCCGTGCTGAGCGCCGCGGGTTACGCAACCCTCGTGCTGCCGTCGTCGAGCGCGGCCAATGCTATCCTCTCGTTCGATCAAAAATTGCGCATCTGGCGCGACATCCTCACCACACAATGACGAATCTCATCAAGCGCGCATCGGCCGAGGCCCGCGCGTTCGGCCGCAAAAAAGGCAATAAGCACCAACGTGACGATGACGACCTCGCGAACGCGCCACGCATCGACGCGCCGCGCAAGCCGCGTTTCGCGCCCGTGACGTTCTCGGAAGAGGGCGGTGTGCGCTATCTGCACTTCGGCACCGAATGGGTGCAAGGCGCGATGCGGCTGAAAAAGCCCGATCACATCGAGCTCGAATACGCGCAGCAGATGATGGCGTGGCTGCTCTTCGTCGAAACGCCGGAACGCATCGTGCAACTCGGGCTCGGCGCGGCCGCGCTCACGAAGTTCTGCCATCGGTTTCTGAAGCGCGCGAAGGTGGAAGCGGTCGAACTGAACCCGGCCGTCGTGATCGCCGCGCGCGCGATGTTCGAGCTGCCCTACGACGACGCGCGTCTCACCGTCACCGAGCGCGACGCGTGGGAGTTCGTCAACGATCGCGCGAATCACGGCACGATCGGCGCGTTGCAGATCGATCTCTACGACGCCACCGCGCGCGGCCCCGTGCTCGACAGCGTGTCGTTCTATCGCGCGTGCCGCGCCTGTCTCACGCCGGAAGCGGGCGTCGTCACGATCAACCTGTTCGGCGACCATCCGAGTTTCGTGCGCAACATGCGGCATCTGAAAGAGGCGTTCGATCAGCGTGTCATCGCGCTGCCCGAAGTGCACGACGGCAATCGCGTCGCGATTGCGTTCGCCGGCCCCGCGCTCGACGTGCCGTTCGCCGGCCCCGCGCTCGACGTGCCGTTCGCCGCGCTGGAGGCACGCGCCAGGCTGATCGAAGCGCAGCTCGATTTGCCCGCGCGCAAATGGGTGAAACGACTGGCCGAAAGCGCGGGCGTGGCGGCGAGCGGCGCGTTCTCGATCTGATGGCGCACGCTCGGGCCGGAACACGCGTTCTGGCCCTTTCGTGGCAGGCAGGGAAATCACCGAAATCAGCGAAATCTGAATAGTCGGGATTCTCCCTGATTTGAGCGGTATTTATCGGTCCATATACTCCCTCTGTTATTTCGGGGCGCTTTCAGCAGCATGTCTACCCGACGACCGGCATCCCGCCGGGCTCGCGATAACAATGCGAAACAAAACAAGAGGAGACCGCTCATGGCTCACGAAGCTGCGACCGGCACCGGACAACCGCGCAACAAGCATTGGCTTTGGCTTCTGATCCTTCCGTGGATCGGTGTGGTATGGGTGCCGTTTTACAACAAGATCGAGCCCGTTTTGTGGGGCTTTCCGTACTTCTACTGGTACCAGCTACTCTGGGTGCTGATAAGCGCGGTCATCACCGCCGTCGTTTATAAAAAGACGAAGGCGCTGCCCTCGGGACGAAAGAGCGGAGGTGCGCGATGATGAACGCCACTGCAACCTTCGTCTTCGTTCTCTTTTTCGTCGGCGTCACGATTCTCGGCTTTATCGCCGCGCACTGGCGCAAGGGCGATCTGGCCCAGCTCGACGAATGGGGTCTGGGCGGCCGCCGTTTCGGCACTATCGTCACGTGGTTCCTGCTCGGCGGCGATCTCTACACGGCCTACACGTTCGTCGCGGTGCCGGCGCTCGTGTTTGGCGCGGGCGCGACGGGTTTCTTCGCGCTGCCGTACACCATCCTCATCTATCCGTTCGCGTTCGTCGTGTTTCCGAAGCTCTGGAGCATCGCGAAGCGCCACGGCTACGTGACCGCCGCCGACTTCGTGCACGCGCGCTACAACAGCCGCATGCTCGCGCTCGCCGTCGCGTTGACGGGCATCGTCGCGACGATGCCGTACATCGCGCTGCAACTGGTCGGCATCGAAGTGGTGATCGGCGCGCTCGGCTTCTCGACGCAGGGCTTCGTCGGCGATCTGCCGCTCATCATCGCGTTCGCAATTCTCGCCGCGTACACGTACACGTCCGGCCTGCGCGCGCCGGCGATGATCGCCGTGGTGAAGGACGTGCTGATCTACGTCACGATCATCGCCGCGATGATCGTGATTCCGGCGCAGCTCGGCGGTTTCGGCCATATCTTCAGCACCGTGCCGCCCGAAAAGCTGCTCCTGAAAGCGCCCGATGCCGCGAGCCTGAACGGCTACAGCGCGTACGCGACGCTCGCGGTCGGCTCGGCGCTCGCGCTCTTCCTGTATCCGCACTCGGTGACCGCGATCCTGTCGTCGAATTCGGGCAATACGATCCGCCGCAACATGTCGTTGCTGCCGGCGTACTCGCTCGTGCTCGGCCTGCTCGCGCTGCTCGGCTATATGGCGCTCGCCTCGGGCGTGAAGGACATGCCGGAATACGCGTCGTACTTCAAGGCCTACGGCGCGAACTTCGCCGTGCCGGCGCTCTTCCTGCATTACTTTCCGTCGTGGTTCGTCGGCGTGGCGTTCGCGGCGATCGGCATCGGCGCGCTGGTGCCGGCGGCGATCATGTCGATCGCGGCGGCGAACCTGTACACGCGCAACGTGCATCGCGAGTTCGTCAACACGTCGATGACACCGGAGCAGGAAACCAACGTCGCCAAGCTCGTCTCGCTGATCGTGAAGGTGGGCGCGGTGGTGTTCATTCTCGCGTTGCCGCTGACGTATGCGATCCAGTTGCAACTGCTCGGCGGCATCTGGATCATTCAGACGCTGCCCGCGCTCGTGCTCGGCCTCTATACGCGCGTGCTCGATCATCGCGGCTTGCTGATCGGCTGGGCGGTCGGCATCGGCGTCGGCACGTGGATGGCCGTGTCGCTGCAACTGAAGGGCTCGATCTATCCGCTGCATCTGTTCGGCTATGTCGTGCCGGGCTATGCGGCGGTGTGGGCGCTGATCGCGAACCTGATCGTCTCGATCGTCGTGAGCCTGCTCGTGCGCGTGCTGGGCCTCAAGCGCTCGGACGACCGCACGCGTCCGGAAGATTATCTGGATATCGTGGAAGGCTGATTCCGGCCGGTCGCACACGCGCGCGGCGCGGCGCGCGAAAAGCTGGTAAAACGCCCGTAACTGGCTTCTCGCCGTTACGGGCGTTTTGTTTATTCCGACAGCCTTCGCGTGACAGGGCGTGCGGGTTCATCGACGTGAGCGAACCATGCTTTCTCCGACATCGACGTCACTCAGGCGCGGCCGTCTCTTCCGCCTGTTTCACGGGATCGCGTCCCCGTACTTCCGCTACCGGCACGCGAACCTCATTCACGGGCTGCGCGTCGGCCTGGCGGTGGCGATGTCGATCGCCGTCACGACGGGCATCGACATGCCGCACGGCATCTGGGCGACGGTGTCCGTTCTGGTCGTCGTCGGCGGGTTGCAGCATTACGGCAACATCCGCAAGAAGGCCGCCGAGCGCGCAATCGGAACGATGCTGGGCGCGGGCTTCGGGCTTGTTCTGATCCTGGCGCAGACGCTCACCGGCTCGTCGATGGTCTTCTTCGTGCTGATGTGCCTGATCGCGGGCGGTTGCGCGTACTACGCGATCGGCAAGCCGGGCTATGTGGCGCTGCTCACGGCGATCACGATGGTCATCGTCTCCGGACACGGCGATCTGCCGCTTTCCACCGGGTTGTGGCGCACGGCCAACGTGCTGATCGGCGTCGTGATCGCGCTCGCGTTTTCGTTCGTGCTGCCGCAATACGCGACGTACTCGTGGCGCTACCGGCTCGCGGACAACCTGCGCGAATGCGCGAAGATCTACGGCACCTTGCTCGACGGCACGCCGCTCGCCGCCGAGGACACCGCGCGCCGCATGTATGCGATGAGCCAGCGGCTCGTGCAGGCGCGCGCGTTGATGGAATCGGTCGCGAAGGAAACCGAGGTGCCGATGGCGCGGCTGGAAGAAATCCAGCGGCTGCATCGATCGATTCTCGCGGCGCTGGAGATGCTGGTGACGTCGATGCCGGAAGTCGCGAGCGCAACGGCGAGCCGCTTCGCCATTGCATGCTCGCCGGGCGAGTACGCGGTGCGCCTGCAACTGCTGCAGATGGCGCGGGCGTTGCGCTTCGGGCGCGTCGGTTTGCTGTATCGCGCGATGGAAACTTCAGGTGCGCCGAAGCCGTGCGCGGACGACGAGGTGAACGCGACGACGCAGGGCATGCACTGGCTCGCGATGCGCTTCGTCGAGCAGGTGGATCGCTTGCGGCTGCGTCTGTCGGAAATCGAGCGGCAGTGGAATATCGAAGGCGCGCGGCCGCTCAATCCGTGACGCGCGGAAGTTCAGGCGGCCTGCGCTTCGCCTTCGTGCACCACGTTGATGAGCCAGGGCACGCCGAAGCGATCGGTCAGCATGCCGAAACCTTGTGTCCAAAATGTGGATTGCCACGGCGTGAGGACGTTGCCGCTTTCGGCGAGCATGTTGAAGATGCGTTCGCCGGATTGCGCGTCCTTCGCGGCGATCGAAAGCGTGAAACCGGAATAGTCTTTGCGCGGCTGACCGTAACGGCCGTCGGACACCATGATCGCGTTATTGCCGACGACGAACACCGCGTGCATGACCTTGTCCTGCCAGTCGGGCGGGGCGTTGCCACCGTCCGGCACATCGCGAAAGCGCACGAGAGCGGCAATCTGCGCGCCGAACGCCGCCTGATAGAGTTCGAGCGCGGCGGCGCAATCGCCGTTGTAGAAGATGTAGGTATCGAGTTGCATGACCCAATGACTCCGTGCATATGAAGCGGACATGCCGCTAAAGCTCGGAAGTCTATTGCAACGCGGTCCCACGTTGATTAGGAAAAAGTCAAATTACGTCAACAACGGGCGAAACAGAAAAAACCGCGGATTGCACCGATATTCCGGCGCGATCCGCGGTTTGGTTTGCCGCACGCGTTACTGGAGCGCGGCGATCAGTTTCTCGAGCTTGATGGCGTCGGCGGCGAATGCGCGAATGCCTTCCGCGAGCTTTTCCGTCGCCATCGCGTCGTCGTTGACGAGGAAGCGGAAAGTCGGCTCGTCGACGGCGATTTTCTCCACGTTTTCGTTCTTCAAATTGTCCGGCGAGAGCTTGCGCTCGACCTTGTCATTGCTGTCGGCGAGTTTCTTCAGGAGATCGGGGCTGATCGTGAGGAGATCGCAGCCGGCGAGTTCGGTGATCTGGCTCACCGTGCGGAAGCTCGCGCCCATGACCTCCGTCTTGTAGCCGAACTTCTTGTAATACGTGTAGATGCGGCGCACCGACTGCACGCCGGGATCGTTCGCGCCGCCGTTTTTGACATCGTCCCATTCCGCGCCGGCGGCCTTCTTGTACCAGTCGTAGATGCGGCCGACGAACGGCGAGATCAGTTGCGCGCCGGCCTCGGCGCACGCGACCGCTTGCGCGAGCGAGAAGAGCAGCGTCATGTTGCAGTGGATGCCTTCCTTCTGCAGCACTTCGGCGGCGCGGATGCCTTCCCACGTCGACGCCAGCTTGATCAGCACGCGATCACGGCCGATGCCGGCGTTCTCGTACAGCTTGATGATGTCGTGCGCCTTGTCGATGGACGCTTTCGTGTCGAACGAGAGGCGCGCGTCGACTTCAGTGGACACGCGGCCCGGAATGATCTTGAGAATCTCGGTGCCGAACGCCACGAGCAGATTGTCGATGATCTGCGGCATCGGCTTTTTCGCGTGCTCCTTGACGGTCTTTTCGAGCAGCGGCTTGTAATCGTCCTTCTGAACGGCCTTCAGGATCAGCGACGGATTGGTCGTGGCATCCTGCGGCTTGAACTGGATGAATTGCTGGAAGTCGCCCGTGTCGGCGACGACGGTCGTGTATTGCTTGAGCTGGTCGAGAGCGGATGTCATGTCGAGTCTCAGACGCGTTGCGCCTTGTCAAATTGCGGTAACCAACCCGCGGATTGCCCATGATTGCGACGCCGCGCGGCGACTTCGTTCGCGCGGCGCGCCCCTGAATATCATTCTCCCATTCTAGTCCCGCGCGTGGCGAACGCGCTGATACCGTGCGCGCGCACATTCGGCGTGCCGCATTTCGACCGGGGCATCCCCGGTGCGTTCATTCGCGCTCAATCCACCGCGTACGCGAGCTCGTGCCAGCGCCGCACCGTGCCCGAGCCGAGCTGGCCGCGCGCGAAGCGCATCTTGCGGACCTCGTCGAGCGCGTGGGCGTCCTTCGCCGGATCGCCGCAGCTCATTTTCAGGACGATGTCCTGGACGCGCCCGGCGTCGTCGAGCAGCACGCGCACGATGGTCTTGCGTTTCTGGGCGGCGCCCGGCGGTGCGGAGCGCGCGAGCAGTTTGTCGATCAAGGCCATGACGGAAATGCCAAAAATCTGTTGCGGAAGGATCGGCCGGAAATCAGGGCCGATTCCGCCATTGTAGGCTGCGTCAGGCGCGTCGGGCATTGAGCACGACATGGGTCGCGACGCCCGCGATCAATCCCCAGAACGCGGAGCCGATCGACAGCAACGTGAGGCCCGACGCCGTCACCATGAACGTGACGAGCGCGGGCTCGCGCTGGCGCGCGTCCTGCATGGCGTTGGCGAGCCCGCTCATGATGGAGCCGAACAGCGCGAGCGCCGCGACCGAAACCACGAGTTCTTTCGGAAAGGCCGCGAACAGCGCCGCGATGGTCGCGCCGAACGTCCCCGCGAGCAGGTAGAAGATGCCGCACCAGACGGCCGCGGTGTAGCGCTTGTCGCGATTCTCGTGCGCCTCGCGTCCGGTGCAGATCGCGGCGGTGATGGCGGCGAGATTCACGCCGTGCGAGCCGAATGGCGCGAGCACGAGCGATGCGAGGCCGGTCGTCGAGATGAGCGGGTCGGAAGGCGTCGTGTAGCCGTCCGCGCGCAACACGGCGATGCCCGGCACGTTCTGCGACGCCATCGCCACGACGAACAACGGAATGCCGATGCTGATTGCCGATGCAATCGAGAACGCGGGCATCGTGAAGACGGGATGCGCAAGCGCGACGTGAAAACGCGTGAAATCCAGCAGCCCGAGCCCGCCCGCGACAGCGATGCCCGCGACGAGCGTCGCCGGAATCGCGTAGCGCGGCACGAAGCGCTTGCCGGCGAGATACGTGAAGAACATCACGATGACGAGCGCCGTGCGATGCTCGGCGGCGCGAAAAATCTCGATGCCGATCTCGAACAGGATGCCGGCGAGCAGCGCGGCGGCGATGCCCGACGGAATGCGCTTCATCAGCGTGTCGAACCAGCCGGTGAGGCCGACGGCGGTCAGGAGCACGGCGCAGACGATGAATGCGCCGATCGCATCCGCGTACGCGACGTTCGGCAGCGAGGAGACGAGCAGCGCCGCGCCCGGCGTCGACCATGCGACGACGATCGGCGCGCGATAGCGCAGCGACAGGCCGATCGTGCAGACGGCCATGCCCATCGACAGCGCCCAGATCCACGAAGAAATCTGCGCGTCGGTCAGATGCGCGGCCTGGCCGGCCTGGAACATCAGCACGAGCGAACTGGTGTAACCGGTCATCATCGCGACGAAACCGGCGACGATGGTCGATACCGAGGAATCAAAGAAGGGGCGCAGCGCGACGGGCGCCGGGGAAGAGACTTTCATGCGTGGGGTTCGGGTGGTTTATTTCGACAGCGCGCGCATCGCGGTTTCGAGGCCGGCCATCGTGAGCGGATACATGCGATTGCCGAGCACGTTTCGAATCGCGGAGATCGACTGGCGATATTCCCATAGCCGCTCGGGCTCGGGATTGAGCCACGCGTGATGCGGGAATTGATCGGCAAGGCGGCGCAGCCACACCGCGCCCGCCTCGGCGTTGTTGTATTCGACGGAGCCGCCCGGCTGCAGCACTTCGTAAGGGCTCATGGTGGCGTCGCCGACGAAGATCAGTTTGTAGTCCGGCGTGAACTTGTGCAGCACGTCGAAGGTCGGGGTACGCTCCGCGTGGCGGCGGCGATTGTGCTTCCACAGATAGTCGTACACGCAATTGTGGAAGTAGTAGAACTCGAGATGCTTGAACTCGGCCTTCGCCGCCGAAAAAAGTTCCTCGACGCGCTTGATGTGATCGTCCATCGAGCCGCCGACGTCGAGCAGCATCAGCACTTTCACGTTGTTGTGGCGCTCCGGCACCATCTTCAGGTCGAGCCAGCCCGCGTTGGCGGCGGTGCTGCGGATCGTGTCGGGCAGATCGAGCTCTTCGGCGGCGCCTTCGCGCGCGAAGCGCCGCAAGCGACGCAGCGCGACCTTGATGTTGCGCGTGCCGATTTCGACCTGATCGTCGTAATCCTTGTATGCGCGTTCGTCCCACACTTTCACGGCCGTGCGATTCCCCGACGACTCCCCGCCGATACGAATGCCTTCCGGGTTGTAGCCGCCATGCCCGAACGGCGACGTGCCGCCCGTGCCGATCCACTTGTTGCCGCCTTCGTGCCGCTCCTTCTGCTCGTCCATCAGTTCCTTCAGGCGCTCCATCAGCTTGTCGAGGCCGCCGAGCGCCTCGATGCGCTTCTTTTCCTCCGCCGTGAATTCGCGATCGAGACGCTTTTTGAGCCAGTCGAGCGGAATGTCGAACGCTTCGTCGGGAAGCTGCGTCACGCCGTGAAAATACGCGCCGAACGCACGATCGAACTTGTCGAAGTACTTCTCGTCCTTCACGAGCGTCATGCGGGCGAGAAAGTAGAACTCGTCGAGCGACGGGGAGATCACCTGCGCCTTCAGCCCTTCGAGCAAGGTCAGGTATTCCTTCACGGAGACGGGCAGCTTCGCGTCGCGCAGCGTGTAGAAGAAGTCGATCAGCATGGCGCGCTCTCCATCTTGGCGGGTCTTTAGCGGTCGAGTCGGTAATTCAGGTTGGCGCGCACCGCCGGCCACTCCGAGCGGATGATCGAGAACACGACGGTGTCGCGCAGCACGCCGTCCTTGCCGATCTGATGGTTGCGCAGGATGCCGTCCTGCTTCGCGCCGAGCCGGGCGATCGCCGTGCGCGACGCGTGGTTCATGAAATGCGTGCGGAACTCGACCGCGATGGCATCGAGCCTGTCGAATGCGTGCGTCAGCAGCAGCAACTTGGCTTCGGAGTTGAGCGCGGTCTTCTGCACGCGTTTCGCATACCACGTATGGCCGATCTCCAGCCGCCGGTTCGCTTCGTCGACGTTGAAGTATCGCGTCGAGCCGACGACGTCGCCGGTCTTCGCATCGATCACGGCGAACGGATGCGCGCCGAGGCGGTCGCGCATGTCGAGCGCGGTGTCGATATAGGCGCGCGTCTTGTCGGGCGAGGGCACGAAGGTGTACCAGAGCTTCCACAATTCGCCGTCGCTCGCGGCGGCCGTGAGCGCCTGTTCGTGCTCGGGCGTGAGCGGCACGAGCCTGACGTGCTCGCCTTCCAGCGTGACGGGTTCGATCCAGCGGCTCATGTTCTCAACGATGGTTGCGGTTCATGAAGAGCAGCCGCTCGAACAGCGCGACGTCCTGCTCGTTCTTCAAGAGCGCGCCGTGCAGCGGCGGCACGATCTGCTTCTGATCGGACGAGCGCAGCGCTTCGGGCGGAATGTCTTCGGCCAGCAGCAGCTTGAGCCAGTCGAGCAGTTCGGACGTGGATGGCTTTTTCTTCAGTCCCGAGACGCCGCGCAGTTCGAAGAAGCTTTGCATCGCCGCGGCGAGCAAGTCCTGCTTGATATTGGGGAAATGCACCTCGACGATGGCCTTCATCGTCTCCGCGTCCGGGAACCTGATGTAGTGGAAGAAGCAGCGGCGCAGGAACGCGTCGGGCAGTTCCTTCTCGTTGTTCGACGTGATGATGACGAGCGGCCGATGCTTCGCGCGCACGAGCTCCCGCGTCTCGTAGACATAGAACTCCATGCGGTCGAGCTCGCGTAACAGGTCGTTCGGAAATTCGATGTCCGCCTTGTCGATCTCGTCGATGAGCAGCACGCTTTGCTGGTCCGACTCGAACGCCTGCCACAACACGCCCTTGACGATGTAATTGCGAATGTCCTTCACGCGTTCGTCGCCGAGCTGCGAATCGCGCAGGCGCGACACCGCGTCGTATTCGTAGAGACCTTGCTGGGCTTTGGTCGTCGACTTGATGTGCCATTGCAGGAGCGGCATGCCGAGCGCGCCCGCGACTTCCTCCGCCAGCATGGTCTTGCCGGTGCCGGGCTCGCCCTTGATGAGCAGCGGCCGTTGCAGCGTCATCGCGGCATTCACCGCGAGCTTGAGATCGTCGGTTGCGACGTATTGCGATGAGCCTTCGAAACGCATGACGAAGATCCGGTTGGCAAAAAAATCCCAGTATAAGTCAGAAGACCTTTCGGTATTGACGTGCGCCGGGTATCGTTTGAGCCGCTTCACCGGCGGTCGCCGCAGCGTGCCCGAAAGCGTGTGAAGTGCGCGCGCAAGCGGGCTCGTCGCTTGTACAGGGACGAATTGTCGCAGGTCAAACGGCTGCTTTTCAGCCGATTCCCCTTGCCAGCAAGGCTTCGGCACGGTTCGCGTGTGGACGGAGGGTAGGTCGCGCGGTACAATTAGCGCGATTTTTTTGGCCTGCGTGGCGACAAACCCTAGCAGCAAACAGTCCCGAGAAGGTTGTAATGCGCTCGGCGCCGGCCGCGGCCTTTGGAGCGCCGGATTTCCCCTCAAGCCAGGTTAGAAGAGCTATGAACAATTTCGTCGGCAAATGTGCCGTGATTGCAGCGCTGTCGGGTCTCGCCGGCTTCGCGACCCAGGCGTCGGCCGACGTCGTCGGCAACGCGAAGGCCGCAGAGGGCAAGGTCGCGATGTGCATCGGCTGCCACGGCATCCCCGGCTATCGCACCGCGTACCCCGAGGTCTACGAAGTGCCGATGCTGGGCGGCCAGAACGCGCAGTACATCGCCAATGCACTGCACGCCTACAAGAAGGGCGACCGTCATTTCGACACGATGCGCGCCATCGCGACGACGCTGTCGGATCAGGACATCGCCGATATCGCCGCGTACTACGCCGCGCAGACTCCCCAATCGAAGAACAATCCCGACAAGTGATCCGCGCGTGAGAACGCAAAGCGACAACGGGTAGGAGAATTCATGAAGCCGTCCAAGGCACTTCACTCAAGCTTCAAGGCAGCATGCGCGGCAGCGGCGCTTATCGGCATGACGGCGTTCGGCACGGCGCACGCGGCCGACGTGAGCAACGGCAAGGCATTGTCCGACAGCCACAACTGCGCGGCCTGTCACGGCCCCGGGCTCAACAAGCCGGTGAGCGGCGAGTATCCGCGTCTCGCGGGCCAGCACGCGACATACATCTACTGGGCGCTGCGCCAGTATCAGATCGGCGGCAACAACCCGAATTTCGGACGCAACAACGCGATCATGGCGGCGCAGGTGCAAAGCCTGTCGCAGAGCGATCTGAAGGATCTCGCGGCCTATATCGAATCGCTCGACGGCAGTCTCGTGCTGAAGAAGTAAGCGCGTTTCTCCGGCAGTCCGCAGACGAACGAAACACCCCGCTCTCGAGCGGGGTGTTTTGCTTGGGCGACCGGTTTCGATGCTTAGTCGCGCGAAGCACGGCGCTCGATCAGCGCGAGATAGGCGTCGGTGTCGGGCGGCGTGCCGGAGCGCTGCGCTTCCCAGATCACCTGTCCGAGGCAATCCATGATCGCGTGCTGCGCGTCGTGCGGCGAGCCGAGGCGCGCGACCAGCCGGTCGTGCGCGCGGCGGATGCCCGGCGGCTGATCGATCGACAGTTGCTCGCTGATCGCGAGGTGCATCGACAGATGCAGGAACGGATTGGTCTGGCCGCGATCGGGCGAGTAATCCGCTTCGCGCGATTCGGGATTCGCGAGCGCGTCGTGATATTCGGGATGCTCGCCGATCCAGTCGGCGGCCATGCTTTCGAGCGGCGTCAGAATCTCGCCGGCGCGCTCCTTGCGCCAGGTTTCGGTGAAGAACTGGCGAACTTCGTCGCGGCTGGGGTTGAACATAACGTATTGATTCGATTGCGGGTTTCTGAACCCGCTATTGTAGCCCGCGGCGCGCCGACTCTGCCGGGACCATGTTCATTCGACCGGCGCGGGCGTCTTCGGCCGATATTCGCAAAGCGGCTCGATCGCGCAATGCCAGCATTGCGGCACGCGCGCCTTGCAGACGTAGCGTCCGTGCAGGATCAGCCAGTGATGCGCGTCGTGCAGGAATTCCTTCGGCGTGAACTTCTCCAGTGCGGTTTCGACAGCGCGCACGTCCTTGCCGGGCGCGAGCCCCGTGCGATTCGCGACGCGGAAGATGTGGGTATCGACGGCGATCGCCGGTTGCCCGAACGCCGTGTTCAATACGACGTTCGCGGTTTTGCGGCCGACGCCCGGCAGCGCTTCGAGCGCCTCGCGGCTGTCCGGCACCTCGCCGCCGTACTGGTCGGTGAGAATGCGGCACGTCGCGATCACGTTCTTGGCCTTCGTGCGATACAACCCGATCGTGCGGATGTACTCCGACACGCCTTCCTCGCCGAGCGCCAGCACCGCCGCCGGCGTATCGGCGACGGGAAACATCTTGCGCATCGCCTTGTTGACGGAGACATCGGTGGCCTGCGCGGAGAGCATCACGGCGATCAGCAGTTCGAACGGCGTCGTGTATTCGAGCTCGGTCGTCGGGTGAGGGTTCAGGCTCTGCAAGGTCTCGTAGATGGCGCGGCGCTTCGTGGCGTTCATGGTTCGATGTCCGTTCTCACGCGGGTTTGTCGCCTTCGTCGGATCGAGGCGCGTTCTGGTCGTCCGTCAGGCCCAGACGGCGACGGCGCGCTTCCGCTTCGTCGATCTGCGCCTGCACCGCCGCGCTCACGTGATCCGTGTTTTTCGGACCCGAGCCGAGCTGCGCCATCTCTTCCTTCTTTTTGCGTGCGCGTTCAAGCGCGGCCTGAATGATCGCGCGCTTCTTCGCTTCCGGATCGTCGCCCGAAGATTGCGTGTGCGGCGTTTCCGGCGCGGGTTGCTCCGCTTGCGCGGCGCGCGCCGCCTGACGCGCGCTCGCCCGCGCCTGGGCCGCCGCTCGCTCGCGTTCGAGACGCGCGACTCGGCGATCGTGCCGCGCGCGCGCCGCATCGGCTGCTTCCTGACTCCACGCGTCCCAGCCGGTGCGTTCGCCGGTCACGGGCACCATCGCGATGCAATCGACCGGGCAGGGCGGCACGCACAGATCGCAGCCGGTGCACAGCTCGGCGATGACCGTGTGCATCTGCTTGGCCGCGCCGACGATCGCATCGACCGGGCACGCCTGCATGCACAGCGTGCAACCGATGCACACGTTCTCGTCGATCACGGCAACGGGCCGCGCGCGCTCCGCGCCGTGCGTCGTATCGAGAGGAATATCGGGCTTGCCGAGCAGCGCCGCCAATCGCGCGACGCCTTGGGCGCCGCCCGGCGGGCACTGGTTGTAGTTCGCCTCGCCGGCGGCGATGGCCTCGGCATACGGCCGGCAGGCGGGATAGCCGCACTTGGTGCATTGCGTCTGCGGCAGCAGGTCTTCTATGCGCTCCGCGAGCGTCTTGGAAAAGGTTGCGGTCACGAGGGATTGCGAGGATGCCTTGGGGACTGGCGCAGCGTCGGCGAAGATCGTCGATGTGATCACGCCCGATGCGAAGAAAACGCTTCGGCATCCACGACGACCGCACGCTGCCTGTTCGGCGCGCGTCCCGCTCGGCGGGCGCACGCTCGGCTTTTCGACATTATCGCCGAAGTCATCGCCAGTCGCGCCGAATGGCTTTCAATCCCAATTGCCAATGTCGTTCGATGTGCGCATAATCGAAGCGCTTTTCCGTTTGACCGCAGGACGGTGTTTCCCAATAACCATGGGCAGCGCCCGTTCACGTCATGTACCCCAATGCGGGCCGCGTGACGCTAATCCGGCAACGCGGCTCCCGAGTCATGCCACCATGAATCAGCCGAAAATCAAAAGAGATCCTGAAGGCACCCGGCGCCGTATCTTGCTTGCCGCCGCAGAAGAATTCGCGGCCGGCGGCCTGTTCGGCGCCCGCGTCGATCAGATTGCGCGCCGGGCGGAGACCAATGAACGCATGCTCTATTACTACTTCGGTAGCAAGGAGCAGTTATTCACCGCCGTGCTCGAACATGCGCTGTCTGCGCTCGTCGATGCCGAGCGAACGCTCGAACTCGACGGCATCGCGCCCATCGAAGCGATGACGCGGCTTGCGCATTTCGTCTGGGATTACTATCGCGATCATCCGGAATTGCTGCGCCTCATCAATAATGAAAATCTGCATGAGGCGAGATATATCAAAGGATCGAATCGAATCCGCGAACTCATTTCGCCCATCGTCACGACGCTGACGGCCATTCTCGATCGCGGACAGAAAGCCGGATTGTTTCGCACCGACGTCGATCCGCTCAAGTTCTACATCATCCTGTCGGGACTTGGCTATTACATCGTCTCGAACCGCTTCACGCTCGAGGCGACGTTCGGCCTCGACTTCAGCGAGCAAGTGCAGCGCGAGCAGATCGTGCGGATGAATACCGAATTGCTGCTGGCGTATCTGACACGTCGCTGATTCAACGCTGCCGCACGCGCTGTCCAAAGAAAAACCGTCGCGCCTTCTGCAAGGCGCGACGGTTTCGTTTGCTGCGATGAAACTGGTCCAGGCGCTCGCTTACGCGGGCACCGCTTCCGTCTTCGGCGTTTTGTCGTGCTCGAGAATGAACTCGCGCAATTGCGGATACACCATCGTGCGCCAGCGGCGCCCCGAGAAAATGCCGTAGTGACCCGCCTTCTCCGCCGTGAAATGCCGCTTGTGTTTCGCCGGGATGCCGGTGCACAGATCGTGTGCGGCGCGCGTCTGGCCGCTGCCGGAGATATCGTCGAGCTCGCCTTCGATCGTGAAAAGGGCGGTGTGCTCGATGTCCTGCGGACGCACGAGTTCGTCGTTGACTTCCCACGTGCCCTCGGCAAGCCGGAATTCCTGGAAGACGACGCGGATCGTCTCGAGGTAATACTCGGCGGCCATGTCGAGCACGGCGTTGTATTCGTCGTAGAAACGGCGATGTTGCTCGGCGTCTTCATCGTCGCCGCGCAGCAGATTTTGATAGAAGTCCCAATGGGCCGTCAGATGGCGCTCAGGATTCATCGCGACGAAACCCGCATGCTGCAGGAAGCCCGGATACACCTTGCGTCCGACGCCCGGATAGTTCGCCGGCACCGTGTAGATGACGTTGTTCTCGAACCACTCGTACGAGTGCTCGTTCGCGAGCGAGTTGACGGACGTGGGGCTGCGGCGCGCGTCGATCGGGCCGCCCATCATCGTCATCGTGCGCGGCGTGTCTTCGCCGCGGCTCGCCATCAGCGAAATGGCCGCGAGCACCGGCACGGTCGGCTGACACACCGAGATCACGTGCAGATCCTTCGCGCCGATGTGGCGGATGAACTCCTGGATGTATTCGACGTAATCGTCCAGATGGAACGGGCCGTTCTCGATCGGCACCATGCGCGCGTCGATCCAGTCGGTGATGTAGACCTTGTGATCCTGCAGCAGCGTTTTCACCGTGTCGCGCAAAAGCGTCGAATGGTGGCCCGAGAGCGGCGCGCACACGAGCACGATCGGCTCGTTCTTCAGCTTGGTGACGGTCGCGCTGTCGTCCGCGAAGCGCTTGAAGCGCAGCAGGCGGCAGAACGGCTTTTCGATCACCGTCTGTTCAACGATCGGAATGTTATGACCGTCCTTGACGATCTGATGGAGATTGAACTCGGGCTTCTCGTAGTCCTTGCCGAGCCGGTAGAGCAATTCGTAACCCGCGGCGAGACGGCTCGAACCCGGCACGTAGGCGAGCGGACTGGCCGGGTTGACAAACGACTTGGATGCGGCCTGTGCCCATGCTGTGAGGGGAGACAGCATGGCTCGCTGAAATTCGTGAATTTGATAGAGCATGGTTGCCCCAGTAACTCCGGTGGAAACCGGTACGCCCGTTGATCCCGGCAAAGCATCCGGCGATGAGCTTCAACGGCATTCGATGATCCCCGGCAGCGCGACGGGCTGTCGTCATGCTGCCGGGGCACTGTCTTTCCTGCGATGCGTCCTGCAAGTTTTTCCGTGTTGCGGCCTGAGCGTTATCGACTCGTGGCTGATGAAGCTTGAGCCGAGGCAAGATTTTCTGCCCATTAAACATTCAATTCAACTGATCGGGCGGATTTACCAGCTTGGAAACAACACATCTTGGTATCTTACATTTTGTGCATTGCACCAATATTACCGTTAAAACCCTAATTTCGCCAAACAAAACAGAGATTTAAGACTTTCCTTCGGCGGCGTCGATCTCGGCCTGAGCCTCCGCTTCGGCGTGATCTCCCGAGCCGGATGGCTGCCCGGTCGCCTTCGCCATCTCTTCTTCGTGACGCATCAAGTTCATCCCGGTGTGCACCAGCGCCACGTGGGTGAAGGCCTGCGGGAAATTCCCGACCATGCGCTTCGCCACCGTGTCGTACTCCTCGGCCAGCAGCCCGACGTCGTTGGCGAGACCCACGAGGCGCTCGAACATCTGGTGCGCTTCGTCGTTCCGGCCCTGAAGCGCCAGATTGTCGACCAGCCAGAAGCTACAAGCCAGAAACGTGCCTTCTCCGGGCGGCAACCCATCCGCGACTTCCGCGGTGTGGTAACGCTTCACCAGCCCATCGTGCGTCAATTTGGTCTCGATCGCATGTACGGTTCCGGTCACTCGCGGATCTTTTGGCGGCAAAAATCCGAGCAAAGGGATGAGCAGCAGGCTCGCGTCGAGCGCATCGCTGCCGTAGGCCTGCGTGAAGGAGTTCAGCGCCGGATTCCAGCTCTTCTTCAGCACCTCGGCGCGGATGCGTGCGCGCATCTCGCGCCAGTGGTCGATCGGACCAGGCAGTTCGAACTTTTCCGCCGATTTGATCGCGCGGTCGTACGCGACCCACGCCATCACCTTCGAGAACGTGAAGTGTTGCTTTCCGCCACGCACTTCCCAGATGCCTTCGTCGGGTTGTTCCCAGATCGTGTCGAGGTGTTGCAGCATGGCGCACTGGATCGACCATGCGGTTTCGTCGCTCTGCAGGCCGCCGATGCGCGCGAGGTGCAGCGCGTTCATCACTTCGCCGTAGACGTCGAGCTGCAACTGATCGACCGCGCCGTTGCCGATCCGCACCGGCGCCGCGCCCTCGTAGCCCGGCAGCCACGCGATCTCCCATTCGGGCAGGCGGCGCTCGCCTGCGATGCCGTACATGATCTGAATCTGCGACGGCGACCCCGCCATCACGCGGCCCAGCCACGCACGCCAGGCGCGGGCTTCGTCGTAGTAGCCGCCGCGCATCATCGCGAGCAGGGTGATGGTCGCATCGCGCAGCCAGCAGTAGCGATAGTCCCAGTTGCGCGTGCCGCCGAGCTGCTCCGGCAGCGAGGTCGTCGGCGCTGCGACGATGCCGCCCGTCGGCTCGTAGGCGAGCGCCTTGAGCGTGATGAGCGAGCGCCGGATCGCGCTGGCCCAGCGGCCGTTGAGCTCGCTTTGCCCCGACCATTCGCGCCAATGGTTCTCGGTGCGCGCGAGTTGCGTATGCGGATCGGACGCGTGGGGCAGACGCAAGTGCGACTGCGAATAGCACAGCGAGAAGGGCACGCGCTCGCCCGCGCTCACGTCGAAGCAGGCGGTCGTGTGCATGTTTTCGCCGACGAGATCGACGGGCGTGCGCAGCACCGCGAGATCCGGACCGGCGATCGCGCGAATGCCGCTGTCGTCGGGCAGACGGCTGACCCAGGGCACGGCCGAGCCGTAATCGAAACGCAGCACCAGTTCCATCTTCATGCGCACCGTGCCGCGCCGGCCGATCACGATGCGCACGAGCTCGGAGTGACCGTTGCGCAAAGGCATGAAGTCGACGATCGTCACGGCGCCTTGCGGCGTTTCGAAATCCGTTTCGAGGACCAGCGTGTCCTCGCGATAGCGGCGCGTGATGACGGGCGCCTCGCCGTCGGGCATCTCGGGCGCGATGAGCCATCGGCCGTGCTCCGGCGTGCCGAGCAGCGCGGCAAAGCACGCGCCGGAGTCGAAACGCGGCCAACAGAGCCAGTCGACGGAGCCGTCGCGGGAAATGAGGGCTGCGGTGTGGCCGTCGCCGACCATCGCATAGTCTTCGATCAGTGCTGGCATAAGCGAACATCTTCCTGCTGGCGGCGCGGGCCGAATCGAACGCGCCGCGGGTTGAGCAAAAGATTCGGGACGCGGCGCGCCCCGAGCGAAGCGTAACGTCGGGCAAAGAAGACGAGGGGACGCCACGCATGCTTTCTGGCCGCATTCTGCCGCAATCGTTCGCAACAAGCAGAAAATCGGGCCGCGCGCTCAGGACGCACCGGCTGAAAGCGCAGGCAATGCGCCGATCGCGCCATTGAAGAAACATTCGACTGATGTTTAGAATGAAGTTTCGTGAAAGGCCGTCGCATCCTCGCGGTTGAACTTCGTTTTCTTTCATTTGTCTTTCATGCATGTTCCCGGTCGTTCCGCGCGCGGGTCAATGCAGGCGCTTCGCGCGAGGTCTCGCCGGTCCCCAACGTAGTGTTTTCGAGGAACGGAACCCCATGCTCTATCCGTCGAAAGCCGACTGCATCGCGATACTGTCCGCGGCGAGCCGCGTCTCCGACGCCGAGATGCTGCTCGCGCTCGATCACAAACGCCTCGGCCTGTCGCGCAATGCGATGGAAACCGCCGCCGCCTTTCTCACCGAGCGGGACTGCTTCAGCCGGTACAGCTTCGGCGCCAACGGCGTCTCGGTCGGCGCGTTGTCGTTGCAGGGACGCCTGCGCCTCGATCAACTCGCGAACGGCTGACAAGATCAGGTCGTGACACTTTGAGCACGCGCACGGGACGACCTGTGCGCGTGCGTTCGCACATCCACTCATCCGCGGAACCGCCGGGGCGAATCGGCGTCACAACGACTGTCGCGCGCCTGTCAGAAATGGGCCGATCCCATTCCGAACAAGCCGATCAGCCCGATCACGATCAGATAGATCGCGACGATGAAGTTCAGCAACCGCGGCATGATGAGAATGAGGATCCCGGCGATCAGGGAGACCAATGGGGCAAGGCTCAGGTGGATAGTCATCGCGGCAACTCCTGTTGTTGGTTCGAATCGTGTCGGTTGGCCCGTCCTGCGTGTATCTTGGTTGCGAGCCGCATCGATCGAGATGGCGGTCGCGTCGATTGGAGCGGAATTTGCTCCCGCACGTCCTTGGGCCTTGCGATGTCGGCGGATCCGCGCGTCGCTCCCGATAACAAGCATCAAAGAGACGATGAGGAGGTTTCATGCACCCGAGCCATCCCCGCGGCGCGAATTCGCTCATGCCCATATTGCAAGACGCGCGCCCGATGCGCATCAGGCCCGTCGCATGGGCGAAGGGCGTCGCGCTGATGTTGTCGCTGGCGGCGACGCAGGCATTCGCGCAAACGGCTTCCGCGCCCGCCGCGCCTGGCGCCGCGAGCGGCGCGGCAAGCATGAGCACGGCGGCGAGCGGCGAGGTCTACGATCTGCTCATCGGCACCTACACGGGCGGCGGCAAGAGCGAAGGCATCTATGTCTATCGCTTCGACACGGGCAGTGGCGAACTGTCCCGCATCGCGTCGGCGCAGACGGTGAATCCGTCGTATCTCGTGGTGAGCCGGGACCGGAATTACGTGTATGCAGTGAACGAATTGCCCGGCGACAACGGCCCGCCGACGCAACGCGGCGGCGTGAGCGCCTTTCGCTTCGACCGCGCGAGCGGCCAGTTGAGCTTTCTCAATCGCGTTTCGTCGGACGGCAATGATCCGTGCTATCTCGCGATCTCGCCCGATGGCAAATATCTGCTGACCGCCAACTATTCCGTCGCGTCCAATCCGGGCGGCAGCTTCGCGGTCTTCCCGCTTTCTTCCGACGGCCACGTGGGCAATTCGGTGCTCACCGTGCATCACGAGGGCGGCGGCCCGGTGAAGGGACGGCAGGACAATTCGCACGTTCACTCGACCGTGTTCTCGCCCGACGGCAAGTATCTGTTCGCGCAGGATCTCGGCGTCGACAAGGTATTCGCCTATCGCTACACGCCCGATCCGTCCGCCTCGAGCCGCGGCCTCTTCGGCCCAACCGAAGCGCGCTACGCGCCGATCAAGCCGGGCTCCGGGCCGCGCCATCTGATCTTCGACGCGAGCGGCAAGCACGCGTATCTGACGACCGAGCTGAACGCATCGGTGCTCGTTTTCGACTATCGCGACGGCAATCTCACGCAAGTCCAGACAGCGTCGATGATCGCGCCGGGCTTCAGAGGGAAGATCGGCGGCGGCGCGATTCATTTGTCGCCGGACGGCCGCTTTCTCTACGCTACCAACCGGGGCGACGCGAACGAGCTCGTCCAGTTTTCGGTCGATCCGGGCAACGGCCATCTGAAGCTCGTCAAGCGCTATCCGACGCTCGGCAAGACGCCGCGCGAATTCGCGATCGATCCGACCGGGCGCTGGCTCATCGTCGGCAATCAGGAAAGCGACAGTGCGTACTTCTTCCGCCGCGATCCGCAAACAGGCGAGCTCGCGTCGGACCCGAAACGGCTGTCGATCGGCTCACCGGTCGATTTCAAGTTCGTATCGCCCTCGTGACGCGTTGACCGAAGGGGCAGAGCGCGGCCGATGAGCCGCGACCCACAGAGCGACACGCGATCCGGCGACGATGAAAAAGACATTGGTCAAGGCGGTCACGGTTTCGATGTTGTGCGCGCCGCTCGCAGCCCACGCGGACGACAAGGAATGCGACTACAAGCGAGACTGGATGTCGGCGGCGTGCGCGCGCGTGATGCGCGTCGCGCACGAGGGCACGTGGGACCTGTACCTGACGGGCTACGGCTGGCATATCGACGGTTACGACGACACCAGCCACCTCAACTCGAATTCGTGGGGCGGCGGCGCCGGCAAGCACTGGACCGACGCGAACGGCAATCAGGACATCCTGTTCGCGTTCGCGTTTCTCGATTCCCACAAGCACATCCAGCCGATCGGCGGCTACGCGCGGCAGTGGTACACCACGCCGGTGCTCGGCGGCTTGTCGGTCGGCGGCGGGTATTTCGCGGGCTTCACGGCGCGCAGCGACATCGCCCATTATTTGCCGGTGCCTGTCGCGCTGCCGATCGGCTCCGTGCGCTATCAGCGCGCATCGGTGATGGCGACGTTCATCCCGCGCATACCGGGCATCAACAAGGGCGATGTCGCGTTCTTCTGGGGACGCTACGAGTTCTAGTACGATATTTTTTCAGCGCCTCTCACTCGTATTCGACTGAAAGGTGTACTGAGAAAACAGAAAGGTAATAGCAGGGAAGCGAGATTGAACACGACTCACACATTCGACGCCCGCGAGCGTCCGACCAAGCGTAGCGAGCCGGCGCCGCCGGGATTCATCAGCGCGTTCAGCTTCGCCGGCGGCGAGGCGCTGCGGCTGACCTGGGACGAGGCGCGCGAAGCCGTTGCGGGCGATGGCCCGACCTGGCTGCATCTGTCCGCGAACGACGACGCCGTAGAAGGCTGGCTCGAAGGCGTCACGTCGATGCCCGATGTCGCACGCGAGTTCCTGAACGGCGAGGACAAGCGCCCGCGGGTGCATATCGGAACGAACTTCATGTACGGCGTCGTCGCGGATCTGGAGCTCGTCGCGAAGACGCCGGATGCCGCCGCGCCCGATACGCGCGAAGCGAACCGCGCGACCGGCGCGCTGCGCTTCTACGTCGACAAGCATCGCATGATCACGGTGCGCGCGCGGCCGCTGCAATCGACCGACCGGCTGCGTCACGCGGTGCTCGAAGGCGCGATCTTCCGCGATACCGTCGATCTCTTCGCGGGCCTCATCCGCGCGCTGAACGACACGTTCGCGGATCGTATCGACGAAATCGGCGACTGCCTCGACGATGTCGAGGAAAGCGTGCTGGAGGGCGGCCATTCGAAATGCCGCGCGGCGCTCGGGGAGGCGAGGCGGCGCATCGTGGAGGTGAAGCGGTTCATCGATCCCGAGCGCAACGCGCTGACGCAACTCGTCCTGCGCAAGCTCGAATGGGCCGAACCGCGCTCGATGGAAGCGCTCGTGCAGGCGATTCAGGTCTTGAACGGGCTGGGCGGCGGTCTGGAAGGGCTCTACGAGCGCGCGAAGCTGTTGCAGGATGAAATCGCCGCGGCGCTCTCGGAGGACATCAACCGCAAGCTGCTGTGGCTCGCGATCATGTCCGCGTTGCTGCTGCCCGCGACGCTCGTGACGGGCATCTTCGGCATGAACGTGGCCGGCCTGCCGGGCACGAAGGACCCGGCGTCGTTCTGGATCGTGGTCGGCGTGATGGCGTGCTGTGCCGCCATCACGATCTTTCTCTTGCGCCGCCTGCGGCTCTGGTGACGCTCACTCGGCCGGGCCGGGCGGCGCGAGCACTTCGCGGTTGCCGTTGTTGCCCATCGGCGAGACGAGGCCGGCCGCTTCCATCTGCTCGACGAGCCGCGCCGCGCGGTTATAGCCGATGCGCAATTGCCGCTGCACCGACGAAATCGACGCGCGCCGCGAGCGCACGACGAACGCAACGGCTTCGTCGTAGAGCGGATCGGCTTCGGCATCGGGCGTATCGCCGAACAGGTCCTGCGTGCCGCCGCCTTCGCCCGTCGGACCGGAGAGAATGCCTTCCTCGTACTCCGGCTCGCCGAACTGCTTCAGATGCTCGACCACGCGATGCACTTCGTCGTCCGCGACGAACGCGCCGTGCACGCGCTGCGGATAGCCGGTGCCGGGCGGCAGGAACAGCATGTCGCCCGCGCCGAGCAGCGATTCCGCGCCCATCTGGTCGAGGATCGTGCGCGAATCGATCTTCGACGACACCTGGAACGCCACGCGCGTCGGAATGTTCGCCTTGATGAGGCCGGTGATCACGTCCACCGAGGGCCGCTGCGTCGCGAGAATCAGATGGATGCCGGCCGCGCGCGCCTTTTGCGCAAGACGCGCGATCAACTGCTCGATCTGCTTGCCGGCGACCATCATCAGGTCCGCGAGCTCGTCGATGACCACGACGATGAGCGGCAGCGTGGCGAGCGGCTCGGGCGCGTCGGGCGTGAGCGAGAACGGGTTCGTCAGCTTCTTGCCCGCGGCTTCGGTGTTGCGGATCTTCTGGTTGAAGCCCTGCAGATTGCGCACGCCGACCGCCGACATCAGCCGGTAGCGCTTCTCCATCTCGCCGACGCACCAGTTGAGCGCGTTCGACGCGAGCTTCATGTCGGTGACGACCGGCGCGAGCAGATGCGGAATGCCTTCGTAGACGGAAAGCTCCAGCATCTTCGGATCGATCATGATGAGGCGCACATCCTCGGGCTTCGCCTTGTAGAGCAGCGAAAGGATCATCGCGTTGATCGCGACCGACTTGCCCGAGCCCGTCGTGCCCGCGACGAGCATGTGCGGCGCCTTCGCGAGATCCGTCACGACCGGATTGCCGATGATGTCCTTGCCCATCGCGATGGTCAGATTCGACTTCGACGCACGATAAACGTCGTCCTCCAGAATCTCCGACAGGCGGATCATCTGACGCTTCGGATTCGGCAGCTCCAGGCCCATGCAGGTCTTGCCGGGAATCGTCTCGACGACGCGAATCGACGTGAGGCCGAGACCGCGCGACAGATCCTTCATCAGCCCGACGATCTGGCTGCCGCGCACGCCGAGCGCCGGCTCGACTTCGAAGCGCGTGATGACCGGGCCCGCGGACGCGCCGACGACCGTCACCGGCACCTTGAATTCCTGAAGGCGCTGCTCGATCAGTTGACCGGTTTCGTTCAGACGTTCCTCGGAGACCGGTTCGATTTCGCCGGACGCGGGCTCGAGCAGATCGAGCGTCGGCAGTTCCACCGCCGACGCGTGCGGTGCGTGGAATTCGAATTCGGTCCCCGCTAAGCCGCGTACCGGTGCGCGTGGCTCGGGCGAGGAGGGCGGTGCTGGCGGTGTCGCGCTCGGCGGATTCACAGCCGAAACGGCGACGGGCGGCGGAGTGACCGGTGCGACCGGCGCGGCCGCAAAGCCCGGAAAGCGCACGATGTTCGATGACGACGCGAATTCGTCGCCCGCGACCTGGCGCTCGTCGAGGGACGGTTCCTCCGACGCTTGCGCAGGCGTTTCGAGCGTGTCGTCCTGCTCGTCGACGATCCGCAGAAGCGGTGGGGCAGGGGGGACGACGTGGTCGTGCTCTTCGCTCGAATCGGGCGCATCCAGCCACGGCGGCGTTTGCGCGAGTTCGCGCAAGTCCTGCTCTGGCTCATGCGGTCGCGCTGTGGGCGCAGGCTCCGCTATCTCGTTCGAGCCGGGCAGAGGAGGCTCGGACGGCAATGCGATTCGCGGCGGCTCTTGCGGTGCGCTTTCTTCGATTTCCGCTTCGCTCGCGTCGGTTGCCTGCGGCGCGGCGGGCTCGACGGCCGTGGGCTCGACGGCCGGCGGCTCGGGCAGACGCATTTCGAGAAGCGGCGGCGGCTCGACGAGGGCGGGCGCGATCACGTGCGCATCGATCAGCGGCGGCTCGATACGCGCCTCGTTTTCCTGCATTTCCACGGACGGTCGGGCTTGCTGCTCGATGCGCGCTTCCCCCGCGTGTTCGACGATGCCTTCGTCGGCGCTCGCCAGCTCCGACGCCTCGGCGCTCGACGCCACGTCCGGCTGCGCGGACCGTGCCATCGCCACGTGGCCGCGAGCGAGACTCGCGCCGGCGAGCGACGTCCACATCGCGGTTTTTTCTTCGATGGAGCGCAGCGTCGCCTGAATCGCATCGGGCGCGGGCGGCACAGTAGGCGGTCCGAGCGGCGCGGCCGGGCGCGAGAACGTGGGAGCGGTGAGCGGGGCGGGCGTGAATTCGCGCGTCGTGGCGACCGAGGCCGGCCGCGCGGGCGCACGTCGGAAGCCTTGCGGCGCGTGCGGCTGAGGCGGCGTGCGGGAAGCGCCCGCACTCGCGGCGACGGACGTGGACACGCTCGCCACCCCCGATGACCGTTGCGCGGACATCGAGGTCACCGGGTCGCGCGGGCGATCCATGCGAGGCGCGGGCGTCGGCGAAGTCTGAGCGCGCGGCTTGTCGACGGCGACGGAAGCTCGCAAGCCCGAACCCGACGGCTCGAACGCAGCCGCCTGACGCGGTGCGAACGGCGTGCGCGCCTCGCGATTCGCCGACGGTCCGGACGAATTCAACCAGTTCGCGGGCGCGACCGGCTCGATCTGCGTGACCGGACGCGCGACGCCCGCCGCCTCGAATGCGGGGCGTTTGGCATAGGCCTCGGCGGTGGCGACGGCGTTCGCGGCGGCCGCGACCGTGCGGCTGGCAGCGCTTTTGCTTGTCGAAGGCGGACGCCACGCGGTCGGCCGCTGATAACGGCTGCTGCGGGGGCCCGTCGGCAGACCGAGCGTCGGCTCGTCGGGCGACGTGCGCGACGCCGGCGCATCGAAACGTTCGTTGCGATGCGCGCGTTCCTGCGAGTCGCGCGCGGCTTTCGCACGGGCGCGGCGCTCGAACCAGCTGGCGGCCTTGTCACGCGGCTTGTCACGGCCGGGCGAGCTTTGCCGCGGCTCGCTTTCGCGCTCGCGCGGCGTGATCCAGCTTTGCGGCAGGCCGAAGCCGAACGCCTCGTCCGCCCACGCGAGCACCGAACGCCAGCTGAATTCGATCAGCCAGGGCAGGAAGATTGCGAGCACGATCGCCGCGATCGCGCCCGCGCCGGCCAGATGCGCCGGCCCGGTCAGCGCCGTGGCGAGCGCGCGTCCGCAGCGATTGATGTCCGCCTGCGCTTCGAGCGAATGGGCGAGCGCGCCTTCGAGCGTGCTGCTTGCGAGCAATACCGCGACGAAGCCGAGCCAGAGACGGATCGTGCCCGGGCCGCGCACGCCCGCGCCGCCCGGCAGCGCCTGCTTGACGATGCGCCAGAAGAGCGGAAGGAACCAGACGACCGATGCACCGAACCAGCCGAGAACTACCATGTGCATGCTTGAGATTGAATCAATGATGGGTGAAACGATTGAGACTGCTGCCCGGCTGCGCCGGTATCGCCTGACGGCCGGGCTGCTCGATCGAGCAGTTTAACGGGTGCCGCGGCGTGCCGTGCGTGCACGACGCGCGTGCCGCAAGTACGCAACACATCACTTCGCGCGCGGCGCGAAGGTCAGCACCTGGCCGTCGTCGAGCGTCAGTTGCAGCGATTGAGGCAGATTCATCTGCACGCCGCTTTTCGCGATATGCGCGAGCGCGTCGAGATACGGCCGCTCCAGCGCGGCCCCCGCACCCGATACGCACGCCATGCGCGTGCCGGCGAGCGGGCCGAACGTGAGCTTGCCGTTCTTCAGTTCGTACGCGCCGGCGAAGCGGTTGCAGCCCGAAAAGCCGCTCGCCTGGCGGCGGCCGTTCGCGGTGGAGAAATCGAGCGTGAGCGGCTGGGCGTTGTTCTCGCCCGCGTGCGGCACGGCGCGCGGCTGGCCGCTCGCGTCCGTCCAGCCCGTGAGGACCCATTGCGTGTCGTCGAGCAATTGCGTGGCGGCGGCATTATAGGGATCGGTGGGCGGGGCGCTCGCATCGGTGTGCTTCGGCATCGCGCAGCCGGCGACGACACTCGCCGCGACGACGAGCGAGCACGCGCGGGAAACCAGCGAACGCGCATCCTTGCGCGACAGGAAACCGGACGATGAGCGCGGCGAACGAAGCGTGAGCGCGCGAAAGAGGTGCGTGGGCATCGATGATCCTGAAGCTGGCGAAACCGTAAGGGTATCGCACGCGTCCTACACTTTGTCTAGCACCCGGATGCAACAAAATGATCGGCCGCGCTTCGCAGGGGCGTTCGTCCACCAGAAATGCGCGGGGAATTCCGATGCGCGTTCGCGTGTCAATAGACCGGACGGCAAAGTGCCGGCGTCGGCGCTGCGTGTTAACATCGCGGCCAATTCGCCGCACTGCGCTTTATTGGCCTCATCATCCGATTCGATTCTGGAGCACCCATGCAGACCGATCCACTCCGCGCCGGCGCCATGCGCATCGGCACGCCGCTGTCCCCCGACGCCACGCGCGTGATGCTGCTCGGCGCGGGCGAACTCGGCAAGGAAGTGATCATCGCGCTGCAGCGGCTGGGTGTCGAGGTGATCGCGGTCGATCGCTACGCGAACGCGCCGGGGCATCAGGTCGCGCATCGCGCGCACGTGATCGACATGACCGACGCCGCCGCGCTGCGCGCGCTCGTCGAAAAGGAAGCGCCGCATCTGATCGTGCCCGAAATCGAGGCGATCGCGACCGAAGCCCTCGCCGATATCGAAGCGGCGGGACTCGCGACCGTCATCCCTACGGCCCGCGCCACGCAACTCACGATGAATCGCGAAGGCATCCGGCGTCTCGCCGCCGAGGAACTGGGTTTGCCGACCTCGCCCTATGCGTTCGCGCAATCGCTCGACGAGATGAAGGCGGCGATCGCGGAGATCGGTTTTCCGTGCGTCGTGAAACCCGTGATGTCGTCGTCGGGGAAAGGGCAGTCGGTGCTCAGGAGCGACGCGGACGTCGAGCCGGCATGGAACTACGCGATGGCGGGCGGTCGCGTGAATCGCGGACGCGTGATCGTCGAGGGCTTCATCGACTTCGAATACGAAATCACTCAGCTCACCGTGCGCGCGGCGGATCCCGCGAACGGCGCGACGCAAACGTACTTCTGCGATCCGATCGGTCATGTGCAGGTTGCGGGCGATTATGTCGAGTCGTGGCAGCCGCAGGCGATGAGCCCGGCAGCGCTCGAAAAGGCGCGCGATGTCGCCGCGAAAGTGGTGACCGCGCTCGGCGGACGCGGGCTTTTCGGCGTCGAGCTCTTCGTGCGCGGCGACGACGTCTGGTTCTCGGAAGTGAGCCCGCGTCCGCACGACACCGGCCTCGTCACGCTCGCGACGCAGCGTTTCTCCGAGTTCGAACTGCATGCGCGTGCGATCCTCGGCTTGCCCGTCGATACCGCTTTGCGCACGCCCGGCGCGTCGGCCGTGATCTACGGCGGGCTGGACGAGACCGGCATCGCGTTCGAGGGTGTCGCCGAAGCGCTCGCCGTGCCCGGCGCGGATCTGCGGCTCTTCGGCAAACCGGAGAGCTTCGTGAAGCGCCGCATGGGCGTCGCGCTCGCGACGGGCGCCGACACCGACGAGGCGCGCGAGCGCGCGAAGCTCGCGGCGTCGAAGGTGAGGCCGGTTTCGGTCAGGTGAACGGCGTTCGGCGCGGGCGGGAGCAAGAAAGTGAAATGGAAAGTGGTGGCAGCCTTCGTCGCGGTGTCCTTCGGACTCTCTGGCTGCGGACTTGCCGCAGCGCCGTGCCGGATCGCGTCGGCGGGGCTGAAGATCGTGCCGGTCGTCGGCCATGTTGCAGCGGCGCCGACCGACGCGTGCGCGGACGTCATCGATCCCTGACCGTTGGCGCCCGCATCGACATCGAATACCTTGCGAATCGAATGATGAAGAAATCAATCGCACTGACGCTCGCGTCGCTCGTCGCGCAGACGGCGCTCGCGATGCCGCTCACCGTGCCGCAGATCCAGACCGCTTCGACGCAAACCACCCGCTACGACTGCAAGGGCGGCAAAAGCGTGTCGGTCCAGTACACGAATGCGCGCAATCATCAGAGCTTCGCGGCGCTGACCGTCGATGGGCGCAAGCTGTTGTTCGTCAACGTGGTCGCGGGATCCGGCGCGAAATACGTCGCCGATCAGTACACGTGGTGGACCAAGGGTCCGCAGGCCAACCTGTACGACGAGATGGCCGCGAAGGATTCGCCGCCGCTGCTCGCGGACTGCGAGGCGCGCAAGAAGTAGGCGCGGCATCCCGGCCCGGCGTCCGGGCGCGCCGTTGTGTCGCCGGAGCGCTTCGGCGCGCGGTGCTACAATGTGCGGCTTTCTGGCTGTGAAAATTGCCGCCGGACCGAATTCCGAACTTTTCCGGCATCGCCGTTCGATGCCGGCTCGAGCGGTGCGCGGGCCTCGGGCGCGCCGCCGCTCGGCGAATCGAGCGATGCCGCGTGCCTTGAAGGCGTCATCGAAGCCGTGTTCCATCGGAGCGCGGGCTTGCGAATCGAAACGAGCAAATGAGCGGACGCGCGATGCTCGATCGACCGGCCGCCCCCGTCCAGCGCGCGCACTTTGCGCCTGACCGATGCGCCGTGTGCGCCAATGAAACCCATCCGCGTAAGCAACCGATCGCGACGATCGACCGAACGACCCGACCGATTTTTTACGCGCGCCGCATCCAGCGGCACTTTAGCGAAAGCCACTATAGTTACCATGTCCGATTCCGTCGCCACGAACACGTCCACCGCACACGCCGCTGCGCCGACGTTCGACCAGTTCGGTTTGTCCGCCGACATCCTGAAAGCGGTGCGCGAGTCCGGCTACACCACGCCCACGCCGATTCAGGCGCAGGCGATCCCCGTCGTTCTCGCCGGCCGCGATGTCATGGGCGCCGCGCAGACCGGCACCGGCAAGACCGCGAGCTTCTCGCTGCCGATCATCCAGCGCCTTTTGCCGAGCGCCAACACGAGCGCCTCGCCCGCACGCCATCCGGTGCGCGCGCTGATGCTCACGCCGACGCGCGAACTCGCCGACCAGGTCGCCGCCAACGTGCAGACCTACTCCAAGCACACGCCGCTGCGCAGCACGGTCGTGTTCGGCGGCGTCGACATGAATCCGCAGTCCGACGCGTTGCGGCGCGGCGTCGAAATCCTGATCGCTACGCCGGGCCGTCTGCTCGATCACGTGCAGCAAAAAACGGTGAATCTCGGCCAGGTGCAGATGCTCGTGCTCGACGAGGCCGACCGCATGCTGGACATGGGCTTTCTGCCCGATCTCCAGCGCATCCTGAATCTTCTGCCGAAGGAACGTCAGACGCTGCTGTTCTCGGCCACGTTCTCGCCGGAAATCAAGAAGCTGGCGGCCACGTATCTGCGCAATCCGCAGACGATCGAAGTCGCGCGCAGCAATTCGACCAATGCGAACGTGCGCCAGATCGTCTACGAGGTGCACGAGAGCGATAAATCCGGCGCGGTCGCGCAGCTCATCCGCGAGCGCGAGTTGAAGCAGGTGATCGTGTTCTGCAACAGCAAGATCGGCGCGAGCCGGCTCGCGCGCGTGCTCGAGCGCGACGGCATCGTCGCGACGGCGATTCACGGCGACCGTACGCAGAGCGAGCGCATGCAGGCGCTCGACGCGTTCAAGCGCGGCGAGATCGAGGCGCTCGTCGCCACCGACGTCGCCGCGCGCGGGCTCGATATCGCCGAACTGCCGGCGGTCATCAACTTCGATCTGCCGTTCAACGCGGAAGATTACGTGCACCGCATCGGCCGGACCGGTCGCGCGGGCGCGTCGGGCGATGCGCTGTCGCTGTGCAGCGCGAACGAGCGCAAGCAGCTCGCCGACATCGAGAAGCTGATCAAGCGTCCGCTCGACGTCGAGCCGCTCGAAGTGACGACGCGCGTACGCCACGACGGTTCGGCGCCGCGCCGTGAAGATCGCTTCGGCAGGTCCGAGCGCGGAGAGCATCGTCATACGTCACGCGACGAGTCGGGTTCGCGGCGCCGCACGACAGGCATGCACGATCGCCCGCGCGGCCGCCAGCAGCCTGTCGACGAGTTTTTCCTGAAGCCTTACGAGCCGTCTCCTTCGGCGATGAAGCGTCAGGAGGAAACGGTCGAGCCCGAGCGCAAGAGCGCGCCGAAGCAGCCGCTCGCGGCCTTGCTGGGCGGTCTGGGGATGCCGCGCAAGTCTTCCTGATGTGCGTCGAGCTTTGAATCGGAAAAGGCAGCCCGCGTGGCTGCCTTTTTTGCCTTTAGCGCGCGAAGCGCCGGGCCCACGCGGCCGTCGCGGCGCTGTAGAACGTGTCGAGCGATTCGGCCGTCACGTCGATGCCGAGATGCCGCGCCGCCTCGACGAGCGCGTCTAGCGGCGCGTTCCGGTCGAGCGCTGCCGCGCCCGTCTGCTTGCTCAGCTTTTCGCCGATGCCGTTGTTGACGACCGGCACATGCAGATAGACCGGCGTCGATACCCCGAGGCACTGCTGCAGATAGATTTGCCGCGCGGTCGAATCGAGCAGGTCGGCGCCGCGCACGACGTGGCTGATACCGGCATCGGCATCGTCGACGACGACCGCGAGTTGATAGGCCCACAGCCCATCCGCGCGTTTCAGCGCGAAGTCGCCGACTTCCGTGGCGAGATTCTGCGTTTGCGCTCCTTGCCAGCGATCGACGAACGTGACGACTGCCGCATCGCCGTCCGGCACGCGCAGCCGCCATGCGCGCGCGGGCTTGCCGTGCAGGCCGTTGCGGCATGTGCCGGGATAGGCGAGCGTCGCATGGCGCGCGTGCGCGTTCACCAGCGAGTCCGCGATTTCGCGCCGCGTGCAGCCGCACGGATAGATGAGCCCCGTTCCCTGCAGACGCTCGAACGCGACCTGATACGCATCGCCGCGCTCGCTTTGCCAGACGGGCGGCTCGTCCGGGTGCATGCCGAAGTGATCGAGCGTCGCGAGGATTTCATCGGCGGCGCCAGGGACGGTGCGCGGCGCGTCGACATCTTCGATGCGCACGATCCAGCTTCCGGCATGCGCGCGCGCATCGAGAAAACTCGCGAGCGCGCTGACGAGCGAACCCGCGTGCAGCGGGCCGGTGGGCGAGGGCGCGAAGCGGCCGCGATAGGTCATCGAATGGGGCTTACGCCGCCTGGCCGACCTTCGCACCGGGATGGCATGCGGGACAGGTCTCGCCCGGCCGATAGAACGGCGACTGCTGTTCTTCGACCGACACTACGGCGCGGCAACCGAAACATTGCGCGGTCGCGGTCGGCTGCAGGTTCGGATCGAGCGCCGTCCGGTAATCGAACACGAAGCATTCGCCGTTGTAGTGCGCGCCGCCGACTTCCTCGAAGTACTTCAGAATGCCGCCTTCGAGCTGATAAACGTGCTCGATGCCGACTTCCTTCATGTGAATCGCGGCCTTTTCGCAGCGAATACCGCCAGTGCAGAACGACACGATCGTCTTGCCGTCCAGATCCGCGCGATTCTGCTCGATCACTTCCGGAAACTCGCTGAATTTCGTGATGCGGTAGTCGAGCGCATTGTCGAACGTGCCGACATCGACTTCGAACGCATTGCGCGTGTCGAGCATGACGACGGGACGGCCTGCGTCGTCGTGACCGCGATCGAGCCAGGCTTTCAGCGTGGGCGCGTCGACGGACGGCGCGCGGCCGAGTTCCGGCTTGATCGCCGGCTTTTTCATCGTGATGATCTCGCGCTTGAGCTTCACCAGCATGCGGCGAAACGGCTGCTTCGCGGAAAGGCTTTCCTTGAATTGCAGATCGGCGAAACGGCCGCCGAAGAGCGCGTCCGTGCGGATGTAATCGATGAATGCGCGGACTTCGGCAATCGGCCCGGCGATGAAAAGATTGATGCCCTCCGGCGCGAGCAGAATCGTGCCCTTCAGGCCGAGCGCGTTGCAGCGTTCGGTGACGAGCGGCCGCCACGCGGGGCCGTCCTCGATGGTGACGAATTTGTAGGCGGAGAGATTCAGGATGCTCATGATCGGTTGACGCGCAAAACGGCCGTGACGGGTAAAAAGTGCGGGTAAAAGTCGCGCACGAAACACGTATTATCCCGCAAACGGCGCCGGGCTTTGCCGGATTCCAGCCGCCGTGTCGGGAAGCCTTGCGCGTGCGCAATTTCGGGCCCGCGCGGAGCCTTGTCCGTTCGGCCAAAGCGTTTCGCCGCACCCGTTTTCGCATGTGTCCCGCATGTACAATACCGCCATGTCAGATCCCCGCTTCGTTCATCTCCGCGTCCACTCCGAATTTTCGATTGCCGACGGCATCGTGCGGCTGGACGACGTCGTCAAGGCTGCCGCGAAAGACGGGCAAGGCGCGCTCGCGCTGACCGATCTGGGCAACGCATTTGGTCTCGTGCGCTTCTACAAGGAAGCGCGCGGCATGGGCGTCAAGCCGCTCGCCGGCTGCGATGTCTGGATCACCAATCCCGCCGATCGCGACAAGCCCTCGCGCCTCCTTCTTCTCGTGCGCGACAAACAGGGCTATCTCAACCTGTGCGAGCTGTTGAGCCGCGCGTGGCTCACGAACCAGTATCGCGGCCGCGCCGAGGTGCTGGCGGAATGGCTCGAAGAAGGTCTGGCGGCCGGATTGCTCGCGCTTTCGGGTGCTCAGTCGGGCGACATCGGCATGGCATTCGCCGCGGGCAACGCGCAATCCGCGCAACGCAATGCCGAGCGCTGGGCGAAGCTCTTTCCGGACGCGTTCTACATCGAATTGCAGCGCGCGGGTCAACCGGGCGAGCAGGCGTACGTTCAGGAAGCGGTCAAGCTCGCCGCGAAGCTGAAGCTGCCGGTCGCCGCGACGCATCCGATGCAGTTCATGACGCCCGACGACTTCACCGCGCACGAAGCGCGCGTGTGCATTTCCGAAGGCGATATTCTCGCGAATCCGCGTCGTCAGAAGCGCTTCACGCAGGACCAGTTTTTCCGCACGCAGGACGAGATGTGCGCGCTCTTCGCGGACATTCCTTCGGCGCTCGCCAACACTGTCGAGATCGCGAAGCGCTGCAATCTGACGCTCGAACTCGGCAAGCCGAAGCTGCCGCTTTTCCCGACGCCCGATGGCATGTCGCTCGACGACTACCTCGTGCAGTTGTCGAAGGAAGGCCTCGAAGTCCGCCTGCAACAGCTTTATCCCGATGAAACCGACCGCGATGCGCAGCGCGAGACGTACTACGCGCGGCTCGACTTCGAGTGCGGCACCATCATCAAGATGGGCTTTCCGGGCTACTTCCTGATCGTCGCCGACTTCATCATGTGGGCGAAGAACAACGGCGTGCCGGTGGGTCCGGGCCGCGGCTCGGGCGCGGGGTCGCTGGTCGCGTATGCGCTCGGCATCACCGATCTGGATCCGCTGCGCTACAACCTGCTGTTCGAGCGATTCCTGAATCCGGAACGTGTGTCGATGCCCGACTTCGACATCGACTTCTGTCAGGAAGGGCGCGACCGCGTCATCCAGTACGTGAAGGGCAAGTACGGCGCGGACGCCGTGTCGCAGATCGCCACGTTCGGCACGATGGCCGCAAAGGCGGCGGTACGCGACATCGGCCGCGTGCTCGATCTCGGCTACATGTTCACAGACGGCGTCGCGAAGCTGATTCCGTTCAAGCCGGGCAAGCACGTGACCATCGCGGACGCGATGAAGGAAGAGCCGGCGCTGCAGGAGCGCTTCGATTCCGAAGACGAGGTGCATCAGCTGCTCGAACTCGCGCAGCGCGTCGAAGGGCTCACGCGTAACGTCGGCATGCACGCGGGCGGCGTGCTGATCGCGCCGGGCAAGCTCACGGATTTCTGTCCGCTCTATACGCAAGGCGAAGACGGCGGCGTCGTCAGTCAATACGACAAGGACGATGTCGAAGCCGTCGGCCTCGTGAAGTTCGACTTTCTGGGCCTGACCACGCTCACGATCCTCGACTGGGCCGAGCGCTACATTCGCCGTCTCGATCCGTCGAAGAAGGACTGGAATCTCGCGCAGGTGCCGCTCGACGATCCCGCGTCGTTCTCGATCCTCAAGAAAGCGAACACCGTCGCCGTGTTCCAGCTGGAAAGCCGCGGCATGCAGGGCATGCTAAAAGACGCGCAGCCGGACCGCTTCGAGGACATCATCGCGCTCGTGGCGCTGTATCGGCCGGGGCCGATGGACCTGATCCCGAGCTTCTGCGCGCGCAAGCACGGGCGCGAGATCGTCGAGTATCCGGATCCGCGCGTCGAACCTGTTCTGAAAGAGACCTACGGGATCATGGTCTATCAGGAGCAGGTGATGCAGATGGCGCAGATCATCGGCGGCTACTCGCTCGGCGGCGCGGACTTGCTGCGTCGTGCGATGGGCAAGAAAAAGCCCGAGGAAATGGCCAAGCATCGCGAGATTTTCGCGGAAGGCGCGGCGAAGAACGGGCTCACGCGCGAGAAGGCGGACGAAACCTTCGACTTGATGGAAAAGTTCGCGGGCTACGGCTTCAACAAGTCGCACGCCGCGGCCTATGCGCTGCTCGCCTATCACACGGCCTGGCTGAAGGCGCATCATCCGGCGGAATTCATGGCGGCCAACATGTCGCTCGCCATGGACGACACGGACAAGGTCAAGATCCTTTTCGAAGACTGCGCGACGAACGGCATGGCGGTGTTGCCGCCCGACATCAACCACTCGGCGTATCGCTTCGAGCCCGTCGCGGAAGCAGACGGCAAGCGCTCGAAAACCATTCGCTACGGTCTCGGCGCGGTGAAGGGCAGCGGGCAGAATGCGATCGAGGAAATTCTGCGCGCACGTGAAGATGGCCCGTTCGTCGATCTGTTCGATTTCTGCGAGCGCATCGACCGTCGCATCGTGAATCGCCGCACCGTGGAAGCGCTCATCCGCTCCGGAGCGTTCGACACGCTGCACGCGAATCGCGCGCAACTGCTCGCATCGGTGCCGCTCGCGATGGAAGCCGCCGATCAGGCCGCCGCCAACGCGATGCAGGCCGGCCTCTTCGATATGGGCGACGCGCCGCTCGCGAAGCACGAATACGTCGACGAGGCGGAGTGGTCGGACAAGAAGCGTCTGCAGGAAGAAAAGACCGCGCTCGGCTTTTATCTTTCCGGCCATCTGTTCGATGCCTATAAGGGTGAAGTGCGCCGCTTCGTGCGCCAGAAGATCGGCGAGTTGAAGGAAGGGCGCGACAAGCTCGTCGCGGGCGTGATCTCCGCAATGCGCACGCAGATGACCCAGCGCGGCAAGATGCTGATCGTCAATCTCGACGACGGCAGCGGCCAGTGCGAAGTCACCGTCTTCAACGAACAGTTCGAAGCGAACAAGGCGCTCTTCAAGGAAGACGAGTTGCTCGTCGTGCAAGGCATGGCGCGCAACGACGCGTTCACGGGCGGCATCCGCTTCACGGTCGACACCGCGATGGACCTCGAACGCGCGCGCAGCCGATACGCGCAGTCCGTGAAGGTCGAAATGAACGGCAACGCCGATGCCCTGCGTCTGCGCCGCGTGCTCGAAGCGCATGCGGCGGGCGCGCAGGAAGCGCCGCCGCCGGCGCCCGTGCGCGAGAGCGGCCGTGAAGGCGGCCGTTCTCGCCAATCCGCGCCCATTCCGAACGGCCTGAACGTGAGCATCGTCTACCGCAGCGAGCATGCCGAAGGGGAAGTGCGCCTCGGCGACGCGTGGCGCGTCAAGCCGACCGACGAACTCATCACGGCGTTGCGCGGTGAGTTCGCGGGCAGCGCGATCGAAATCGTCTACTGATGCGCATCGGCATTTCGGCGAATGCACTCAAGCATTCCGGCGGACTCGAACGCTATGCGATGGACCTCGTGCGCGGCCTCGCCGCCGCGGGCTTCGAGGGCGGACGCAAGCCCGCGTTCTTCGCGCGCAAGATCGATATGTCGCTGCCCGAGAGCCGGCTGGTCGAGCCGCATCGCATCAAGGTGTCGTTTCTGCCGGGCAAACTGCGCGACGCGTATTTTTCGTGGGCGCTGAAGCGCGCGCGCAAGAAGGTGAAAGTCGATGTGCTGATCGGCTGCAATCGCGTGGAACGTTCCGAAATCGCCATTTGCGGCGGCACGCATATCGGCTTCCTGCGGGCGACCGGACGGCGTGAGAAGCGCTCGGACACGAGGCAAATCGCGCTGGAGCGGCGTCAATACGCGCAGGCGAAAGTGGTCGTCGCGCATTCCGACATGATGCGCAACGAATTGCGCGCATTGTATGGCGTGGACGACCGGAAAATTCGCGTGCTGTATCCGCCCGTCGACGGCGCGCGATTCTCGCCCGTCGATGCCGCCGCGCGTGCGCGTCTGCGCGAGCAGTTCGGCTTCGCATCCGATGAAACCGTGCTGCTGTTTCCGTCGAGCAGTCACGAGCGCAAGGGCTTGCCGCTGATCGCAAAGGCGCTCGCCGGGATGAACGTGGTGATCGCCGTCGCGGGGCGCGCGCCGGAGCGGCCGGCCCCGAACGTGCGCTATCTCGGCTATGCAAAGAATATCGAGGATGCGTATCGTGCGGCGGATTTCACGATCCTCGCGTCGAGCTACGAACCGTTCGGGCTCGTCGGGATCGAATCGGTGATGTGCGGAACGCCGGTGATCTTTCCGGCGTGCATCGGCTGCTGCGATGCGATCGCGGATCACGCGAAGCACGTCTTCAAATCGGGCGATGCCGAGGATCTGCGCCGTACGGTGCTCGACGCCATCGAAAGACGGCGCGCCGCGCCGCGAGTGTCGGCCGATGCCGTGCGCTACGACGCGAGCGTCGAATCACACGTGCGCGCGTTGATCGAACTCGCGCGCGATATCGACGCAAAGCGCTGAACTCTTCAGCGCACTTCGTTCATGTGCGCGAGCTTCAGAAAGCGGTAATAGACCGTCTGCGCGTTGAATACCGCGATCATGAAGCCGGCTTTTCCGTCCAGGAAGCCGCGCCGCAGCACGTAAGTGCGCGCGAACGCCCACGCGCCGCGCGCGAGCGCAATGCCGAAGCTGCTGCGCTTGCCGGCCGCGTGACGCTGCTTCGCACCCGCCGTGGAATAGGCGTCCAGCTTGCGCAATACCGCTTCGAAGTCCTCGTAGGAATAATGCATCAGCTTGCCGGAAAGATGCACGACGGGTTTGCCCGTCGACAGCACGAGCCGTTCGTGCACGAGATCGGGCGAAAAGCGCGCGGTGCCGCGCCGGAAGAGCCGCGGAATCCAGTCCGGATACCAGCCGCTGTGTTTGACCCACACGCCGCAAAAGCTCGACAGACGGTCGATCGCGTACACGTCCGCTTGCGGATCGGTGATCGCGGCGCGGATCGACGCGGCCAATTCGGGCGACACGACTTCATCGGCGTCGATGGAGAGGATCCAGTCGGTCGAGAGGGCATCGAGTGCGCGGTTTTTCTGCGGGCCGAAGCCCGGCCAGTCGCGCGCCTCGATCACGCGCGCGCGGTGCGCCTCGGCGATGCCCACGGTCGCATCGGTGCTGCCGCCATCGATGACGACGATCTCGTCGGCAAAGGAAACGGCCTGCAGGCATTGCGCGAGCCGCGCGGCCGCGTTGTGGGTAATGATGGCGATGCCGAGGGTCGGGAGTGTCATGAAGCCTTTCGGGTGGCGCGAGCGCGTGTGAGTCTGTTCGGATGAGGCACGGCGTTCGCGCGCGCTCATCCGGACATATGCCACTTCACGAAGAAGAACGGCGAGAGCAGCCACGGGCAGGTGGCATAGATGAACATTCTGAAGCGAAAGCCAAAGTCCACGTCCTTCGACGTCGCCACGAGCGCGAGCTTGCGCGCGAGCGAGCGCTCGCCGAACATCGCGCTGACGTAGGTTTCGCGCGCGGACTTCTTCGCGAGCAGCGCGCGCATCGGCGTGCCGACACCCACTCTATCGGCATCGCCGATGAGCTGGCTCGTTTCACCCGTGCCGTTGACATTCGCGAGCTTGATGCGCGCGACGAAATCCGCGGGCGTGCGCCATTTCCGCTTTCTCGACAGGCCGCCGCGCCGGTACTGCACGAGCGGTTCATGCAGCGTATGGGCGCCGTGGCTCATGATCGCGCGAAACGTCATGATCTGATCTTCGCCGTAGATGCCGGGCGCGATCGGCCCGAATTCCTGGAAGAGGCGGCGCGCCCAGGCGTGCGCCGCGCCGACGACATGCGGCCTGTTGCCCGACCAGTCTTCGAAGCTGCGGTAGTTGTCGAGGTCGGTCACCCGCAGCACGCCGTGCGGTTTGCCTTCGGCGTCGATGTCCTGCAGATCCGTTGCGACGAGGTCGTAGCGCCTGCCGCTCGCGAGCCAGTCGCGCATCACGCGCTCCACGCGCTCGGGCCGGGAGATATCGTCGCCCGCCGCGATGAAGAGCATTTCACCCGATGCGCATGCCGCGAGCGCGCTCAGATGCGCGCTGATGCCGAGATTTTTTTCGTTGCGAAGGAGCCGGACGGTGTGCGGGCCGCGATAGTCGCCTACGACGCGCTCGGCGACCGCGAAGGTGTCGTCGGCGGACGCATCGTCGGAAATGAGGATTTCGAGCGGCGTCCAGGTCTGGGCCAGCGCGCCGCGGATCGCGTCGGCAACGGTTTCTTGCTGATTGAACGTGATGAGCAGGAGGCTGGCGAGCGGTGCGTCCGGCTCTGTTTCAGGAATAGCTGCCATTTCGAATTCACAACGCATGGAATACCCGGTGTGCCTTCCCGGTCGCGGGTCAGGCGTTCCGAGAGCGAAGAGCGTGCCAGGCGGCAACGGCTATAATATCGCGGGTTTTCGGGGCGCGCGACCGGACCGGCCGGTCGAACCCATGTCAGGTTCATTGATTTGGAAAAAATTCTGCGTTACGTCATCGCCAGCATGATTTTGCTGGCGCCCGCGACCACGCTGGTCGTGCGAGGTGGAACCGGTTACTGCTTTTTCGTGTTGCTCGCCATTGCGCTCTTCGCCGGATTCAGCAAGCCATTTCGGTTGAGGGGCCGTCTGCTCATCACCGCTTATCCCTGGTACGCCGCGGCCATGCTGTGCTTCATGGTTTACTTGCCGTTGCAACAGGCGATCGAGGGCTATTATCTGCCGCGCGAGTTCGACGGCCTGTCGCGGCTGGCGCTGAGCCTGCCGATATTTCTGTTGCTGGTCAACCTCCCGGTCCGACATCTGAAGGCGCTCGGCTGGGGTTGCGCGCTCGGCGCCATCGGCGCGGGCGCCTGGGCCGTGGACAGCAACCTTCACATGACGATCAACGATCTCAATCGCCTCGGCAACGATTATACGAACCCGATTCCATACGGCAACACTGCGCTGCTGCTCGGATTTCTTTCCGTGATGACGATCCGCTGGGACGAGTATCCCAATGTGCTGGCCAAGCGCGTCGGCATTGCGATCAAGCTGCTGGGGCTCGTGAGCGGCGTCTATGCATCGTACTTGTCGGGCACGCGCGGCGGATGGCTCGCGATTCCGCTCTTCCTCGTGCTGTGCTCGCTCAATTTCGGCTGGGTCAGACGCCGCCGCCATTGGCTCGCCGCGGCGGTCGTCGCGGTGATGGCCATGTCGGCCTTGCTCGCATCGCCGCTCGGCCGTGAGCGCGTGATGGCGACGCGCTCGGACATCGTCCAGCTTTCGGAAGGCTCGAATGCGTATAGTTCCATCGGCGCGCGTCTGCAACTCTGGCGCGCGTCGATCCGGCTTTTCGAAACGCACCCGCTTCTGGGCGTCGGCAAGGGACATCTGGAGGCGTCGCTGAGAGACATGGCGAACAAGGGCGACGTCCCGGACTTCATCGTCAATCAGCGCGCGCATAGCGAATTTTTCTCGACGATCTCCGAACTGGGCGCGCTCGGGGTCGTCTGTCTGGCATTGATCTATTTCGGGCCGCTCGTGTATTTCGTGCGCTATCGGAAATCGCCGCACCGGGACGTGTCGACGGCCGCGTATTGCGGAATCGCGGTGTCGGGCTCGGTTATCATCTTCGGTTTGAGCATCGACGTGTTCACAGTGGTGATGAGCACCGCGCTCATCGCGCTCTTCTGGGCCGTGCTGCTCGCGGTCATCACACATGACCCGCGCCAGCCGCAAGGCAAGCCGGGGCGGAATTCGACCGGCTGATCGGTAGCCGGCTCGCCCGGCTGACGACGATACCAACAAACGCGGCGCGACGGGTGAGTCAGGCGCCGTGCGAAGCGGAGATACGCTCTTGAACAAGCAAGCAAGTTTGCGCAAGCCGATCGGCGGCGAGGAAAGCAGTTCGCCGACGGCAGTCATGAAGCGGCTATGGCCGTACATCCGTCCGCTCTTCGGCATGGTGATGCTCGGCCTGTTGACGATGGGCATCGTCGCGGCGACCGAGGCGGGCATCCCGATGCTGCTCAAACCGCTGCTCGACCACGGTTTCGGCTCGAAGAGCAGCGATCACGCGAAATGGCTCGTGCCGGCCGCGGTGATCGGCCTCGCGCTCGTACGGGGCGGGGCGCAATACGCATCGGGATATTTTCTCTCGTACGTGACGAACAAGATCCTGCTGCAACTGCGGCTCGAAATGTTCCAGCGCATGATCCACACGAGCGCCGGCTTCTTCCAGCGCGAGACCGCGAGCACGGTCATCAATGCGATCGTCTTCGAGGTCAATCAGATCCTGAGCGTGCTGTCGAGCGTGGTGGTGACGCTCGTGCGCGACTCCCTCACGGTCGTGTTTCTGCTCGGCTATCTGTTCATCCTCAACTGGCGCCTTACGCTGATCGTCGCGGTGATTCTTCCCGCCATCGGCTGGCTGGTGAGCAAGATCAACAGACGGCTGCGACGCCTGAACCGCGAGCATCAGTCCCTGACCAATGATCTGTCGTATATCGTCGAGGAGACGGTCGGCGGTTACAAGGTCGTCAAGGTGCACAACGGCGAGCCGTACGAGATCGATCGCTTCACGGAGATGAGCCATCGCCTTCGCGGCTACTCGATGCGCATGCAGGTGTCGGGCGGCCTCGCGCAGCCGCTTACGCAATTTCTCGCGTCCATCGCGCTCGCCATCGTCATCACGATCGCGGTCGTGCAGTCGGCGAACGATCAGACGACCGTCGGCGGTTTCGTCGCGTTCGTCACGTCGATGCTGCTCGTGATCTCGCCGCTCAAGCATCTGATCGACATCAATCAGCCGATGCAGCGCGGCATGACGGCCGCGGAGCTGATCTTCGGCCTGATCGACGAGCCGGCCGAGCCCGAGGGCGGCGGCCGTCGTCTCGAACGTGCGCGTGGCGAAGTCGAATTCCGCGACGTGTCCTTTAGCTACGGCTCGATTGACCGGCCGACGCTCGATCGCGTGTCATTCAAGGTCGCGCCGGGCGAAATGGTCGCGCTCGCGGGCCCGTCGGGCAGCGGCAAGACGACGCTTGTGAATCTGCTGCCGCGCTTCTTCGATCCGCGCGCCGGTCAGGTGCTCGTCGATGGCGTGCCGATCACCGAGTACAACCTGCACGATCTGCGCGGCCAGCTCGCAATGGTCAGCCAGGACGTCGTGCTCTTCAACGATACGATCGCGGCGAACGTTGCTTACGGTCAGACACCGGATCGCGAGCGCGTGATGTCGGCGCTCGCGGCGGCCAATCTGTCCGATGTCGTCGCGTCGCTGCCGGACGGAATCGATACGCTCGTCGGCGGCAACGGCATGCGTCTGTCGGGTGGACAGCGCCAGCGTCTCGCGATCGCGCGCGCGATCTACAAGGACGCGCCGATCCTGATTCTCGACGAAGCGACATCCGCGCTCGATTCGGAATCCGAGCGGCACGTGCAGTCGGCGCTCGAGACGCTGATGAAGGGCCGCACGACGCTCGTCATCGCGCACCGTCTGTCGACGATCGAACGCGCGGACCGCATCCTCGTGATGGAGGCGGGGAAAATCGCGGAGCAGGGGAGTCACGCCGAGTTGCTGCGCAAGGACGGGCTTTATGCGCACTTGCATCGGATTCAGTATCAGCAGCAGGCGGCGTGACGCAAGGACGTTGGTTTTGCTCGAGGGTTTCGGCCTCGCTCGAACGGGTTTCGGGCGAGGTGTTCGCGCAAGCTACATCAACACGATGTCGTACTGCTCCTGGCTGAGATTGCTCTCGACCTGCAGCGAAACCGGCTTCCCGATGAAGTCCATCAGCATCGCGAGATGCTGCGACTCTTCTTCCAGAAACAGATCGATGACCTGCTGCGAAGCCACCACGCGAAACTCGCGCGGGTTGAACTGCCGCGATTCGCGCATGATTTCGCGCAGCACGTCGTAGCACACGGTGCGCGGCGTCTTCACCTGACCTTTGCCCTGACACGTCGGGCAAGGCTCGCACAACACATGAGCCAGCGACTCGCGCGTGCGCTTTCGCGTCATCTCGACGAGCCCGAGCTGCGAGAAGCCGTTCACGGTCACGCGCGTCCGATCACGCGACAGCGCCTTCTTGAGCTCGCCCAGCACCTGATCCCGATGCTCGACATTCTCCATGTCGATGAAATCGATGATGATGATCCCGCCGAGATTCCTCAACCTCAGTTGCCGCGCGATCGTATGCGCCGCTTCGAGATTGGTCTTGAAGATCGTGTCATCGAAGTTGCGCGCGCCGACATAGCCGCCCGTATTGACGTCGATGGTCGTCATCGCCTCGGTCTGGTCGATCATCAGATAGCCGCCCGACTTCAGATCGACGCGCCGCGACAGCGCCCGCTGAATCTCCGTCTCGATGTTGTATAGATCGAACAGCGGCCGCTCGCCGGTGTAGTGATGCAGACGTGACGCGACCGCCGGCGTGAACTCCGCCGCGAAATCCGCGAGCATCTGATACGTTTCGCGCGAATCGACCTGAATGCGTGAGGTATCGTCGTTGACGAAGTCGCGCAGCACACGTTGCGCGAGGTTCAGATCCTGATAGAGCAGCGAGGTGGGCGGCACGCGCTGCGCCTGAGCGACGATCGTCGCCCATGTCTTGCGCAGATAGGCGACATCGGCCGCGAGCTCTTCGCTCGTCGCGTCTTCGGCGATCGTCCTGACGATGTAGCCGCCTTTCTCGTCGGCGGGCAGAACGGCCGTCAAACGCGCGCGCACGGCTTCGCGTTCCGCTTCGCTCTCGATCTTCTGCGAGATGCCGATGTGCGGCTCCTGCGGCAGATACACGAGCGTGCGCCCCGCGATGCTCACCTGCGTCGACAGGCGCGCGCCCTTGGTGCCGATCGGGTCCTTCACGACCTGCACCATCAGCGACTGGCCTTCGAAGACGATCTTTTCGATCGGCGTATGCGGCTGCGAGTTATGCGGCTCGCCGGCGATGCGCGGATGCCAGATATCCGCGACATGGAGAAACGCGGCGCGCTCGAGACCGATATCGATGAACGCGGACTGCATGCCCGGCAGCACGCGCACGACCTTGCCGAGATAGACGTTGCCGACGCGCCCGCGCGAGAGCGTGCGCTCGACGTGAAGCTCCTGAACGGCGCCTTGCTGAACCAGTGCGACGCGGGTTTCCTGCGGTGTGACGTTGATCAGGATTTCTTCGTTCATGGCCTGTTTAGAATGCGACGCGCGCCACGCGCAAGAGCGCTGCGGTTTCGAATAGGGGCAGACCCATGATACCCGAATAGGACCCATCGATTCGCTCGATGAACTCCGCGGCCCGGCCCTGAATGCCATACGCGCCGGCCTTGCCCAGCGGCTCGCCCGATGCCGCGTAGCGCTGCAGCGCAGCACGATCCGCGCGGGCGAAGCGAACCGTCGAACGCGAGAGTGCGGGTTCGAGCAATGCGCCTTCGGCATCGACGACGGCGAGCGCCGTCAGCACTTCATGCTCGCGGCCCGCGAGGCGTTCGAGCATCGCGATGGCGTCGTCTTCGTGCAGCGGTTTGCCGAGGATCAGTCCGTCGATGGTGACGGTCGTGTCGGCGACGAGAATCGGCGCGGAAGCGAAGCCGCCCGCAACGAGGCGTGCGCGCGCCGCGTGTGCCTTCAAAGCGCACACGCGCACGACGTACGCATCCGCGGCTTCGCCCGGCAGTTCGGCTTCGAGCGCTTCGGCGTTTTCATCGGGACGGGGAAGAAGGAGTTCGTACTGCACGCCGAGCTGACGGAGCAGCTCCTGACGGCGCGGGCTTTGCGAGGCGAGATAAACGAAGGGAAAAGTCGGCATCTTGATGGGGATTCGAATGGCGCGCACGGCATTCGATCCGGCATCGAAAAGGCCTCAAGCGCGATGATAGGGATGATTCTGCGTGATGCTCCACGCGCGGTAAAGCTGTTCGGCGAGCAGCACGCGCACCATGCCATGCGGCAGCGTGAGACTCGACACGCGCAGCATCAGTTCGGCGCGCGCCTTCACGGCCGGATCGAGCCCGTCCGCGCCGCCGATCACGAACGCGACGTCGCGGCCATCCTGCTGCCAGCCGGGCAGGGCGTTCGCGAGCTGCATCGTGGTCCAGTCGCGGCCGCGTTCGTCGAGTGCGACGACGCGCGCGTTCTTCGGCAAGGCGGCTTCGATGCGCTGCTTCTCGGCCGCCATCACGCTTTCGGCATTGCGCCCCGATGAGCGCTGCTCGGGCTTGATCTCTTTCAGCTCGATGCGCAACTCGGGCGGCATGCGCTTCGCGTATTCGTCGAAGCCATTCGTGATCCAGTCGGGCATCTTGTGTCCGACGGCGAGGATGACCAGCTTCATGAAACGAAGCGGCTTCAGTGCTTGCGCGTGGTCTTGCGCGCGGGACGTCTGACGGCGGGCGTGTCGTCTTCGTCGTCCTCGTCGTCTTCAGGGGCGATGACGCTCGCGCCGCCGAACATGTTCGGCTTTTGCAGCTTCACGCGCACGGGCTTGTCGCCCCAGACTTCTTCGAGGTTGTAGTACTGGCGCAGCGCCGGTTGCAGGATGTGCACGACCGCGTCGCCGCAATCGACCAGCACCCATTCGCCGATCTCTTCGCCTTCCGTGCTGATGATGTCGCCGCCCGCTTCCTTGACCTTTTCGCGCACGCTGTTGGCGAGCGCCTTGGTCTGCCGGTTGGACGTGCCGCTCGCCACGACCACGCGGTCGAACAGCGACGTGAGGTGGGTCGTGTTGAACACCTTGATGTCTTGCGCCTTGACGTCTTCGAGACCGTCGATGATCGCGCGTTGAAGCTTCTGAAGTTCCATGGTTACCGTGTCTGGTACAGGTGATGTTGAACAATATAGTCCCATACAGCCTCAGGGACCTGAGCGCGGGCGTCGGTCGCGCCTCGCATCGTTCGCGCTTCCTCGCGGATCGCCGTGGCGGATACGTCGAGAAGAAGCATTTCGTCGATGTGCATGCGACCGTGCGGGCTCGCGCGTAAAACGTCGGGCGTTGCGCGGCGCGCTTCGAGTTCGGCTGCGACGGCGGCGGGCAAGGACGCGACGTCGAAGCCCGCGCGCGTCTCCACGCAGATGTGCGCGTAGTCGAAGAGCCGCTTCCACTGATGCCACGAATCGAGCTTGACGAGCTGATCGGCGCCCATCAACAGCGAAATCGACGCGTCGGCGCCTTCGCGCTCGCGCCAGTGCGCGAGCGTGTCGACGGTATAGGTGTCGCCCCGGCGGTCGATTTCATCGGTGGCGACGGTGATGCGAACGCCGTCGAGCGCGAGCGACGCCGCCGCCGCGCGCGTCATCGCCAGCCGATGCTCCGGCGCCGATACGCCCGCCTTCTGCCACGGCTGACCGGCGGGCAGCAGCACGAGCTCGGTCAGTTGCAGCAACTCGACGAAGCGTCGCGCGAGCGCGAGATGCCCGTTGTGAATCGGATCGAAGGTGCCGCCGAACAGGCCGACACGCGAAAGGCAGGGCGTCAAAGCCATTCCCGCCGCACCAGGAAGTCTTCGTACAGCCGTGCTTCCGGCGTGCCCGGCGCCGGTTTCCAGTCATAGCGCCAGTTCGCGCCGGGCGGCATCGACATCAGGATCGACTCGGTGCGTCCGCCGCTTTGCAGGCCGAAATGCGTGCCGCGGTCGAACACGAGATTGAATTCGACATAGCGGCCGCGCCGGTACGCCTGGAACTCGCGCTCGCGCTCCGTATAGGGCGTGTCGCGGCGGCGCTCGATGACCGGCAGATATGCCTTCAGGAACGCATCGCCGACGCTTCGCATCATCGCGAACGCACGCTCGAAGCCCGGCTCCGAGAAGTCGTCGAAGAAGATCCCGCCGATGCCGCGCTGCTCGTTGCGATGTTTCAGATGGAAGTACTCGTCGCACCAGGTCTTGAAGCGCGGATACAGCTCGGCGCCGAACGGATCGAGCGCGTCGCGGCAAACCCGATGGAAATGCCGCGCATCGTCCTCGTAGCCGTAGATCGGCGTCAGATCCATGCCGCCGCCGAACCAGAAGATCGGCGCTTCGCCTTCCTTCGTCGCCGTGAGCATGCGCACGTTCATGTGCACGGTCGGGCAGTGCGGATTGCGCGGATGCATGACGAGCGATACGCCGAGCGCCTCGAATCCGCGACCGGCGAGCTGCGGACGCGCCGCGCTCGCGGAGGGCGGCAGCGCGTCGCCCTGCACATCGGAGAAGCCGATGCCGCCGCGCTCGAAAAATCCGCCGCCTTCCAGAATGCGCGTCACGCCGCCGCCGCGCAGATGCGCACCGGGCTCGCGGGTCCAGGCGTCGGTGGCGAAGGCGGTGCCGTCGAAGGCGCCGAGCGCATCGGCGATGCGCGTCTGCAGGCCCGTCAGATAATCGCGGACGGCCGCGATATCGTGGGCTGCGTCGTGTTCGTTGCGTTGTTCCGCGCTGCGGTTCGGTTCACTCATCGATTGCTGCGTGCGCCCTGTGGGCGGCCATGAATGGGCGGGGTTAACCCTTCGTCTCAAAACGTTCAAAAGCGCGCTGCCGGACACGAGGTCCGGCAGCGCGCGTGCTCGTGCGGCGCGAGCCGCGCCGTTTCAGTGCTTGTCGGACTGCTTGTCCGCCGGCTGCTTGCGGTTCACCGCCCGATAGCCGATGTCCCGGCGGTACTGCATGCCATCGAACGAAATCTGGTTGACTGTATCGTAGACCACGGATTGCGCGCCGCGCACGGAATCCGCCAATCCGACGACGCACAGCACGCGCCCGCCCGAGGTCGTGAGCTTGCCGTCGGTCAGCGTCGTGCCTGCGTGGAAAGTGACGGAATTCTCGGTTTCCTCAGGAATGCCGCTGATGCGGTCGCCCTTGCGCGGCGTTTCCGGATAGTTGTGCGCCGCGAGCACGACGCCGAGCGCCGTGCGGCGGTCCCAGTCGAGATCGACCGCGTCGAGCTTGCCGTCGATCGCCATTTCCACGACCTTCGAGAAGTCGCCCTTCAGGCGCGCCATGATCGGCTGCGTTTCGGGATCGCCCATGCGGCAGTTGAATTCGAGCGTCTTCGGGTTACCGTTCGCGTCGATCATCAGGCCGGCGTACAGGAAGCCGGTGAAGCGGATGCCCTCGCTTTCCATGCCGCGCACGGTCGGCTGGATGATCTCGCGCATCACGCGCGCGTGCAGTTGCGGCGTGACGATCGGCGCGGGCGAATAGGCGCCCATGCCGCCGGTGTTCGGACCCTTGTCGCCGTCGAGCAGGCGCTTGTGGTCCTGACTGGACGCGAGCGGCAGCACATGCTTGCCGTCCACCATCACGATGAAGCTCGCTTCCTCGCCCGCGAGAAATTCCTCGATCACGACGCGCGCGCCCGCATCGCCGAGCTTGTTGTCCGCGAGCATCGAATCGACGGCGGCGTGCGCCTCTTCCAGCGTCATCGCGACGACGACGCCCTTGCCGGCAGCCAGTCCGTCCGCCTTGATGACGATCGGCGCGCCTTTCGCGTCGATGTAGGCGTGGGCGGCGGCGAGCTCGGAGAAGGTTTCGTATTCGGCGGTCGGGATCTTGTGGCGCTTCATGAACGCCTTCGCGAAGTCCTTCGAGCTCTCCAACTGCGCCGCTTCCTTGCTCGGGCCGAAGATTTTCAGGCCGCGAGAACGAAACAGATTGACGATGCCAGCGGCGAGCGGCTGTTCCGGCCCGACGAGCGTGAACGCGACATGTTCCTTCTCGACGAAATCGGCGAGCTCCGCCGGGTCCGTGATGTCGACGTTGCGCAGGCGCTCGTCCTGCGCGGTGCCGCCGTTGCCCGGCGCCACATAGACGATCTGCACGCGCGGCGATTGCGCGAGCTTCCAGGCCAGCGCGTGTTCGCGGCCGCCGGAACCGACGACGAGTAACTTCATGTGAATCCCCGAAATCCTGACAAAAAGCGGCTTGAGAAAAAGCGGTGGACGCATCGACCGTGAAGCGCGCGCATGACATCGGTCATGACGTCGCGAAGGCGGCTCGCGCTGACATCGGCTGCGTCACGCGCCTTCCAGGGGCGATGCCGCGCCGCGAAGATCGCGCGGCGCCGCTCCGGCATGAGCCGAAGCGAAAGACATTTCATGCGCGGGCGCGGCGGCTTCCGACGCCACCGCGCCCGGTGCGACCCGAAGCTCAGTCTTCGTTGATCGCGGCGTTTGTATGGACTTCCTGCACGTCGTCGAGATTTTCGAGCGCATCGAGCAGTTTTTGCATTTTCACGGCGTCGTCGCCGCTGAATTCGACTTCCGTCTGCGGTTTCATCGTCACTTCGGCGAGTTCAGCCTTGAAGCCCGCGGCTTCGAGCGCGTCCTTCACCTTCTGGAAATCGTTCGGGGGACAAATCACTTCGATGCTGCCGTCTTCGTTCGTCACGACGTCGTCCGCACCGGATTCGAGCGCGGCGTCCATCAGCTTGTCTTCCGGCGTGCCGGGCGCGAACAGGAACTGGCCGACGTGATCGAACATGAACGACACCGAGCCGTCCGTGCCCATGTTGCCGCCGAACTTCGAGAACGCGTGGCGCACTTCCGCGACGGTGCGGGTGCGGTTGTCCGTCATTGTGTCGACGATGATCGCAGCGCCGCCGATGCCGTAGCCTTCGTAACGGATTTCCTCGTAGTTCGCGCCGTCGACGCCGCCGGTGCCGCGCTGGATCGCGCGGTTGATGTTGTCCTTCGGCATGTTGGCGTCGTAAGCCTTGTCGACGGCCAGACGCAGGCGCGGGTTCGAGTCGATCTCGCCGCCGCCCATGCGCGCCGCAACCTGGATTTCCTTGATGAGGCGCGTCCAGACCTTGCCCTTCTTCGCGTCGGCCGCGGCTTTCTTATGCTTGATGTTGGCCCATTTCGAATGACCCGCCATTACCTTTCTCCATCGCGCGCGGGCATGAGGCCGGGCGCCTAGTGTGCTGTCGTGCTGAATGTTTCTGTCCGCTGCGCGCTTCTCGGGCGGCAGCCGGATTGGCTCGGCGGATCGTCTGATCCGGCGCAATCCGAATAGGAACAGACCGAAATTTTAGCATGGCGGCAGGCGCTCTCAGTACCGCGCAGCGCGGGCCGGCAACGGAAAACCGGCACAAACCGTGCGAAATTTCAGCGAATCGCGCCGAAATCCCGCGAAGCCGGCCGTAAACGCAAACCGCCGCGCACGGGGCGCGGCGGTCGGAGCAGTCGGTGCGAACGCTTAATTCTTCGTGCCGAACAGACGGTCGCCCGCGTCGCCGAGACCGGGAACGATATACGCATGGTCGTTCAGATGCGAATCGAGCGACGCGACATAGAGCTTCACGTCCGGATGCGCGTCCTGGAATACCTTGACGCCCTCGGGCGCGGCGACCAGCGCGACGAACACGATGTTCTCGGCCTGCACGTTGCGGCGCTTCATCACGTCGACGGCGTGCACCGCGGAGTAGCCTGTCGCGACCATCGGATCGCACAGGATGAAGACGCGTTCTTCGAGATCCGGCGGCAGGCGCACGAGATACTCGACCGGACGATGATCCTCCGCCCGATACACGCCGATATGCCCGACCCGCGCCGACGGCACCAGATCGAGCAGGCCGTCCGACATGCCGATGCCCGCGCGCAGGACCGGCACGATCGCGAGCTTCTTGCCGGCGATCACCGGCGCGTCGATCTCGACGAGCGGCGTTTCCACGCGCTTGGTCGTGAGCGGCAGATTGCGCGTGATTTCGTAGCCCATCAGCAGCGTGATTTCCCGCAGGAGCTCGCGGAACGTGCGCGTCGACGTGTCCTTGTCGCGCATGTGCGTGAGCTTGTGCTGGATCAGCGGGTGATCGAGGATGAAGAGATTGGGAAAGCGGCTGTCTTGTTTCATGGGTCTCGCGCGCTGCGCGTCCTGCTCGTGTGATGTTCTGCCTCTGACGCGCCGGGGAGCGGACAGTGGCGACAGTTTACCCAAAAGCCCGCCCGCGCCTAAGAAGAATCGCGCGCCCGATCCGAAGCGGCCGCCGACGTTGCCGCCCCGATTCTTCTAGAATTGCGCGAGAGGCGCCTACGCCGATCGCAACAATGACAAGGAGGATGAACGATGGACATGGGAATCGCGGGCCGCACCGCGCTGGTGTGCGCGGCGAGCAAGGGGCTCGGACGCGGATGTGCCGAAGCGCTCGCCGCGGAAGGCGTGAATCTGGTGATCACCGCGCGCACGGCCGAAACGCTCGAAGCGACGGCGGCGCACATCCGCGCGACCTACGGCGTCGACGTGAAAACCGTCGCGGGCGACATCACGACACCCGAAGGCCACGCCGCCGCGCTCGCCGCCTGCCCGGCGCCGGACATTCTGGTTAACAACGCGGGCGGCCCGCCGCCGGGCGACTTCCGCACCTTCACGCACGACATGTGGATCAAGGCGCTGGAAGGCAACATGCTGACGCCGATCGAGCTGATCAAGGCGACCATCGACGGGATGATCGAGCGCGGCTTCGGGCGCGTGGTGAACATCACGAGCTCGTCGGTGAAGGCGCCGATCGACGTGCTCGGCCTGTCCAACGGCGCGCGTTCGGGCCTGACCGGCTTTGTCGCGGGTGTCGCGCGCAAGGTCGCATCGACCGGCGTCACGATCAACAATCTGCTGCCGGGCACGTTCGACACCGACCGCATCGCCGTGACGATGGAAGCGCAGGCGAAGGCGCAGAACATCTCGGTCGAGGACATGCGCGCGCGCCGCGCGCAAAGCCTGCCGGCGGGACGATTCGGCACGTCGGAGGAGTTCGGCCGTGCCTGCGCGTTCCTGTGCAGCGTGCACGCGGGCTACATCACCGGTCAGAACCTGCTGATCGATGGCGGCGCATACCCCGGCACGTACTGATCGAGGACTACGGACATGACCACACGCGTCGCGCTGATCGCGCACGACATGAAGAAGGACGACATCGTCACGCTCGCGGGCGAATTCGTCGACACGCTCGCGCAATGCAATCTCGTCGCGACGGGCACGACCGGCGGGCGCATCGCGGCGGCGCACGGACTGGAAGTGGAGCGCAAGCTGTCCGGCCCGCACGGCGGCGACCTGCAGATCGGCGCGGAACTGGCGGAAGGGCGCGTGAACGTCGTGATCTTCCTGCGCGATCCGATGACCCCGCAACCGCACGAGCCCGACATCAATGCGCTCGTGCGCGCCTGCGACGTGCACAACGTGCCGTGCGCGACCAACATCGCGACAGCGCGCATGATTCTCGACGACTTGCGCCTGCGCTTTCAGCGCGAAGCCTGAAGCGCGCGGGCAAAACCCAGGAGATGAACGAGCGATGACCAAGGCAATCCGATTCGAAAAGGCAGGCGGCCCGGAAGTCATGAAGTGGGTCGACGTGGACGTGGGCGCGCCGGGCAAGGGCGAGATCCGCGTGAAGCATCATGCGGTGGGGCTGAATTTCATCGACGTGTACTTCCGCACCGGCCTTTATCCGATGCCGCTGCCCGGCGGCCTCGGCATGGAAGCCGCGGGCGAGGTGACGGCGGTGGGCGAGGGCGTCACGCAGTTCGCGCCGGGCGATCGCGTCGCGTACGCGTCGCGGCCGCCGGGCGCCTACGCCGAAGAGCGCGTGATGTCGGCGGATTACGTCGTCAGGCTGCCGGATTCGATCAGCTACGAAGACGCCGCGTCGATCATGCTGCAAGGGCTCACCGCGCAATATCTGCTGCGGCGGACCTATCGCGTGAAGGCGGGCGATACCGTGCTGATTCACGCGGCCGCGGGCGGCGTCGGCATGATCGCCTGCCAGTGGGCGAAGGCGCTCGGCGCGACGGTGATCGGCACGGTCGGCTCTGACGAGAAAGCCGAGCTCGCGAAGGCGCACGGCTGCGATTACCCGATCGTCTACACCCGCGAGAATTTCACGCAGCGCGTGCGCGAAATCACCAACGGCGCGGGCGTGCCCGTCGTCTACGATTCGATCGGCAAGGACACGTATATCGCGTCGCTCGATTGCCTCGCGCCGCTCGGCTTGTTCGTGAGCTTCGGCAATTCGTCCGGGCCGCTGCCGCCGCTCGATTCGTCCGAGCTCGCCGGCCGCGGCTCGCTCTATTTCACGCGGCCGACGCTCTTCAGCTATATCGCCAAACGCAGCGATCTCGATGCAATGGCGGCGGAGCTGTTCGAAGTCGTCTCGGCGGGCAAGGTGAAGACGAACGTGCGCCAGCGTTATCCGCTGGCCGATGCGGCGCGCGCGCACGAAGACCTCGAAGCGCGCAAGACGACCGGCTCGACGATTCTTCTGCCCTGACGCGCGGCGAAAGGCGGTTCGTCACCGTAACGATCCATAAAAAGACATGAACGAGCCGTCCTTTACCGTCGTCCTGATCGAGGACGAAAAGCAGATCCGCCGCTTCGTGCGCGTGTCGCTCGAAGCGCAGGGCATGACGGTGCATGAAGCGGAAACGGGTCAAAAGGGCCTCGTCGAAGCCGCGACGCGCAAGCCCGATCTCGTGATCGTCGATCTCGGCCTGCCCGATACCGACGGCATCGACGTGATCCGCGAACTGCGCGGATGGACCGGGCTGCCGATCATCGTGCTGTCGGCGCGCACGCAAGAGGAAGAGAAGGTCGCCGCGCTCGATGCCGGCGCCGACGACTATCTCACGAAGCCCTTCGGCGTCTCCGAACTGATGGCGCGGATTCGCGCGCATCTGCGGCGGCGCAATCAGACGTCCGCGAGCGAAACGCCGGTCGTGACATTCGGCGACGTGAGCGTCGATCTGGCGTTGCGCCGTGTCGTGAGGAACGGCGAGACCGTGCATCTGACGCCGATCGAATACCGGCTGCTATCGACGCTCGTGCGGCACGCCGGACGCGTGCTGACGCACCGGCAATTGCTGGTGGACGTGTGGGGGCCGTCGCACGTCGAAAGCCCGCACTATCTGCGCATCTACATGGCGCATTTGCGCCAGAAGCTCGAGCGCGATCCCGCGCAGCCCGAGCATATCGTGACGGAAACGGGCGTCGGTTACCGGCTCGTCGGCGCGGCGTGACGGATGGCGTGCGGCGGTTCGTGTCTGAGCGAATCGAGCACGATATCGACAGGTTCGTCGCCGCCGACGAACGCGATCATCCGGTTGCGGATGCCGAGCGTCACGCAGCGCACCGCGATGCGCGCGACATCGGCGCGGGCGACTTCGGGCTTGTGTTCGGTGAGCTCGTTCGCGAGCGCGATCGCTCCGTGGGGTGCGGCGTCGGACAACGGTCCGGGCCGAAGAATCGCGAACGGCACGCCGCGATGCGCGATATATTCGTCGGCTTCGCGCTTCATCCGCGAGTAATGGCGCAGCGCGAAGCCGCTGCGCTCCGGATAAAACGCCGACAGCGCGCTCACCACGACGAGTTGCTGCACACGCCGGCGCCTTGCGTAATCGGCGGCGCGCATGACGGCGTCGCGGTCGATCGCGCGCTGCTCGTGCACGCCCTCCGTGTCCGCCGATCCGGCCGCATAGATGACGTGCGTGATGTCGTCGAACGCGTGGGAGAAGTCGTTGGTCAGGTCGCCGAGCACGATCTCCGCGCCCATCGCCGCGAACTCGCTCTTGTGCGCGGACTTGCGCAGCATCGCGCGAAACGGCATGGCGTCGTGATGCAGGCGCTCGGCGATCAGTCGACCGGTGCGGCCGTGCGCGCCGATCAGCAGAACCTTCAGCGTTTTCATGCGGGACGCTCCTTCGCCGTGGATCCTTACCCGACAAAGTAGGCGATTTTGGAGCCGCGTGCTGCGGGACGCATTTGCGCCCGCAGCATTTTTACTCCGCCGCGCCCGCCGGACGCGCGCGACCCTGACGACGCGCGCGCCGCGCTTCCGCGCGAATGCGGAAGCGGTCCATGTAGAGATAGACGACGGGCGTCGTATAGAGCGTCAGCATCTGGCTCACGATCAGCCCGCCGACGATCGCGATGCCGAGCGGCGCGCGCATCTCCGAGCCTTCGCCGGTGCCGAACGCGAGCGGCAGCGCGCCGAGCAGCGCGGCCGCGGTCGTCATCATGATCGGACGGAAGCGCAGCAGGCACGCCTCGCGGATCGCGTCCTGCGGCGTCTGCGCGCCGTGCCGCGTCGCCTCGATCGCGAAGTCGACCATCATGATCGCGTTCTTCTTCACGATGCCGATGAGCAGGATCACCGCGATCAGCGCGATGATGCTGAACTCCGTCTTGAAGAGCAGCAGCGCGAGCAGCGCGCCGATGCCCGCGGACGGCAGCGTCGAGAGGATCGTGATCGGATGAATATAGCTCTCGTACAGAATTCCGAGCACGATGTAGACCGCCGCGAGCGCCGCGAGAATCAGGAGCGGCTGATCGTTGAGCGATTGCTGGAATGCCTGCGCCGTGCCCTGGAAGCTGCCGTGAATGGTCTGCGGCACGCCGAGTTCGGCCATCGTTGCGTAGATTGCGGCGGTCGCGTCCGACAGCGATTTGCCCGGAGGCAGGTTGAACGAGATCGTCGACGCGACGAACTGGCTCTGGTGATTCACCGAGAGCGGCGTATTGCCCGGCCCGAATTTGGCGATGGCCGAAAGCGGGACCATCGTTTCCTTCGATGTCGACACCGCCGCGCCCGACGACGAGCCGCTCTTGCCCGTCGCCGCGATGGCGTTGGTCGCCGAGTTCTTCACGGCGGCGAGCGCGAGGGCGGCTGTGGTGTCGCTGCTGCTGGTCGACGAGCCGCCCGCGCCGGTCGAGCCGGTGGCGGACGTCGAGGCGGTCGTCGTCGTGCCCGACGTGGTGGTCGATTGGGTCGATGCCGCGCCGCTCGCCGTGCCGCCCGACGTGCTGATGTAGATCTGCTTGAGCATCTCCGGGTCCTGCCAGTATTTCGGCGCGAGCTCCATCACCACGTGATACTGCGACAGCGGGTTGTAAATGGTCGACACCTGGCGCTGGCCGAATGCGTCGTAGAGCGTGTTGTCGATCTGCGCCGGCTTGATGTTCAGGCGTGCAGCGGTCGCGCGGTCGAACGTGACCATCGCCTCCAGGCCGCCTTGCTGCTGGTCGGAGTTGACGTCGGCGAGTTCGGGGCGCTTTTGCAGCGCGTCGGTGAGAAGCGGCCCCCACTTGTAGAGATCAGACGTGGAGTCGGACAGCAGCGTGAATTGATACTGCGCGTTCGACTGCCGGCCGCCCACGCGAATGTCCTGGACGGCCTGAAGGAAGGTGCGCGCCCCGGCGACGTCCGCGAGCGGCTTGCGCAAGCGGTTGATCACCTGATCGGCCGATACTTTGCGCTCGCTTTTCGGCTTGAGCGATATGAACATGAAGCCCGAGTTGGTCGAGCGTCCGCCCGTGAAGCCGGCCACGCTGTCCACGGCGGGATCCGCCTCGACGATTTTCATCATCTCCGCGAACTTGAGCTTCATCGCCTGGAAAGACGTGCTCTGGTCCGCCTGAATGCCGCCGATGATGCGTCCCGTGTCCTGCTGCGGGAAAAAGCCCTTCGGCACGATGATGTACAGAAAAACGTTCAGCCCGATGGTCGCGAGCAGGATGACGAGAATCGTGCGCGGATGCGCGAGCGCCCAGCCGAGCGTGCGCGCATAGCCACGCTGCATGCGATCGAACTGGCGCTCCAGCCAGCGCGCGATGCGTCCTTCCTGCTTGCGCTCGTGCGGTTCGTCGAGAAGGCGCGAGCACATCATCGGCGTGACGGTCAGCGACACGACGAGCGACACGCCGATCGCGAGCGACAGCGTCAGCGCGAATTCACGAAACAGCCGTCCGACGATGCCGCCCATCAGCAGGATCGGCAGGAACACCGCGACGAGCGACACGCTGATCGACAGCACCGTGAAGCCGACCTCGCGCGCGCCGATGATGGCCGCCTCCATGCGCGGCACGCCTTTCTCGACATGCCGCGTGATGTTCTCCAGCACGACGATCGCGTCGTCGACGACGAAGCCCGTTGCGATAGTGAGCGCCATCAGCGAGAGATTGTCGAGCGAGAAGCCGAGCAGGTACATCGCCGCGAAGGTGCCGATGATCGATATCGGCACGGCGACGCTCGGTATCAGCGTCGCGCGCCAGTTGCGCAGAAACAGGAACACCACCATCACGACGAGCGCCACCGCGATGACGAGCGTGAGCTCGGTGTCGTGCAGCGACGCGCGGATGGTCGTGGAGCGGTCGGCGGTCGGCGTGATCTGCACGTCGGCGGGCAGGGCGGCCTGCAACTGCGGCAACATCGACTTCACGCGGTCGATCGTCTCGATGATGTTCGCGCCCGGCTGGCGATACAGGATCACGAGCACCGCGCGCTTGTTGTTGATGAGGCCGAGGTTGCGCAGGTCCTCGACCGAATCGACCACTTCGCCGACATCCGACAGCTTCACCGCCGAGCCGTTGCGGTATGCAACCACGAGGTCCTTGTACTGCGCGGCCTTGCTTGCCTGATCGTTGGTGTAGAGCTGGACGCGCGTGCCCTTGAACTCGATCGCGCCCTTGGGGCTGTTCGCGTTCGCCGATGCGAGCGCGGCGCGCACGTCCTCCAGCCCGATGCCGTAATGAAAGAGCGCGCCCGGTTCCAGCTCGACCCGCACGGCCGGATTCGCGGAGCCGCTCACGTCGACTTCGCCGACGCCCGCGACGGTGGACAGCGTCTGCTGCAGCACGGTCGCGGCGGAGTCGTAGAGCGCGCCCGCCGTGCGCGTGGGCGACGAGAGCGCGAGCACGAGGATCGGCGCGTCAGCGGGGTTGACCTTGTGGTACGTCGGGTTCTGGCGCAGCGCGGTCGGCAGATCGGCGCGCGCGGCGTTGATCGCGGCCTGCACGTCGCGCGCGGCGCCGTCGATGTCGCGATTCAGGCCGAATTGCAGCGTGATGCGCGTCGTGCCGACCGAACTCATCGACGTCATTTCGCTGACATCGGCGATGGTGCCCAGATGCCGCTCCAGCGGACTTGCGACGCTCGTCGCCACCGTCTCCGGGCTCGCGCCGGGCAAGGACGCCTGCACGGAGATCGTCGGGAAATCGACTTGCGGCAAGGGCGCGACCGGCAGCCGCACGAACGCGAACATGCCCGCAAGCGCGATGCCGATCGCGAGCAGCGTCGTCGCGACGGGCCGGTCGATGAAGATGCGCGACAGATTCATGGCTCAGCGTCCTTCGCTCGCCGGCGCCGGGGGCGCGCCGCGATGAAAGCGCTCGCGCAGCTTGCGGGCGAGGGAATCGAAGCCGAGATAGATGACGGGCGTCGTGAAGAGCGTGAGCAATTGCGACACGATCAGACCGCCGACGATCGCGATGCCGAGCGGATGCCGCAGCTCCGAGCCCGCGCCCCAGCCGACCATCAGCGGCAGCGCGCCGAGCAGCGCGGCCATCGTCGTCATGAGAATCGGGCGAAAGCGCAGGAGACACGCCTGGAAGATCGCTTCGCGCGGCGGCTTGCCTTCGTCGCGCTCCGCTTCGAGCGCGAAGTCGATCATCATGATCGCGTTCTTCTTCACGATGCCGATCAACAGCACGATGCCGATGATCCCGATGATGTCCAGATCGTGTCCGGTGATCATCAGCGAAAGCAGCGCGCCGACGCCCGCGGAGGGTAGCGTCGAGAGAATCGTGATCGGATGGATGAAGCTCTCGTACAGCACGCCGAGCACGATGTACATCGTCACGATCGCTGCGAGAATCAGGAACAGCTCGTTCGACAGCGACGCCTGGAAAGCGAGCGCCGCGCCCTGATAGCGGATCTGGAACGACGCCGGCAAGCCGATCTCCTGCTTCGCCTGCTCGATCGCCTTCACGGCCTCGCCGAGCGATGCGCCCTTCGCGAGGTTGAAGGAAACGGTCGTCGCCGGGAACTGGCCGAGGTGCGTGACGAGCAAGGGCGCCGCGCGTTCGTGGAACTTCGCGATGGCCGAGAGCGGCACCTGGCCGTTCGTCGCGGTGGAAGAAGGCAGGTAGATGCCGTTGAGCGTTTCGCTGTAGTGCGCGTCGGACGGTTCCGCCTCCAGAATCACGCGGTACTGGTTCGACTGCGTGAAGATGGTCGAGATGATGCGCTGTCCGAAGGCATCGTAGAGCGCGTTGTCGACGGTCGCCGGCGTGATGCCGAAGCGCGCGGCCGTTTCCCGGTCGATCTCGATATAGACGGACTGGCCGTTCTGCTGGAGATCGGTGGCGACATCCGTCAGGATCGACGTGTGCTGCAGACGCTCGACGAGTTTCGGCACCCATTCGGCGAACTCCGACGGGTTCGGGTCCGTCAGCATGAACTGATATTGCGTCGGGCTGACGGTTGAATCGATCGTCAGATCCTGCACCGGCTGCATGTAGAGCTTGATGCCGGGAATATCGGCGACTTCGTCCTGGATCGTGCGGATGATGTCGCTCGACGTGTTGCTGCGGTCGTCGCGCGGCTTCAGGTTGATGAGCATGCGCCCGCTGTTGAGCGTGATGTTCGAGCCGTCCACGCCGACGAACGAGGTCAGGCTTTCGACATCCGGGTTCTGCAGGATTTTCTTCGCGAGCGCCTGCTGCTGCTCGGCGACGGCCTGATACGAAGCGGCCTGCGGCGCCTGCGTGATCGCCTGGATCACGCCGGTGTCCTGCGTCGGGAAGAAGCCCTTCGGAATGTAGACATACAGCACGGCGGTAAAAACGAGCGTGAGCACGAAGACGAACAGCGTCGCGTGTTGCCGTGCGAGCACCCAGTTCAGCGCGACCGCATAACGCCCGATCACGTAATCGATGAACTGGTGCGCGCGCGCCTCGAAGCGCTTGCTCTCCTTCGGCGGCGTGTGGCGCAGGAGCTTCGCGCACATCATCGGCACGAGCGTGAGGGAGACGATCGCCGAAATGACGATGGTCACGGCGAGCGTAATGGCGAATTCATGGAAGAGGCGGCCGACCACATCGCCCATGAACAGCAGCGGGATCAGCACCGCGATCAGCGAAACCGTCAGCGAGATGATGGTGAAGCCGATCTGCTTCGAACCCTTCAACGCCGCTTCGAGCGGTGGATCGCCTTCCTCGACGTAACGCGCGATGTTCTCGATCATCACAATGGCGTCGTCGACGACGAAGCCGGTCGCGATGGTCAGCGCCATCAGCGAGAGGTTGTCGAGCGAGAAGCCGCACAGGTACATGATCGCGAGCGTGCCGACGAGCGACAGCGGCACCGACAGGCTCGGAATGATGGTCGCGTAGACGTTCGCGAGAAACAGATAGATGACGAGCACGACCAGCACGACGGACAGCGCGAGCTCGAACTGCACGTCGCGAACCGATGCGCGGATGGTCGTGGTGCGGTCGGTGACGATACGCACGTCGAGCGCCGCAGGCAGCGACTGCTGCAATTGCGGCAGGATCTTCTTGATGCCGTCGACGACGGCGATCACGTTCGCGCCCGGCTGACGCTGCACGTTCAGGATGATCGCGGGCGTCGAATCGACCCACGCGCCGAGCTTCGTGTTCTCCGGCCCCTCCACGATGCTCGCGACATCCGTCAGCATCACCGGACGGCCGTTGCGATACGCGACCACCGCGCTCTTGTACGCGTCGGCGTCGGTGAGCTGGTCGTTCGCGTTGATCGTGTAGGCGCGCGTCGGGCCGTCGAAGTTGCCCTTCGGCGTGTTGACGTTGAGGTTGGAGATCGTCGTGCGCAGATCGTCGATGTTCAGGCCGTAGGACGCCAGCGCGCGCGTGTTCGCGCGAATGCGCACGGCGGGACGATTGCCGCCGCTCACCGACACGAGGCCCACGCCCGCCACTTGCGAGATCTTCTGCGCGAGGCGCGTGTCGGCGAGATCCTGCACCTGCGTCAAGGGCAATGTTTTCGAGCTGACCGCGAGCGTCATGATGGGCGCGTCGGCGGGATTCACCTTCGCGTAGATCGGCGGCGCGGGCAGGTCGGACGGCAGCAGATTGCCCGCCGCGTTGATCGCCGCCTGCACTTCCTGCTCGGCGATATCGAGCGGCAAGTCGAGGCTGAACTGCAGCGTGATGACCGACGCGCCCGCCGAACTCTGCGACGACATCTGGTTCAGGCTCGCCATCTGCCCGAACTGCTTTTCGAGCGGCGCGGTGACGCTCGATGTCATCACGTCCGGCGACGCGCCCGGATAGAAGGTCTGGACCTGGATCGTCGGATAGTCGACGGCGGGCAGCGCGGAGAGCGGCAAAAAGCGCAGCGCGACGAGGCCGACCAGCATGATCGCCGCCATCAGGAGCGCCGTGCCGACCGGACGCAGAATAAAAATGCGGGATGGATTCATGCCGGATTCGTGACGTATTGCCTGCGATTACTGCTGTTGCGATTGCTGACGCCGATGCCCGCCATGCCGCGCGCCCGACGCCGCCGAAGCCGGCGCCGCACCCGACGCGCCGGACGCACCCGACGCACCCGAAGCGGCCTTTGCCTTTTCGGCCGGAATCGTGATCTTCGCGCCTTCCTTCAGGCGGTCGGAGCCGTCGATGACCACGCGCTCGCCCGTTTGCAGTCCGGACCTGATGCTGGTGCGCTCGCCGTCGACCGGGCCGGTCTTCACGTTGCGCACGGTGACGGTGTTGTCGGGCTTCACGACATACACGAACGAACCCGACGAGCCGTTGAGCACCGCCGATGTCGGCACGATGGTCGCGTTCTTGATCACGTCGACGAGCAGCTTCGTGTTCACGAACTGATTCGGGAAAAGCATGCTTTCCTTGTTGTCGAAGGTGGCGCGCAATTTCACGGTGCCGGTCGTCGTGTCGATCTGGTTGTCGACGGTTTCGAGGTAGCCCGCTTCGAGCGACCTGGTGTTCGCGCGGTCGTAGGCCGTCACCGACATCTTCGTGCCCGCGTGCAACGGCTTGAGAATGGCGGCGAGGTTGTCCTCGGACGTCGTGAAGATCACGCTGATCGGCTGCAACTGCGTAATGACGACGACGCCGTTCGTGTCGCCCGTGGTCACGTAGTTGCCCGGATCGACCTGACGCAGGCCGACGCGCCCGGACACCGGCGCCGTGATGCGCGCGTAGGTCAGATCGAGCTTGTAGGTGTCGACATTGGCCTGATCGGATTTCACCGTGCCTTCGTACTGCTTCACGAGCGACGCCTGCGTGTCGACCTGCTGCTTGGCGATGGAATCCTGCGAGAGCAGCGTCTGATAGCGCTGCAGGTCGAGCCGCGCGGTTTGCAGGAGCGCCTGGTCTTTCGCGAGCGCGCCTTGCGCGTTGCGCAGCGAGATTTCATAGGGGCGCGGGTCGATCTGAGCGAGCACGTCGCCCTTCTTGACCATCTGGCCCTCCTTGAAGGCGACGTCGACCAGCGTGCCGTTCAACTGCGTCTTGACCGTGACGTTCGCGAGCGGCGTGACGGTGCCGAGCGAATTGATGACGACGGGCATTTCGCCTTCCGTGACCGTCGCCACATGCACCGGCTGCGGCTGGTTCATCGGGTTCGGCATGCCGCGACGTCCGCCTTGACGGGCTTCCGGCGGGCCGCTCGCGCCGTCTCCGCTGCCGCGATTCCAGGGATGCCACCACACGATCGCGCCGGCGACGATCAGGACCGCGACGACGAGCGGCACGATCCGGCGGCGCCGCGGCGCGGGTTCGATGGCGGCAGGCGTTGGAGGCGTCGGGCGCGATTGCCCGGGGGGATTCTTTTGGTCGTCCATCGGTTCGGTGGCTGGGTCTTTCAAATCTGTACGAAGCGCGGGCGGGCGGCGATCACGGTTCAGACGCGCGAAGCGATGCGCCGCGCGCATGAACCGCGACCGAAGCGGAGGCCGTGAGTAAAGCGGGGCCGTTGAGAGCGGCTGGAAAGCATGCCTGTCACGTCAGGCAGGGAATCCGGCGCGGCCCCGGTGCGCGCGAAGCATGATGCTACGTCCCGCATCCGGGGCCGTCCACCGGCCATTCTTTCTGTTGATTACGAGTGTTACACGCGCATCGGTGCGTGCTTTCGATGTGTTTCGGCCGCGCGGCCGCCGTCGCGCACGGTGCGCGTAGTCTAACCGGCGGCGCGCAGGGCGTCCGTGGCGTGCGTGCCGCCGATCTCGCGCGTGATCAGTCCTACGCAATCGAGCAGCGCGGGCGCGACTTCGTTGATCAGTGTGTCTTGCGGGCATTGATGCGCGGCGCCGCCGCAATTGACCGAATAGCGTTCCCCTGACGGCCCGACGAAGCCCGCCGCGACCGCGTTCAATCCGTGATGCCACTCGCCGACGGAGATCGCGAAGCCGAGGCGCAGGGCGTCGTCGAGGCCACGCTGGAGGCCGCCCGCGATGGTCGGCCAGTCGTCGCCCGATGCAGTCTGCAAGCTGCCGATGAGCGCGCGCCGGTCCGCCTCCGACAGCACCGCCAGATACGCCCGGCCGACTGCCGTGCGGCTCAGATCCATCCTGCCGCCGACTTCGAGCCGCGACACGAGCACCGCGGAGCGCGGCCGAATGGCATCGATTACAACCATTTCCAGACGATCGCGCACGGCGAGATGCACTGACAACCCGGTGCGCTCGGCAAGCCGGATGAGAAACGGCCGCGCGCGCGCACGAATATCGAAGTTGCGTAGGAATCCGTTACTCAGTTCCAGAACGGACGCGGTCAGCACGAAGCGCTCGCTGTCGGGCAGGCGGTGGAGCAAACCGGCGCCGACCAGCGTCGCCGTGATGCGTGAAATCGTCGGCTTCGGAATGCCCGTCCAGTCGGTCAGCTCGCGATTGCTGACAGGCGCGTCCGCGGCCGCGATCCGGCGCAGCACATCCAGCCCGCGCGCGAGCGCCGTGACTTCCTCTCCGTCCTTCTCTCGGGCGCGCTCCCGACCTGGCGACCGTTCATTTTGCATAGGCATTTGTTTTGTGAAACATCGTTTTGTTTGATGATGCGGCTCAATTCTACAAGGCTGCGCCGAGAAACTTGCAAACCATGCAAGCCTTCGCGATAAGGTACATCGATCATGAAACTTTTCCGGGAATCCGGACAACTTGAACGAAACTTGGGCAGTTGCCCGGACTGCGAAATTTTGCTTGACTTGGGCAGCGATCCCGGAAAAAATGGAACCGAATTTCGAAACCGGAAGTGATGTGCGCGCCAGCGCTTTCCGCTCAGGACTCGAAAGACAGGCTCTCAGGTTCTAGCACGGCCCTCGGAATGGCTAGAACTTTTAAGGCGCTACGGAAACGTAGCGCCTTTTTTTTCGTCCGTTAGAAACGTGCAACAAAGTCTGCAGCTTTGCCGATGACAAAAAAACGAGACAACATTGTTTGACGCTTTCCGAGAAAGTCGTTTGCAGCGCAGCAAAACAGAACGCTTCGCCACTTTTAGAGGAAGTCCTCAGTTTGTCGCAACGGTTGCCGTGCTGCTCGTGATTTGCCGCTGGCGATGTTGCGCTGCCTCTCGGAACTGCCGTTTGATGCAATTTCTTGGCAGCTACGTTAGCAATTGCCATGCTTCGACCCCGAAAGCGCAAGCTAACGCGTCCAAAGTCCCCAACGCTATCGAGACGTTCTCGCTTTCAACTCTGTAAACATAAAACCGAGTCAAACCGGACCGAAGAGCGACTTCCTCTTGGGTGAGGCCGAGCGACGTTCGTAGTCGCTTGGTGTTCCCAGCGACGCAGACGCCAAGTTCACGCTCCACGTAAGACCCATTACCACTGGCACTCGAGTCAACCGCCAACAACAAGCAGGGGTCGACATCGAGGGCGATAGCTAGTCTGTTCACAGTGTCGAGGTGAACGTTGGGCATCCGCTTTTCAATTTTCCCGACCGTGTTTGCTCCCAAACCTGCGGCGCGCGACACAGCCACCTGAGAGACGCCAAGGCGCTTCCGGTGAATATTTAAATTTTTAGCAAGAAGGGTTCGGGAAGACGTAGGGGCGGGCATATCGCCCAAAACTCTAATTAAGTGTCACATCCGCGTCTATATCCAAATAAGGTGTATCCAAAAACGGTTTTATATTGAAATTTGTGAGAAGCGAGACCTGCATCATGGATGGGCTTTGCGGAGGTTGTTAGGTAAATTTTATCTTGCCTAAAGTAGCCAAATAAGGTTGTATACGGGCAGTAGAGGTAACGTGGCTGCGCCAACTGGCGCGACTCAAGCGAGCTGCATTGCGGTCTCCCGACATGGCGCTTCAGCGTCAGAACACGGAATCCGCCCCGTGCGACCCTCGAATCCACCTGAGCGTGGGCACGCCAGACGGACGGAGCCTCGTAACAATTACGAGCCTCGGCCGGGCAAGAAATGATGGTGATTTGATGACAGAAACATCCACGACTTTTGAACAGCCGGCGTTTGGCGCCTCGCGGTTGAGGCGAGCCTCTCAACTTCTTGCTAGCTGCGATGGCAGTCGTACATCTCCGGCGCACAAACTCATGCTGGCTTTCGACGCTTCCTACCTCTGTTGCATCCAGTTGGTCGCGATGCTCGAGGGCTGCGAGAGAGTCGACAGCGTCCATCCTGACCCGGAGCTCGTTGCGAAAGCAGCGTTGGTATTGGAGCTATCCGACCACGAGTCAGAACTGATTCTTCGACTAATGGAATGGAGCTTCTACGCGTTGTCGGAAGAACAGCCGTGTATGGAGTCGGTGGGAGTCGAGCTCGCTAGAAAGGTCCATGAGCGGACGCAGCGGGCTATTGAACGCGTTACCGAGTGAGGGCGCGCAATGCGAACGACGAGGCGGGGAGTTCAGGGCGGAGAAGGTAATAGACGACCAAGCTAGCATCGCAACCCTTTGTCTCGCGCGACTTTGTTCGCAAGACGGTTCTAAGGCAACAAATGCTTGGGCCAGTGCAGCGGCGCCGAGGCCAGCGATTTGCGTTCAAAAGCAAGGCGGAGCGCTGCATTGTCGAAAAGCGCCGTCGGCAAGCGACGGCGTTGCGGAGGTACGCGCGTGCTTCGAATGAGGAAGTCTTCGGAATACTGCGGGACGAGGCAACCGTTTGCGACAAGCTCGCACGGTGGACTTTGACTGTACTCTACCTGGGCAAATGAGAGATGCAGACTCAACTTGCTTCCGACTTACATCTTGAGTTTTTCGCGTCGCCATTTCCTGGGGAGACGCTTATCAGGCCGGCTCGCGGGGCGGACGTGCTCGTGCTCGCAGGAGACATAGCGTCGGGAGCCGACGCCATCGAGCTGTTCGCAGACTGGCCCGTGCCAGTGATTCTCGTCGCCGGAAATCACGAGTTCTACAGCCGCGACTTTGCGACCACACTTGCTCAGTTGCGTGAGCGGGCCGACGGTACATCTGTACGCTTCTTGGAACGGAACGCAGCTGATTTCGGCGGTGTGCGATTTCTCGGCCGCACGCTGTGGACCGATTATCGGCTGTACGGCGTGGACCTCCAGGCGAGCGCCATGCAGCAGGCGCAGCGATTCTTGAATGACCACCGGAAGATTCGAAAAGAGGCGGACGAGCGATTTCTCCCGAGTGATGCGTTGACCGAAAATCGCGAGTCGTATGCGTGGCTCTCGGACCAGCTCGCCACATCCTACGACGGACTCACTGTCGGTGTGACGCACCACGGCGTGCACTCGCTGTCAGTACATCCAAGATACAGAGGCCCAAGTAGAGGGCTTCTCGGTCCGGAGGCTGACCTTCTGAATGCAGCGTTCGTCAGCGACCTATCCGAGCTCGTTGCACAAGCCGATTTTTGGTTCCACGGCACGTTCACGACAGCTTTGATTACAGAGTCGGCAAGTGCCGAGTTGTGACCAATCCTGCCGGCTATGCGAGCAATCGCTTCATGCTTGCGGACATCACGAAGCTGAAGCTTGAGAGCGAGAACTTCAAGTTCGCATGCCTGATAGATACGTCCGAATCCGAACCGGTTAGGTAGATGACCATAGGGAGCGACTCCGTGAAGGTCTCCAGTTTGATTGCAAAGCTGAACGCGCTTGACCCTGACGCCGAAGTGCTTCTGATATCAGGATGCGCTGACATATCCGAAGCGGAAGAATTGCGACGTGTCGAGCCGCAGGTCGATTGGCGCTGCGAGGTACGTTTTCGGGACGACGGCCTCTCCCAATCACTTCATGCTCCGTCTTACTTTGGCGCTACCTTTGACTACGATGCGCAATACGACCGGACAGTCAGGGAGAAGGTTGTCCTTCTTGCCGGGCGCGACGCGAATTTAGATTACATGTTCGAGGGCGATTTCGCGCCTGACGTTCGCGAGCTGAACGAAGAGTGCATTGAGGATGAAGTGCTGCGCAGTCGGCGAGGCATGCTCGAAGACGGAACGCTCATTTCCCGTGGATTGCTTCTTCGCCTGCTGTCCATCACAGCCGAGCAGCTCGAGAGCTTAGCAGAGCAAGGCTGCATTTTTGATATCTGCGTTGACGGAGTTTCGTACTATCCGAGCATTTTCGCAAATCCGCGAATCAACCTTGAGCGGCTCCAGTCAGTTTCCCGCTTGCTGCAACCTCTGCCTGCTGTGTCACGACTCGACTTCCTCCTTTCAGCTTGGGGCCATCTAGGCGGCCGCCGTCCAATAGAGATGCTCGATAATACTAAAGACTACAAACGAGTTCGTCATTCCGCAATGGTGCGGGCTCAAGAGACTACGAGAACTGTGGTCAAATTTTTCGAGGGACAGCACGAAGAGGCACTCGTTGAAGCAGAGCCGCTCTACCGCGTAGCCGCAGAGCTGGACCCACGCATGCCACTCTGGCGTCGTGCACGAGCGACGCTGACCGAATTCGGCTTCGAATATCCTTTCGCGCCGTATCCAAAAGTCAATGTTTTTACCGCTTTCATCGAGAAGTCGTTTGAGGGTGAATCGGGCACCGTCTTCGAAGGAAGGGTTTGCATCCATCGTGTAGACGGCGGATGGAGAATATTCGCTGCTTGGCCTCTTGCCGATACGACAGACGTGAATGAGACGTTGTGTTGCGAAGCGCAGGACATTGTAGCTGTCGCGAAGGTCGCCTTCGAATATCTGAAACGCTTGGCTGTATAGAAAGCTGATAGCTAGCGCAGCAAGGAGGACATCATGGTCACGAGAGTTACAAGTGAGCCCGTCGCAACCGAGCGAACTTTCGTCGCAGGCGACGAGGGGCCTAGAGACCTCGATGTGGACACTGAAGCCTTGCCGTCTATCGCGCTAGAAATCTTCGACGGCAATGTCCCTGCAGTTACTGATACATCGGAGCGCCTTTGCACGGTGGAAGTGGGTGCTGCGAACATCTTGTGAAGACAGATGGAATGTTCGGAATCGGCGAGCCATCCGTACGCGTTGAGCTTGAATCTAAGCTCGAAGCTACTTTCGGGAAGACAGCATGACTGGCGCAAAGAATCTTCTCGTGTTCGCTCATCTCGATGGCGATTGGACCCAATGCGGTAGGCTCGTCATTACCGAGGAGCCCGACGGCCGAGTATCGTCGACATTCGAATACGACGAACGCTATCTAGCCGAGTCGAACAGGGTCGAGCTGGACCCTGTCAGCCTGTCGCTTGCAGAAAAGCCTATCACGCCGAGCAAAGTGCGAGCGCCGAAGAACGACTTGCCGCTGTTCGGCGCATTCCGCGACGCAACACCCGATGCTTTTGGCCGGCGCGTCATTGAGCGCAAGCTCGGAACTCCTTTGAATGGCCTACCCGAGGCGCAGTACCTGCTGAACGCAGGACCGCATCGCGTCGGAGCTCTCGACTTTCGGCTCGGCTCGGATACGGGACCGTCGTCGCAAGTCGATGACTCCGTCGACCTAGGCGAAATTGACGAAGTGGTCGAGCGCATCGACGAGGGCCTTCCTATCCCACCCGAACGTCAGGCAATTTTCATTCAAGGTGCAGGGTTGGGTGGCGCTCGGCCGAAAGCTTCGTTTTGCGACGCGAAGGGCGTATCGTGGTTAGCGAAATTCCCGACGAGGAGCGACGCGTTCGACGTTTCAAGTGCGGAATACGCTACGCTTTTATTGGCGGCAAAGACGGGTGTTCATGTGCCTACGGTCAGAACAGTCGCAATAGGCGACCGCCGCGTCTTCCTGTCCCAGCGATTCGACCGCGTTCGGGCACCGACGACGAGTTCAACATCGCATCCGGCGGGTCAAGAACGAGCCCGAGCCGAACCAAAAGCCGGAACAGTGGGGCGTCGCGCGTTCTACGCGAGCGCGCTCACGATGACAGGCTACACAGAGATGGAATCGCGTTTCGCGTCATACGCGGATGTAGCGGCTGCCGGGCTCGTGCACAGCCGCACCGCTATCGGCGTCGATGATGCCGCGCAGATTTACAAGCGAATGTTAATTGACATCTTCGTGAGCAATGACGACGGACATCTTCGCAACACTGGCTACATTTACAACAGCGCGTTTCGAACGTGGCAACTGAGTCCTTGTTTCGACGTCGTCCCGAGACCAAGCTTCGCATTTGACCGGTTCTTGCATCTTCAAGTCGGAGAGTATGGAAGAGCGGCAACGCTCGACAACGCACTCTCTTGGCATCAAAAGTTTTGGCTTTCTGAAGAGGTCGCCTGTGAGTACATCGCCGAGGCTTGGCACGCCGTAAAAAATTGGCGACAGCACTTTGAGGAATGCGGCGTAAATGCCAGCGACATCGAGAAAGTCGCGTCAGCGTTTCGAGATATTGATGACATAGCGAGTCCCGAACTTCGCCGAAAACTTCCATGACTGTCGCATCGCCCGGCGGAAAATCTCGAGAGCGACGAAGGCAACAAATGACAACACTCGACCGAGTCGCCCGGTTCCTCGCTCACAGTGACGTTGTGATTCTACGCGCTGAAGTTGCGCATTTGGGAAGTGGCGCGCAGGTCGGGCGGGTGCTCGCAAGGCTTGTTCGTGAAAAGAAACTGGTCCGCGTAAGCATCGGCGTGTACGCAAAGACTCGCGTCAACCAGTTCACCGGGGCGCTGACGCCGGCCGCGACGTTCGAAGAGATAGCGGTAGACACCTTCAGAAAGCTAGGTATCGACGTCTCGCCGGGGCGTGCAGCGCGTGAGTACAACAGCGGTAAGACAACGCAGGTCCCAGTGCAGCCCGTTGTGAATACAGGCCGGCGCCGCATAACTCGTCGAATAGCGGTCGGCTTTCGCGCCGTTATCTACGAGCGAGGATTCTCCGATGACTGAAGTCTGCGTACACGGCGGAGCATATCTTGCGCACGACCTCGCTGCAGCGATGCCCCTTGTCGCCACAGGACGGTTTACGCCTATCCCAGGAGAAGACCTCTGGGAGCGCGCGGCTCGGGCATTGCTCAAAGTCGAGCCGCCGGGTCCGTACCCTCATGCAGACGCGCTAACAATCTTTGTGCGCGACGACGGCAGACTCACGATGCGATTCGATATCGAAATCAAAGACGGAGCCGCGAGAGCGACATTCGTTCGCGAGGGGGTGCCCTTTGCAACGCACTCGCCGATTCCCATCGATGCGGACGACGACGTCGTCGCTGTCGCACGCAAGTTGTTCGCAGCCGGATTGCCGCAATGAAAAGCATTGTCCCGACTCTGGCGAGCACCGTAAGTGCAGCCATGGGCGACCGTAAGTCGCCAGAGTGCTGTAACCTCGTTTCCATGTTCATTGAACCGATAAAGATTCGGACTTACATGTCCGGCGCTGGACCGGCACATATACGCGGTGTCTTCCAGTCGAGCCAAGCATTCCTCCGAGTTACGACGACGCCTTGACGTGGTCGTGACGCTCTTCGCCCCCCTAGGTCTTGGCAACGCGCGAAACTTTCAACGCCGCTTGCTTCTGCGCAGACGCGCTGCCCGAGATTAGCGCCGTGCAAGTCTTTGAGGTCGATAAGGCGCGGAATCTGGCGAAGTCGGTGACGGTGGCGATGCGGTCGCGATAATGCGCTTCGCGATGTTCGCCCACAATAGAAGCGTTCCTGAGACCAATTTAGGAACGTTCCTAGCGGGGGCAAAAAGCCGCAAACTGTTGCCAGAAGAGGCAGGGACGCTTCTTCACAGTGCCAGAACTTTTCTGAGTTCGAGGGGGGTCTCGACCCCCTCCCTGTGGCTAGATTTTTTTCCTTTTTTCGTCAGGAGCGCTTCTGGAGCAAAGAAGCGTTTTCTACGAAATTTGCCTCTTCCCGGTCAGCGCAGCGTCGCTCGATGTCTTAGCGCCGGCCGCTCCAATTTATCGAAGATGCGCCACTCCAATGCCCCCTCCGGGTAGTGCTGTGGCCAGCCCCCTGCGAGCAATTCCACCGCACCCCGCACGCGTTCCATTACGTCTAGCGTGTCGTCTCTCCTGTGGTCATCGCTGCGGCCAGTATCGCCACCGCCGCTCGGGCAGCTTCCCTCTGCCGACACTTCCTCTGTCACCCGCGCCGACTGCTCGAGCTGCTCCGACCGCCCCGACCGCCCCATCCCGACCTCCCGCATTGCTCCCAAAACCTCCTGCGCGCAACCAACCCGGTCCAGCGCACGCCGAAGCCGCTCTCGCATCTCATCCTTGAGCCCAAGGTCCCGTGCGACCACTTCAACGTCGCTCGCCGCATCTGCCAACAGAAGCTCCAAGAGCGCGACCAGCCTTGCCGTCAATCCGCCCGCACAGCCGCCGTGCGACACCGCTTTTCTGATTTCATGAAAGTCATACATGCAACCAGATAGCGAGCCTCACTTATATGCGCGCAGACCGCCCGAGCCGTTGACGGGTGTTGCCCACATTGAAGTTAGGCATTGAGACGCATTGCGTCCCAATGCCCAACTAAATTCAGCCTTGGCGGCAAAGAGCGTCACGACGACGCCGGGACATCGCCGAAACAGGGGAGAGTGGAAATGAGAATGTTGGTAACGGTCGGGCTGCTGCTACTGGTCGCGTCATGTACGCGAGGGAATGACGATGGTTCGTGGAGTTACGTCATGGCGCATCCCGAGAGCCGCTCACGCGAGTTCCAGACTGAGAACATGATTTGCGTTGTCTGGGTGCCGCGAGGAATCGGGGACCCGGCGCTCGCTTGCGCGAAGAAGTGACGCTCGACCGACAGCTACGAACTGTCGGCCTTCAGCGAAAATCCACCGCGATTCTCGATAGCGCTTGCAATCAATGGCGGCCCTTCCAAAAAACATAGAGGAACTTCATCCATCGTTGTGGCGGGGGTCGCAGCTTGCTCGTGCCTACGGAATGACTATCGAGACCGGGTTCCCCCACCTCACGGTGGAGCTGCCCGGTGGTGGCTGGCCAGTTGGTTCGCTTGTCGAGTTGCTCGTCCAACAGCCCGGCGTCGGCGAAGTACGGCTGCTGCATCCAGCTCTTGTATCTGTCAGCAAGCGACCACTCGTCTTGCTTCAGCCCCCGCATGTCCCCAATGCTCTCGCGCTCACGTATCTCGGTCTCCCGGCGGAGAAGCTCATGTGGCTCCACGCGCCGAAAACTGGGGACGCCCTCTGGTCGGCGGAACGCGTTCTTAGTGCAGGCACTTGCGGGGCGTTGCTGTTTTGGCAGCAGCACATCCGCCAAGAATCGTTGCGTCGTTTGCATCTCGCGGCGCAATCAACCGAAACTTTGCTTGTGCTCATCAGGCCGCTCGCGTGCGCGCAGGACGCGTCGCCGGCTACTTTGCGACTTGCGGTCAGGCCCGCGGACGGCGGCATCAACGTGAACATCGTCAAGCGAAGAGGGCCTACGCGAAGCGAGAAGTTGTTCATTCCGATTCAGCCTTCACCCGTGCTACTGAGTCCGCACGGCCGAGCGCGCCGTTACGCTCCCGCCACGAGCATTGCTGAAGCCACGGTGCCAGCGGACATCACGGCGGCTCGATGAACATTCCTAGTCACGACGCTTGGTCTCCGGCCTCGGCGGCATGCCAAATACTGCGGTGCGCTCAGCGCCCGCCGCATGCGGTCGAGCCTCGCTGGCGACAGAGAAAGCTCTCGCGAACGACTTGGACCTCAATAGTGGCGTCCGCGAGACGAGATGCGGCCGGTTCGAGCGCGGCAAATGACGCGCAGGCGCGCGCGGGGTCGTGGGGGAGGAATTGTGCTGTCAATTTCATCGTGGGCGTAGTCGCCACGATTGATGCCTGACTGTGTCACGATGCCTTCGTTCTTGACCTCCCGCTTGCAAAAGTGCCCGGTGCGTGCATGATTAACAGCGCGGGGTTTCTGACGGCAAATTCGAGCAGTGAATACATAGAACACTCCCAACTAACATCCGTCGACGCCCAGTATTTTAGAGCGGCATGTCAGCAGTCGGTCCGGTCGCCTTTGCGAGTGCCGTCTTCATCCTCTTGCTCAAGTTCGGCCAGGAACTCATCGATTTCGGCGAAATCGCCCTTTTTTATTTCAGCTTCACCGAGCGCCAAGATTGCGCGGAGTGCCTTTGTCTGGTCATTGTCCTGCACACTCGTCTCCGGATGCGATTTTCGGCGTACCTTCTTACCGTCACGGTCACAGATTTAGCAAGGGGATAAATCATCCTGGTTGGTCTCGGCGGATTCTCGGCCAGGAAGTACGCGGATTTGAGCGTTCGGATAGCGCTGCCGGGCGAGTGCCAGAGCTTCTTGTTGGCTGCTCACCAAAGTCACTTCGATACCACCACCACACGGGAGTTCGACCCGCCAACCGCCGCCGTCACAGGGGCGAATGATGATTTCGGCGTCATCGGCGCCTTCAGCAGTCAGCACGCAGACCTTCTTGCCGTCGGGCACGAGGGAAGGATTCATCCTTCGGTCATTTTGTCACGCCTACCGACCTTGTAGCGGCTTGGAGCAAAAAAATGCTTCACGGTCGGCGAACTGGACCGGTCGCCACACGGATTTGTCCGAACCACAAGTGAACCCCGAAAAATTTGGCAGGCGACGGCCGTTTTCCCGAATGCGGGCAGCCCCTTCACGAACACGGAGGATGCTTCCCTCCAGTATTCACCCGGCGTTCGAGCGTGACCGAGCTTGGCGGAAGAAGTTGAAGGCGGTGCCGTTTCCCGTTCGACTTGACGCTGCCAGGCTCTGACCGGAGAGCACCAAATCGTTCGTGAGCATGCCACGTTTGCCTGCCGGGTCGACAAGGGAGAACGTTATGGAAGACCATTGCGGCAGTACTCGTTGAAGCCCGGTCGGTCGCCGAGACGGTCGAAGTATGCAGCCACGTTCGGGAAGGGCGGGCGGTCAAAAGGTGTCGAGAACCAACGATTCACCGACAGGCCGATGGGAATGTCTGCAAGAGAAAAGGCCAGACCTGCGACGTACTCCCCCGTTGTCAGCAGCTGTCGGTCGAGAATCGCCATCTCCTGCGTCCAAGACGCAATCGAACGCGCAGTCTCGTCAGCCGATTGATGCATCTCCGAGCGTCGGACGAGCGCGAGGAACGCGTAGCTCCAAGAGCGGTTAAGCTCCGTCGCCTGCCAATCTATCCATTGGTCGATTCGTGCGCGTGCGACCGGCTCAACGGGGTATAAATGCTCGCCGCCATATCGTGACGCCAAGTAGCGGATGATGGAATTCGACTCCCAGAGAACGAAATCGCCATCTTTCAGCACTGGGACCAAGCCGTTCGGATTGAGCGCAAGAAACTCTGCCGCGTGGGTCGATTGGAATCCTGTTCCCCAATCCTCTCGAACGAAGTCCAGCCTGAGCTCTGCGCAAACCCAGAGCACTTTGCGAACGTTGATTGAGGAAGCCTTCCCTAGGATTGTCAGCATACGAACTCGCCGCGTTAGCTCTGTCTCGTCACGATTTTAGAGGGTGGCTCTCCCTCAACTCCATGTACAGCACTGGTGGTAGGCGCCGTTCCAGTCGACGTAGCGCGAGCAAGGTTCGCCTCGAGCCTTCGAATTCGCCTCGCACGCTGGCCCTCAATTCCAGTGCGAATCGTCTGCCTCCCGTGGCGGTCGGACAGATACAACCGTCCATTGTCCATGTCCTCGCAAGCGAGACGCACCGTGTCTCAATCACGACGTAGACTGCTGCTCATTCAGTCGCGCCAGCGGTACGCGCCTCAGCACCAAGGAGATGAAATGAGCATGACCAATTCTTACGAAGGTCGTTACTGCGGCATTTGCGACCACAAACTGGGTCGCGGCTACTTCACCCTGTCGAAGCGCAGCCAAACCGTGACCGGCACGCAACCCAGCGTCGTCTTGGTTTCAGACGATAACCTGCTCACAGACTTCTGCAGCCAAGCATGCGCTGATTACGCTGAGGCAGCCATCAGCTCCACCTTCGCCTCGCCGTATCCGACTGCCGCCAAGACTGTGCCGTGCTCGCTTTGCCTGCGACCAGTGGACCGAACGGCACCGCATGTCTCTGTGGCCATGACGCAATTTGAAGACGCTTCGGAGCCGTGGCTCGTTTCTGCGCGAGTCGTTGACGAGCGCGAGCTAGCTGTATATTGCCGCAGCTGCGCTGAACCTCGGCGCGCGTCGAAAACACTCGACGAGTCAGAGTTGGGCGTCGCAGTTTGAAGTTCATTTTCGACAATGAGCGTGCCACATCGGAAGGCTGCACCCGCGTGATTGACCGCATGAGACGCTTTGAAGGATTGAGGCGGGAGCCGCGTAGAAAATGGCTTGAACACGACTTGGTGCGACGAGCGCGGGAGTGGCTAAGATAATATCGTCCTCGGAAAGGGGAGGCTTTTGTGCTTCAAAGCTTCCACCCGCCCGCAATTCTCGTACACTCTGCGAACCCGCATGCCGAAATGAAATCGGACGTGCTCGCTACCCGGCGCTTGCTGCCAGACAGAATCAACCACCGCTAGGGTAACCGGTCGAATCACGCGGTTGGGTAAGTGTCGAGGTCGCGGACTCATTGACGCAAACTACACGCGCTGAATGACGCCTTTAGACTGATGGGACAACCAGAACGAAAGAGTGACGAGGCCGCTGCTGTGGCGCGCGTTGCGAGCGCGGCGCGAGAGGTTCAGCTTGCATCACAGGCTCTCGAAGAGCAGTTCAATGCGGGGACAGATTCAATTAGCAGGACGCTACCGCTGGCTCGTCTAACTGCGGCTATCGGTGAACTCCAAGCAGCGCGTGATGCGCTTGATAAACTTCTCGCTCGAAAATCACCACACTGACACAGCCTTAGCGCTTGCTGAATTCAACCCGTCGCACAGAAAATATTAAAATGAATGAAATGTCCGGCCTGCCCGAATTGTTCGCGGCAGGCGAAAGCGAGACCGTTGAACTTAAAACTCTGTTCCGAGACCCCTCTGCACTCGCTCGTATGATAGCGTCGTTCGCGAACACAGAGGGTGGGACGATTGTGGTTGGTGTGCGAGAGCCGACCACTATTCTCGGTATTGACGAGGCTCGCTTTCGACGACAGTACGACGCGGCATGTGAACTACTGGAGCCGCGCCCCAGCAATCTCACAATTGCTTTTCCTGTCGTTGGCAACGGACTGAAAATAGCCATTGTCAAAGTCGCGAAGTCGTCAACCTTGATTCTCGCGCAGGGCGGAGCGTATGTCCGTCAGGGCACGTCCATGCGCCCGATGGCGTGGCCGAGCATGTTGACCAGAGTGCCAAGTCCAGGAGGTGCCGCTACCTCGGAAACCCTTGCAAAGGCAGTCGAAAAGTTGTCGGGACAGTTGGAGAACGCAGGAGTTGAACAGGAAAAGCTAATGTCCGCCTTGGACAAGGCCAGCGACCCCGGAGTAAGACGGACCGAGCGCTTTTACGGCTTTTGCTTCGGTATCTTGGCGTCACTTGTCGCAGCAGCGCTCTGGCTCGGTCTGACCAAAATCGTTCCTGCGCTTCGCTAGACAGTGTTCGGCTAGCCAATTGAACAGCTTCGAATTCTTGGAGCCGAAATATCCACTTCGCGGTTCTTGTCGTCAGATTTGAGGTGTACCTGCATTATTTGTATAAAAACGACGGATTCAAAGATGGCTGGTGTTGCAAGTGGAATCCTTTTGCTTCGCTTGTGATAATTAGCGCCGTACGCATCTCATAACGATGGCCGTCGAGACGGCCGAGGTCCGAGGAACCACGTAATGCAGTCAGGCGAGCTGTCGGCCGAACCACAAAGCAAAACTATAGTCGGCATCCAGGACAATAATACCCAAGAGTCAAAACAAGGGCCGTCGGCCGGCTCGGCAGGAGGCTTTGTGATTTCGAAGCCGCGCATGGGTCGAATCACGCAAGGCACCGTTTTTTGCGGTGCGTGCGCCGAAGAGTATCCCGGTCGACCAGCTTGGGGCGTGGTGATTACGGCGAGATGCGATACGACTCACGAGAAGACGCCGATAGTGAACTATCTCCCGGCTGTCACCGTGGAGGACTGGTTGCAGTCTCATGGCGGCCTTCTAAGCATCGACCGCGAGTTCCTGGAAGTAAAGAACAAGTACAGGAATCTGCTCGTCAAAAAGCAACTGAGCGAGAATCTGCTCGATGTGCACTCGCCGATGCAAATCGCCGAGAACAATTTCCCGTATCCAGATGACTCGCTAGGCAACCGGGCGCAGAAAGAGCGCAAGGATGCGGACGACGCCCGTGTCCTCGCGGCCCGCCTGCAGGAACTGAGCGACTGTCTCGTTGCCCCGTTGCCGAACCGAGAAGGCATTGGCCGCATTCTGTCGGCATGCTCGAAGAATGTTGAGGCGGTCGTGAAGGAGCTCGTCAGCCATCGGCTTTCCGGCTACTACTTTCTCCCGAGCCTCGGAACCATCACCGAGCGTGCGTCCGAGAAGGGGTATGTCGTGCTTCTTCGAGAAGTCCACCACATTCCTCGACGGACCGTTCCGCATTTAACGTCGGGCGTCGCAGTAGACGACGCGAGCGCTGCGGCTACTCAATCGCTGCGGTTCGATTGCTTTGACTTTGCGTACCCGGTTGCAGAGCTTCAGTCGCCTTGGACGGAACACTTGATGCAGATGTTCTGCAACCTCTTCGGCCGCATCGGCGTTGCCGATGCTGATAAGGCGCTCGCCGCCCAAATCGTCTCCGACCTGGCATTCACGGACTAAACAACACTATGCGTCGTTTCATTTTGGTTGATGGTGCTGCCGCGGACGACCTCGTGTCGACCCGCACTTTGCAGTCAGATGACTTCGAGCATGGTCAAGCACTTGGTGAGGTTCTGAAAGGCACTTCGGCCATCAAACAGCTTACCACGCGCACCTATCTCGTACAGGACGACCACGGCCTTTACTTCCTGCAAGACGGCTCAAAGGATGAGAACGTTCTGGTCATTGACCTGGAAACGGCGCCGGTGTTCGCCGATGGGTCGACGCGCGATGCGATTATCCGCTTCCAGAAGTTGCTGCGCTTTGCGAGGCGACGCTGGGCAAAGGTCGGGCCTGCGCAGAACGAAAAGCTGTTCAACGGCAGCTCGAAGGCAGTGGTTTTCCCCTATCCCATCACCACACAATCGTCTATCCGGATGTCAGTCGAGATGGCGCCGGACCGCCACCGACGCGAAAAGCGCGCGAAGGGCATTGAGCTGCTCGTATATCGCATCGCCACGAACGAGGGAGGTGGCCTGCAGGAAGAGGCGTCGGTCACGAATTTCCGGAAAGCGATTGAAGGTCTTGCCGCTTCCAAGGAAGAGCTTCGGGCTCGAGTTCGCGCCGAAGGTAGCAACCCGGCCGCTTCATCCGTCGACAGTCTGAGCGTTACGAGGCTTACCGAAGGAACCGTCCGCGGCGCAATCGCTGGCTGTGATTTCGACCAATGGGACGATTACCTCACTGACGCGCAGAAAGCGTTCATCAACCAAGAGCTCTCGTCGCCTCATCGCATTGAAGGTCCTGCTGGCACGGGCAAAACGCTCAGCCTGGTTCTCAAGTGCATCTTCCAGATGCGCGCGGCCAAGGAGCGAGGCGAGGCGCATTCTGCTCTCTTCGTGTCACATAGCGAAGCGACTCGCCGAACCATCGAGTCGATGTTCGACCCGGAGAAAGAGAGAGAGCAGGCGTCATCGTCCGGCTTCGCGCTGCAGTCAGTCAAAGTAACCACGCTCCACGAACTTTGTGGCGAGCTTCTTCGATACGAGATATCCGACACGGAGTTGCTGGACCGGGACGCCTTCGAGTCAAAGCAGTCGCAACTACTGTACGCGGTGGAGGCACTTCAAGAGGTAATTAAGGCGGACCTGCCGAGTCACCGAGCGCACATGAGCGCCACATTTTGCGACTACCTCACGTCCAACGATGAGTGGGTGGTCGCTGAAATGCTTCAGCACGAAATTAGCGTGATGATTAAGGGCCGAGCTGACGAAGACCTCGAGAAGTACAAGCGACTTCCCAAGTTGCGGTATGGCTTGCCGGTGGTGAATGAAGGGGACAAGGCATTCACCTTCCTGCTCTTCTCCGCTTATCAACGCAGACTTCGCGCGAGTGGACAGTTCGACACCGACGACGTCGTACTGAGCGCTCTGCAGCAGTTGGACACTCCCATCTGGAGACGCCGTCGCGAAAAAGAAGGCTACGACAGCATCTTCGTTGACGAAACGCATCTGTTCAACATCAACGAGCTGTCGATTTTCCATCGACTGACGCGTACGGCGGACCGTTTCCCCATTGCGTACTCGGCGGACATTTCGCAGTCGCTCGCCGATAAGGGATGGGCCGACAACCAGTTGAGCGATGCACTGCTTGGCTCAGGGACCCGCGATGAGAACGAGAAGGAGACGACGTTCAGCTCAATCTTCCGTTGCTCGCCTGAAATCGTGAATCTCGCGTTTAGCGTGACGTCCTCGGGTGCGACGCTCTTCACGAACTTCCACGACCCATTGGAAGCAGCTTCGTCGGCGTTCACCGAAGCAGAAGAGCGGAAGTGCCAGCCGCCCCGGTACGTGATGTATCCAACGGACGAAGCGATGATTGCTGGTGCGTTTGAGCTCGCTGATGTCCTCGCCAGCGAGATGCAAAGCACTCGTGGCGACATCGCGCTTATCGTTTTCGGTAGCGAGCTGTTCTCTGAGGTCGAGCGGCAAGCGCGTGGTGCAAACAAGCCTGTCGAACTTCTGAAGCATCGCGGGGATATGGAGGTTGTTCGGCAGGCACGGTCCTCGGGTCGGTTTGTCATCTCGACCCCAGACTACGTTGGCGGGTTGGAGTTCGATGCCGTCATTCTCATTGGCGTAGACAAGGGGCGTGTTCCGCCGAAGGTCTCCGCAGACTCGGCTGATAGCGAAAACTTCGTGAGCTACGCTACTCACCAGCGACTTTATGTTGCAATCACGCGAGCTCGATATCGAATCGCGCTGCTGGGTGTGAAAGCTCGAGGTATGTCCGAAGTTCTCGGTAACGCCGCGAAACATGGCTTGGTGCAGGTGGAAGGCTGACGGCAATCGTCTCATACCGGCGTTTCGCAGATTGCCTGTGAAGCGCCATTTCGCCTACCGCGAAACGCGCGTGACCTATACGCGTTGCCTACTCAGGAGGCAGGTTTGTCCTTAGGGACTCTGATGGGTTGCGAGACGGTCCCGGGACGAGCCGTCCGCGCGGCGTCGTCCAAGAGTGTTCTTCATTTTGGGCGCGAACGGGGTGACAATACTGGTGGCCTTATCTCAGTCATCGATGGGCGGCCAGTTGTGGGTGTTTCCGTCGCAATTCAAACAAGTCCGTCTTGATATGCTCACCGAAAGCATTGGTCTCCAGCCTCCCAGAAATCCCCAGGCATTCGAAGATTTTTGCCACATCGTCTACATGAAGGTGATGGATGACCCGACGGCGACCAAATACGGCCGCTCGGGTCAGAAACAGGACGGCGTTGACGTCTTCGTCACTCGCAAGGGTGAACGATACGGCGTCCAGTGCAAACAGAAGACGTTCGGAAAGCTGACGAAGAAAATCATCGATGACGAGGTAAAAGCTGCGGATGCGGGCTACGTGCGCATTGACAGGCTCATCGTCGCGACAACTGTTGCCAACGACGTGAAGCTTGTTGCTTACGCCGCGAGGCTGACCGACGAGCGTCGCGCAGAAGGCAAATTCGAGGTCCATCTCGCGTTCTGGGACACGCTGGAGACACTCGTCCGCAGCCACCCTGAACTGCAGTTTTTCTATTCCCCTCAGATGTCGGGTGGGGCTTTCTGGGAACATAACCGGCGGTTGGACCAGCACTCCGCGCAGATGATGCAGCGGCTCGATGAGCAAGCGGCCCAACTCCAACGACTGGCCGACCAATCCGCCGCCTATGCCGGCGCGTCAGCATCTCGCTCTATCCCTGACGCGCGCACCAACTCCCTGAACAAGTTGGTCGATACGCACCTCGATGCGGTCAAGCAGCTGCTTGTGGCCGGGAAGTTTGAAGACGCACTAAAGAGTCTGTCGACGCTGGGCGAGAACGCCGACGCGTTCGACGAGCATCAAAAGGCTCGCTGGTACACGCAACGCGGACATTGCTATTGGCACCAGTCCGAGCTCAATCGAGCTGCGAGCGACTTTGAGACTGCGTGGAAACTGACTCCGGATGAAGACAAGGCCGTCAGCAATCACGCGACGGGTCAACTCCTCATCGGAAATGTCGAAGAAGCAGCAAGCATCATCACCGAGGCGAAAGGGAGGTTTCCAGCGTCGACGGCAGTCTTCTCGGTGTGGGCTCAGGTCGTCGACCGACAAGGCCGCAACATTCGCCATCCGCGTGATGTGCCGCCCGAGATGCGCAAAGACCCGGATGTTTTGACGGTGTTGGGCTGGATTGCTGCGCATCACGGGTCGCACAAGGAGGCGGCGAGACTTGCCAAGCTTGCCATAGACGCAGGTTCAATCGGATACCAGCAGACATCGTTGCGGCTGCTCGCTTTGGTGAATCAGGCAGCCGAGAACGGAGTCCTTGCCAGTCTGAGCCTCATCCCGAACGACCTCAAATCGCAACTCAAAGCCGCTATCTCTAACTTCCTGCCGTTCGAGGAAGTCATTTGGCAGCGACAGGACCATGCAACGACAGCACAGACGGTAGCCTGCCTTGGGTATGCGCTGCTGATGACTGGCCGCGCAAGCGAGGCCGCTGACCTATTGCGTGAGGGCGTCAAGCGTTATCCGAAGGACAGTCAAGTTGCGCGGGTTTACCTCGAATCCCTGCGTAAGACGGGAGCCGGTGTCGACAAGGCTCTGGAGTTCGGGCGTGGCTGTGTCGACATCCTTGATGAGCAAGCCCGAATGATGGTCGCCGAGATGGCGGCGACGCGGGCGGATTTCGATACGCTCACGCGAATCAGCGAATCGTTCGGCGATGACGATGATGAAGCGCTTCGCGACGAACTTCAGGCCTTCGCCTGGATGGCTACGGCAAACAGCGGCAAAGGCGATGAGCTCAATGCCGAGTTGACTTTAGAGGCGGTGACTTCGATGAAGTCAGTCGCCGCAAAAGTCGTTGCGCTCAACGTTGCTTTCGCGCTTGATTTGCCATGGACCGGGCAGGCAGTCGAGGAAATGGTTTCATCCATTGACGCCAAATCGTCAATGGGCGAAGTACTGATGGTTGCCCAAGCATGTCTCGCCGTGGCGATGTACGACAAAACGGTCGCCCTTCTGCAGGGGCGGCTGCCTAGCAAGGGAATCAGCGACCCACACAAAGTGCTCTTCGAGGCATTGATTAAGAGCGGAGCGCGAAAGAAGGCACAACAGATGCTCGAGGCGTTTCCGGCCTCTGCGATGGACGACCCCGAAATTCGGGCACTAGCCGTGGATTTGGCAAACGCGGCCAATGATTGGAAGCAACTACTCAAGCTCTCAGACCTGCAGCTTCGGGCCCATCCAAACCGAGCGGAAGCTTGGGCGTACCGCGCGGCAGTATTGTTCCGTCAGAAGAACACCTCAGACCTTAGGGCTCTCCTGAAGCGCGACATTCCCCTGAATCTTAAGGGCTCTGTTCCCGCACACGCGCAATTGGCGCGCTTTGAAATTGAACTCGGGGACCGAAAGCGAGGCCTCAAGCGCCTATACCGGATGTTCCGGGGTGCCCTCGGCGATACGAAGGCCGCGACCGCATACTTTGCGAATATCCTGCTGCTTAACAGCCAAGACGCGGCACCTCCGAAGGCTGCCTGCGTTGGCGAGGCTACTGCGATTACCATCGTGAACGGCAGGGGCGAAAGCCGCGTGGTCGTTATCGACCCCGATGGTCTTGGCGAAACGACGCCAGCTCCGCAATTCATCGACACGAAGAACGACCTCTATAAGAGGTTTGATAGCAAGCAGCTCAATGACATCGTCTTACTCCCGAGCGGTCTAGGGTTCGAAGACGAGTATCGAATTGAAGACATCGATTCAGCCTATCGGCACCTCGCTCGCCTTGCCGACGAGGTCAACCGCAAGTCCGTTGCGCAGAATGGCTCGATATTCTCGATTCACACGCCGATGAAAGACGATGGTGAGATGGACTTCACCGACGTCCTGAAGGTTCTGACGGCTCGAACAACTCATGTTAACGAGATGTTCGATATGTACGCCAAAGGGCCCTTGACGCTTGGCATGCTAGGGAAACTCATTGGCGTTAGCGCGATGGTGGTGGCCGGTGACTGGCCCGATGCTCCCAAACAAAAGATGTATGTATGTCAGGGAACGGTGGCCGAGCGTGCAGCCGCAGAGTCTCTTTTGGCATCACGGCCTAAATCCCTAGTGCTAGACCTTACCGCGCTGAACGAGCTTGTCGCGAATAATATGGAGCCGGCACTTAGGCTTGCCGAAACTGTGTACATATCGACGTCTGCCGTCGAAGCGCTCGACGAGCTTATTTTGAGCGCACAGACCGAGACCGCACGCGGACATATGCGCGAAGAGGGTGGGCGCATCGCGGTGGTCGAGTACGGTGAGAACTATCATCAAGAGCGGATGGACTATCTTCGCAAGTTGCGGAAATGCGTCGACGATTTTTGTGAGGTGGTGCCTGCGTGGGGCAATGAAGAACTACCTGAGAACTTCCCGGAGATTGGCCCTCATTTAGGTGAAGACTCCTATGACGCACTCCTGTTGTGCCTGGAGCATGATGCCCTGTTATTGACAGTCGACGGACGCCTGCGCGAAATAGCCATGGCCCTCGGCAACATCAATGGAATATGGCCACAGGTTTTTTGCAATGTGGCACTTGTCCACGAGCTCTGCTCGGAGGACGCATACCGAGCTTTCGTCATCTGGAGCATCGCGCGTCGTCGAACGCACACGGCGTTGTCGGCACAAGAGTTCCTCTGGGTGTTCGGGAGCCCAGCCTCTACGAAGAACGCAGCAACCGCAGTCATAGTCGCGTATATGGCTGAGCCATCAATCGAAATCCGAAGCGTTGCGTCCGTTGTGTTGGAGGTCGCACAACGCATGCTCCTTTCCGGGACCACCACCTTGGCTCTCTGCCAGTTCCTCTATCGGGCGACAGCGCCGTTGTTTGCACGACCCCAACTGAATGTTGACGCGCTCGAAAAATGGTTCATCGTCAGGCTCAACGAGTTCCTGCAGCGACACTTCACCAAGCGCATGGGTCGCCAGGCCGAACTAGACATCAGTGTGGCTAAGGTGCAAACGTGGAATCAGGAAATCGCAGGAGCGATGTCGGCAGCGAAAGCGGCTGGTCTCGCGACTCCGCTCGTAGAACTAGGAGCCAGCCCCCTCGGAGTCGTACCCCTCTATGCGGCAACGACGCCCTTGTACATTGCCTATCTTCCCCCTGATGCACGCCGTCCGGTGGAGGAGCACGAGGCCATCCAAGTGCAAACCTTGTAAGGCAAACCGATTGCGTCGACCCGTCTGCCAGGGTGGTCCGCGGGCGCTACTGCTCTTCGTGACTTTCTCTCCGGCCGTCACGATGCACATGCATGTTCTTCCAGAGTCGCGCGCGATATAGGATTTTCGACTGGAACCTAAAACGACGCTCGGTGGGGATGAACTGCCGTTATCCTCACATTGGGCCGCTCCAGTGCGCCATCCTTGCCCGCGATTGGCCTTGCTCGTTTCAATCTTGCCGCACGATGCTGAGCGGCATGATTTCGAAAATCGCTTAATTCGATTGCCGAGCGAAAGGGTTAATTGGCTGCACTTTCTTCGGGTCTTTTACTCGCTCGAGCAGTTGTACTTTGCACCAATCTGCCGTCATTGCTTCCAGCTCCCGCACGACGTTTGATTCCAGTGCCTGCAGCCCCGCGTCACCTTGAAAATTCGACTTGAAAGCGTGAAGAAGACGGTACTGAAGGAGGCGGCTCACCTCGTCGATTCGCTCGGGCGCGTCCGAATCTGTGAACATCACTGACTGCGACGAGAACGGGTCGTAGTAAATCAGGTTGGGATACTCGGTGTTCACGGCAACCTTCGGCTCGTCACTGACAAGCAGTGAGCCGAGCAGTTGAACCGAACCTTTCATGCCCTTGGGGGTTTTGAATACCCACACCCGTCTGGGTAGCTGCTCCTTGAGTTCAAGAATCTTGGTGTTGTTGGAACCAAAGTAGCCGACCTGACCGTCCTTTAGGTTCTGTTCCAGCTTCTGCCAATAATAGAAAATATCCATTCCACCTTGCCCACAAATGCCTCACTGTCTGCGTCGCTCGTCGCGTGCCGACATAATGTAACCAAGCCAATGCGAAGAAGCCCGCACGAAGCGGGCTTCCGTTCAACACAAAGAGTCAGCGTTAAGCCGCCGCATCCTTCAACTTCTTCAGCGCGCGTACCTTCAACTTCACCGTGGCCGGCTTGGCATCAAACCAACGCTCTTGACCCGTGAACGGGTCCTTGCCGAAGCGACGCTTCTTTGCTTCCACTTTTTGCACGTTGATTTTCAGCAGGCCGGAAAGCGTGAACTCGCCGAGGCCCTTCTTGTTGACAGAACCCAGAATCGTGTCTTCGAGCGCGGCGAGGACTGCCTTCGCCTGCTTGGGCTCGACACCAGCTTGCGTAGCCACATGAGTGACGAGCGACGCCTTGGTGAACGTGTCTTTCACCGGCTTAAGCGTTGCGCCAGCGGCAGCCTTCTTCGCCGGAGCGGTCTTGGTTGCAGCAACCTTCTTGGGTGCAGCGGCTTTCTTTGCAGCCACAGCCTTCTTTGCGACTACGGCCTTCTTGGCCGGTGCGGCAGTTTTCGTAGCAGCAGCTTTCTTCGTTGCCATTGAGGCTCTCCTGAAGTTGAACTCTGCTTAAGACGAAGCACCTCGGGTGTGAAGAGCACTCGACACATGCGCCGTCGTAAGCCGGCGGCTAGCGTAGCAACCGTTCAACGGATTAGCAACAAGAAAAGCCTTGAAATTAGGCATTGTTCGAGCTGTCGGTGAATTCTCTTCGGATGTTTGCTCAATCTTTGACGTAAACCTGAGGCCGGCTTCGTTCTTCGAAGGCAAGCCACACGAGGGCGTCGTCAGGGTAGTCCCGTGGTCAATCTCACGCGAGCAATTTCGCAGCACCCCGAACGCGTTCCATTGCCGTCGCCTCCACCTACCGGTCAGTCTCACGCGTCACGTCCTTCAGCTCAAGCTCTCCTACGACCGCCTCGGCGTTGGACGCGACGTCTGGCAGCAGAACCCCCAAAAGCTCCAGCAGCCTTGACGCGAAGCTAACGGTATCCCGGGCTGCGCCGTGTCTCTGTTTCCATGGAAGTCATCGATGAAATCAAATTGCGCACGGGTCTATCCACGTGTCGCCTGGAAGCCGCACGGGCGCGCGCAGGACGCGTCCCCCGCCAGGCTACGACTTGCGGTCAGGCCAGCGACGGCGGCGTCGACGTGAACAACATCAAGCGAAGGGCCTACCCATCGAATTAAGCCGGTGGGACCATCTCTCTGCATTCGTTCGTATGTAAATGCCTGTCGTGCGGGACATGTGCGCCGCCCTGCGAGACCAGGGTCGGTGCGCGTGCAGGCTTGCATCGGCCAGCGAGTTTTCCGAGAAACAACAACCCCGCAATTATCAAGACGTCGGCATTGAGCCGCATCGGCCAGAACAAGTGGCCGCCTTTCTCATTCATTTCCGCAATGCGAAGGAAGACGTCTGCCGATATCGACAGTATCGTTCCGCCGACGAAACACACGAGACCATGCCTTCCTGCGGTGACTACGCCGGGCATGCGTTCAGCAAGTGCCCGGACCCATCCTAGCCTTACTGCCTGCGCACAGAGCCATGCGATGGAAAGAAAGCTGAGGACGCGGACACCTGACAAATTCTGCTTCAAGTAGCCGGGCGCGGGATGAGCATCAACACAAAGCTTTACTGAGGCTATCGTGAGCACGACCGCAAGGGCAGCGATTGTCACCTGTTTGCCCCGAGCTGAGAGATGTATTCCCGATTGAATCGGGTGGAGGCGGCACAAGGTCCCGAACGTAAACATCAATTGCCACGCGTAAGGATTGAAGGGCCAGCCCTCGCCACCTACGCTGGGCAATTTTCCTCCGAGCCATGGAGCGGCTAGCCATATTGCCAGGCTTATCAAAAGCGCCCTTAACGGCCGGCGTCTGCATAGTGGCACGGTAAGCGGTACGCAAAGTGCGAAAACCACATACATTGGCAGGACTGCCGAGAGAAACGGTTGTTGGCGGAACAGAGCGATGTCAATCAGCGTCCACACCGGATGCAATAGAAAGGATTTCCAACTTGCATCAGCGGCGATGTTTAAAATCGGCAGCGGTGTAAGAGCCGCACTATATCCAAGCATCAATATCGCGGTTAGTAAATAGGCGCGGTATATCTCGAAGGCGCGCTTCAGAAAGCGCCGCCGCGCTGCAGACTCTCCCCGGTGAACACAAACACTGAGATAGGCAGAAGCCGATGCGTAGCCACCAAGAAAGACGAAAACTTCGGCGGCGTCGCAATAGGCGTAAGTGTGCAACATCGCATGTTGAAGAACACCGCTAAGGTTGTGGTCGAGAGCGATGACTATTAACACGATTCCTCTTAAGAAATCCACTTCGATGGAACGCTTTTCGGGCGAACTCATGTACCCACCTTTCTATCAGTGTTTGCTAAACGTGCTGTTACGCTCAACTGGCCAGGGCTTCCGATGGAGAGTACGGTTACGATGAAGAACACATAACATATGACTGTCGCTTATCCGTCGGGGCAGGGGGTCAACCTGGTTTCCACCAATGACGTAACCCTTGAAACGCGGCCAATGACCTCAATTAAATCGAGTGGCTATGAGCTTGCTCCAGATGGCTAGCCAATTGGTAGAGAGTTGCTTCTTCGTCGTATCGGCCTATGAGTTGCATGCCGATTGGAAGGTGGTCTACTACGCCGAACGGCACCGATAGGCTGGGGTGACCACTGAGGTTCGTGGGCGCGGTCAAGCGGGTCAGCACCCAAAACGTCGGATGCGCCTCGCCAAGAATTTTGGTAGTGCGTTCCTCGAGCAGAGGCGCGGTGACTCCACACGTCGCTGTAAGCAAGACGTCGACGTCTTCCAGTACAGCATCGAACGCCGCTCGTGCGACGTCACGCTCGCGGAGTGCCGAAAGGTATTGCGCGGCGGTAACATCTGCGCCGGACTTCAAACGAGTCAGCACTTCTTCAGAGAAAGGACGACCCTCCTTAATCGCCTGTTCATGGAGGGCGTATGCTTCCGTTCTGATAATCAGTTGCTGGGCTCGATAAATATCGTAGATACGGGGTACGTCGGCTACTACTACGGTAGCTCCAGCTTGCCGAAAGGCCTCCGACGCATCGATTAGGCACCTGCGTACTTCGGGAGCCAGATACTCGCAGTAGAATGCATTTGGGACACCGACTTTGAGTCCGGCAATCGACTTTCCAATGAGGCGTCTGTACTTACTGCCTGACCCAGCCAGTACATCCAACATCAGCGCGTTGTCGGAGACGTTGGCAGTGATTGGGCCAACGTGGTCCAGAGTACCGCTCAGCGGGAACGCACCGTCGCGCGATATAAGGTCAAAGGTCGGCTTCATACCTACGACCCCGCAAAGCGCTGCGGGCAGACGCACGGAGGCGCTAGTGTCGGTGCCAATTGCCGCCAGACAGATTCCAGCACCAACCGCCGCAGCTGAGCCACTGCTGGAGCCGCCGGACATGCGGTCCCCGTCCCGCGGGTTTCGCACAGGTCCGAAATATGAGCGGTCACCCGACGAGCCGTATGCAAACTCATGCGCGTTCGTCTTACCGACAATGACCGCTCCTGCGGCACGAAGATTTGCTACGACTTTGCTGTCGCGCTTCGCGATGTTTCCAAGGAACTGTTGAGAGCCCATTGTTGTCGGCAGACCAACGACGTCGATAAGGTCTTTGATGGCAACCGGCAGGCCGTGGAGTAACCCTAAGGTGGCGCCCTGCTTCGCGACGCGGTCGCATTCTGCGGCTTGCGCAAGAGCGCCCTCCCAATCCACAGTGATGAAGCTGTTCAGTGTCGATGCGTCAATCGCGTCGAGCGTATTCTCTGTTACTTCGTGAGATGAAGCATGACCCCGTGCGAATGATTCGACGAGCGTTGAAATACTCTTCATGGTTCCCTCTACTGCAAGTTGCGGGTGTACGACTTCCCAAGCGGCGCGACAGGTCCAACGCGAACTTCAATCAGGTCCGTTGTCGATTGACATACGGGGATGCTCACCGACGTCGCGACGTCTCAGGCCGACGTACACAATTCTGTAAGTCAGGTTGGCTCTCTTGGTCTGAATAACGCCACTTCTTATGAGGCGCGCGTCTCAGGTGCCAGCAAATACGACCGGGGTTGATTTTCGGGGACTGTGAGAGCCAAAGGGTCAAGAATTCGGTCGAGGTCGGCCTTAGGCAGCAGTCCACGGGTCAAGACTAGGTCATACACGGAAGCACCGGTTTCTAAGGCTTCGCGCGCAATCTTTGTCGCATTAGCGTAGCCGATATACGGGTTCAATGCCGTGACTACCCCGATAGAATGCTCGACGCGTTCGCGAAGGTGCTCCACATTAGCGGTGATTCCCCGGACGCATCGGTCAGCAAGGGTCTTACACCCAGCCGCTAGGTGCTGAATGCTCTTGAACAAGCTGAACGCGATGATTGGCTCAAAGGCGTTGAGCTGGAGTTGCCCCGCCTCTGCGGCCATGGTAACCGTGAGGTCGTTGCCGATGACCTCGAACGCAATCTGGTTCACAACCTCAGGAATGACCGGATTCACCTTACCGGGCATGATGCTTGAGCCGGCCTGCATAGGAGGAAGCTGAATTTCCCCAAAACCACAGCGTGGTCCAGAGGACAGAAGGCGTAAGTCATTGCATGTCTTGGAAAGTTTCACCGCGATGCGCTTGAGGACGCCTGACACCTGAACAAATGCGCCGCAATCCTGTGTCGCTTCCACCAAGTTGCCTGCCGTGAGGAAGGCAAATCCTGTGTTTTCGCGCAAGCGACGGCAGACAGCTGCCGCGTAGTCGGGGTGCGCTGTAATGCCGGTGCCGATGGCGGTTGCACCAAGATTGATTTCAAGAAGCAGCAGCCGAGCCTCTGCAAGGCGAGCCTCGTCTTCCTCAATCATCACCGCATAGGTACTGAATTCCTGCCCAAGTGTCATCGGAACAGCGTCCTGCAGTTGGGTGCGACCCATCTTAAGAACGCCAGCGAATTCTTTGGCTTTGGCCTCGAAAGCCTCGCGCAGGTAGCTCATCGCATGCAGCAGCTCGTCGATGTAGAACTGGAGCGCGAGCTTGATTGCAGACGGATAGACGTCGTTTGTGCTTTGTCCGATATTGACGTGCTCGTTCGGATGAAGTCGGTGATAGTCGCCGCGTTTGGCTCCAAGAATCTCTAGGGCTCGGTTAGCTATAACTTCATTGGCGTTCATGTTGCTGCTAGTTCCAGCGCCACCTTGGATGACATCGACCACAAAGTGCTCATGGTGCCTGCCATCGATGATTTCGCGACATGCCAGCTCGATTGCAGCCGTTCTCTTGCCGTCGATAAGCCCTAGCTCAGCATTGGCTTGGACCGCGGCACATTTGATTTCCGCCAGCGCTCGAACGAGGCCGCCATATTGGCCGATGGCAATCCCGCTGATTGGGAAGTTCTCCACCGCTCGCAGCGTATGTACCCCGTATAGTGCATCGCATGGAACGATGCGGTCACCGAGCAAGTCATGCTCCAATCGCGTTTTTTCAATCTGCATCGCTGCTACGTCTCCTCGATAAAGCTGCATAATATCCAATTCTTCTACGCGGGCATTCGAGCTTAGTCCCAGGAGGACCTTGAGGCTATCGAAGCGGAATCGTGCTTACTTTTGATTACCGGCATAGACAACAAGTGCAATGCTTACGACGGTCAGAAATGTTGCCGCGCCAAGCACTGCGAATCCCATCCATTGTTGGGGAAGCGCAGCATCCACCAGCGCGTAGATGTCGACTGGATGCATGCTTCGATAGAAGTTGTGAAACACGGTACCTCACCTCCATAGCGGGCCGGCGCTGGATTAACTTTCCGGCTATCCATAGCTTGCGCAAGAACCTGGCTCGTCTGCGCATAGGTTGAAGCGTCCATGTTCAGAAAGGTCTGGTCAAGTTCGCAGCGCAGTTCCTATCTGAAGCAATGTGACGCGGTGCAGTTTGAGCGTCAGAGGCCGATGTGAAAGGAACACTTTTGTGCGTCAGTGTGCGTCTACGACGTACTCGGTTGCGAAATTGAAAGTTCGAATTTGGACGAAAATACTTGATGGCCGAGGCGATTTGGCTTCGTAGTTCCATTGCGGAGACGCTGGGTCTAAACGAAACCTGTCAGTCTCGCTTGTTACGTCGCGACGTATCGTTATGGCGACCTTTACGGCTCTCTAATACAAGATGAAAACTTCTCGTCGAGTGAATGCGACCTATGTCGTCGTAGGTGGAGGGACAACCGGGTGCATCGTTGCTTCGCGCCTGTCGGAAAACCCGTCCGTGAAAGTTCTACTCATCGAAGAGGGTCCTCGAGACACCAGTCCGTATATTCGATTCCCAGGTACTTACTACAAGACCGCGCAAGGCGGTCTGCTTAAGCGGTATCGATGGGAGACATCCGCAGGCACGAAGCGCGATGAAAACGATACGATGGTTCAGGCGAGCGTACTGGGTGGGGGTAGCTCGGTAAATGGCATGGTGTATGTGCGCGGCAATGCGCTCGACTACGACAGTTGGGAAGCCGACGGCGCGAATGGTTGGGGATATCGAGATGTCTTGCCGTACTTCCGACGCGCTGAAAGCAACGCCGATTTCTCAAACGAACATCATGGTACGGATGGACCCATCGGGATTAGTTTCCCTGGGAGCGTGCATCCGCTGACGAGAAAATGGCTCCAAGCCTGTCAGCAAACAGGGCTGCACTACGTCTCAGACTTCAACGGAGGCCATCAGGACGGTTGCGGCTTGTACCAAGTTGCTGTCAAGGATGGGTTGCGCTCGAGCTCCGCAAGTGCTTACCTTCGACCTGCGGAAAAGAGGAGCAACCTCACCGTTTTGGTTGGGGCAAAGGTCCTGAGAGTCCTTCTGGACGCGCAGCGGGCAATCGGCGTTGAGTATCTTGCTGACGGCGTGAAGACGCAAGTGTTTGTGGATGAGGAAGTCATCGTCTCGTCCGGTTCTATCAACACGCCGAAGCTCCTGATGATTTCGGGAATCGGCGACGGGACGCAACTTACACGGCACGGAATAAAGGTTCATTCCGACCTTGCTGGGGTTGGAAAGAACCTGCAAGACCATCTCGAGATGTCTCTCGTCTACCAGTTGAAGGCTGGCTCTGACAGCTACGACAAGTTCAAGAAGGTGCACTGGAAGGCATGGGCCGCACTTCAATACGCGGTTGCGAGAAGTGGTCCGATTGCGTCCAACCTCATCGAAGGTGGTGCTTTCTGCCGCGGGACACAAATCGATGCACCGCCTGACCTTCAGTACTTCTTCATCGTGGGAGCTGGCGTTGAGGAAGGGACAGAAAGCGTACCTGGCGGGACTGGTTGCACGCTCAACTATGAGCACGTTAAACCTCGCTCAAGAGGAGAGGTGTCGTTGCGGAGCGCGAATCCGGAAGATGCGCCTCGCATCGCTCCGAACTATATGGTTGAACAGTATGACGTCGACCGCCTGACAGAAGGATTTCTGATTGGTCGCGAAATCATGAGCCAAGCGGCGATTCGACCGTATATCGAAGTCGAGCACTATCCGGGTAGAGAATTCAGCAATAAAGGTCAACTTGGCGACTACTTGCGCAGGAACGCGCGAGCCGCGTTGCATCCCGTTGGTTCGTGCCGAATGGGCACAGACGAGCTTAGCGTAGTAGACCCGAAGCTCCGAGTTCACGGCATCGAAAATCTTCGCATTGCGGACGCGTCGGTTATGCCGCACATTCCTTCTGGTAACACTAACGCTGCATGCACGATGATTGGAGAGAAGGCGTCCGATATCATCCGAGGCCGAAGCATGACTGGGCAAGCATTTGGCTTCGCCGGGGAAGCACATAGTCGCGACAGTGCGATTTAGGGCGTTCACTACCAACAAAGGGACTGGAGTTCTTCGGTGCTGATTGATAACAGTCGTCTCACGTTCAACACAACTGCTGCAAAGCATTCGACCCTAGTGATGGAGCTAGATGTGGCTCGATTCGCCGGGTACACCTCGGTCGAGATAACGCAGGACAAAGTGCAGAAGTATCTGGATGGAGGCTTCTCTACCGATGACCTGCGCAACGAATTGGATGGTTTGACGGTCCAAGGAATCGGCGCACTCATTGACATTGAAAGGCAAGGAAGCGCCGGAGACGAACTGTTTCTTGAGGCGGAAAAACTCTTCTCGTTGGCTTCGACTATCGGCGCGAAGGGGGTGCAGATTGTCTCGGGCCCTTTGAATGTGCAGGCTGTTATCGATTTTCAGAACAAAGGCTACTCAAACCACTACGTTGGCTTGCTTCCGTACAGGTCTGATGAGCAGCTCAGATTGACCGTCAAAAACCTTATCTCTATTGCTGACCGTGCACGAGAGTATGGGCTGACGGTGTATCTTGAAGCACTCTCTTGGGCGCCACTCAACACTATCGAGGAGCAGGTCGATATCGTTCGTCGGGTTGGTCGCGACAACATGAAACTGGTCATTGACTTCTGGCATTGCTACACCTCAGGCGCAACGCCGGAGGTGCTTTCGAGGGTGGAGCATGAAATCATCTACGGCGTCCACGTGTGCGACTCATTGCAGTACCTTGGCGGTATTCCGATAGAAACGATTCTAAGAGACGTTCCGACGGGCAGCGGAGTTTTAAACTTAAGAGAATGGACCGACGCCGTGAAAGCCACTGGCTTCAACGGATGGTGGTGCAGTGAAACATTTTGCAAGCGGCAACAACAGGCCGATAGTTACGTGGTAGCTAAGGAGATGAAGCGTCAGTTGGAAATGTTGGTCTTCAGTTGATTTAGGCTGAGAAGCCCGAGCACAAGTGCTCGGGCTTCGTCGATAATCACGTTCCTATCGCTGTGAAGGGCAGAAAAGCCTAGAAAGACGATATAGACTCACTTCCCGGAGAATTGTGCAATCGTCGTATCGAAGACATGTTTGGCGCGCAAGTCTACAGGTGCTTTCCGAAGGTACTCGGAGAGAATCTCGACTCCCCAGTATTTTTTGTGGAAGCCGGCCGTTTCGGCTGCCGAAATGAAGGAGGAAATGTCGAATTTTCCCTCACCGCACTGCGTGCGGTGAAACGTTGAGTCGTTCGTCAGCGTTCCTATTGGAGTGGTTCCCGAATCGTTTAGCTCAATGCCCTTGATGAGATGGGCTGGAACGGCCGCGACTTCTTCGTTCGTAGTGCCGCTACGAACCACGTGCCAGATATCGATGATAAGGCCACCGTTCTGACGGTCGGCGCCGTTCACGATGGGCAGGGCGTCGGCGAGACTCGCAATCTTGCAAAATGGCATGAATTCAAGTCCGACAGTGGCATTGATGGTGCCGAAATCCTCGCAGAGTTTTGCGAATTCGTCAGCCATCTGGCTGTGGTTGGTCGGGTCGACATCGAGGTGGCTCACGCCGACCTTCAAGTTGCACATTCCAAGCTCGCCGCCGAATTCCAAGAACTCTTGCCGAGCTCTGTCAGATGCCTGTCGACGACTGTCAGTCGTGTACCAGTCCATCAGGATTTCCAGTTCTAGGAACTCAAGTCCATTGTCATCGAGGATACGCTGAACCCCGGGTACTCCGTACTTCTTCACGCTGTATCTGCAGTCGTCCAAGCTTAGACCGAGACCCTTCCATCCGGCCCTGGACGCAGCCTCCGCTCGAATCGCGAGGCTGTCTGGACTAATCCATTCCGCATCATCAGGGTGAGTGTCGCCCGCGATGGTCCAGAACGATGCGAGCAAGTTTGTCTCTTTACCAGTCATGTGTTTCAAGCCTTGCTAAAAAATGAAGTGGTCCTGCACGTCCCACGCCCATGGTGTGGTAAGCGCTACTGCTCAATGTTCGACACGCGGTGGCCAAAGTGGTTGAGCACTACCGGTTCGGAATACATCGGAAGGGCGTGCGTAAGATAGGCGCTTAAGCCCAGAAATACTGCGGAAATCAGGAGTTGTCTCATGTCTCGTATCCCGACGGTCGTCAAGCTCATCGCAACATCGGTGCCAGAGCCTTTCGCTTGCCTTTTCTGATTGACAGTATTTGCCTCCAAAATGGCAATCGCAACTTCGCAACTCGACCATCAAATGACGCACTTTGGCGCAGTTCAGCCGCGTGAACGTAGGGATATTGCGGATGCGATGCATGTGGGGCACCTTGCCGAGATATCGTTTTATGCCTTGAGTTAGCTCGTCAAGGCAACAAACACAATCTCGAAACACGCAAGGGGGTCGGGTCGTCAGGCCGATTGTGGAGAGTCGAAGCGTCGCAGTGACGCCGGTCAGTCCATTTGACAGTTCAGGAAGCTCAGTGGAAGAGGTGTTGCGCCCGAAGTAGCGTGTCGACATCACGCGTCCTTGAGGACTCTTGCCTTCAGCCTTCGCCACCCCAGACGATGGTCGAATTATCGCCGGCCATGTACTCGCGGACTTCCAACGGTAGTGAAGAGTCACTTGGCAGCAGAACGGTAGCGTTTCGCAGATGCTTCTTCTGAATCTTCCCCTTATCTGCGAAGCCGAGCGCGAGTCGGGTTGCGAAGGGCTGTCGATAGGAAGATGACGCGACACCCGAGACTAACCCATACAGGAAGCGAATAGGACGTCGGTGCTGCGGTGTCAGAATCGAGAAGGTCAGTTCATTCTGCTGTTGTCCCTCGAAGTCGACCATGAAAATCCGGTCGCCGAGAAGAAAACAGAACCCGTTGTAGGTGAACTTGTAACCCGTTTTGCCGCTGCCATCCAGTAGCGGAAACTGCTCAACGGTGACGTGTTGAATAGTTGATTCCGCCTCGTAAAGACACGTCACCGAACGAAGGATGCGGCCCTTATAGATGGATGAATTGTGATACCGGTAGTACACGCCCAGATAATCTCGCAGCGGTTCCACTGAGCTCTTCGCGAAGGGCAAAAATTTGGTGAACTCCGACGAGGACCGAAGTCCCATCGGCAGTTCACTCTCGAAGCCTTCATAAAACTGCTTAAAGTCGGCGGGCTGACGGTAAAGGTCAGGCACCTCCATCATGAAATGACGGGCAATCTTCTGTAAGACCTTGTGCGAAGGAGCGTGCTGGCCTGCAAGGTATTTGTTGAACTGCTGTCGATTGATATCAAGGCTGCGACATAGTCCCGCGACCGAGCTACACGACTCGACGAGTAGCACCAGATTTTTTTGAAGGTTGATGCGGTCTTGCGGTCTATCCATGAACTCGTCTTACTCGAAAGGGGGTGTACGCCAACCTGGCCTTGGTGTTTTGCCTAGATACCGCGGCCGCGCAGAGACCGTATCGTCTGACGTATGTAGGGACAGACCTCGAATTACCCGCGCCTTTCCGCGAATTTCAGCGGATGTGGACCCGGGCACCACCTCCGGCGTGGCTACGCAGTGCTGCTTCGACAAATCGCATACCTTCCACGCCGTCGGCCACGTCAGTAAGGAGCAAGCTGGCAGGCGGAACTGGACTGCCCTCGATTTTAGCCGCAATTTGGAGGGCCGCATCGCGATAAAGCTGAGCGAACGCCTCGAAAAACCCTTCAGAATGCCCGGCGGGAAATCTCGCTGCGTGGTCAGCCGATGGGCTATGTGCGCGGCCTTTGGCTAGTCGGATAGCGTTGCCGCTCAGAGGGGTATGCCAGAGAAAGTCAGGATGCTCTTGGTCGAACGAAATCGAGCCTTTTGTTCCGTAAACGCGCAAACGAAGAGCATTTCCTTCCCCGGCCGCAATCTGGCTCGCGATGAGATTACCGCGAGCACCGGATTTGTAGAAGAGCGTCGCTTGTACATGGTCGTCGACTCGACGCCCAGGAACCATCGATGTGACATCGGCTGACAGTTCGTCGGGAAGTAGTCCGGAGACGAACCCAGCGAGATGATATGCGTGAGTGCCGATGTCGCCGAGACAACCTCCGGCGCCCGTACGACTAGGGTCGGTCCGCCATTCAGCTTGTCGGTTGCCTTGCAACTCGACGGGCTCTGTCAACCAGTCCTGCACATATTCCACTGCGATGAACCGTATTTCGCCCAGTTCACCGGCGGCAACAAGGTCCTTCGCGTGCCGCACTATCGGATAACCCGAGTAGGTGTAGGTCACACCGAGGATTTTGCCCGCGCGTTGCGCGTGGTCTTGCATTTCGATGGCTTCTGCCAGATTCAGCGCGAGTGGCTTATCACACATCACGTGGATGTCAGCTTCAAGGAACGCTTCTGCGATTGGGGCGTGGAGGTGATTCGGCGTCACGATGGCGACGACGTCGATACCATCTGGTCGCTGGGCTTCGGCCCTCGCCATTTCTCGGTAGTCGGAGTAGATGCGGGATGGGTCAAGGAAGAGGGCTCGGCCGCTCTCCTGGGCTCTCGTCTCATCCGACGACAACGCGCCAGCAACGAAGTCGTAACAATCGTCGAGCCTGGCCGCGAGTCGATGTACCCATCCGATGTAGCCGCCTTGGCCACCGCCCACCATTCCTAATCTCAATCGACGATTCATTCGAGCCCCCAGCCAAAAGTTTAAACAGTTTGAAAGGCGAAAAATCAACGGTCACCTTTCACGCCCTTCGAAGCGAGCGGCGTTCGTTAAAGCGTGTAGGCAGGCGACTCGGCAGCCGCTTCCCGGGACCAACCAAAAATAAGCCGGCCCTCTCTGAGTGCGGTACTGAGCGAGACGCATTGCGAGTCCCGCGTCACGACCGAGTCTTCTGCAAGAATTCCAGATGCGGAGGCGCTGTTCGCTTCGGCGCACAAAGTGCAACGGGAGAAGGGTAGCGGAACACTCAAAACCTTTTCCGCTACCCCAGTTCAGCGGCGCTTAGAATCCGCGGCCTTCGACGTACTTGTCGCGGAGGTCACCCAGATAGGCCGGAACAGTGATGTCCCACCATCCGGTCGGGTGCATGTTGCTGTAGGGCCGTTCAATCGAGCAGATTGCTTCGACGACGTACGGCTTGCCAGACTGAACCGCTCGCTGCAAGGCCGCGCCGATTTGACGCGGGTCATCAACACGCTCTCCTTCTGCGCCGAGAGACTTCGCGAAGTTTGCGATGTGGGCGGACCACGGCGAACCGTCCGGCGTTTTGAAGCCCGTGATGATTTCCCGGTCTTCGCCGAACATGTTGAGCTGCAGGTTACGGATTGCACCCCAACCGCCGTTGTTGATGATGAGGAACACCGCGGGGATGCCCATCATCACGGCATTTGCGAGCTCCTGACCCGTCTGCAGGAAAGCTCCGTCGCCACAGACTGCGACTACCGGCTGATTCGGCGCACCGAGCTTCGCACCGATAGCGGCGGGCAACGCGAAACCGATGCCCGAAAATCCGCCGGGGGTGATGTGCTGTTTCGGGCCGTAGACCGGAAACTCGTTGAAGACCTGATTCTGGGGGTTGCTCGAATCTGTGACCACAATCGTGTTTCGTGGCAATACTTTGCGAGCTTCGAACAACACCTGCGACACGGTCATCGGCGAGTGGTTGCATTCACGCAGTGGGCGCAGGTGCTCGAGCCATTCTGCCTTTAGCCCTTGGAGTCGTTTGAACTGTGGCGCGTTTTGATAGTCGCGGGGCTTCGCAAGGTCACGCATTTCGTCGAGCAGCGCCGAGAGAATTGCCTTCGCGTCGCCCACGATACCGACTTCCGCCGGATAGTTCTTGCCGATTTCGAAGCCGTCGATGTCGACCTGAATGAGCTTCGTCTTCGGAATGTCGAAGGTAACGCCGGGGCGGTACGAAGACGTGATGCGGTCGCTGAAGCGACAGCCAACCGACAAAAGAACATCGGCTTCGCGCGTCATTGCGTTGCCCGGGATGGAACCCAGGTCACCGCACGGCCATGCGTACAACGGATGGTCTTCAGCAATCGCGCCCTTGCCCATAAAGGACGTGGTCACCGCTGCACCAACGTGTTCAGCGATAGCGACGAGCAGTTCAGTCGCTTCGGCTGCAATCACGCCGCCGCCAGCGATGATGACCGGGCGCTCCGCCGATAGCAGGAGCTTTGCCGCCTTGCTGATGTCGACCGGGTCACCGTGCAGACGGCCGTGGCCGCGATGAGACGACGAGTCCGGGAGTTCGACGACTGCCGATTCTGCCTGCAGGTCTTGCGGAAGGTTGATGAGAGCAGGGCCACGACGGCCTTCGAGCATCACGTTGAATGCTTGGGTCATGACGCCAGGAATCTGCGCGACCTGGCTCGGCTGCCACCAGCGCTTGACCACAGGTTCCGCCATTCTGGGGAAGTTGTCGCCGTGCGGACGGTCCAGTTCTTGGAGAACGCCCTTGCCTGTCATGTAGGTGTGCACACCCCCAGTGATGAGCAATTGCGGAATCGAGTCAGCGAAAGCTGTCGCGACACCGGTAAGGGTGTTTGTGGCGCCCGGGCCAATCGACGAACAGACTGCCGCGATTTGGCCGGTCGAGCGATAGTAGCCGTCCGCCATGTGCGACGCGCCCTGTTCGTGCATAGCCGGAACGAGCGTAATGTCCTTTTGGCGGTCAACGAATGCGTCGAGGAGAGCAGTGTTGCCGTGACCAGGGATGCCGAACGTATAAGGCACCTTCTCGCGGACGAGGTACTCGACAACAATCTGACCTCCGGTCATTTCCTTCTTTTCAGCCATTTGAATTGCTCCTTTGCATGGCGATTTGATACAAATGCGCGCGTTTCCGCGTCACGGTTTACGTTTTCAACTTGAAGGCTAAGCCGAACTGTCCTAGCCTGTCCGCACCACTCTTGAAGGGCGGTTTAAGCAGTCTGTCGCGAGGAAGTGTGGAAATCCTCTTTCAACATATGGTCAGCGGCGCGCAGAGCCTGCGCGACAATCGTCAATACGGGATTAACGGCAGCCGAAGATGGCATAAAAGACGCGTCAACCACGAACAGATTTTTGTGTTGATGACTGCGGCAGAAAGTGTCGATTGCGCTTGTTTTCGGGTCGGTTCCAAACTTGACCGTGCCGCATTGGTGCGATGTCGAATGGCGAATAAGTGGTTTGACCAAGACGATTGGGTATCCAGACTTCTTCAGCAAACCTGTCAACCTCTCGACCAAACGATGATGCGGCTTCAAATTGTTCTGCTTGATGGAGAGCTGAATCTTGCCATCGCGTAAGAGCACGCGGTTCTCTGGGTCCGGAAGGTCTTCCGAAAATGCAATCCAGTCCATGCTATGCCGCGCCATCGTCGAACCCACAACTTTAGGCAGATATGGGACGTTAGCTGACAGCATGCCGCCCTGCAGCTTTCCCAGCATCTGCGCATGGCCGAGTGGAAAGCGATAATCTCCGTCGCCAAAGTAAAACTGATTCAGTGCTAGCGTCTTTTGGAAAACCGTGGTGTTCTCCTCGAGCGAGAGCCCCATCAGAGCGGTCTGGTTGTGAGCCATGTAATTTCGGCCGACCAAGCCCGATGCGTTCGATACACCGTCGGGAGCGGCGTCGCAAGCGGAGCGGAGAAGCAGCGCTGCGCTGTTAATCGCGCCACAAGCAACCACAACCAACGGGGCTCGAAGGACTTCAGCTTTCCCGTTGCGTCTAACCTCGACACCATCAACGCGTTTTCCGTCCGCGGAGAGAATGAGGCGCTCGACCAAGCAGTTTGTTGCAAGTTCCACTCGGCCCGTATTTAGAGCCGGTTGAATCAGAGCGGTTTCGGCATCGCTCTTTGCGCCCAGCTTGCAGGGAAAGCCGTCGCACGTCTTGCAGCGGATGCAATTGCCCTGAGGACCGTATTCGATGCCCGCAGGCAATGCTGACGTACTCGCGCCGAGTTCGCGCATCCTGTCCGCCATACGCTGAACGATGGGCTCATTGAGGAGCCTCGGCGATGGATAAGGCTTACTTCTCCACGGTGCACTCGGGTCGCCGCTATCGTCGCCATGGACGTCGAACATTGCTTCCGCTTCGCAGTAGTACGGTTCGATTTCGGAATAGCTTACGGGCCATGCCGGAGACGTACCTTCTTCGTGCTCAAGAGCACCAAAATCCTGCTCACGAAAACGAATCAAGCTGCCACCGTAGAACTTCGTGCATCCACCGACGTTGTAGTAGATGTTGGGTCGGAATGATTCGCCGGTTCTGTCGAGCCAACTATCGTGAGCGGTGTACTTCTTTTCGAAGAACACAGACGACACGCTCCAGTTGTCCGGCTCCCGCGGGACCCAATCGCCCCGTTCAAGTACCAAGACATTCACTCCATTCTCGGCAAGGCGACGGGCAACAGTCCCTCCGCCGACTCCGCTGCCGATTACGATAACGTCGTGATTTTGTTGCATGGTGACTCTTGCTATGTGGGGTTATGTCGCCGCGAACTGCTTCACATATTCGCGGCTTGAGCAGATGTAGGAAGTATTTGCGTCCATTAAATTCTGCTCAAGTTCGCAACCGTATGGAAACATGACGCAGTGTGACGCAGATGACCCTAGTGTTTTGCCTAATAGAGACCCCGCAGCGGGTTTCTGCGGCAGTTACCGAACTCGGTGCGTCAGCTCGGCTCGTGCTTGGGGACGATGCTAGAAAACAAGCAGACGAGCATCAGAAGTACGGCTAGGAGCTCAAACGCGGCTGTAAGTCCGATTCCTTGAGCGATGAACCCGACGGCTGCCGGCCCGGTCAGCGTGCCTGCATATCCAAGGGTGGCTGTCGCCGCGATGGCATGCTCCGAGGACATGGCCTTCGTCGCCCCAGCGGCGGAATAAAGAATCGGGACGACGTTCGCAACGCCGATTCCCATCAAGGCAAACCCCGCAATAGTCAGGTGCGAGTCGGGAGCATAGACCGCCAGAGCCACACCAGCGGCACCGAGAGCGCTTCCGAAGCGTACGACGCGGCGTGCGCCGAGGCGGGCAGCGGTCCAGTCGCCAGTGAGCCTCATAGCCGTCATGGTGCCAGCAAAGACGGCGTAGCCGATTCCAGCCTGTGCTGCAGACATTTGCTTTGAGCCGGTCAGCAGTAGAGCGCTCCAATCGAGCATGGCACCTTCAACGAGCAGCATCATGAGGCACATGCTGCCGAGCAGCAGCACACTGCCCCGCGGAAGGACTAGGAGAGAGCCATGAGCGTCGGCCTTATCGCTTATGAAGCGGCGCCCGAAAAAGGCAGGAGCGATTACGAGAGCTGCTGCTGCAACGCCGGCCGTAGTCGAAGGCGTGATGCCGGCTGAGAGCGCGGCGGCCGAACTAGCCGCGCCGGCGACGCCGCCAGCACTATAGAGCGCGTGAAAGCCCGACATCATGCGGCGATTTGACCGCCGCTCTACGAACACGGCATGAATATTCATGGCAACGTCCATCGTACCGATTGCGCCGCCGAATATCGCAAGCACCACGCCTGTCAGATAAAGCTCGTCAACAGAACCAAGGACGCTCAGCATAGCCGCGGCGGCCACCATGGACACGTTGAGAACGCGTCGACATCCAAATCTAGAAACGATACTCCCAGAGGTGACCATTGCCACGATTGAGCCGGCGCCTAGGCAGAGGAGCAGGCAGCCCAAGGTCGCTTCGTCTATAGCGAGCCTGCCCTTGGCGAATGGAACAAGTGGCGCCCAGGCGGCAACGGCGAACCCTGCTGCGAAGAAGGCCGCTCGCGTGGCGTGCTGTTGCCAGACCATCACAGACTCGTGGTCGTTGGAAAGACTGCAAGATGTCATTAACTGGTGTTCCTTCTTGATTTCGTGGGTTAGTGTTAGCCGGCTCGCGTGATGACACCGCCCGCCGCTCTGACTTCTGGTGCGGCGAGAAGGTTCTCAACTTGACCCACGAAAGCTGACCGGCGTACGGACACCCTACCTGACGGAAGGAACATTCAATCGAAGTAATATTGGTTCTGCGATACATCAGGTACGGAAATCCGCCACCTGCGAAGCGGTCGCACGTGGCGGGCGAAGTGCGCTTTAGAACTTGTGACGGATGCCAGCAACGGCCAATACTTGGTAGCTCGCGCCGGAATTGACGTCGTACGAACCAATAACGGCTTGCGCAGCGCCTAAGCCATTCTGTCCACTGGCATGCTGATATCCGGCGATGGCGTAAAAGTCGGTTCGCTTGCTGAGCAAATAGTCGACTCCGAGGTTGACCTGGTGATACTTCGCTGAAGAGTCACCGAGGGCTCTCGTATAGTTATAGCCAACGATTGTCTGGAAGTCAGGTGCCACTTGCCATGTGGCAAAGATGGAGCCGTTATGAAATTTCTCCGACTGACCAAACGTCGAAGCCCCATCGGCAGCATAGTCGGAGTAGCTGTAAGCCACGCCTACAGTAACGTTGCTGATGACGTACTGAGCGGCTGCGCGCGCGATGCTAATGGAACTCGCTGATTGGTAAGCCGAGTTGACCGCACTATTGAAAAGGGAGTCAGCCGCGGTTGTTCCGCGAGTGGAGGCGCTTGGATTTCCGTTGTTGATATGCAGGTAGCCGGCCGCAAGCGATAACTGGTTGTTGCTGTAGGACGCGCCGCCTGAATATACCTGCCCGGAGCCGGTGGCTCCCGCGATGCCGCCGAAGGAATACATGGCCTCGAAGGTCACGCCGCTCCATGTAGGGCTTACCCACTTGACTGCATTATCGAACCGGGCGCTGTCGTCATAGTTATCGATATCGCCGGGAGTTGCCCAGATACCGCTGAACGAATCGCCGGTAATTGGTTGAACGAGGTCTGTGACTGGGTCGTATTGACGACCGAACGTAACGGTGCCGAACGATGGGGTGGTCAGGCCCACCCACGCTTGACGCCCGAATATTCGACCCCCTTGATGAAGTTGACCGTTAGCAATGTCAAACCCATTCTCGACAGTGAAAATAGCCTTGGTGCCTCCGCCGAGGTCCTCGGTGCCCTTCAGGCCCCAAGAGTTCTCGGAGACGTTGCCAGTGGACATTTTCCATTGCGAGCTGTGCCCCTCGACGTTGTGGATGTAGGCAATGCCAGCATCAAGAGCTCCGAAGAGCGTAACAGTGCTCTGCGCGTGGGCGTTGACGCTGATAGCCACGCCAAGTGCGGCGGCCAGCGCGGTTAGTTTCCTCATTTCTGCATCCTTATGTCTGAAAGTGTTTTTGTGGCACTGCTGTACGGGTTTTCGTTACCGACGCCTGGGCAAAAGAACGCCTATTGCGTAACAAACAGTGTTCGCAACCATAAATCCAGACTCAATTTCGCATCGTCGACGAATCGCTTCGCATAGTGACGCAGTCAGTGCGTCACGCAGACGCGCCGTCGCGCGAACTTCTGCGAAAGACCGCGGAATGGATAGCGAGGGTGTTTGAAAGCACAATTGGCATCATTGAACGTCGGCTATCTCGCGATGGCTCCGAAGACGTTTGCAGGGACGCTGTGTCCCAAGATGGAGACACGCAGGCTCAAGGTAGCTTGATGCTTCTAGCGAAGAGCCTGCGAATGCACGGAGAATCGATGATGAAGGGAACAAGCCCAAGAGGCGCTGAAGCGGCGCGCTCCGTAGGTAGCTACGACTACATTGTCGTCGGCGCAGGAACTGCGGGTTGCGTCTTGGCGAGCCGGCTTTCCGAGGACGCCGACGTTTCGGTGTTGTTGCTCGAGGCCGGTGGCGTCGACAACTATCACTGGATACATGTTCCTGTCGGCTACCTCTACTGCATCGGTAACCCGCGGACCGATTGGTGCATGAAGACCGAAGAAGAGGTGGGCCTCAACGGTCGTGCACTGTCGTATCCTCGCGGACGCGTTTTGGGCGGATGCTCGTCCATCAACGGCATGATTTATATGCGAGGGCAGCGAGAGGACTACGATGACTGGGCCAAGCTGACGGGAGACTCATCCTGGAACTGGGAGTCGGTGCTCCCGCTGTTTCGGGAGAGCGAGGACTACCACGGCGGGGCAAGCGAAGCACACGGAAAGGGTGGCCCGTTGCGTGTCGAGAAGCAGCGGCTCAGATGGGAAATCTTGGAAGCATTCTCGAATGCCGCGCAGGAATCAGGCATTCCGTTCACTAGCGACTTCAATCGAGGCGACAATTCCGGGGTCGGCTACTTCGATGTGAACCAGAAGAATGGAGTTCGCTGGAACGCAGCCAAGGCGTTTCTTCGGCACGCAATGAAACGGCCGAATTTGACCGTTATGACTGGAGCGGCCACTCAACGACTTTCCTTTGATGGGAAGCGGTGTAACGGCGTGCACTTCCAGGTCAATGGCGAAGACCTGCGTGCTACCGCAAGCCTGGAAGTCGTTGTAAGCGCTGGTGCAGTCAATTCGCCGAAGTTACTGGAGCTCTCGGGGTTGGGCAACCAAAAGGTGCTTCAGAGTTTTGGCATAGACGTGGTCGAGCATATCCCGGGGGTGGGCGAGAATTTGCAGGACCATTTGCAACTGCGGATGGCTTACCAAGTCTCCGGGACGAAGACACTCAACACACTCAGCGCGCATTGGTGGGGAAAGCTTGCTATTGGTATGGAGTACGTGTTTAAACGAAGCGGTCCGATGGCCATGGCTCCCTCTCAGTTGGGTGTGTTCGGCAACTCAGGGACGGACGGTCGTTCATCTCGACCCGACATTCAATACCATGTCCAGCCCCTGTCCTTAGAGAAGTTTGGCGAGCCATTGCATTCATTCGACGCGTTCACGGCGTCTGTCTGCCAGTTGCGACCGACTTCGAGGGGCGCTATTCACATTAAGTCGCGAGACGTATCGGTAGCTCCTACCATCGCGCCCAACTATCTTTCCACCGACTATGACAAGGCTGTAGCTGTGAACGCGCTCCGCTACACACGGCGGATAGTCTCCTCCGCGGCGCTTAAGAGATACGAGCCGCGAGAAATCCTGCCGGGAGAACAGTATCAATCTGACGAGGAGCTTGCCTTTGCCGCTGGAAACGTTGGCACCACAATCTTTCATCCTGTTGGGACGTGCCGGATGGGAAGAAGCGACGAGCCCGACGCGGTCGTTGACTCTAGGCTCCGTGTCTTTGGGGTTGCGGGCTTGCGAGTGGTTGACGCGTCCATCATGCCGACGATTACCTCGGGAAACACCAACGCGCCCACTGTGATGATTGCCGAGAAGGCCAGTCAAATGATTAAAGCGGACAGACGCGGCGGTAAAAGCGAACCGCTTATCGAACTGAAGGCTCGGGCAACCACTGCTTGATTCGCAGTTGGCGAACTATCGACGACCGAAATGCGTGAGGCCTTCAGCCTCTTGACGCAGGGCACCCGCCCTGCGTTTTTTTTCTTGTATCGCTGGCCTCTCACTACTAACCTGCCACGCAGGATAGTCCTTGGCTAACTATCTAATTTCCTATTCTTCGCATCCGCTCAGCGGATAAGGCGCGCTTCTGCCGCCGGCCGAGCACTAGGCTAATTGAGTGCTCAGGTACGAAGGCTCCGATACCTCGGTCAAGCCCTACGGTCGTTTAAAAGACTGTTCCGAAAGCACGCCGGGCTTCCCAGTGCAGCCGCCTGGTTGCGTACGGCCATCCGCTTCAAACGCCTTGCCTCAACGCCCCGCGCTCGCTCCACGCAATTCGGACGCGTTCTAGGGGTATTTCCTATTCGCACATCCAGTCTCTCGCGTTGACGGTCGGAGTGGTTCGGTCGCTGCCGGAATTTCAATCAAACCGGGCAGATGCGACGCGGTCAATGACCGAGCACAAGGCTTCCTGCAGCAACGCCGAAAATCGGCTGCGTCAGTTCGCGTCAGGTTTGACGCGTTTGCGAAATTGAGCGCCGCATTTTGGATGCTGAAACTGCTTCCACACCGAACCTAATCTTGTTGTTCCTGCCATTGGATGAGTTTTTCAGCAGGGCACGGACGACATCCGCACAACCCACTTTATAACCGGGACCATCGTAATGGCATCGATAAAATTCGAGCACGTCTACAAGACGTTCGGCGAAACCAACGTGGTATCGGACCTCAATCTTGACGTTGAGGACGGTGAGTTTCTGGTTTTCGTCGGGCCTTCGGGCTGCGGGAAATCCACCACGCTCCGAATGTTGGCCGGACTCGAAAATCCGACTGACGGCCGTATCTGGATTGGGAACAACGATGTGACGGCATTGCCCCCTGGACGCCGTGACATTGCGATGGTGTTCCAAAGCTACGCTCTTTACCCCCACATGTCGATTTATAAGAACCTTGCGTTTGGCATGGAGGTTCGCAAGTCGAAGCCGAAGGAAATCGAGAAGCGCATTCACGAGGTCGCTTCGATGCTGAAGCTCGATAGCCTTCTTGCGCGCAATCCGTCTGAGTTGTCCGGTGGACAACGTCAACGGGTTGCCTTGGGGCGCGCGATGATTCGTGAGCCGCGGCTCTTCTTGCTTGATGAGCCTCTTTCTAACCTCGACGCGGCATTGCGCACACACATGCGCAGCGAAATCTCGGACCTGCAACGCCGTCTGGGCACAACGATGGTCTATGTGACACATGACCAGGTTGAGGCAATGTCGATGGGCCATCGTATCGCTGTGTTCTCGGGCGGCAAGCTCCTACAGATTGATACTCCCGAGCGCCTGTATCGACGCCCGGTTGACCGATATGTCGCGACGTTCATTGGCTCCCCTCGGATGAACATCGCTTCGAGCGAGATTCGACTCGCCTCGTCAGACGCCGATTGCCACGCGCTCGGCGCGAAGTTCCGCCTGCCGCCAGCGCAGCGCGCTGAATTCAACGGTTCCGCACCGTCAAAAATCGAAGTCGGTATCCGTCCGGATGACCTTCACTGGGTCAAGGACGCACCCGCGCGATGCGAGGTGAAAACATCGGGTGTCGTCGAATCTATCGAGACGACAGGCTCAGAGAACTTCGTTCGAGTGTCAATCAACGGTGCATCCGTCGACGCGCGGTTCCCGAGCTTCTCGCCTGTAGGCATCGGCGAGCGCGTGGACCTCGTTTTCGACCCTGCCGACCTTCACTATTTCGACGCAAATACCGGTAAGAGCCTTCGGCACTGACTCGGACTTAGGTTTATCTCAACAATTGACACTAGGAGTACAGCAATGCGTTGCATTACTCGCAGCAATAGAAAACTGGTTGCAGCGGCGTCGGCGGTGCTGGCCGCAGCTTCATTGATGTGTAACGTTGCCAAGGCTGAAACGGTACTGAAGCTCGCTTACGGGTCGGAAAATGTGATGGTCACGACGGAGCTTGCAACCAAGTTCTGGGGTGAAATCAAGGCGGACTTCGAGAAGTCGCACCCCGGAGTTAAGGTCCAGCTTGTGCCCATTCCCGGCGGCTTCGACGACATCGTGACTAAAGTCAGCATGTCGTATGGGAATTCGAGCTCGGCTCCTGATGTCGCACAACTGCCGGCTCAAGAGATGGCGCAATGGGCTGCAAGTGGATACCTCCTGCCCCTCAACCAGTACGTCGCTAAGGCTCCGTGGTGGAAGGATGTTCCCGATGCCGTCAAGTTGGAGGGCACGACTGGAAAGGATGTGATTGGTATCAGCCAAGGCGTCAACACATCGGGCTTGCTCTATGACAAGCAGGTTTTCCAGAAAGCAGGTCTGCCGGCAGACTGGAAGCCGAAGAACTGGCAAGACATCTTCGAGGCCGCTCGCAAAATTAAGAAGTCGGACCCGAACGTATGGCCCCTGTGGGCGATTACCGGGCCAGCTGGTGGCACGTCTGCCTTGGTTCTGGGCGCTGCCAATCTTTTGATGGCGTCGAGCGACCCGACTATTAAAGATGCGTCCGGAAAGTGGGCGGTCGACACCAAGGGTATTCGAGAGGTATTGAACTTCTATCGTCAGGCTTCGGCTGAAGGACTGCTCGCACCGTCTTCGCTCATCTTGAACGCAAACTCGCCCGCGCTCGCGACGCCGGAGTATCCGAAACATCACATCGGCATCGGTCTTGTTGCGAACTATGTCCCCGCTGCATGGAGCAAGTCTATGTGTTCTCCGTGCTGGCCGGAAGCTCCGAAGTTCGCTGCGTTCACGCCGCTGCCTACGGTCACCGGCGGGGGCGTGGGTTACGCGAGCGCTTTTGGCGGGTGGGACCTTTCCATCTACAAGAAGACTGCAAATCCGGACCTTGCTTGGCAACTCGTCGATTTGATTGTCAGCAAGCAGTACGTTGTGAAGGGCGCAAACTGGACTGGTTTTGTGCCGCCGCAACAGAAATACTGGACGGACAAGGAATACACGGAGCTCGCTCCGCCTTACCAGGAACAGTACGGCAAGATTCTCGCGATTTCGAAGAGTGTGCCCGCTGACCCTGAATACCCTGTCTGGGCGCACGCGTTCGAAGCTGCAACCGAAGCTCTCGTGCTTAAGCCGAAGATGAGCGTGGACGATGCAGTCAAGATGATGAAAAGCGAATTGTCCAACCAGCTCGGTGACGACAAGTTGATGGCCGCACGATAGTCGGCAGAGCTTGCCGGCCGCTGTGTCACGCGGTCGGCAAGCGCCTTAGAGAGCTTCGAAAATGAACCAAACCACGTTTCGACCTGTCAGCCTCGTGCTGTTGGCACCGGCAGCCATCCTTCTGTTCTCGCTTTTCGCGCTCCCGGTTGTATACGCGATTTACCTCGGCTTTACGAACCTGCAGCTCATGGGGCTGCACGCTGTGAACTACTGGTTCACTGGGATTCAAAACGTCCGAACGCTCGTCAATGACGACGTGTTCCTGAGCTCGCTTTGGAAGACCGTCGTGTTCGTCGTGGGCTCGGGTGCGTTTGGTTCGACCATTCTTGGACTGGCAATGGCTCTGCTCATGCAGAAGGCAAGCGGAGTCGTAGGGCGAGCAGTGTCAGGGCTGGCGATTCTTGCGTGGAACCTTCCTCCCATCACTATTGCCGTTATCTGGTATGCGGCAACGACTAGCGGAGGCACCTTCCCACGTCTCTTGGGCGATGCAAACCACGATTTGCTCTATAGCTATCCAATGCTGGTCGTATCCATCGCGAATGTATGGTCGCTGGCCGGTCTATCAATGATTATGTTCTCCGCGGCGCTGCGCAGTATTCCAACTGACATGGTCGAGGCCGCAATCTTAGAAAACGCGAGCGCGTCGCAGCGACTTTTTCGTCTGACGCTGCCCATGTTGAAGCCGACTATCCTGATGTCGTCTCTCCTGATGACGCTGTTGACATTCGCGAATTTCACGCTCGTGTACCTGATGACGGGCGGTGGCCCTGACAACCAGACCAACATCCTGCCGATATATTCGTACTTGCAGGGCTTTAAGTTTCACCGGCTAGGCTACAGCGCGCTCCTGGGCAATGTGATTGTCTTGCTTTCCTCAGCGTTAGGATTGGCTTTCGTGCTTATCGCGCGTCAATACCGTCCAGGCCAAGTGCGAAAAAGCGAGTTTGCATCCGTTCCCGCCAAAACTGAACTTGCATCATGAAGGAAACCAGAATGGAACTCTCCTCACAGAAAATGGCAACGAAGCACGCACTTACGGCGGGGCGCGCCAAGAAGAGCACGGTGCCTCAGTCGGGTAAGTTCGCAGCCAACTTGGTCCTCGTCCTGATAGGCGCATATTTTGTGCTGCCGGTTTTGTGGTTAGCGGTTGGGGCATTCGATAAGCACGCTGGATGGCAGATTCAGATGCCCACGCTCACGCTGGATAATTTTGCCGGCGCGCTTTCCCACGGGAACGCACAAACGCTGTGGAACAGCTTGATTATCTCGGGTCTCGCTGCAGCTGTATCAACCGGCGCGGGCATCCTTGCGGCCTACTCATTTTCTCGCCATCGCATCCCGTGGAAGGGACCCATCCTGTTGGGCATCCTCTTTCTCTCGGGTGTTCCGGTTACGATTCTCATTGTGCCCGTGTATAAGATGTTCGCGAAGTTTGACATGCTTTCGATGGTACCGACGGCAGTGCTGTTGGGCGTGACATCGCTTCCGTTTGCCATTTACCTCATCAAGAACACCATTGATGCAATTCCGCAGGACCTTGAAGAAGCGGCGAGCATGGAGCAAGCCAGCACTTTTCGGATTCTTCGCTCTGTCATCGTCCCGCTGGCTATGCCGGGCATCGCTTCAGCGGCGATTTTCAGCTTTGTCAATGCGTGGGGCAACTTCCTGATTCCAATCGTCCTTATCGCTGACCAGGCAAGCCAGCCAGCGCCGATTGCAATCTATAGCTTCATCAGTGCGGCGACCATCCGCTATGGACAAATAGCCGCCTTCTCCATCCTCTATTCGATGCCGGTCATCGTTCTCTACTTTGTGATGTCACGGTTTTTCAAGGGCGGCTTCTCGCTGAGCGGCGCCGTGAAGTGAGCGTGACGGTCGCTACTTCGGCGTGCGTCAAAGTGCGTCGAAGTGCGTCGATTTTTCAGCGATTGCGAAATTGAGTTGGAAGATTCCGCCGGGAATACTGCAATGGGAGAAGTTCGCCTGAGAGTAGGGCCTACTTCGGCGCATCGAAAATCGGGAGTTACTACGTGAAATTAACCGGCGGCCAAGTCATCGCAAAGGCGTTGCGCGCTTACGGAGTGCAGTATGTCGCAGGTGTACCCGGCTTTGGGAATAGCGCCGTGCTCGAAGGGCTGCAAGCGCCAGGTGTCGGCATTCCGTTCATCAGGGTCGTCAATGAGCAGAGCGCGGTGCACATGGCAGACGGTTACTTCAGAGCATGCGGCAGCGCGATGGCGGTTGTTCTGCCCGATAAAACGGGGATATTCACAGCGACGGCCGCGCTCTCGAACTGTTTGTCTGACTCGTGTGGTGTCCTCCTCGTTACAGGAGACCGCGCTAATGACGACGCTGTCGCGTCATCTGGCAATTCGCCTAGGCCGAGTGCGGGCTGGGGTCCAGATTTAGCACCGGGCGGACTGAAGCAATCCTGGAAGGTTCGTGGTTTTTCCGAATTGCAGCAGGCAATCCACCGTGCGTTCAACAGCGTGCTCGGCGCACGTCCTGGGCCTGTACACCTTGAGGTTCCGCATGAGATTCAGAATCACGTGGACCATGCGGGCTCTGACGTCCCCCAGAACCGGCTTGCTCATGGAAGGCTCAGGGCTGACCCGTTAGCTATCCAGCAAGCGGCAGACGTCCTTTCGAACGCCGAGAGACCGGTCATTCTGGTCGGTGGTGGCGTGGTCGCAGCAGACGCGACCTCCGAACTCAACGCTTTCGCGGAGGCGCTTTCGGCACCGGTGTTGGTAGCAGGCAGTGGAAGTGGGGCCATTCCGCATGACCATGACCTGAACGCTGGTTTGGTGGGCTCAATGGGAAGTTCTAGCGGGGTCGCACTCCTGCGCAAGGCCGATGTGGTCGTTGCTCTGGGCAGCCGACTCTCAGACTTGCCCGCCGCTGGAGACGGCGAGAGCGGCACGATTGAGCTGTCGGAGAAGAAGCTCATTCATATCGATGTTGAACGCGATGAAATCGGCAAGCGCTTTCCGGTTGAGGTTGGCATCGTCGCTGATGCAAAGAGTGCGCTCGTCGACTTAACGGCTGCGTTAGATGGAAAGTTGCGACGAGCTACAGGAGCCCGGCGGCAAGCATTTCTTCAGCTGATGCGGGAGTCGAGAGAGCATTGGCGCACTGCGGTGAGCGAGAAGTCGGGAGCGCACGAGACGTTCATCCGGGCGCCTCGTCCTTTCCTTGAGCTTCGAAAGGTGCTGTACCGGGACGCTATCGCCGTGGTTGGCTCAGGCGCGGTCACCCATATCGCGCGAGAACACTTCCAGATATACGTCCCACGAACGTTCTTGTCGCCTGGCGCCTCCGTTACAGGCGGTTGGGCAGTCCCTGCCGCTATCGGTGCCAAGCTCGCGATGCCGGCGAGGCAGGTAGTTTGCGTGGTTGAGGATAGGGACTTCCTTCAATCGATGCAGGAGATGGCGGTTAGCGTCATGCACTGCATTCCGGTGGTGTTTGTCGTTTTCAATCAGAGTGGACCGGAGTTCGTCTCGGGTGCCAGCGGGTCGCTCGGAGTTCGTCCAAGCGTCGGCGATTTCTCGCTGCCGGACGGACGCCCATATTCGCTTGCGTTCGCTGAAATCGCCAGAAGCTTCGGTCTTGATGCGTGGCGAGTCGAACATGCTTCTCAGTTGGAGGGAGCGTTCAGGCGCGCTCTTGATAGTACGGGACCTGCATTGGTCGAGGTGATGATTGCGCGTCACGAAATCAGTGAAGCAATAGCTTCGACCAACGCTTTGCAGTTGCACACTGCATAAGCGAATGCAGACCTAAAGGTTTGGTTGTACGAGGTACGTAACAGAGAGCCCAAGGGAGCGGCGACGCTCTTGGGTATGTAGGGGCCTGCAATGAATGCACGACTGATATCGCTCAGCCTGCGTGCAGTTCAATTGCTGAAGGTCGGTCACCCAACTGTGATACGCCACTTGAGCATCGCAATAGCGTCACAGTGCGTCACTGAGAGGTGGTCCGCGAAATTGAATTGACCATTTTATCGACTGATACTGGTTGCGCGCTGCAAAAAGTGACGCGCTTTCCCACAGATGAACGCGACTCCGAGATGAGTCAGAGCAGCACCAAATTTTTCTTTGAAGATTCCGCTAATTTTTGAATTTGCATCATAAGGGGCAATTATGTCGTTCTTCCTGAAGTCGGCCACCACTGAACCCACTGGCGAAGCTGATACCAAGCAGGTCCGCCGCGTCGTTGAAGAGATGATTGCCGACATCTCGACGCGTGGTGATGAAGCTCTCCATGCTTACTCCACGAAGTTCGACAAGTGGAATCCGACGCAGTTTCGTCTTTCGCAAGAGCAAATTGATGCTTGTCTGGCCGAGCTGTCGGAACAAGAAATCGCAGACATCAAGTTCGCTCAGGAGCAAGTTCGCAACTTCGCGCGTCATCAACTTTCTTCGATGCGAGACATCGAAGTCGAAACGTTGCCTGGCGTCGTTCTTGGTCACAAGAACGTGCCGGTTGAAACGGTCGGCTGCTACATTCCGAGTGGTAAGTACCCGCTGGTCGCGTCGGCGCACATGGGTATTGTCACGGCTAAGGTTGCCGGTGTGAACAAGGTTATCGCAACCTCGCCGCCGTTCGAAGGCAAGCCGAGCGCACCTGTTATCGCTGCCATCCACCTCGCCGGTGCCGACGAGATTTACTGTATCGGTGGCGTTCAAGCCGTGACCGCAATGGCGCTGGGCATTGGCGAGTTTCCTCAAGTGGACGTCATTGTCGGCCCGGGTAATGCCTACGTCGCGGAAGCGAAGCGTCAGTTGTATGGCACGGTGGGCATTGACTTGGTCGCGGGTCCGACGGAGACGTTGATTATCGCCGACGAGTCGGTCGACGCAGAACTCATCGCAACCGACTTGCTTGGTCAAGCAGAGCATGGACCGACCTCGCCCGCAGTGCTCATCACGACGTCCAAGGAACTGGGCGAGCAGACCATGGTAGAGGTGGAGCGTCTGCTGGGTCAACTCGACACGGCTGAAATTGCTCGCAAGGCTTGGGAAGGTTACGGCGAAATCATCGTGTGCGAAGACGATGAAGAAGTGATTCGCGAATCGGACCGGGTCGCATCGGAGCACGTTCAAGTCATGACTCGCGACCCTGATTTCTTCCTCAAGCGACTGCGCAACTATGGTGCGCTGTTCCTGGGTGCACGCACGAACGTGGCCTATGGCGACAAGGTGATTGGTACCAACCACACGTTGCCGACCTCGCGCGCTGCCCGCTTCACGGGTGGCTTGTGGGTTGGCAAGTTCCTGAAGACTTGCACCTACCAGCGTATCTTGACTGACGAGGCGTCGGTTCTCGTCGGCGAATACTGTTCGCGTCTGTGCATTCTGGAAGGCTTCTCGGGTCATGCTGAACAGGCAAACATCCGACTGCGTCGTCTTGGAAACATTGATGTGCCGTTCGGTAAGGCCGCGCCTGCCACGGCATCCACTGGTGCATGATGCTTTAACTTTCAGTTTCGAAGCGGCCTAGCGCCGCGCGCGACTATCAAGGCAGGCACCGATTGTTCGAGCATCGGTGCCTGTTTTGCATTTGTCGTCGCTCCCATTCCCAGCGTAAGGGCGGCGACAGTCACGGAATCAGGGTCCATCGAAGCTCTCGCCTTACTCAGAGGAACCGCTCAGCTTCGTGGTCTCTTGCAACATCGCTCGATGCAATGATGGTGTCGCCGCAGCGATGACGCGTCCGTCGCTTGCGGGGGTCAGCGCATTGCCGTTCCAATCGGTTATAACCCCGCCTGCACCAGTCACAATCGGGGCGACCGGGAGGTAGTCGTAGGGTTTCAGTCCTGCTTCTATGATTGCATCAATTTTGCCCGCGGCGAGCATGGCGTAGCTGTAGCAATCGCCACCGAATCTCCTGAATCGCGCTTGGCGGCTCAGGGACTCGAACACTTCCCATTCGACTTCGCTGAACATATCAGGCGATGTTGCGAACATGTTGCAGGAGCCAAGGTCCTCGCACGCGCTGGTTCGGATTGCTGTGCCATTTCGCGTGGTTCCATTCTGTGGCCCGCAGACGAAGCGCTCTCCTAGTGCGGGGACATCGATGATGCCGAAGACCGGACGAAGGCCCTCGAGAAGTGCCACAAGGGTCCCCCATATCGGCATCCCGCTGATGAAGCTTTTTGTTCCGTCTATAGGGTCGATAACCCAGCAGAGCTCCGCGGACGTGTTCACCGCCGGCTGCTCCTCACCAAGGATGCCGTGCCGCGGAAACGCGTGTGCAATCCGGCGGCGAAAAAGTGCTTCAATTTCGATATCAGCGACTGTGACAGGGCTCGCGTCTTCCTTTTGCGAGACGTCGATGGTCTGCTTGAAGTAGCGCATGCCAATCGGGCCTGTCTCGTCGAGCGTTGTATGGGCAAACTCGAGGTAGCTTTCGACTGAGTTCATAGTTTTCGGGACCTGGCAGAACGAGGCGTCGCTGTCCAGTAGGACATTGTGCTGCTGACCAACAGCGTGACGAGCCTTCGTCAACAATTTATGAACTGTCTTGGCGGAGCTCTTGCCCGCATGCTTCGCTATCGGGTGAGGACATCTCAACACAGGTAAGCTTGTTAATATTAAAGCGGTTATCGCCGTCTTTGGAGGAACTCAATGCATTCGCAACGACGATTTGACCTAGTGCAACGACTGCGCCACATCATGGAATCCGCGGTGAATGAAGCTCGAGTCGCGGGTGGCGTCGTGGTGGTGGCGCATGACGGTCAGGTCATTGTAGAAGAGGCTTTTGGTCTCGAAAATGTGGCCTCAAATACCGCCATGCACTCCCAAGCGCGGTTCCGCCTGGCATCGGTGACGAAGCCAATCATATGCTTCGCGGCGTTGCGTCTGGTCGATGCGGGACGACTGCGTCTAGATAAGCCGATTACTCGTTGGTTGCCGTACTTCCGACCATCGCTTCCCGATGGCAGCATTCCAGACATCACGTTACATCAACTGCTTACACATACTTCAGGACTGAGCTATGGATTCCAGGAAGCAGCCGGCACGGAGTACCACGAACTAAAGGTCTCCGATGGCCTCGATTGCGCTGGATTGACCCTTGAGCAGAATTTGGAGCGGCTCGCGATGACGAAACTTCACTTCGGTCCCGGAACGGCCTGGAAGTATTCGCTCGCGATTGATGTCATCGGTGCAATCATCGAACGAGTAACAGGTCGTTCGTTGCCGCATGCCATCGACGAGCTTGTAACTTCTGCCCTCGAGCTTCCCTCGCTTGCTTTCAATGTACCGGTTGACGTTGCGCTCGCTGTCCCGTACGTGAACTGCGAACAGAAGCTACTTGAGATGGAAGAGTCGCGTATGGTCACGCCTCCGGATGGCGTGAACGCAATCCGCTTCTCTCCGGGCAGAGCGTATTCTACCAGCGACTTTCCGTCTGGCGGCGCCGGGATGGTCGGAACTGCAATCGACATTTTGAGATTCCTCGAGGCTACCCGAACTGACGGCGGTGGACTCTTGACTGCCGAATTGGCTCACCTGATGGCCGTACCGCATGTCACTGCGGATATGCGTGGACAAAAGGATGGATGGGGCTTTGGCTACATGGGTGCGGTATTGATGGAGCCGTCGATTTTGAACACTCCACAAACTATCGGGACGGTCGAGTGGGGCGGGGTGTACGGTCACAATTGGTTTGTTGACCGAGCCGCAGCGCTGACGGTGGTGTCGCTGACCAACACGACTTGGGAGGGAGTGGGGGGACGCTTTCCTCTCGATGTACGTGACGCAGTCTACGACGCGCTCAACTAGAAGCGAAATTGTCTCCTCGACCAAGCAACCGAAAAGACCGGGACAGACAACTGTCCCGGTCTTAATCAGTTCCTCTACTTCATTGCCTCGTTAGACTTCGAGCGCGACTTTTCGACCCAAGCCAAAGCGCATGACGAGGTAATAGGCGAGTCCGAGTGCAAGCCAAATTACCCCCATCTGCAGTGTCGCGATTCGCATTGACGACATGAGGGCCACGATGATAGCGAGGCCGATGAGCGGCATGACCATGTGAGAGATGATTTTTCGTGACCCCTTCTTGAACCAAAAATAGCCAATCAGGGAGACATTCACCAGAATGAATGCTGAAAGGGCACCGAAGTTCTGGAAGAGGGCCAACTCATCGAGACGGTCTTGAAATGCCAGCGACACGACGAGAGAGACTCCTGCTACGAAAAGGTTCGCAACATAAGGCTGCTGGCTCTTGGTGCTCACGCGTGCAAACACGTGAGGCAACTGACGGTCTCGGCCCATCGCGTAGATGATTCGAGAAATAGCGAGTTGCGAGACAATTGTGCAGGGGATACCGAAAGCTAATGCGGTGCCGATGGAGGTAAGGCCGAAGAGCCAGTTTCCACCCGCATAACGCGAGATGTCATAGAAAGCCGTGTCCGGAGAGGAGATGTGAGCGCCAGGCGTCAAATCGGCTGCGACCCATGTTTGCAAAACAAAGAGAACAGCCATAATGCCCAGTGTCGCCATGCCCGCGAAGCCGAGAAGGTGCTTCTGTTTAGGCTTCACCTCCTCACCCAGCGTAGTGATTGCATCGAATCCCAAGAAGTTGAGCGAAGCGATAAGGATGCCGCTGCCGGCGGCGGCCCAGGTAAAGGTGTGCGGATTGTAGAGCGTGCTCATTGTCAAGCCGCCGTTACCCTTCCCAGAGTAGAGGGCGAACAAACCGGCTCCAACCACGACGGCGAGTACCGCCAGCATGATGACGAGGAACACGCGATTGGTCTTAGCCGTAACTGAGACACCTACGAGGTTGAGGAACGTGCCGATTCCGATGAAGCCAAGAATCCATCCCCAGCGGGGGATTTCAGGGATGAAGCTGTTCATCGCCGCAGCACTGATGATGGCAAGCAGGCCGGGGCTAATGATGTAGTCGAGAAAGAGAAGCCAGCCAGCGAAAAAGCCTGCGACTTCGCCGATGCCGTGCCTCGCGTACGAGTAAGCGGACCCGGCGTGAGGGAATTCCTTACTCAGCACTGAGTAGCTGCGCGCGGTAAAGGCCATCGCAACTACGCTGAGAATGTAAATCAACGGCACCATGCCGTTTCCCACGCTCGCGATGATGCCGTACATTGCAAACGGCGAGATGGGCAGCATGTAGACCATGCCGTAGGCGATGAGGTCGCTAACACTCAGTGCGCGGTTAAGGCCGGTGGCGTATTCTGCATCAGCCGAATCGCTTGCGGACCGATTCTTCTCGGTCCCCACGTGGGTTGCGATGCCTTCCATTGTTAGTGTCTCCTCGAAGTGCTTCAAATGCGCTGTATGCTTCTTCGTGCGCGGAACATCACGCTAGACAGACGGATGCGTCCGAAACCTCTTCGTCTATCCAAGTGTCCGTTCTGTGGGTGTGGTATGGATATCTCTCGCGAGGTCAATGCAGTTTACGTTGCCAAAATCGGGGGTTGTAGTTCGCATGCTAGTTCGCCGTGCAGCAGACCGACGCAGCTACTGCGTCAGTGTGCGAAGGGTGGACGAGATTTTAGGGGATTTCCCTTATAAATTGCGAAGGAATCGACGCGGATTGTGACTGAGGCACTCCGAGAAAACGACGCCACCGCGCACGTGATTCGCCTTAATCATCGCTGAGGAGTTGTCGTCCTCGATGCATCCTTTTCTTCGGATGTGGCTAACCTGGCGCGTCTGCTGCCACGGCTACGCAAGCCAGCAGAGTTTTTAGGGACAGAGGCGTCGCATCCCAAGTCCGAAGACATACCCTCGGCTGCTTCCCACGACTGGCTATCAGCTCATGTTGCGCGAATTCGTCGCCTCGGTTCTCGGGCCGGTGAACGCAGGCTTTTTTGCTCGTGTGCTGACTCCTTGACTCGACCGGACGCATAAGGAAAATGAGCTGAGTTACCGCCTCATACACATACACGCGCTGCTCGACTATGAACCGTGAACAAGACCTGAAAAACGTAGCGGCCAACCTGAGCCATCTGGCGAACACGTTCGACTCGGCCTCCGAGTTTTGTAGAAAGCTCGATATCAACCGTCAGCAGTTCAATAAGTATGTGGCTGCGCAGCACCTTCCGGCTCAGAAGGTAATTCAGAAAATAGCCCGCCACTTTCTCATTGAGCCTGCTCAACTGTTATTGGCTCCAGCAGCGTTCAAACGTGCCTTCGAAGAGCGCGACCCGGGCTTGCCGTTTGAACTTCAAGGTGCACCCGAGCTAGTCAAGATGTTTCCAGCGGTTGGCAGTTCGGGTGAAGCGATGCGTGGAATGCTCGGCGTCTACCATCGCTATCACAACTCATCCATCTACAAGGGAATGGTGCTGCGGTCTGTGACCTGGCTATACGTCCGCGACGGCACTGCTAGGTACGTCACGATTGAGCGCTTCCCACTACTGGACGGCAGCGCTCGCTCGGGATACACGTTTACCTATCACGGATTCTGTCTTGCATTGGGCGACCGTTTGTTCCTTATCGACTCGGAGAGCAAGCAGCGCAACGAGGTTACGCTTTCAATTCTCACGCAGCAGCCTCGGCGCCCAATTCGCTTTCTGTACGGCATTTATTCAGCAGTCGCTTCGTCCTCTTACCGCCAACCCTTTTCGACGCGCCTCGTTCTGCACCATGTGTCGAATACAAAGCTGACTCGACAGCATCTACGGCAGGCGACCGTACTACGGCCTGACGACGCTTCGATTCCACCGGAAATCCGTAATTATCTTTGCCGTCCTGGGGCGGACACAGTTTGGGGCGGCGAAGACTGACGTCTCTGCAGAGAAATTCGGGCCCGTCCGTTTGCGCACCTTTAAGCGCAGCATGCGTCATAGCGCGCATTTTTTTCCAAGCCAGCGAAGTTGAGAAGGGCTCCACCCCGACCAATACTTGATTAAGGACACTCAAGAGTCCTTCAAACGACATCCCGTCGGGCGGAACTTCGGCGGATGATTAACCAAGTTCGGGGTGGCAGACATGAGAACTCGAAAGTCTCTTTGGCTTGCATGCACTGCGTTAGCCGGCGTCTCGATTGCGCCCACGGTTCACGCAGACACGGTCGTGAAAATCGGCCACATCGCGCCGCTCACCGGTGGATTGGCTCATCAGGGCAAGGACCTCGAAAACGGCGCGCGGCTTGCTGTTGACGAGATAAATCAGGCAGGTCTGGTCATCGCAGGCCAGAAGGTTACGCTCGAGCTCGACTCGCAAGACGATGCTGCTGACCCGAGGCAAGGCACGCAAGCGGCTCAGCGCTTGATTGACGACGGTGTAATCGCGGTGGTGGGGCACCTCAATTCGGGCGTCAATATCCCCGCTTCAAAGTTGTACAACGACGCAGGAATAACGAATATCACTCCGGCGGCGTCCAATCCGGTTCTGACGCAACAGGGCTTCAAGACAGAGTTTCGGCTAGTTGCGACGGATGCTCAACAGGGGCCGGCTCTCGCGAAGTACGCGCAGGCAACGTTCAAGCCTATTAGGGTCGGCGTTGTTGACGACGCAACGGCCTATGGCCAAGGTCTGGCGAACGAGTTCGCGAAAAGTGCTTCGACGCTCGGAATGACGGTGCTTCCACGCGAAGTGACGAACGACAAGGCAATCGACTTCCGCGCAATCTTGACAAAGTTGAAGGCGCAGCGCCCCGACGTCATTATGTACGGCGGCATGGACGCAACGGGGGGGCCGTTCGCAAAACAGGCTAAGCAGCTCGCGGTTGACTCGAAGGTTCTGATGGGCGACGGTGGCTGCACCGCCAACCTTCCAGAATTGGCTGGTGCCGGTTCCGCATCCGTCTACTGCTCGGAAGGCGGAATGGCGTTATCGAAAATGCCGGGAGGCTTGAAGTTCGAGAAAAAGTATACGGACAGATTCAAGGTACCCGTGCAGACGTATGCTCCTTTTAGTTACGACGCTGTGTATGTCATCGTCGACGCGATGAAGCGCTCGCAGTCGGTGTCGGCCGCGAAGATTCTGGCGGTGATGCCCAGGACCGATTACACCGGTGTGACTGGTCGAATTCAATTTGCTCCCAACGGCGACCTGAAACAGCCCGTGGTGTCGATTTACGACTACAAGGACGGAAAGAAGACCCTCGTCGACATCATGAAGCTTTGATATCGAACCGTCCCAATCTATGCGAAGCGCGCCGTTCGTTTCGGCGCGCGAGTTCCAAGGAGATGTCGTGCAAGATTTGAATACAGCGCAAGTGGAGCAAGTGACCCTCAACTTTCCGAAGCGAGATTCTGAATGGCCTTATCAGGCGCTCGGCCCTGCATATGCCGCCGGTATCGCTTATACGGATGACCGATACGTTCCCGTCGCCGACGCGCGAATTTCGCTCCTCGACTGGGGTTTCACACGCTCAGATGCGTGCCAAGACACCATCTCGGTCTACGACGGACAGTTCTTCCGATTGGAAGACCACCTTGAAAGGTTCGAACGGTCGTGGAAGTCGCTGCGTCTGGAAAACCCGCTCAGCCGCGATGAGGTGAGAGACGTGGTTCGAAAACTCGTCGCTATGGGGGGGTGGCGAGACGCGTACATCCAAATCATTATGACTCGTGGGACGCCGCCGGTTGGAAGCCGTGACCCGCGGCTGTGCAAGAACCGATTCCACGCCTTCGCCATCCCCTATGTTTGGATTGCAAACCCCGAGGCGCAGCAACGCGGACTGAAAGTACATGTGAGCGATATTTGTCGCGTTCCAGCTCAGTCGGTCAGCCCTCTCATCAAGCACTATCACTGGTTGGACTTCGAGATGGGCTTGTTCGAAGCGCTTGACCACGGCCAAGACACGGTCCTGCTCAAGAACATCGAAGGATACGTTGCTGAGGGCCCCGGCTTCAATGTTTTTGCGGTTTCGGATGGCCATTTGCTTACACCGCGCTCGAGTGCGCTCGATGGTATGACGCGACGGACGGTGCTTGAGATTGCGAAAGAGGTCGGGATTGAGGCAGCGGAAGTTGATTTGTCAGTTGCAGCGTTGCAGGATGCTGATGAAGCGTTCTTGACGACGACCGCCGGTGGTTTGCTGCCAATCGCAACTGTGAATGGCGCAACGCTAGGCAGCGCGCCGGGTTCCGTAACCGGCCGTTTGCATGGCGAATATTGGGGACGCCGCGCGTCCGGTTGGCTGTCGTCGCCGGCACTCTATTGGTAACCGCGAGGTCACAAGCCCAGCTGCGAACGGAGTCTCTGGACGGCCCCGTTCGCGCTAAGCAAGCAGTCAGACAGTGATTTCGATTCGCGTGCCGTCGGGGGCCGCAATCACTGCCTCGTAGAATCCGTCACCGGTAGGCCTTGGGCCTGACAACAAGCGCCTATCCTTTTCGCACCGTGCTGCCAACTCATCTACCGCAGCGCGACTGCCCAACGAAATCGCGACGTGGTCCCAACCAAAATGCTCTGGTTCTTGCGCGGGTGACAGCCATGGTCCCGTCATGAGCTCAATTTTTGTTTCGCAACCTGGGAGCGTAATGAAGCACGAGATGAAGCCGGGACGGCGCTTGCTATGATAGGTTTCCCCGACCTCAGCCGAAAAGTAGTGGTTCCAGAACGAGGCACTGGCGGACAGGTCCTTTGTCCACAACGCTACATGAGAGATGGTCATCGCGTTCATTCTTTAAGCTCGGCGTTGAGTGACGAGTTGCGCGCAGCAGGGAATGACACACAACAGCCCAGTAAGCAGCCAGAAAGCGCTCTCGAGATTGAGTGCTTTCGCCACGAAGCCTATTCCCGCAGGTCCAGTGAGATACCCAGCGTAACCAACAATGGATATCGCTGAGACCGCAAGCGAGGCGGGCATCGCCTTCTGAACACCCGCCTGACGGAACAAGACGGGGACGATGTTCGATGCGCCAAGCCCGATAAGAACGAATCCGGCCAAAGCGATGAGCGCGATTTGGCCAGTTAAAAGCACGGAGAACCCGACAATTGCCAGAATGGCGCCCCAAAACATCGTGAGTCTGTCTCCGAATCGTGCGGTGATGGCGTCGCCTGAGAGTCTTCCCGCAGTCATTGCGACCGCGAAAAGCATGTAGCCCCAGCCACCTTGAGCGGTGGAAACCAGCTCCTTGTTCGTAATGAGCAAGGCGCTCCAATCTAGTAACGCACCCTCGGCAAGGAATGAAACTGCGGCAAGCGCAGCAACAAGGATGACGATTCCGCGCGGGGCGACAAACAGAGGCGGTCTATCGCTTTTGATGGGAGGAAGGAATCGCGGTCGCGCAATGCACACCGCGGACAACACAATGAGCGAGCTCAGAAGCGTACAGAAGAGCGGATTGACTTTCAGCGACAGGAGCAGTGTTATAAAGCCTGCTCCAGCGAAGCCGCCAATGCTGAACAACGCGTGAAACCCCGACATCAGAGGACGAGAAGATGCGGCCTCTACTTCTACCGCGTGAACATTCATCGCAACTTCGAGCAGACCGAGAGATGCACCGAAAAGGAACAAAGCGAGTGCTAGTTCGAGCTCAGTGCTGGCTACCGTTAGGAGTGGGAGAAGTAGCGCGACTCCAGTGCCGCCGAAAAGGATGACCGGCTTGCTGCCGAAACGTGCGATTAGGCCGCCCGAAAAAGTCATCGCGACGACAGACCCAACACCGAGGCACAGAAGCAGGAGGCCCAAAACACCATCGTCGACGGCCAGCCGTTGCTTAGCGAAAGGTACGAGGGGAGCCCAGCACGATATGCTGAAGCCCGCCGCTAGGAAGGCGAGACGTGTCGCAAGCCGACTCGCCGGCGAGTTCACAGACATAATTTCCTCAAGATGCCTCAGGCGCCTGCTTGCGAGGTCAACGCTTCGCTGCAGTCAATACAGATGGACCGGCCTCCGCGATGCGGCTTTGTTCAGAAGTCGAGACGTCGGACTCCAGGACCAAGGTTGCGAAAGCACTTAACGGGTATACTCGATATGGCGCGCGCGCTTTCAATTTTTCCGACGTGACAAGCGCCATCGAGAGCCTGCTTGACGCCATAACCGCTCGCTTGAACGATGCATCGGCCAACGAGAAGACGCTGACGCCGTGCTCGACCGACACCGAGCAAGCGCCCACAAAGCTTCGGTCGAAGTTCAGCGCGGAGACCCTTTCTACCGCGCTCGCATCCACGGCACCTCCGATAGCCGTATCGACTTCACCGCCAATCAATATGAGCTTGAGGTCGGCCCGTCGGAGCACCGCCGCTGCGATATCGATTGAGTTCGTTGCGACCGTCAATTCGAAGTCTTCAGGAAGATAGTCAACAAGGGCGAAGTTGGTACTGCCGCAATCAAGAAACAATAATTCGCCTCGACGAACCAACGACACGGCGCGTCGCGCCAACGCCTCTTTGCGGTCGCGCGCTTTGTCAATCCGCGCAGCGATTGGTACGTCGTCAGTCGGAATAGGCAGCGCCCCACCATACACCCGCCGGCACCGTCCCTCTGCCGCCAGCGCCCGTAGGTCCCGCCGTATGGCGTCTTCGGAAACCCCAAATTCGACCGCGAGCGCAGCGGCTACAACCGCGTCGCCGTTGGCAAGGCGGGCTGCGATGGTTTCTCTTCTTCCGAGCGGGATTTCGTCGTTCATGCCGCTATGGTATCGTGCAATATCAAGAATGTAAACGTGCATAAACGTGCAGCGCGTGAAGTAGGTGTTTCCTCGCGCCCGCATCGCCACACGGTTGCCTTCGCTTCGGTTCTGAAATGCGTTCTCGTCGATGTAGGGCCCTCGAATCCAGAAGAATTCCTCTGAAATTGGAAGGCCTGTCTGAGTGCAGGAAGGCAACGCCGCATTGGAGCCGACGCGTCCCCGGACAAAACTCGTTGAACAGCTCTGCGTTACGGGATGTCAGGGTCGTCGACGATGGCTGGTGGCAATGAGCTCACAATGCGCAACGAAACTCCTCGATAGCCCTCCAAGGTGAGCCTGAAAGTCCCGAACTCATCCAGGTCGCCGAGTACCGATTCCGCGAGCATGTCCACTACGGGCCCAGGAGCAACGCCCGGCAAAGAGATAGTTTCCTCGACAGCGTGTGCACTGAAGTTCAGCGCGGTCACCTGTGTACCTTTACCCGCGGGCAACTCGTGCACCATGACAAGAAGGCTCGGAGATGCGACGTCGGGGATAGCTATCTGCTTGCTTGACGCAATCTTGTAGGCTTCGCGGACGGCTAGGAGATGCTTGAGTTGTGAGGCAAACGACTCTGGATTGGCCAACTGCTCAGGTAACGGGCCGTAGAGAGATACTGCTCTTGGCAACCCTTCGACGGACAACTCTTCTGACGGGTTCTCTCCAGTAAGGTCGTACCCGCCGCGGTGAATCCAACGAGTGTCTCCGTCGCTCATGCGCTCCTCGACCAATCCCATCGGTAAGGGCAGGGCGCCGACCAGGTCCCAGCCAGATATCGCGAAGACACCTGGCTGAAGCGCGTTGTACATGGCTAGTAGTAGGTGAATCTGCCGGATATTCGCCTTATCATCCTCGGTCATTGCATCGAGCTCTCGAATGTTGAGCGCCGCCGCAATGATGCTTGCTGTCGTGCAAGAGACCCCGTTCGTGACGAACCGCAGGTTGTAGGGAGCATGCTCGCCAGTCAAGCGCTCGTACATCGTTTCGCGAATGTGCTCACGAAGAATATTCCCGGGCCATGTCTGACCTTGGTAAGTGAATGTGGTGTTCGCGTGCAGGGTCCAGAAGTGCACGAGCTCCAGTGTCAGCTCGTCGTGGTTTTGGAGGGCATGAATGAGTGATGCTGGGTCGAGACCATACTGATGAACGGTGCGCAGCATCAAGCGCAAGAATTCGGTGTCACCCGTTAGCAATGCGTGCTGGTAAGCTGGCCGCGTGATGAAGTCATACGAGAGGTCAGCGCCTCCCTTAGACATTGCGGCGATATCGTCCACGGTCAGGTTCAATTCTTGAAAGCTAAAGCCGCCGGCCTTCCGAATAGCGCCGCCTATGAGCTGGTTTCCTGTTATGGAGAGTGGATGGCTTTCGGACCAGGCGTTGGCATGCGCCCTCCGTTCGATTCCCAAGAAGCCGTTAGCATCAAGACGAAGGCCTCGCGCGCCAAGGACATCGAGTGAATGAAGTGCGTCACCGATGATTAACTGCTGAGCAGAGAACGTGGGGTCCAACCAGTTCAAAGACGGCTGCCCTTCCTTGAAATAGTGAAGATACACCCAACGCCTCTTAATGCCATCTACACCGAGAACTGGCCGCGTTGCGCTCCAATCCGTCTCCTTGATTCCCGGCTCGAAGAAGATGACCCTCTGAAGTTGTCCGACGATATAGCACTTCTCTTTCAGGACATCTACTACCTCGGGCAGTAGGTTGACCGAATCCTTTCCGTCGGTAACCTCTGGAAGTAGGACCCAGTCCTCCTCCTTGATTTCTACCATGTGATAGAGGCCCGGGTAGTCTCCGTAGCTCATCTCTGCGAGCCTGAAATCCGGGCCTTTTCCGGTATGCGACGGAACGACGTCGTCGATGACTACCGCATTGTGAGCGGCCGCCATTCGGCTCATGGCAATGAATTCATCTTCTGTCCCGAAGCGAGGGTCAATCTCAAGTCCTATACGGTCGAAGTTGCCATCGACTGACTCGGTGAATGAGTGGGCTTCCAGTCCGCCGGCGAGCTTAGTCGGCCCCGGATGAATCGCTTGTATTCCGATGGATGAGAGCGCTCGCCATAGCGAGTCGCTGCCTAATGTACGTAGAACCGAATCGCCAGGAGGGGTTATCACCGCACCCGGATACGCTGTGAACCAAACTGATGACATGGCGCAAGCAACGCGGGGTCGCGCTTCCGCATAGGGATGTAACCAAAGCCGTGCTTGACCAGCGTACTTTCGCGCGCGAGCCCTGACTTGCTGGAGCATTGATTTACTAACCAGCCAATCTACGTAATCTGGGTCGGGCTTATCCACGGCAGACCTCTTTAGCGAGAAGAAATTCTGGGAGAAATGATTTGTTGCAGCGGTTCCCTCAGGTGCAAGGCATGTTCCAGGCTCAAAAAATCAAGGGCGTGCTACGCGCTAATTCGGTTGCTCAACAACACGCCGAGCGTCAGAGTAACAAGCGAAAACCGTCTACGCGTTGCAAGGAAAAACGAGTGCGTCACACTGCGATAGTTTTGCGAGGGTGCGTGAAGCAGTGCCTTTGAGGCGAAGTAGGGCGTTTCGCTTTATGTCGCGAATGTGTGCGTCATATTGCTTCAACGGGCTCGCTAACTGCGTCACTTGCTTCGCACGGGGAAGCGTCGAAACGAATGGTTTTTGGAAGAAAATCTGATAACGTAAGGAACGCGAATGGCTAGTACTGACTGCGCCGTGAGGCCAGTCGGCTCAGCCTCCTGCTCGAGTCGATGCATGGAGTTCCATTGAGGGGTATCGGTTCATCTAAACAGCTGTCGCATTCAACCCAGGGAGTTTCGATGAAAGCAAAGTTCTGGTTACCGCTGTCTTCTGTGGTCGTTGTAGCACTTGCGGCCACTTTGCCGTCGTTGTCTTACGCGCAGGACGCTGGCTCCGCAACCACCCCGTCTGCGCCTGCAGTGCACTCAGACAAAGCGCAAAAGAAGGCTGCCCGCAAGCAGGCCCGGGCGAAGAAGAACGCCGAATTGAAGAAACTTGAGGACGCCGGTTACAACCCTGCGAGGGGCAATGACCCGAATTACCCGCAGGACCTTCAAAACGCGCAGAAGAAGGCGGGGGTGGGCGGCGGCGCAAGCCAGTGAACTTGGCGTCGCATGATGAGGGGACGCTCGTGAAGGCGAGCGTTTCTCATCGCGTTATTCACATGAGCATGCCCGCAACTGGCGAGCCGTTTGTTTGTGATTGAGGGCCACTATGCGCAAGGTAGGAGCCTTCGCAGCAACGGAGGCTCCCATCGCGTGGCGTTGTTTCGCCGGCTCTTGAGCTACATCGGCGACCGCGAATGCAGGCAAGCGGAATAATTGGGCTGACTCGGCTGCTGTGTGACGCGAATAATGCATTGCGTAACCGGGCCATCGCCTCGTTTGAGCGTCAATCGCAGAAAGGTCTGTGTGTCTAGCCGGCAACTAGCACTCGGTTATCAACGGAACCTTGAAATGGAATAGGCCTGCAAATCGGCTCCATCAGATGCTCCGACCATCACTTCGGTGAGTAGTCTCGCGCTGGTCGGACCTGCGGTAAGTCCACAGTGACCGTGCCCGAAGCAGGTGAACAGGCCCTTGAAGCCCGGAACGGCTCCGATTACTGGTACCGAATCGGGCAGGGAGGGGCGATGGCCCATCCAGAAAATCGGCTCATCGTGCTTGATTCCAGGAAACAGCTTGTGAGCTTGCTTGACCAACACTTCGCAGCGCGAAGGCGATGGCTCTGCTTCAAGCCCCGCGATTTCGACGGTTCCTGCCAATCTCAGGCCCATCTCCATCGAGTTTGCGCCGAAGTACCCCGTTTTGTGAAGAATCGGAACGGCCAGCTTGATGGACGGATTAGGCAGTATGACGTGATACCCGCGCTCCGACTCCAGAGGAACGTGAATTCCGAGCGGAGCAAGCAACCTTGCGGACCATGCACCTGCGGCGACGACGACCCTGCGGCACTTGCGCAGCGAGCCGGTCGTCATTACGGACCATCCTCCGTCAGCGGCTGGCCACAGTCGTTGCACTCGCTCATGCAGGATTGCGCCACCCGCTTCGATAAGCTCATCCTTCACGGCTTGAACTAGGCGGCCAGGGTTGATTGTGTGTCCGTTTCCCGGCACCAGCATAGCTCTTCCAATCGTCGGCGTGATGCCGGGGAAGGTGTCTTTGATTTCCTGCTGAGACAGCTCGCGGGCTTTCACGTCGAACTTCGAGCGCAGAAGGTCCTCTATCCGCGTCTCGAAAGGGCCGACTCCGTCCCAGAGATAAATCTGACCGGTCTCGCGAATAAGGGAGCTGTAAACCTGCGGGGCAACGAGAGCTTTCCAGTCTTGAAAGACCGGGTTTTGAATCCGACGCATCGCCTCGTTACTCTTGTGCACCTGCTGCATGCGGCTTGCCCACAGCCATCTTGCCAGAAAGGGAAAAGCCTTTGCAGCATAGCTGGGACGAACCCGTAGGGGGCCGTCTGGGTCAAGGAGCCATGAGGGGACCTTCTTATACATCCCAGGAAGTGCAATCGGCATTGCCGTGTCAGCAACAAGGAAGCCGGAGTTTCCATATGATGCACCAGAGGCAGGCGGCAACTCATCGATAACGGCGACTTGAACTCCCTTCCGCGCCAAGTTGACACCAGCACTGAGACCGGCGACGCCTGCGCCAACTAAAATAGTGTCCATTCAAAGAGTCCTTTGACTTTTGTTCTAGCCAACCCCAAGAGCTACGCGTTGCAGCCTCTTTTGTGTCAGTGAGAAAGGATTCGCGATAGAAACGACTTGGCGCGGTCGCTACGAGGCGTATCGAAGAACGTATCCTTAGCGGTGTCTTCAACGATTTCTCCGCAGTCCATAAACACGACTCTATCGGCGACTTTTCTCGCGAAGCCCATCTCATGGGTGACGACCATCATCGTCATGCCCTCCCGAGCAAGTTCAATCATTACGTCGAGGACCTCGTTAATCATTTCAGGGTCCAACGCCGAAGTCGGCTCGTCAAAGAGCATGCAAACGGGTTCCATTGCGAGGGCACGTGCGATGGCCACGCGTTGTTGCTGTCCACCCGAGAGTTCGCCCGGAAACTTGTGGGCGTGTGCACGAAGTCCAACGCGGTCCAACAGGTTATTGGCAACCCTCTCCGAGGATTCGCGGTCCCGCTTGAGCACCTTCTGCTGCGCGAGGCAGATGTTATCAATGATTCTCAGGTGGGGAAAAAGCTCGAAGTGTTGGAAGACCATCCCGACCTTGGCCCGAAGGGCCGAAATCTTGCGCCCAGCAGCTTTGACATCTTCTCCACACACGCGAATCAAACCGCGGTCGATGGGCTCAAGGCCGTTGACCGTCTTGATAAGTGTCGATTTGCCTGAGCCTGATGGTCCGCATACGACGACGACTTGGCCGGTTGTCACGTCCGTCGTACAGTCCTTCAAAACTTGGAAGCTCGGACCGTACCATTTGCTTACTGACTCAATTGAAATCATTTCTTGTCCAATTCAATTAGCGGCGCTCATACGGATTTGCAGCACTGCAACCAACCGGCTCGCTGCAAAGCAAATGACAAAGTACACGGCGGCAGCGAAGATATACATCTCGATGAGACGACCAGACCGAGTCGCTACCTTTGCCGCTGCTCCTAGGAAATCGGTGAGTGATAGGACGTACACCAGCGATGTATCTTGGAAAAGGATGATGGTTTGCATCAGCAGAAGAGGCGCCATCTTCCTTAGTGCCTGAGGCAGGACGACATAGCCCATGAGTTGTATGTAGTTCAGCCCAAGCGCCGAAGCTGCACTTATCTGACCTCGGGGAATCGACTGAATACCGGACCGGATAATTTCGGCAAAGTACGCCGCTTCGAAGAGGGTGAACGTGACCAACGCAGATTTGTAGGCCCCAACTTGGACTGGTCGGGAATCGCCGGTTATCCATTGGCCCACATATGGCATCAGGAAGAACAGAAGAAAGATGACAAGGATGAGCGGGAGTGCTCTGAAGAGATTCACATATGCAGCAGCAATTCTAGGAACGACTCGACCCCCACTCAGCCGAAGCATAGCCAGCAGGATGCCCAACAGAATTCCGCCGATAGTGGCTGTAGTAGTTATGGTCAACGTCAGCGACATACCGTCGATGAAGAGGTATCGCAATGACCCAAGAATCACAGGGAAATCAAAGTCTTTGAACATGGCGGTCACCGCACTGCAATGAAGCCAGGGATAGCGACCTTTCTTTCCAGCGTTCTCATAAGGTAGGTGACCAAGAGATTCACAATGAGGTACACCAGCGCGGCAACCGAGAACGCTTCGAAAGTTTGGAACGTAAACTCCTGCATGGCGCGCGCCTGTCCCGTTAGCTCGAGCAGCCCAATTGTCATTGCCACGGACGTGTTTTTCACGGTTGCCATGAAATCGGAAGTCATCGGCGGCAACACGACTCTGTACGCTATCGGCAACAACACGTGGCGATACGATTGACTTCTCGTCAAGCCCAAGGCGGTGGAAGCCATAAGTTGACCGCGTGGGAGCGCGTTGATGCCAGTTCTTACTTGTTCCGCTATCCGTGATGACATGAAGAAGCCGATGGCTAGAACCGCGGTATAGAAGGGACCGTTGTCGGCCTGCTTGATGTAAGTGGAGATTCCATGCGGCAGGAACTCCGGCACCACGAAGAACCAGAGGAAAATCTGCATCAGCAGAGGGACGTTCCTGAATAGCTCGACGTATGAAGTGGCGAGCAGGCGAACCCAGCGGCCCGGCATGGTTCGAGCGACTCCAACAATTGAACCCAAAATGAACGCCAAGGACCATGCGCAAACCGCTGTGAGGACCGTCCACATCAAGCCCGTCAGCAAGAGAAGGTAGTAGGGGGTTCCATCGACTGACATTTGCAGAAACACCTTCCAGTTCCACACGTAACTCATGGGTATCTCCGGTCGATATACTATTTCTCTTGTGACGGGGGGTACGTTACAGCCCGTATTTGCTGAGCTCGTATGAATCAGTTGGGGTCGCGAGGGCGTTTGCGAGTTCTTTCGACATTGGCAGCTTCAGCACGGCGCCACTGGGTGGAATCGGTTTAACGAACCACTTGTCATAGAGCGCATGCATCTCGCCGCTCTTGTAGAGTTCCGCGGTGGTGTCATCGACAATCTTTTTGAACTCCGGGTCTCCGCGCCGAATCATCGGGCCGTATGGGTAAAAGACCTTGAAGGTATCGGTGCTGAGCGAGTATTCGTCAGGAGTCTTCGAATTGGCGACAAGACTCGCTAACAACACATCATCCAAAGCGAACGCATCTGCTCGTCCCGATTGAACCATCAAGAAGCCTTCGGCATGGTCGGTGACGACCAGCACCTTCATCCCAAGGTCATACTTCTTGTTGAACTCGTACAACAGCTGAAGGTTGTTTGTTCCTGCCGTCGACACGACGGTTTTTCCACGCAGGCTTTCGACGGTGGGCAAGTTGCTACTCTTTTTCGCGACAAATCTCGTCCCGGCAAGGAAGTATGTGTTGGAGAAAGCGACCTGGTTCCATCGGTCGGCCATGTTGCCGTCGGAGTTGCACTCGATATCGACGGTGCCATTGGCAAGAAGAGGAAATCGATTTGTCGAATTCACCGTCTGATAAGCGATTTTGAGGTTCGGCAGATTCAGCCGCTTACGCAGTGACTCCGCGACTCGAACGCAAATGTCGTTGCCGTATCCAACAATCTTCTGGTTCTCGTCCAGATAGGAGAAGGGGATGGACACCTCGCGGTTCCCAATCACGATGGTTCCGGTGTCTCTGATTTTCTGAATGGTACCGGTGTCAGCAGCTGCCGCAATCGACAACGACGCCAAGAACACTGCTACGGCTTTGTGAGACGCTCCCATTTTGCTCTCCTTAGAAACAGTCGTACTTCGTTGCGTGCCGAATCATTCGAATCGTGCGCTGAACGCACGCCTCTCTTGCCTCTCATCGGTCAAGTAAAAGAGGCCACAGGACAATAGATGAGGCTCAGTACCATCCAGCAGAATCGCGGCGTTTCGGACCGTCAACCTCCGCTCGGAACGCCGGGTATCCAGTTGAGGACAATGCCCGTCCCCGGGGCATAGTGCGCAGCGAGAGCAGGTGCATCGAGGTCTTGCGGGCCCGTGTGCTTCTGCATCTGCCTCAGTGGCAACTTGGTGAAACTGATTCTGGCGAGGCGATTTTTTTGACGCAATTTCGCACTGCATCTGCGACTGACGCAGTTTGACGCTCCACGGCTTTTCTGAGACTTTCTGTCAGCGTGCGTTGAATCTCGATAGAAGCGTTCTGATACCTGGCCGTTTGCCTGCTGAGCCTTATATGGCGGGACTCTCAGGGCCAGGTTCGCTGCACGCAAGGGGGCGGCTTTCGTCCAGTTATCGGTTTGTGAGGCATCGCAAACAGAGCGGTGAAATTTGGATAGGTGTAAACACCGCTAAGAGGCGTTTGACAGGGTTTGGTGACATATCTACGATTGCTGTGACATGTCAATGCCTCGAACAAGATAGGGTCATTTGCTGTGTGTGCGGCTAATGGGGGCCACTTTCTAGGCGGGCAGTAGTGGCTCGGATTGCATCGTCCTAGTCGTCCTATGCAGTGGGAGCTCAGCCGTCTAGGCGGATAGCGATGAACGCAACAGACAACGTCAGCGCAAGCAACCCGTTTCCGTCGCTGCAACATCAGATATTCGACGACATAAAGCGACGCGTTATCACGTGCGACCTATTGCCGGGAACGGAAGTTACGGAAAAAGCCTTGGCCGAGGAGTATCGAGTGACAAAAGCGCCGATTCGGAGCGCGCTTTCGAGGCTGACCGAGAGCGGTTGGCTGGTCAACGTGCCTCGCAAGGGTCACGTCGTGACCCCGCTCAAAATCAGGGACGTCATCGAGATTTTCGACACCCGTGAATTGGTGGAACCCGAAACGGCGCGCCTGAGTGCGGGCAGAATCTCCAAAGACGCTTTGGGGCAACTCAATGCACCGTGTGCGAGCAAATACCGATTTGACGACACGGATGCAAAGCGTCGGTTTCTGCTTGCGAATGCGGCGTTTCACGTTGGAATCGCCAGAGCGTGCGGCAATAGTCGTCTCGCGCAGATGCTAGAGCTTCTTCACGTCCAAAGCTTAAGAGTGCTTTATCTAAGCATCGGCGCAGCCAACCGGTCGGTTTCTTGGAAGCATGGTTACCAGTCAATGATAGATGTACTCGTCAGGGGAGACGGTGAGGCTGCAGCATTTCGGACGCTGGCGGGAATCAAGCGGAGCAGGGAGGCGGTGATGGACATCATCAAGCACAGCAAGGGCGAAGTGTTCTTCTAGTCCTCGCGTGGGGAACGGCCGGGACACTGTACGAAATAGCGAAGAGCGAAAGAACACACAGTATCTGGAGCGGATGGAATGGACCATAGTCGGATGACCAGCAATCTGGCTTCGAACCTCGCGTTACTTCGCAACTCGTTTGATTCGGTCACGGACCTTTGCAGACAATTGGGCGTCAACCGGCAGCAGTTCAACAGGTACCTCGGAGGAAAGCAGGTGCCGTCGCCACGCGTGCTCAAACGAATGTCAGGCTTCTTCTCGATGGAGCCAGATGATTTGCTCCGCAAGCCGTCTGAATTCAAGGTCATCTGCAACGGGGGTGACCCGGCGTTTCCGTTCGACCTGGGCGATGCTCCATCTCTTCTGCGTTTTCTGCCCTTGATGTCATCGTCGGAAGACGCCTTGAAGGAGCTCTGTGGCGTCTATTACCGCTACCACCATTCGTCGACTGCGAAGGGGACGGTATTGCGTTCAGTAGTATGGCTTCGTGAGCGAGAATCAGTGATTGAATGCGTGACCGTCGAACGGTTCCCGCTAACCAATGAATCGACGCCGCGACACTGCTCGTTTTCCTACAATGGCTATTGCATGATGTTAGGTCAGCGCGTGTTCCTTGTTGATTTCGAAGGGCGACGGAAAAGTGAATTGGCGTTCTCGGTGCTTACTCCGCAACCGCGACGCCCTAGCCGCTTTATGTATGGCCTGCTGACCAGGATTGAGCCGACGTCTCACCGACAAGCTTTCTCAACGAGAGTTGCGTTGGCGCGCGTTGGCCATGGTGGCCTAACGAAGCAGCATCTGCGACACGCTACGACAATGCAGCTGGAGGACCCTTCGATTCCGGAGGAGGTGAGGGCATATCTATCTGAGTCAGACCAGCAATCCGTTTGGGCCTAAAGCGCGAATCGGAGTGGGTAGCCGTGAGGCCGCGGGCTCAGCGATGACGCGCTGTTGCGCCCGACCACGTTTGGTCGTGATGTTCTGCCGCCCGTCTGCGGCAGGCGATGCGACGGAGAACGTCATCTGCTCACAGGGCGGCCGGTCCATCGAGAAAATGGGCAAAGCCGGGTGAATACTTCCGGACACGGTTTGCGAAGCGCTTCAACGTGCCCATCCAAATCAACGCTCCGTTTGCAGGCGACTCGGTGTACGTCATCGTGGGCGCCATGACGCGTGCAAACTCAACCGACCCTGTGGAGGTCCTGTCGGCAATGCCGGCGACTGACTACACGGGTGTCACGGGCGGGACGCAGTTCGATGCGCACGGCGACCTGCTGCACGGCGTGGTCTCAATGTATGACTACAAGGCGGGGAAGAAGACGTTGGTGAGCGAGATTAGGATGTGATGGGCGCGGGCTCACGTATCGCGAGCACCAGGGTTAGCCCTCGCATCGTGCGAGGGCCGCTTGACGGCATAGCGAGGTTCAGCCGCGAGGTGTGTTTTCATTTCGAATGAAAAGGCAGCCTTAGCCCCTTGAAGCCACGCAAGCCTGTTCCGCCTTGTCTAGTGCGGACGAACCCCATGCGGCGAAGCAAATCGACCAACGCCTTAGTGGTGGAAGGCTCAATTGCGTCGGTCGAGCGAACCCGCATCCAAGCGTCGAAGAGAGCTGTGGTCTGAATGAACGTAGCGCCTGGACTCGCGATAGACCGTACCCATTGGGCGAATTCATCTGCGGGAATAGCTGAATGCTTGAGCCGCGAGGATTCTTCGAAGGACTCGCCGATGGCAATGCCGGGGGCAATGCGTTCGTAGTGGAGTTCGCTGTATTTCATCGCGGCCGCACGGATTGCGTCGCGGGCAGTCGATACCCCGCAGCGAAAGAACTCCTTCGCCTCATGATAAGGGGCGAGCATGATGTGGGCCTTCTTCTCGACGTCGAAGTGGTGGGCCACTAGCGCGCAGTACTTCATCGTGAAGCGAGTAGGAACGCCAGTGCTCGAGAGCTCGCGCGCTCGAATGGCTGGAACGGTCTGGGTGCATCCCACCTTGACGAGCTCGGGGTATGAAGCGCTGGATAAGACGTAGACCCAACCTTCCGTGACCGCTTGCCTTTTGTTGCCCATGAGCATCCTCCGTTCTCTTGAGACGTAAGCGGTCGACGATGCCACACGTAGCCAGTCGCGCGCCTCGCAAACGTTTCACACTCGCGGAGTCCTTGCCCGAATCCAGATTGATGTTCCCATAGACGTACGTATGGGAGTGGATTTTTTTCTTTATGGGCGCCTTTTCCGTACTGTCAGTTCGCTATGTCGTGGGCGTCCTTGATGTTGCCGAGAGTCTGACGGTGAACACCGTTCAGCGCCAAACACACAGTTGAGCAAGAACAGCAGGCGGAGCAAAAGCGTCCATCGAACACAGGCAGCGAGTCGTACGAAGGGTGGCCCCGCTGATTCACTACTACTTCGGCTTGAGTTGTCGGCGGCCTTTGCCTAACCTCAGTCCTGATGTCGTTGTAGTGAAACGTGTAATCAATGCGACGCCGCAGGACTACCACGACCAGCGACGTTTGCGGTCAACGAGGCGAGCGATTGGCAATTTGCAACCTGTTCAGAGACGGACAGACTGTTCTTCATTGATGCTTGCTCCGATGTCGAGAACGCTTGGCTGTCGCCCTCTCTTGCCCGCAGAGCTCTTCACGTCCTTGCTGCTGCTTGACCTTCGTTTATCTTGAGGCGGGAGTACGACATGAGAACTTTGCATGTGTCTTCGCTCTTTTGGTTTCAGAGGTTGAGCGGACTGATAATCCTCTCACTTCTATGCAGTTGTACAAACTTCGCCGTCACCGATTGCACGGAGGACGGTGAATCTGTGCTCGGCAAGGACGTCGGCCGAATTCGGTCCTCTCGCGTCAGGATGATTTTTGAAGACAGCCATGCGGCAGCGGCTCGCTTCGTCCCCTACGCCGCGATGTCCGCCCTTGCATACGAGGAGTCGCACACGTGTCCCGGTGCGGAGCCGTTGAAGCCTGTTGATGGGGCTTCGACGAAAGAGCTGGACGCGTTAAAGTCGCTTCACGCGGTGCTGGAAGGAACTTCTTTTGGCGGTCCCTGGACTCCGGCGGCCGAAATTGCCGTGCCGGGCTATTGTCAAGACGACATCGGCTTCTCATACCATGTATGGAAGCGGCAAGGGCTAGGCACCTTGGACGTGGTCATGGTCTTTCGAGGCACAGACAATAACAACACGAAGGACTGGGTCTATGGGAATCTGTATTGGTTCACACACTGGTTCACCGACCGGAACCAGTATGAAGAAGCCGTGCAGCAGACCAAGCGGGTGATAGCTTACTTCAGGACAGGAAAGGGACAGCCGGCGGGTGGAATCAAGGTGAGGTTCTTCACGGCTGGTCACTCACTGGGTGGAGGCTTGGCACAGCACGTCCTGTACGCACTGCCCGACGACATCATTCAAGCCTACGCTTTTGACCCGAGCCCGGTGACAGCACACGCGGATACGCCCTCGAAGGACACCTACGCCAAAGCGTGCTCGTGTGTCGCAGTGATGCCAGAAGCGCGGATTTATCGGTTCTACGAGTCCCACGAGATACTCACGCACCTCCGCTTCATACACAAACTATTCTTCGCGCCGGACCGTCACATCCAGGAGGTCCGTTTTGGTTACCCCGAGTCACGCAATGCCGTGAAGCGTCATTCGATGCCTGCGCTCGCGGTAAACATGGTCAACGACGCACAAGCGAACCCGGGCCAGCCGTACACGGTTCCGTGGTACGCGAGCCGTGGTTCGAGGGATGGCAAGAGCTGCACAGCATTTTTCGAGGAGGAGCAAGAGGCGAGCTGTCGAAAAGTCGCTGACTCGAACGGGGACGCTTGCCCTCAATGACCGTGGGTCCCATGCTCGCCACGGCGTCTGGCCGATGGGCTTGCCGGCCTTGCAGTTGACGCGACGGAGAACGTCATCTGATTCCAAGGCGGACACGGTCGATTGAAAAGAGGGGCAAGGCTGGTGAAGACTTATAGACCAGGTTCGCGATGCTTTAGCGCCCTCGTTCAAATCGTCGCCCCGCTCACATTCGACGCGGTGTACATCATCGTGGACGCCACGAAGCGTACGAACTCAGCCGACCAGGCGAGCGTGCTGGTAGCCATGCCGGCAACGGGCTATGTCAGCATGGCGGCGGAAACACAATTCGACGCTGACGGCGACCTTGCACAGCGTGGTCTCGATGAATGCCTACAAGGCTAGACGTTGATGAAGTTCACTCACAAACACCCTCGAGAACGAGCGCCGCTCGCATCGACAATCTCACGCAGATGCAGCGCTCACTGCGTCAAGTGCCGGCGCTGTTGCCGCGGTCGTCGGCGCGACCTTGCGCGCAGTCTTTTTGCGAGCAGTAACCTTTTTTGCAGTGACGGTTGGCTTCGCTGAAGCCTTCTTTACGCCCGCAGGCTTTTTCGATGCCGCGACCTTCTTGGCATCAAGTTTCTTGCTCGCAGCGCGGACCTTAGGTGCACCTTTCGACGTGGTCGCCTTGCGAATCGCCGACGAATCTGCCGGAGCGGCAGATGCTTGCTCAATCAGAAACTTGCTTCGGTCTTTGGCGGACGCCAGCCATCTCGGAGCAGGGCCACGACCGCTCCATGTAGCTCCGGACTTCGGGTCACGATATTTCGCAGGCAACGCACCTTTTGACTGCACTTTACGAGCCGAGGCCTTTCCGCTAGTCGCTCCGACCGTCTTCGCTAAAGACGCGGAGTGGGCGCCGTCGATGAGAAATTTTGTGCGGTCTTTCACGTCTTTAATCCATGCCGGCGGCCGAGCATGTCCGCTCCATGTCTCGCCAGTTTTTGGATTCAAGTATTTTGCGGGCAACTTTCCTTTGGCAGTGAGGGGTGCCTTAACGCCTCGACTGGCGGCAGTGCGGCCGCCTGCCTTTGCGTCTCTTCTCGCTTTCGCCTTGGACTCGATGTCGGAGGTGGTCAAGCCGTGCTTCAACATCAACTCGCGAATTTGGTCCACCGCAGCTTGGGCTTTCTTAGCGACGATGGCCTCCGCTTGTGCTTGCAGTTTCCTCATCCGAGCCTGAATCTTGTCGAGTGTGGTCATGGTCGCCTCCGTGCCGTAACACGCTGAACTATGACACAGCCACCAGAAGAATACTGTGGCAACCGCTCATCCTGAAACAAAACTCAGTAAGAGCTCTCAATTGCACCCATAGCCAATACGACATTGCTTGTTGATTTGGACACACGCTCAGGGTCATTTTATTTGGTCATGTCGCCGCCGCTCGGGACCGGGCTCTAAATCTTCGTTTCCACGACGCCGTGTTGACTGTTGCCAGCGGGAGCGGTTCGCCTAGTGGTCATCTCCACCCAACCCCCTGTCATCGTACTTCTCAATAGGGGCTTCTTGTACCCGCTTTCGAATGTCTCGCGCGTACTCCATTGCATACTCCATCACCTCCAACGCGTCGGACTGTGCAAGGTGCGCTCGTATGACAGCTTCGCGCCGAGTATGGGGGTGTTTTCCAAAAACTGTATTCAACGCGATTCCTAGTTTCATTCCACCCGCGCCATACCGTTCATCCGCCCATTTTTTTAGGAAGGCAAGAACGACAGAGAAACTTGGCTTCGAGGATTCTTTGCTCATCAGAAGAGCGACGTACTTCTCCTCTGTGGCTTGGTTTAACGTCGAAATCATCTCCAAATGGTCGAACTGGTTATCCGAGTGGTTCCCTAGAAAAACGGTGATTGCTTCTTGAAGTGAAAAGCGAGGCGACGGCACACGCAGGGTTCGGTCGATGTGGAGCGGTCTCGACATGGCGAAAGCGCCGGCCAGTTGTTGATAGCCAGAGTCGCGGAGTGCAATAACCAAAGCCGCCAGCTTAGATGGGCTCATGCTTTTGGCCTGAGGCAGCAAGGAGTTTGCCTCCGAAAGCACCGTTTCGTGAGTCAGGTTCGGTCTCGTCAGCGTGCGGAGCATAAAACTGTCTGCAGCAGCGTCTGCTTCGGACGTCGCACGGTGCTGGCGCTTGACCATCCAATAATCCTTAAACTCAGCCTGTCGCAAATCGCCGGTCTGCAAGTGGTTGACCACCGCAGACAGAAATTTGTAGTCGACACCATAAAACCATCCCGCCGCCTCGGGCGAGAGCGCCGAGGGGGTGGTTTTCAGTTCGCTCAGCACTTGCTGTAACGTGGGGGCGTCTGGGAGGCCTTCATAGAAAATGTTGGTCGCGACTGATACTGCTCGCATGGTTTCCTTCAGCGGCAGACCCACGGTCTCACCGTGCAACGCTGCATACGCATGGCGGGCAACCGCGATAGCGCGCTTCGCAATTCTGATATTCGAGATGCGTGCGAAGATAATGGCGTCCCGAACTGTTTCTTCGTGTAGAAATGAGAAGTCCGCATCCTTGTAGGCGATTCTAAAAGCCTGACCCGGTTCAGTGGTGAGGCGCATCTCGATGTCGAAAGCTTTTTCACGAAATGAAGAGAGCGCGTTGCGGGAGGCCTCGTCGCCAATCTTCTCTTCGTTGAAGATGGCCAATACTTGGCAGTTCTGGGCGCGAAGGCTTTCAATAAATCCAAGGACCTCCACAACGTCCAGCGATGCCTTTCGCCGCTCGAGGTCGTCTAGCACAATCAGCCGGCCCCTTAGAACGTGGCCGAGATACCCTTCAGCGACACCGCCCGCGACCGTGTGGACGGCCGCCCCTAGTGCTTTGCCGAGCGCGCCGGCCGCGCCCCACATTGTTTCGATGCGCTCTTGGTATTTGTTTGCCTTCTCGATGACCGCTGCCGCTCGCGGAGACTGGTCATTTAGATTCGCAGTGAAAAGCTTCATTCGCACGCTTTCGACGGAGTCGAGACCGAAAAGCGAGCAATAGAGGGGCGATGGTTCCAATTCAGAAGCATCCTCGGTCTTGCTGCTTAATTTCCGGTCACCTCCAGTCGGGTTTTGCGACGTCTCTAGCGCTGCGGACACCTCCGTCCAGAGATGAGTTTTCCCGCTACCCCACGGGCCTGTCAGGGCGATGACCTGATATCGCTTCTTGTCCCGGAGATACTCGAGTAATGCCGTCAGCGCATCGTCGTGAGTCATTTCAGCTCCGTCGCGCGGGGTCGCGAAGCCTCATCGTAGCGCGATTTGGTAGCGTGCTATCGGCCCGGGAGGCGGCGCCCGGGGCCGCTCTGAGACAAGACGACCCGAGCGTCCAAACAGCTCTATGCATTCTTCATAGGAACGGACGTCGCAGCGAATGGGGAAACGCCGGGGGGTCGAAGTGTTCCTGGTACGCCTTGAGAACAGACCTCTCGAAGAAGTTCAGGTCGGAGAACTTTGCCGGGCCAAGGTATGTGACCATCGGGGCACGAGGTCATCCACATCTGACAGCGTACGTCTTCAGCGGAAACGAAGGCAACGGTACGTCAATTTGCTGCGCATCAATATCGGACGTCATCGACGAGATTGCGAACTTGGAGACGCGGTGGATTTAGGTCCGCGGAGGTTCCAAGGGATGCGTCGCTGTCCCCGTCTTGTGGCAATACTGTCTGCGCGGTGGGCCTCGATATTTCTCATGGTCGTAGCCGGTGTTGCTCCGAATGGCCCCAGGCTTCGAAATCGGTCTGCCACGCTAGCTCCTGACGGACCAGATTGCCTCGACGCTCAGAATCCGATGTATTTCGCGACGAGCCGCCAACCATAATGGCCGTATATTGCTACGACTGCCAATGAGACACCTAGCGTGTTTAATGCTTTCTTCTGGGCCAAAATCTCGTGTCTCGGAAAATTATACAGAGCTCTGCTGAGTAGCGGCCACGCACCGCGATGAACAAGCATCAGTGCCGAGATAAGAATCACGACTGCCACTACACTGTTCGCCAGGACTAAACCTTGTAAAATCATTGCGAGCAAACCGAAGAGCGTGTCGTCTGGAGAAATTTGCAACGACTGTCGGATGCGCTCCCAGTTGCAGCCAACGTATAGTAGGCAGAGGCATGGCGTACCGAGTGCTATTCCGGCAATCGCAGAGCGCACGATTTTGATTCGGCCAGCTGAGACGTCGGCCAGGAAATTTCGCATGATTGATATGAGCAGCATTACAATCAAGGCGCCTAATGAAAAACCGATGAAGAGCAAAAAGGGAGCGACAAACACGCTTAATGGTGGAACGGCCTCATAGCCTATCTTTTTCGTTAGCATGCAGCCTACCATCAAAGAAATCATTATCACGCAGAAGGTCCAAATCACTGTTATTTTAGGAACTCGAGCATATCGCTCTGAAATTGCGGGGGCGACGGCGGCGGTCAGCAAAGCAATAAAAACTACCGTGAAAATGGCAAACGCTGACAGGTCGAACCGTGGGTTTGGATATGCCGGGCTGACCGCTGCGGCAGCAAGTGCCAACGTGAGCGAGAAGCTCGCCATTGCGACACAGAGCGCGACGACGAATGCTCTGCGAGTGAAACCCACGGCGCCAAACATTCCCTGCAGGAACCGTTCAGACTGGATTGCGACTACCCGAGCAAAAGCATCCTGTCGCCCGACCATGTCTTTTCGGAGGCTGTCGAACTGAATCCACCATTCTTCAATCTTGCTTTGTAATCGACGCTCCTCGTTCTCGTATACGAACCATGCGAGATAAAACAACAGCAGACTAGCTGCTGCGGATACTCCGCGGATTACTATGGCCGTAAGCGTCATCTGCTCTGCCTTTCGCGCCCAAGGCAGGCGCTCATTCCAACGTTGAGCAATCGTTTCAATAATCAAACCTGTTCGTGGGATTCCATGGTCCTCCACTGGGCCGATACCCCAACAATATGTAAAGAAGGGATTCCGTACAAGGGAAGTGCACTTTCGTAAGCCAGTCAATGTCCCGACACGGCGTGTTTCCCTAGCTCGTAGCAACTCCGCCAATCGCGATGAAAGAACGCAAGCTTGACGTGTGCGCACGATGTGCGCACAATGCAGAGAATGGTTGCGCGATTTGGAGATAGCGATGAGCTGGCAATACGACCCCTTTCAGAGCAATGTAGCAACGCACAGGGAGACTCGAGCGCAGTTTGAAGTCGCAGTTCGAGAGGATGGCCGGCGAAGCTACCGGGTTGAGGGGCCCATTCCTAAGGGCCTACCGTCATCGAAGTTGCGCGAGCTAGAGAACGATTTGCACGAAACTTTGTTGGAAGAGGACCGGCGTAGCGAGCTGCGGGCGCTGCTTTGGGAGCACCTGGGCGGCAGCAATAGCATTGCTGTGAGCGCAATCAATCGGCTTAGCGGGCGCAAACCAATATCGGAGCGCACCGTACAAAGTTGGTTGATAGAGCGAGACCGCGTGAGCAGTCGCGCATGCCCGGGATGGGCGATTACGGCACTTCGGGATTACGTTGCCCAATTGACACCGTCGGAAAAGGAAGCTCTAAAAAACGAAGCGTCGCGGCGACTGTCTATGCCGGCGTCGATGCGAGTGCTCGAAAGTGACGCATTAGAGTTCGCGACAATCGACATAGAGCGAGAGGCTTCGATTGAGCGCAAATGGCAGGGCATCGCGTCTCCCGACTTAGCTCGCGAACTGGCGAAGATGGAGAGTTACCAACTCGGCTTCATCCACGGGCAGAACAAGATGCTCGCTGCCATGGTGGTGAGCTTGCGCAAGGCCACAAACTTCGAAGAGTTTAGACGTGAGTTCATTCAGCTAGATGATGAGCAAAGCTCGATAGAGGGCCAGCGACGGTCTGCTCGACGAGAGATTGAAAGGGGAGAAGAGGAAGACCTCTCCGGGACGAACGCCCACTTCTAAACGTGAACAACCCGTCGAAACGGGGTAGTTTCGAAGTGGAAGCCCTTCGCCCGTCAGGGCGTTAAAGCCGAACTGACTCTTTTTCACCTACATTCGCATCGCATTCGAACAATATGACGGACAAACTCTTCATTGAACGCAGTGCAACCCTCAAGAACCCAGAATCCGGAAGTTCCTCACGTCTTCTTCGAGACTGGGAGCATCTAGACGCCTATGTCTTGCTTGGCGAGCCGGGGTCCGGAAAGACGACTGCATTCAAGGCGGCAGCGGAACGCATGGGCGACGCGGCGTGGTACATCACCGCACGCGACTTTGCGGTCTTGGAGTTGCCCGCGGCGGCGAAAGGGAAGACCCTGTTCATCGATTCGTTGGATGAGCGCCGAACCGACTCGGTTTCGCCTTTTACCGCACTTGATGAGATTCGCCGTTCCCTGCAAAAGGCGGGAAACCCGCGCTTTCGGCTGTCGTGCCGAGAGGCTGACTGGGTTCGTAGTGGGGACGTAGACCTGCAAGCAGTGTCGCCATCCGATACAGTGGAAACGCTTTGGTTGAACCCGCTGAACGACGCGGAGGTCCTTGAGCTACTCGGAAGGCTGTTGTCATCGAAAGCAGGTACCGCCGTTGAGTTCCTCGAGGAGGCAGGGGCTCGAAAGCTATCGCCGCTTCTTGGGAATCCGCTGCTCTTGAAACTGATGGTAGATGTAGTTCAAAAGGACGATTGGCCGGAGAGCCGAAGCGCCACCTATGCGGCCGCGTGTAATCTTTTGGCGAGAGAGCACAACCGCGTCCACCGAATGAGTCGCACCATGCGAGATTCGATGAGTGTCGAGAATCTGTTGGCAGCAGCCGGAAAGCTGGCCGCAGTGATGCTGCTTTCCAATAGCTCGGCGATTCAGATAGGACCGACCGACACACCAACAGACGGAGTGTTTCATATTGACGATTTGCCGTCGGGCTTGAATGTCGATAAGGCCGTTGCTATGGCTGCGCTCGATACCAAGCTCTTCTCTGCCGACGGCGACTTGCGCGTGCCGGTGCATCGAACGGTCGGCGAATATCTCGCAGGCCGTTCAATCGGAGACCTTGTTACGCGGGAGGGCCTGCCTTTGCCGCGAGTCGTCGCCGTGATGAGCATCGCCGGCGCGCAGACTGTGGATGCACTCAGAGGTGTGTACGCCTGGCTGACGCTCTTTTGTGTCGAGGACAGGGAGTTTCTCGCCGTACGTGACCCATTAGGATTGGTGCTCTATGGCGATGTGAAGCCGTTCTCCATCGGGCAGAAGACAAAGCTGCTCATGGCGTTGCAGAGAGTTGCTACCGAAAATCCGTGGTTTCGGAATGAAAACTGGGAGGCACATCCTTTCGGAGCGCTTGCTACCGCAGAAATGGAGTCGACATTCGCACATTTCCTAAAAGACGAGTCTCGGGAGCCTGGTCACGAAGCTCTAGTCGTATGTATTCTCGACGCGATTCGTTATGGCGAGACGTTTCCAGGGCTTGCAGGCACTTTCGAGGAGATGGCTCGAGACGAGACGCGAGCGCAACGAGTTCGACTTGGCGCAGTCGCGGCATGGCTCCGTGACGGAGCGTTCGAACTGGGCGCGGCGCGGCGGTTGCTGCACGACGTTGCGTCGGAAGTAGTGAAAGACTCGAACGACGAGATTCTCGGCGAATTGCTGGACTGCCTTTACCCCGAGCTTTTGTCGGTCCGACAAGTTCTTGCGTTTTGCCGGCCAGCGAAGCGGTCTAACCTAATCGGTCAATTCAGGATGTTCTGGGCGGTTGCCTTCAACCGTCGGCTTCCCGACGCGGATTTGATACCTGCGATTGAAACCCTCGATGAGCTTCTATCAGCACCCACCGCGCGAGACGACGTCGACACGCCCGCGCGTGCATACGACATGACTCGGGAGGTTGCTGCTAAGGTGCTGGTGCGCGCAGTGGATGTTGAAGGCGAGGCGATTTCTGCGCAGCAACTGTGGAAGTGGTTTTCAATGGGACTCGATAAGTACGGCTCGGCTGGACTCGAGTCGTCAGCAATCAAGTTCTTGAGTGACTGGTTAAGCAATCGCCCCGAGATGCAACGACGGCTCGTTACGCAGGGACTCGCGCAAATACCAGAGGACTCGAAGGCCATTCGAGTCAACAATCTCGAGTCCGTTCTGTATGATGCTAAACGTCCTGCGGACTGGTATAGCTGGCTTCTTGTGCAGGCTAGTGCTTCTGACAATGAAGTGTTCGTCGAGAACTGTGTTGACCGGGCATCGTACGCCGCTGTAAACCTGACTGAGCGGTTCGACATCACGTTGGAGGCGCTCGAAGCATGGATAGCGGAGAATGTAGAGCGCTGGCCGCAGGCTGAACAGTGGGCGCAGCGGAACACGGCTTGGCAGCTCGACTCCTGGCAACGACGTGATTCTGAACGTAAGCAGCAGGTCGAGAGCGCCCGCGTGGCAGAGCGCGCGCAAAGACAAAGCAATTTCGGAGAGCGCCTGCGCGGCCTTCTAACCGGGAGCACTGACTACTGGCTGGTGCGGGAAATCGCCTTAGCTTATAACGAGATGTTCTCGAACATCGAAGGAGAAACGCCGCTGCAACGGGTGGCCGACCTGCTCGTTGTGGACATTGGCGTCGCAGAGCAGGCAATCGAGGCGTTGAAGCGGCTCGTTGTCGCTGACGACCTGCCATCCCTAAGCGACATAATTTCAGTCGGCCGGAAGGCAGGGCACTCGTATAACTCGTCTTATCCCGCTTTGCTCGCAGCGAAACTTTGCTATTCCGATGGTGCCGACGTGACGTCGTGGAAGCAGAAGGTCGTCGAAGCCTTGGTCGGCTTCTACATCGTGGATAGCGACGCGCCGCTTCCTGATTGGCTCCGTGCACTAGCCGAACATAGTCCCGGCCAAGTTTCGAACCTGATGCTCGTCTGCTGGAAAGGGCAGCTCAAAGATGGTCGGGCTCCGAACATCGACGCCCTTCGCTTCCTGAGGGATGTAGACGCTCCGAAAGCGTTGGCCGCGAAATTTCTGCCGCGCGTCCTGGCTAGTATTCCAGCCGACCCAGACGAACGTTTGCTCCATTTCTTCAACACGGTTTTGCTTCCGGGGGCCGAGCAGCATTTGCCGGGACACGCCGTATCAACCGCATTGAGCAGCATTCTTTCGACGCCAAAACTGAGCGCTAAATTCAGGTTGGCGGTGCAGATGGGGCTGTTCGTCCAAGACCCTGAAGGCCAGATTGACGACATCGAGACTGAGGCTGTCAGTCAAGCGGACGGACCATATCAGCTAGCAAAAGCAATCGAGCAAAGAGGGCAACCGGTCCACGATGCGCTGGCGGCGCATCCGGATGTTGTTGCTCGCATCATTCGCGTGCTGGCGTCGACAGCGACGGCGTCTACATCAGCCGACGACGAGGACTACAACTCGCCATACGACCATCAAAGTGCTGTGCTGCAACGACTTGCTCACCTTCTTGGTGCATCAATGTTGCCTGCGGCCGGACTGGCGCTGCACGAGCTACGTCAGGACCCTAAAATGGATTCATGGCGGATGTGGCTTGGCGCTTTGTTCTTCCAGCAAGACCGCAACCTCAAAAATCACCAATACGTTCCGCCAACGGCCGTCGAGGTCGCGGACGTACTTGCCAATAACGCGCCTGCGAATTCAAGAGATATGGCTGAGCTGTTGCGCGACCAGCTCGTCCATCTTGCGAGGAAAATCCATTTCGAAGAGACGAATCAGCTGGACCTGTTTTACACCAAAGACAAAGACGGCGTTTTTACTCCGAAAAGCGAGAATGAGTGCCGGGACATCTTGCTCATGCTGCTGCGTCGACCGATGGCCCTGAAATCAGTACAAGTTGAAAAGGAGAGTTTCGCTGCAGCGGAAAGACGCGCTGACATGCAAACAAGCGTCATCGTCCAGAGCCGCCGCCGTATCGTTCCTGTCGAGATAAAGAAGGACAATCATCCCGAACTCTGGTATGCCTGGCGCGACCAGCTCGAACCTCGATACATGCGCAATCCAGATGCCGAAGGAGTAGGCGTGTTCATTATTCTCTGGTTCGGTCACAAGACGAAGCTTGGACCGAACCGAGAAAAGCCAAGAACGGCCGAGCAGATGGCTCAAAAGATGGACGTTCTGATACCCGTTGAATATGTTGGGCACATCGTTGGTCTTGTTATCGACCTCTCGAGGGACCTATCGAGAGCGTAGGGTCGGCGCGATGCTCTGCTATGACAGAGGCATAGGATGGGCATTGGCCAAGCACTTCGCCGAGAGCATCGCATTTAATCTAACGACTATGTCGGTTCAAAAGGTCTCAACGACGTTCGTGCTTTGCACAAAGAAAACGCACCGTAGTTTGCGCAGAGTCACCACTTCCGAGGATGTGCAGAATTTCTCGAGCTCGCGAGACTTTTGACTTCGGAGAGGCGCGCGCCTTGCTCACTGCGCATATGACATAGTGCGTTGATTGCAATCACGAAAGGGGAAAGTCAGTCTACGTATCAGTCGATTCAGGCGAAGATTGCGAAACTTCAAGCTGAAGCGGAGGCAATTACCAAGAAGAAATCGGCGAGCGTCATTGCCGAAATTCACGCTCTGATGGCAGAGCACAGGATAACAACGCATGACCTCGGCTCCGCGTTTGGTGGCAAGAAGCGTGGCAGCAAGATGGCGATGAAGTCAGCTTCGGTCGCGCAAGCGTCGAAGGCGAGATATCGGGACCCAGAGTCGGGAGCGATATGGAGCGGACATGGCCGCGCGCCGGACTGGATTGCGAGCGCAAAGAATCGCGACAAGTTTATTATTGATGGCAGTGAGGCGGGCGTCTCGACTGCCGCAAGAACGTCGCCGAAGACTGTCGGCAACTATGTGCGCGGTCCGCAGCCCGCGTTGTACTGCGACCCGAAGTCCGGGGCGACGTGGAGTGGTCGTGGAAAAGCGCCGGGATGGTTGGCGACAGCGAAAAATCGCGACCGGTTTCTAATTGATGGCAATGTCACGACTGCGACCGCCGTAGATAAAAGTTCGGCGAAGGCTGTTGGCAATTACCCGCGCGGACCTCAACCTGCGAAGTATCGCGACCCTAAGAGCGGCGCAGAGTGGAGCGGTCGCGGCAAGTCGCCGGCGTGGCTTGCTGGTGCCAAAGACAGGACGAAGTTCCTGATTGACGGTGCCGCAGCGAGCGCGACAGAAACGAAGGGAACTCCAGCGAACAAGACCGCTGTGAAGAAGACAACCGCGAAGAAGACAACCGCGAAGAAGGCTGTGGTGACGAAAGCTGCCTCGAAGAGGGCTAGCGGTACCGCGACGACGAAGAAGCCCGCGACAAAAAGCGTGTCCGCGCCGACAAAGAAGGCCTCTGTCAAGAAGGTTGCAAGCAAGCGGCCGACGGCGAAGAAGGCAGCAGCGACCACGACCAACAGCGCCGCGAACGATGTAAGCACGTCTGTTGACGCCGGTGAACTGCAATCTGGCACTTCCGCTGCCTGAGCGATAGCATAAAGAAGGCGCCAGAAGCGGTGGACGAAGCTGCGGCATTGCTCGATGCGCCACGGCGCAAGACGGTTATCCACAGGGTGATTCTTTTTGATTCGGTTCAACATTTTGGTGTGTGCTACAAGAGTTTAAAAGACTCTGCCATCTTTTATTGAGCGACTGAAGAAAGTGAAACAACCCGCTGCGTTCTCCCTTCGAATGCCTACCGAATTGCGCGAAAGGCTCGAGGAGGCCGCGACCCGAACGGGTCGAAGCACGAACAATGAGATTGTGGCAAGGCTCCTTGCGAGCCCCGAGGAGGGGAGCGGGTTGCCCAACTCGGTGACCGATATCATCCGTAGCGCTTCGGCCAACACCGGGAAGCCCTTTGACGAGGTGCTTCTGCGCTACATCGTGCTTGGCATGCAATCCGCGACGATGCGTGAAACGCTGGAGGCACGTCTTCAGGCTGAAGACTTCAAGGGACTCGCGAACCGGAATTTGCTTTCAAGATGCGCGAGTGCATTAACTACATGCGCTACTTATCTGAGCCGTTTGTCGAGGGGAACAAGGGAACCGGACGTGGAGCAGAAGCTTCTCATTGAATTTCATTCATTGCTCAAAGGCTATTACGAATTCGAACGGAAGGCAGTGACTACACAGTTGCCTCGCTCCGGGGAGTCGACTTCATCACACGGTGGCGCTTGATATAGTGTGACGTTGCAAGTGCGCTGTAACGCCGTTAAGCTGTGAGACAACTGGGAGCGACAACATGGCGCGTATCGAAACGAAAACCAAGAGATTACTCGCATGCTAAAAGACAATTAAACATGCCACTACGCAGGTTTTTACTCGGCGGCCTCAAATTTGAAGTGCAACACCTGTTTCATATAAGGTGTTGCGATGCACGAAAGAACTCGGTATCTACAGCTTCAACCCGAAGAGCGCCTGACCATTGCGAGCCTGCATTTGCAGGGTTCGAGTATCCGGGCCATGGCCCGGATACTCGGCCGCTCGCCAGCCACCGTAAGCCGTGAACTGAGGCGAAATGGTTCTCCTGCTGGCTATGCATCCGTACCTGCAGAAGCGCTCAGCGACGCGCGTCGGAGTGCGGGTCGCCGTCCCACAAAGCTCTGCACGCAGAGTGTGTGCTGGCGCATCGTTCTTACCCTGCTCGAGTGGAAATGGTCACCTCAGCAGATATCGGGCACACTCAAGCGCATGTATCCGACCGACCCGACCCAGCACGTGTCCCACGAAACTATCTATACGGCCATCTACGCCCAGCCGCGCGGCGAACTGCGCCGTCAGCTCATCGCCTGCCTGCGCCACGGCCACAGCACGCGCATGCCGCGCACACGGGGTGCGGACCGACGCGGACAGATTCCCGACATGGTCAGTATTCATGTGCGGCCGCCCGAAATCGAAGACCGACTGCTGCCCGGACATTGGGAGGGCGACTTCATCAAGGGCGCCAACAATGCGTCTTCAGTCGGAGTGCTGGTCGAACGGACCAGCCGCCTGGTGCTGCTGGCGAAGATGGAAGATGCCACGGCTGCTTCCGCGCTGGCAGGCTTCTCTACCAAACTCAATTCGATTGCCGAGCCATTACGGCAGAGCTTCACCTACGACCAAGGCAAGGAAATGTCGCGACATGCAGAGCTCACCGCCGCCACCGGTGTGAATGTGTACTTCTGCGACCCGCACAGCCCATGGCAACCCGGCACTTGTGAAAACACCAACGGACTGCTGCGCCAGTATCTGCCCAAAGGCACCGACCTTTCGGTCTACAGTCAGGACGAACTTGACGCCATTGCCGACAGTCTGAACAGCATGCCACGCGCCACTCATGCCTTCCATTCGCCACTCGAGGTCTTCGCCACCACACTCGCTTCCGCAACTCAACCTCGCGGCTCTAAACATTAAACCCGCTGTTGCGCTTCAACCTTGAAACCGCCCTCATCGTTAGCGACTTTCGTGTTCACCGCGAATCGAAGCGACAATATGACGAAGGACTGCCACGCTGTGACTGCCGCGCGCAGCAACGGTGCAGAGAGGCCCGCGGGGATTGAGACACTTCCAACGCCGCACGGACCGCGGCGCAAACTTAAGACTCCGCAGCGTGAAGAGCCGCTAAGCATTTCGAGCAGGGCATCAACCGCAGGAGTAGTGAGGGTGGTGGGAATCAGAATAGTCAACTTGCTGTAACGTCCGGCGGTTTAGTCTCAGTACGGCTCTGATTTTCAGACGGCTCGGGAGCGCGACTCCGTCGGGATTCGTCAAACGCGGCCGAGCCGCGCAGGCGAATCGTCATCGCGTCATCGAAGTCGCGCTGCGACCCATCAAGGTCGCCCATCATCCTGCGTGCAATGCCCCGATGGTACAAAGCGGGCGCATCGTCGGGATGCGAGTGAACGGCGAGCCACCGCTCCTCTTCATTGTTTGGGTCGCTTTGGGTACCACGGGCGCTCTTGCTTTCAGCATTTCGCGCTCGAAGTCCCCTAGCTATTTCAAAATCGCGCTGCGAACCAATGTGGTCGCCCAACTTCTGGCGCAGCGCTCCCCGGCTATTGTGTGTTACTACATAGTCAGGCCGTAGCCAAATGACAATGTCGAAATCGTGGAGCGCACCATTTAGGTCGTGCTTCGTTTGACGGGCAACGCCGCGCTCATTGTATGCAGCGGCGTAGTCGGGCTTAAGGCGAATAGCTTCGTCGTAATCGCACAGTGCGCCTTCGAGGTCGCCTTGGCTGCTGCGCGCAAAGCCACGATAGTAGAAAGTGCGGGCGTCGGGCTCTAAGCGAATGGCCTCGTCGAAGTCATGCAGTGCATTGAGGAGACTACCGTTCGCTGCATGGACCAGCCCACGGTTGCTGTAAGCGGCAGCGTAATCGGGTTTCAGGCGAATAGCTTCGTCGTAGTCGTACAGAGCGCCGTCGAGGTCCCCAATATTGCTGCGCGCGGTGCCTCGTTTGAAGTACGCTTCAGCGTCCGTGGGTTGGGACATGTTCGCAACGGCCAGAGAGACGTCTTCTGAAGCATGCGATTGTCTCGGTCGCCGAAAGATAACGCCTTCATTCAGATACCGGTCCTTAACGCGCAAGAGCCCAAGAGATGCGACAAATCCGAGAGCCGGAAGAATCAGCAATATCGGATTTTCCACCGCATACGTTAGGATTCCATTCATTGCCTCTCCAGTTTGAGAACTACCAACAAGATGGCTAGTACATAAAACAGGAGCGTCTCAGAACCGGATACTCCAACTTTCGGATTAAACTGGAGTTCTGGCCACCATACAGGAAAGGTTCCTTTTATCGAGTGTACGAGAATGACGGCCCAGAGCAGCGTTCCGACGCCAAACCAGATAAACGCCAACACAAGCACCCAGGCATTCCAATTGTAGTCCCAGCGCTTTCGCGCCGCTTCCGCGGACTCTCCCTCGGCGACTTCTGCCGGTCGAGGGCCGATAATGAGGCATGGTAATAGGGCAGCCAGCCCTGCTCCGGCCAGTGCTGGGGGAAAGAACTGTGGGTCGTTGTCACCGGCGGCCCCCCGCAGCGTCGATTCAAATACCCCGACGATAAAGGGGAATATGAAACCGAGTGATAACGAACCGAAATTCCAAACTCTTCGCAGGTCGAGCATGGCCTTTACCTTTGACTTGCGGTCTCATAGGCACGCTGCTAAATCTGGTTCCATCTTCTCACAGCATACGTTCGACCGCACGTGCTTGTACCAGAACAACAGGATTCATGCCTCCTGTGGGTAGTTCTGACTCGTTCGCTAGCGCAGGCTTCATTCGGGAAAATGCTTCCCTTGAGACACACTTGAATGCAGGACGTTCGTGCGTTTCCGTGAGCTAGGATGGGCCGCAGGCAGGTGGACTTGCGCGTCCCGTACGGCAACCGAAGCTAGCCGCTGACAAGGGCGTCACTCAAACAGAATGTTAGTCGGAGCGGCCGACCGTGACAGCGGTGAACTTTCGTGCTGTAAGCAAACAGCTCCGATGTTGATGCTTTTCATTCATCTCACCGGCAACTCGAGCGTTATCGGGAACAGCAACAGCTTCATGCCAGACTGTCGACGAGCGTCATCTAGTCTCGCAGGCCACGTCCAGACGCGGGCCACGCGGCATGTTGGTACTGGCGAAGGGGAAATATCTCTCTGAACGCCATGCTTGCTCCCGCAAGGATTACGGCAAACGCCGCGCTCACTGTCTTTTGGACGAACAGCGAGAGCAATGGTGGAGGGTGGGCTTTGCTGCCTTAACTCACCTAACCGGGCAGCGAGTTCACGGACATTAGGATTCGTCGCGCCGTCCATGCTATCTTCTTGCAGCCCAAAGCCATTTCCGTGGAGAACGACCCGCGAGTGTTGATGTGCCGGGCGACGAAACGTTAGACAATAAGCGTGGCCGACCTTTCAGAGGCAAATGTGGAAATACAAAATGTCAACGAAGCGTATGCAGGCGGGCAGTTCTATTTCACGGTTTTGGGTGCTGACGGCCCAACGCAAATTTCTGCGTACATAAGCGGGCAGTTGATTGGGGAATTCGAGTGCCCCGACCCGCCGTGTCACGAAATGTTGGCGTTGCCCACCTGGGGTTTTGGGGCGTCCCTTGAGGTGAGGGCAGAGGACTCTTCCGGTCAGGTTGCCACGAAAACGTTCAGCATCTCTGGGCCCACCGGAACAGCGGGAGGTTCTTTCACCGCGCAATCGTCGTGACCATCGCCAGCCTTTGGACGCAGATACAAGCCCTGCCAACACCGGTGTTAACGGTCGTTTGCGCTATTGCCGGGGCGGTTGGCGCGATGGTTGCCGCGTTGATTACAGCCTTGGGCGGCAAACTGCTGGTCACTCCATTCCTCAGCGCAAGAGACAAGCAAGATAGAGAAGTCGAATGGAGGAAGCACGCGTCCGAGCTAACGAAGTTGGACTTGGAGCGGAAGTTGAAATCTGGGCGAGATTTCACGGTCACCTCGTTGCGCCCCAGCATCCTTGATTTTCTGGCCAACTACCGTGACCTCCAGGAACTGGGGCAGCGCACGCCGAAAGACTTATATCTCGATATCGTCAAGAATCGATTGAACAGCGCTGTACCGACAAAAGCAGGTCAGGCAGAAGTCAAATTGGACGGCGATTCCAAAGCCAGCAGCGAGAAAATGCAAGCTGCATTCAAAGTGGGTTCTTGGATTGCGATGCTTGCGGTGGCGCTAACTCTTATTGAAAATCGGAGACGAGGAAAGTAGCGGTCTTCTAAGCTGTCAGGTTTGCAGGGAAGTCGAGTGAGTCCAGGTCGAACTTCTGACGCGGCGTGAATAATCCGTTTGGTAACCAATGCGCATACCTTTCGTCCAATTTGTCGATTGAGTTTCTGTATCTTTGACATCGTAATAATCGAAGGTGGGCCGTTGTATAACTTGCTTGTGCTCGCCGCCGATAAAGCTAACAACGGCACGAGCGTCGTTTCAATCGGACCGGCCAGGCGGCCGGAACTGGGTAGCATAGCGCCTCGTCCTGCGAAGCGAACCCACGCAAGCGCGCTTTGTGCTGTCCTGCGCTCAGGAAACACCGAAGGCACTTCGGACCTGTTGAGCGCGTCGGCTATCGTCTGCGTGTAAGTATCTGGATGTCGTTGAAATCGAGGCGTGTCTCAGGTTGTCTCGAACGCACACAAGGTCAACTCCGTCTTCGAGCGCATGAGTTGCGTGACTGTGTCTTAACCAATGCGGACTGACGTGTCGTAGCGTATCGGCGAGTAATGCATCCTCCTCACCGACGAACTCTGCAGCGGTATCAAAAAACCGGCCTATCACTTGTCGAAGTCTGGCCGGCGTGATGCCCGGCGCGCGCTCCGTGGACACCTCCCCAGTCAGCGCGCCGATGAGCTGCACGGAACGCGGCCATCTCGCTCGGACAACCGGTAAGCCGCGCTCTACGAGGTGTGTTTCGAGCGCGCGCATGGCAAGTGGTGGCAGCGCGACTTTGGCCTTCTTCTGCCCTTTGCCCACCAGATGTAGCCAGACGTCGCCATTCTCGTCCTCTCGAACGTCTCCCAGCTTCGACTCGACGAGTTCGTGCGCACGCAGTCCCGTGGCAAAGGCAAAATCGAGGATGAATCGCATCCGTTGCGCGGCGGCGGCGCTCCAGCCATGAACGAGGTCGAGTTGCCCGGCAACAGTTCGCGCCATCGCCCACTGCGACTGCCTGAGGCAGCGGTCGGCGTCGAAATGTGCACTTCGTCCCACGCCTCGTACTTTGAGGCCGGCAAAGGGATTGGCCAGCACGTAACGCTGCTCGACCAGCCAGCGGAACAGCGCGCGTAATACCGTCAACGCATATGCAATGGATTCGGACGACAGGCCATGCACGAAGGGGCGCCATTCGACGGACTCACGCGGCCGTGCAGGTCCGACCCAGCGCTCGCGTGGCGTCGGGTGACGCAGGAAGGTTCGGTACGCCAGCGCGTCGTCGGTGGTCAGCGACGAGAGCGGCCGCTGACGCTCAACGATGGCCCACAGCAGCAGTCGCTCCGCCTCTTTTCGGTAGGCACGCGCGGTCTCCGGTGCCTCGTGCAATTCAAGCCAGGCGTGCACCGCCTCATAGTCCGTTTCCGCGTTGAGCAGGCAACTTCTGACCGGTGCGCGCAATCGACCGTGCGAGCCATCGAGCGATTCCGGAACGCTCAGCGCTTCCCAAGGCACCACCGTATGGCTCGTCGGTTGACACACCAGCGCTCGCGCCTGTGCCGTCAGGGCTGGGTGCGCCCCAAAGAAAGCTTCCACTTCGCGTGCGCCCACGCGTCCAAGCCCGGCGATGGTGTGCCACCAGAGACGGCGGCGCGGCACTCGCACCGTCAAATCGGCGAGAGTACGGATGCCGGCCGCCTGGAGCGCTCGCACTATGCGAGGTGACAGCCATTGCTCCATGTCATCGGTCACCTGCGGCTCTGGCGCGGCCGCATGGCGTAGCACGTCCAGCCCTCGGACCACAGCGGCGGCGCGGGAGGTTCGGTCCGCGGCAGGGTGCTCGAAAAGCTGTGCCAACTCCGGCTGCTGGCGCGACCGTGCGAAGGCGATGAGTCGCCGGCGAATCCGGCCGAGCAGGGCGCGGGAGGACTGACCGTCCGCCCGGACATGACCCAGGTAGCGATGGACGGCGGCACGCGCGGTGAGCCCCTCGTACCAGGCGCGCAGAGCCGCGAGCTCATCGAGGTCGGGAAAGGCTGGGGAGAGTGCTCGGGCAGGCGAGGCGTCGGGACGGGATGGGGCGCGGCGCGTGCGCCCAGCGGCGGGCGGCGACGGTTTCATGCTTCCAGTTTAGGTCGCTGCCGCTGCTCTATCGATAAGATAAATTATCGCAATAGCACCGCCCACACATCGACCTTGGATACCTCGCGTACTTCCTTAATCCCGCCAGACGGCGCGTCAAGCGGCGCCGCACTCATGGTGGGGGCGGTTTCAGTCGCAACGCGATTCGTCCCGGCCTCGATACGAAAGCACCGCCGATTTGGGTTACGCGAATTCAATGACGCCAGTTCGCGGAGCACGAACGGTTTCCTTATGTCGATGGTATTCGTTACCGGAGAGGCTTGCTAAAAGTTTATGGGGCCGTATTTCTTAAATACAGTCAAAAAGAAGGTCAAGGAAGCTTTGCGGACCCGTCGCAAACTTTTTCTATTTAGGGCTAGATGGCCTTTGTTGATTTGCAGTGCTAATTCACCAATTTTATAATGTCAAGATACCCCTACCGGTAGTCGGGTCAGACTGACATGTAGAAAAGGAGAAAACTACTTGATTAGCCGCCAGTGACTGTAGGCAACGACTAGAAATCGTCCGAATGGGGAGAGGTAGCGGGCCATAAGTGAGAGCAATCAGCGAATATCGTCCCACCGAGTAGGGACCGTTGCAGCGCTCCGGTTGCGCTCTGGGTGATTGAACCTTTTTATCCCGTTCTAAAACTTTAGTAAAAAGAACTCTAAATTTTAGCCGTTCATTTTAGCTGTTTAGGAAGGCCGTCTGCCTCGGTACCGTACCGAGTTTGGACGGGATACGTGTCCCCATAAACGCCTCTGTCGCTCAAAATTTTAGAAATTCGGCGATAACCTTTGCGTGAGAAAGTCGGACTCCCTTCGGCGTCACACAAGACAGGGAGCTCCCGAAATCTGGAGAGACGTCTACGTCTTGTGCAAGCGGGTTCGGCACAAAATTAGTCCAGAAGAGCCACGACTTTTGGGTTAGCCCGTTCCTTTCGCCCGAAAGAAGATTCTTCCTCCGGGTGCTATTGCAAGCAGATTACGAACTATGGTGTTCTGAATGAACGCCTCGCAAATTCACTATTGGGAACGAAATCCGGCTGACATAGACGAAGATTCGCGGCGAACGCCGCTTGAAATGAAAACGGGCAACCAGTTAGCAGCTGGCTGCCCGTTCATCCTGGCATAGCGGCCAGGAGATAGCATCTACTCACAGAGCTAGTCTCCGCGGTTCGCGTGTTGTTGTCAAGCGCTTCTAAAGGAGGCAGGCCATGTTTTTGTCTAATGAAACGCAGGTGGTCCTGAAGGCCGATGTTCCGACAGACCTCGGACGCGTCGCTGAAGGTCCGCAAGTGCGCGCGGATTCGGTGCATTCCTACCACGTCACGTCGAAGCGAGGGGCAGGTCGGACGCTTGTCTACACGGGTTGGGACGTCGTGTACGCAGACCAGAGTGCCCAAACTCGATTCACCGGACACGCCCGGTCGCTCGAATTCTGCGGTGAGTCCGAGCCTCTCGACGATTCCGTTGTCGAGTTCTACGAGGAATTGCCGCGGGTTTTGGTGGCACCCTTGCGCACGAGCAAAGGGGCCGGCCGCGGCTCTGAACCCCCAAAAGTGTGGCTGATAAACGGGCCTGAATCGCACGAGCGGCTTGCTCTGTTGCGACGGCGTGTCGTGCCGGCAGAAGCGGCTCACTCGGCGCCTGCTATTGGGACCAAGGGATTTCTCCTCCGAGCGACCGCAAAAAGGGACTTGGCGGAACAGCTTAAGCTCATCAGGAAACGGCCGGGATTCACGAACGCTTGGAACATCGTGGTAGGAATCGACCGCGCCGACCGGCACGGCGGCGTTCATCTGGCAGTCGCGTGGGAGATTCTGCTACATGCTCATGCGGGAGCGCGCGTGATTTGTGCAGTTGATTATCGCTCCGCGGCGGCTCGCGAACTGCGTGATGCACTGCGCTGCGTCGGATTCGAAGTCGTCTCAGAAGATGTCCAGGGTCGTCAACCCCGTAGGCGTGCGAGCGCCGTGCTTACCGGGAACAAAGAGGCGCTTCCCCAAATCCCATTGCGCAAAGCAAAGGAAAAAAAGCGGCGCGACATTATTGATGTCGAGTGCAACCCGAGCGACCGTGCTCGAGTTGCTCAAATGTCGAGCGGTATCAAGGCGAAATTGCACGCGCAAGGGTATTCGAGTGCCTCTGGGCAGAACCGGTTCCCAAATGACTTAGCGTCCGTTTCCCCCAAGAACTCGAGTGTCACCGGAAGCTGTTCTGGAGCCGAGACGTCTGTCCGAGTTCGGGGAGGGCAAAAGGGACCGCCCGCGTTGAAGAAGTTTGAGGTCGAATCGACGAGCGACCGCACCGCAATTCGCGTCGGTGTCGGGTCGGGCGGAAACAACCGTCATGGTCAGCAGTTGAGCATCGAGGACGATGAGGTTTCGACTCTGCTCCGGCCTGAAAGGTCAAACTCGTTCGACCAGCGGCGCTCCAGGCGGGAACCTGTTGACCACGAATCGGTGCTGGCTATGGGCGAGCCGACAGACGACGTCATCACAGACCAGGACCTCGTTGAACGCGCACGCTGCTCTGCAGCGTATCGCAACGCCTTCGCCATACAGCGTTTGATGATGGAGAAGCGGGCACGCTAGAGCTGCCGCGAAAAGGGCGAAGGCGCAGGCGATGGAAACAGCGTATCGCGGCATCGTCTCGGATTGACATACCTTTTACGAGTCGACGAACTCGTGCTGCCTTCGCCGGAGTAAACGTAGGAAAGTTGTAGAGGCCGAAAGGCCCTATAGGCAGCGTGGAGCAGAAGTTATTTCTTAAAAAGCTGTAGATTAGGAGTGCAGATATGACATCCAGAACCTTGGAAATGAGGAGGCTGACCATTGCGCGCAAGCTGCGCGAGGTCGAGGCAGGCAATCAGGAGGGTCGCCACACTCGCTGGATAAGCACTCGCGACATGCCGGGCTCCGGTATTAAGACCCGCCTGACAAGCATGAAGACACATCTGAGGGAAGTACATCTGAACTCGAGTGCCGAACACGCGGCTTTCCTGGAGCTCTGGTGGGACCAAAGCGTCTTAACAGTGTTTGAGCAGGTCATGATTCCCACGCAAGAATCAAGGCCAGCTGCGCTGGAAGTCAGCGTTGACCACCCGACATACACGGTTGGTGGTGACCCTGTGATTCTCAGCACAGACCTGGTCGCAGTCATTGAGCGAGACGGAAAAGTGTCGAAAACGGCGCACTCGGTCAAGAGCGCCAAGGCTTATCGTCGACGCGGACCATCGCCGCGGCAAAAAATCGAGCAGCGGTATTGGGAGCGCCAAGGTCACAAATTCAAAATTGTCATTGCAAACGGCATGCATGCATCGCGCTCCAAAAATTTAGCGTGGCTTTTACGCTGCGAGAACGACATGGCGGACCGCACCTTGACAGAAGAAGAGGGAGCGGCTCAGCGGGAACTTGTTCGGCGGCTCAGGAAGCGTCTCGATGTAGTCGTATTAGAGGCATGCCGCAAGGTGGATAAGGCTCTTAGCTTGCCGCCAGGCTCTGGCGCACGGGCATTTCGTCAGTTGGCTACGACGCGGAAGATTCGATTCGACCTCGATGCTATCGACCCAATCAGGCTGTCGGTGGAGGAAATTGCGGTGAAGATTTGATGCATCACTTTATTTCAGTTTCCTAAGTAGTGCGTACGCGTACGTAGGAGGAAACCATGTTGATGAAGGCGACATGCCCATCGTCAATTGCGGTGGGGGATATTTTGCGTCATCGGAGACCGCGAGCCAGGGATGACGAAGCGGTCGAGGAACAAGACCGGGTCTACATTGTCCTCAAGACTGGGCGTGGCTCGGGCTGGACGCACCTAATAGATATTGAGCTGGGCGTACCGGAGAGATATCACAAAGCGGTTCCGTTCAAGCTGAGGACCGGGGAAGTTTTGCAACGCCTGTCGCACAACGTTGAAGATGAGCTGGCGCTGGAGTTCGTGCCAAACTTCGTCCCAAGCGTTGCCGAAAGTCGCCGACCGGCAGGGCACGAGCCCCATCGCCGTTCTCAGCAAAGCATCAACGCGGTGGAAAACCCGACGCTCAACCGAGGTTGGATGCTCATCGAACAGTTGCTGACGTTCGATATCCCGTACCTGAACGAGTCCGAGAAGCCTCAGGCCTCGACAAGTGGCGACCAGTTCGAGGAGTTGCTGCACAAAGAAACTCGTGCGAAGCGCATTCAACGATTCCTTGAAACACATAAGTATAGTGAGTCGACGGTATATAGAACTCTGCGCCGTTGGTTACAGCGAGGTCTGACGCCCGCCGCGGCGGGCGACGACTATCACCGCAGCGGGGGGAAAGGAAAGCACAAGAACTTCTCAAAGCATACAGGGCGAAAGCCGCGAGGAAGAAGCTTGCGAGGGAGCCCCGTCGATGATGAGATTCGGCGATTGCTCCAGTTGGCGGCAGATTGGGTTTTCACTCCCGAGTTCCGCAAAGGGAAGCGCGCAAAAAAATCGATGCCGCAGGCCGTACGTTGGCTGAAGGTCAAGCTTGCGAAGCGGCGGGTCTACGATGAACGGGGTCTTCTGACCCAGATTGAATTCGACCCGGCGCGCACTATCACGACCCGTCAGTTGCAGTATTACATTGCGCAAACCTACTCGTATAGAGACCGTCGTGTTCGACAAGTTGGGATTAAGCAGTACCTGTTACACGAGCGACCGCTTACAGGGAGGCTATCAGACACCCGAGGCCCGGGAGAGCGTTATCACATCGATGCCAGCGTAATCGACATCTACCCGGTAGCCCGGCATATGAGGACTGTGGCGCTGCCTCGGTTGACGGTCTACTTCGTAGTAGACGACTGGTCCCGAATGATAGTGGGGCTGTACATCGCGTTTGAGCCGCCTTGCTGGAATGGCGCGATGGCCGCGTTGGTGAATGCGGTCAGCCCCAAGGTCGATTTTTGTAGGAAGCTCGGTATAGCCATCACGGAGGAGGATTGGCCATGCTCTCGTCTTCCAGAAACGTTGTATGCGGACCAAGGCGAAGTCTCTAGTGTGCACAAAGCGACGCCCTTGACCGTCCACTACCGTGTCGAGATTTCTAACGCTCCTGCCTATCGACCAGACCTGCGGTCCGTCATGGAAACGCGATTTAAGAGCGTTCCGCAAAGTTGGATGCCTTTTGTCCCGGGGGCGGTTGAGAAAGTCGCGTTCGAGCGCGGCGAACGGCACCCAGCATTGGACGCCGCACTTGATATCAATGAAATCCGGGAGATTGTTGTCAGAGCTGTGCTTGATTATGACACGCGCTCGGTCACCGGCTACCCGACACCGCCTGAGATGGTTGAACGAGGTCTTGCACCGACACCCCTGAATCTCTGGGTCTACGGAACAGAAACGAATGGATTTGGCCGCAGTGTGAACGTAGCTGAGTTCCGTGCACGCGTTATGACACCGGGGAAAGCCACCATCGTCGCGAACGGCATCAACTTTGGCGGAGTCATTTACGACAATCCTCTTTCCCTGGTCGAAAGGCAGAGCATGAAGCGCGCAGAGGGGAAGGACACTGAGCTCACTATTGACTTTGATGGTGTGGATAACACAGAGATTCGAATCCTCGGACTCGGGGAACCCGTGCCCTGTGGCCTGGCCGAAAGCGTCCCTGCGTGGCTACACGGGCTGTCCCATTACGAGGTGCAAAAGTACAAAGAGCTCAACAGCACTAACGTCAACAACTCATATGCTGACCAAGAAGAGAGTCGAGCGATGGCTGAGCACAACATCCAAAAGCTCGCATCGGATGGTGCGAGAGAGACTAGGCGCGAACTCAACGAAAAGGGCATGGCTCATGTGGATATCACCCGGCTAGGTGAGCCGCGAGACGATGAGAGCATGAGGGACGATGCATTGGCGGCGAGAGAAGAGCTCGCTCGCGGGAATGCTATCAACGAGGCGAAAAGCCCGAGCTCGCAGCCACAAAATGCGACCAAAAGTAACCGTAAGCGGCGAAGCCCAAGCAAGAAGCTGGAGCAGTTTTTGGCAAACCAGCGAGCGAGGCAAGTGGAGGATAGCGGGGACATCTTTGAAGATGAGGAGGAGCCGAGCAAGAAGTTTATGTCGATTTCGGATGAAGCAGAGGCGCGAGCGCGCGACCTTTTCGCAAGCTTATAAATGGAGGTTCTTATGGCAAAGTCATCACATCGCCGCACGGACCACGCCGAGGACAGGGATGTTTTCCGATGTGTCCACGCTGTTGATGCCATCTATCATCAGGAGGGGTTGCTGCCCGAGCATGCAAGCAATCACTTGGTATCCTGTCTTGGTCCTTACTGGACAGATAAAGATATTGCGAAGAAGGTGGGCGTGTCGATTGGGTTTGACGAATCCGAGCGCGAGCGGTCGAAAGAGTATCGCATGCATGCCGTGGCGAGACTGGGTGAACTCGTCGTGTCGCTGCCTGCACATCTGGACGTGGTACACACCATCCATCGCATTATCCGTGAGCACTACGCTCACGAATCCATACTCGACAACGGATTGGATGCGGTTCGGGACCGTTATCGCCTGAACTCATCGTCCGGACAGCTTCAGGCAGTCTACGAGCATCGACGCAGTCACGCTTACTGCGCCGCGTTTTTCGGATACTCGGGGGCAGGAAAGACGACGGCGGTTGAGTCGGCGCTTCGTCTCTTGCCATGGGTAGTCAGGCATCCGCAGTACGGAGTGATGCAGGTGGTGCGAATCAAGATTGACTGTCCGCGCTCAGCCAGCCTCAAAGACACTCTCAAGCTTCTGCTTGAAACCTATGACGACCTGTTGGACACACATTACGTGGAGGAACTCAGTTCCCGTGCCACGCTTGCGGATTACGCTAACAAGGTGCACCGTGTTGCCCGGAGGCACCACACAGGCGTGATTGTCCTCGACGAGATTCAGAACGCGCTCAATGCGGCAGCCGGTGCCGACCCGTTGTTTGATTTCTTTGTGAACCTCACCAACCTCGTGGGGGTTCCGATTGTCGTTTGCGGAACGCCGCGAGCGGAGCGTTTATTCCGGACGACGCTTCGCCTTGCTCGGCGCGTCAGCAGCCAGGGAGTTACCGTGTGGCGCGGCATCCATGATGCGACTGATTGGAATCGCCTTTGCGATGAGCTTTCCAAATACCAGTGGCTCACTAACTCGAAGCCGCTAAGCGCAGCTGAACGGAAATACCTCTGGAGCCTAACTCAGGGCCTCCCCGGTGTTGCGATTCCTCTCTATCAGCTCTCGCAGTACGCAGCTATCGCCTCTGGTCGTGAGAGGCTTTCCTGTCGCCTTTTCAAGAGCGTTTTCGACGAAAAGATGCGGTCTCTGAAGCCGATTCTGCGCGCAATCCGCTCTGGCAGGAAGGTTGACATGATGCGTTACGACGACATCCTCGGAGACACACTCAAGGAGGTCGTTGCCGACATGAAGGCAGAGGCCCAGCACAACTTGTTCTATGACGCGTTGAGCCGTCACGACCGCATCGAGGTCTCCATAGACGCGGTTTCATCGTTGATTGTCGCTGGTATCCCGCGTGAAATCGCCGAAAAGATGGTCGATTTGGTCCAGAAGGAGTTTCCGAGTGCTACCCGGGCCGAACTGTGCCACGAAGTGAGCCTGCGGTACTACTCGACCAGAGAATCGTTGCTGAAGACCAAGGACGCCCGGAAGGACAAGGAGGCAGAAGTGGAAACGATTGCGTGATGGCCGAGTAACCGAAGGGGATGGCCATGAGGTCCGTCCCCGTCTCTTCGATGAGGTGTTCGTCATGGCGATTGCTCTCAGACGGCCGCACGTAGATGAATTGCTCGTAGGCGTGTTGGCTGAATACATCAAACACGAACGAATCTCGGGGAAGGAGGCCCTCCTACATGAGTTGTTTGGCTACAGAGCGCACTCTCTCTTCGATATGCCCGGAGGTTTGGACCGCCTCGCAGACCAAACTCAAGATTACTGGAACCTGAGCGCTGAGGACATCGCGTGGCAGACGACACTGTTCCCGTACCACGCCGCAAGCTGCTCGCCCGGTGTCGCAACTCGCGTCTTGCAGGCGATGAAGCTTCCGTCGTCCGTTGCAATCAAGAACCGGGGTGGCCTAGGGTTCGGCCGGTTCGTTCGGCTGGAAGCATTTCGCTATTGCACGCAGTGCGTTGCCGACGAGCGGCGCGCGGGACTGTGCGAGTACACCCACCGTGCGCATCAACTGCCTGGTGTCGCACTCTGTCATCAGGACGGGTCGCTTCTGCACGTATCGTCAATCAGGACCGAGTCTCCTTTCGAACAGTTATCGGAGTCGGAGGGATTCTGCAAAGGGGGGCAAGTAATCGACATCGGCGTTCTGGACGGACTGTCGATGGCTCGACTCCAGGGCGTGGCAAGACGGTCCTTCGAAGTCTTGAGTTCGGCGCCGGCCTCGTCGCTCTATCAGACGCAGTCGCAGTACAGAACTCAGTTGGCGCTCGCTGGATACGCGACGGCTTCAGCAAATGTCCGTATCGACGCGCTTTCGCGCGATATCACGGACTTCTACGGCGAGAGATATCTGGCATGGGCGGGAATGTATCGAAAGGGCCAGCGGGCGCGAGACTGGCTCGTCCCGTTGCTTTGCCAAGGACAGGCTGTGCCGCCGACTTTTGCCCATGTTCTTCTTATGGAATTCTTGACCTCCCGCTCGACTGCGCAAGACCAAGACAAGCGAGAAATTGTCATCGAGTGCCCTGCGCGCTATGCAAATCATCCTTTGGGCGAGTTCAACGGCGCGTTCGAGCTCAACGAGGCCGGTCAATCCGGAACCGCTAAATGCTCATGTGGTACGTACTTCTCCTTCAAGCGTTGCGAGGGACGAATGCGTTCCCAAGGCATCTCGCGCTATGGGCCGGCATACAAGGATGCTGGCAACAGCTTGCTGCACTTGGGGAGAAGTGCGGCCGAAGTTGCTCAGCATCTTGACGTTAGTGTGATGACAGTTCGACGTCTTACCCAAGCGAACAAATGTGAACCGCCTGCCACTCGACACCCTAACGTCGATACTCTCAGGAGTCGGTGGGTCGCGCTTTTCGAACGCGACGGTGAGATGAGTCTTTCTGAAGCACGTCGCTTGGCCCGGCCGACGTATCGGCAGCTTCTGAAATACGACCGAGAGTGGCTCTCCGACTTTTCTCGTCGCTATCAGAAGTCGTCCACGCCGACGAGGGTGGATTGGGCGGCAAGAGACCAAGCCTATAGAGAAGCTATGCAAAGAGCGGCAGACGAACTCGCTGAGGCAAACCCGCCCCGGTGGGTGAGCGAGATAAGCATTCTAATGGTTGCGGATTTGCCGCAAGGAACTAGGAATGTGCTCCAGCACCTACCGCTCTGTCGTCAACTGTTGCGCGAACGCGTAGAGGCGAGGGCTATGTTTCGCAAACGCGTCCTTCGATGGGAGGAACGACAAAGGGCGATAGACGCCGAGGCGGTCGTCGTTATGTGAGAGAAAACGTGTACCTGTCCAATGATTGTTACGTGATTATTGAGTGAGGTGAGCTATGTCGTTAGCCTTGAAGCCGCTGCAAGAAGGGGAAACTCTGCACAGCAACCTTAGCCGCTACGCGGAAGAGGTCGGTCTAGAGACATTGAGGCCAATTTACTTGCTCGTCTTTGGAAAAAGCGTCAACTTCCACAATCGGATTCTACCGAACGGAATCGAACGATTTTGCGAGGAGGCAAAGCATTATTGGCAAGTGTCTCCAGCGGAGTTCGTTACGGAGAATAGCGGATACTTCTACTATTTGCAGTTCGCTAGCGCAGAAACATGTGAGCGGGCACGGGATTTCATACTTAAGCCGCCGGGCGTCGCGCCATATGCTCTAACGGTCCAGCGACAGCATGATTCGGAGAGGTTCGCAGTGCGGTATTGCGCCGCATGCGTGGCGGACCAAAAACGAAGGAACATCGAGCCTTATCTCAGCGTGAGACATCAACTTCCAGGCGTATTCCTATGCGCCGAACACAGCACGCCGCTTCGTTCTCTGCGTCTCAACCCTGGGATAGACGCCCGGGCCGAAGCGGTGACGATTCGTAGATTCGCGACGGGGGACGACCCCGTGCCTGCAGAGAGTTTGAGTGCAGGCGAGATGGCGGCGGCGCTTGACGTTGCTTGCAGAAGCGTGAATCTGTTAAGAGGGTTTGATGACAGTTGTATTGGCTTTGCGTACGAAGACATGCTACGAGAAGCCGGATTTCTCACGTCAAAGGGTGGCACCTTGAATCGCCAAGCGGTATGGGAAGGAATGAAGGGATATTTCGGAGAAGCGTTCTGCGTGCTTGCCGGACTCGAACAGGGCGCATACATGAGAGCGTTTTGGAGACCCTATGAGAAGGATGTCATTCGGTGCCCGAGGCCGCTTCGATATCTTGCTCTTCAATCTCTACTTGAATACCGAGCATCTCAAGGTGCAGGTGTAGTGCCTCTTATTGTTACATCCACACCTGATATCGAGAAGCTTCAAACGAGTTGGGCGGCGATGGGTCTCATCTGTGAGCCGACGGTTAAGGCTCGTCATGGCGTTTGGATGGTGACGGCTGCGGAAGATGTACAGAACCTTTCCGGAAGATACCCGTGTGAGGGAAGCCTGCATCGCAAACGTGATGGAATCGATGAGGTTGGGGTAAAGCCCGCGGCGGGTCGATTGATGCTCTCTTGCACATGCGGAAGGAGGGTGACTTTCGGGCCCGTTGAAGGCAGCACACTGAAAAGTAATCCGCAGGTGTCTTACGGGGAACGCTATAAAAATGCTTTTGTGCGGCTGGTTAATAAGGGTTGCATTCCGAACGTTGCGGCGCGTCAGCTCAACATAAGCAGCGACCTCGCGTTCACTTGGAAGCAACAGATTGAGGGTGCGCGCACTCGCTCGTCGAAAGTGCGCGAATCCATCCCGGAGAAGCGTGAGAGATGGACCAAACTGTTTTCGGACTTTCCAGAGAAAGGACTGGAAGAAGCCAAGCTGGAACTGAGAGCCGTTTATTCGTTTCTGCGCAGGTACGACGTCGAATGGCTCCGGAACTTTAACAATAACTTGGGTGAGCTTCGGCGTTCGGAAATCGTCGAATCTCGCCTCAGAGAGGTGGACACTGCATACCAGCAACTTATCAGCATCGAGCCGCCGGTATGGATTACGGCAGCGAAACTTCGCCGAGCGTCAGGCGTTTCTCGGAAGAAGACGGCAACTTCTGAAGTTTTGGACGAGTTCGTGGCAAGTAAGGCTGAAAGCAACGAACGCTACTACGACCGGACAATCGACTATTGGATACGGATATTCGTAGAGAGGCCGCCACTGGCGTATCTTGCCTTTCTTCGAAATTGTCACTTGGCGCATGTACGACTTACGCAGAGCCAGCAGCGCCGAATCAAGGACTGGTTGCAAAGTCGGTTGGAAAATCCAGCGGTTGCAGTTTAGACCTGTTGCGTCGCATCAAATCTGGATGTGGCACTTTTAAAGTGAGGGGCCGGAAAGCATTGTCGCGCCTACGTCCCTCACACTTTGCGTGTGATTTTCGACTGAGCGTCGAGCCACGCCGTTCATTTGCGTCAAACTTTCGCGTATCCCGCCAATGAGAATGCCAACGGTTGGTCAAGGCTCCGCGGCGAATTTTGCCGCCAACTTTGTTGTGCGCTTCTATCCGTGCGTTCGCTTGAACGTCTTGGCGCGAATATACCTGAAAGCGTGGTGCGCGCCGCGGATAGCGCGCGCGGTCTGCGGCTCGGGGCGTCGAACAGAAAGGTAAGGCGGGAGAGAAAGCGGGCGGTGGTGATCCGAGCCGCAGACGTGGAACGCAGCGCATGGTGCGCCGCGCGGAGAGCGTCAGTACAAATTGGTGAACACGCGCGGCTGTCTGAGCAGGCGTTTGCCGCGCACGACCCAATAAACGGTTGCGCAGACGAGCAGCAGAGCCACCGCATACACCGCGAGCGGCGAAATGCGCTCGGGCGCCGGCGGACTGGTCGCGATGAGCAAAGCCGCGAATAACGCGGCGCCTGCCTGATAAAACGCTCGATGGGCGAGACTGCGACGCATGCGGGGAGTGGTGAAGCGGGAGACGGGGGCGCGAGTAAACGGCTCGAATAACATCAACCCTGCGACCAGGGCGACAGCGACATTCATGAAGAGCATGGTGCGAGACTTCGGTGGGGGCAGGGACGCGAGCGAATATATGCCAACCGAATAGGCCGCCAGAACCAGAAGTCTCTTAAATGTAGAAGGAAAATTCTATTTGCGAGGATTCGCGAAAATCATCGCTATAGCCAGCTTTCTGAAAGGCTGGCGCGGTCAATTCGCGCCAGCGAGGTTCCCCTGCGATGCAAGGTTTCAGAGTTCGATGCGCGTGCCGAGCAGGACGAGAAATTGCCTGATCCACGCCGGATGCGCGGGCCATGCTGGAGCGGTGACGAAATTCGCGTCGGTGATGGCGTCGTCCACGGGGATGTCGGCGAAGGTCGCGCCCGCGAGCCGCACTTCCGGCGCGCACGCCGGGTAGGCGGAAACGCGCCGTCCTTCGATGACGCCCGCCGCCGCGAGCAACTGTGCGCCGTGGCAGACAGCCGCGATCGGCTTGTTTGCCTGCGCAAAATGGCGCACGAGTTTTAGTACGCGCTCGTCGAGACGCAGATATTCCGGCGCGCGGCCGCCTGCGATCGCGAGGGCGTCGTAGTGGACCGGATCGACGTCGTCGAAGCTCGCGTTGAGCGTGAAGCGATGGCCCGGCTTTTCCGTGTAGGTCTGATCGCCCTCGAAATCGTGGATCGCCGTCTTCACGTAGTCGCCGCGCTTTTTGCCCGGGCACACCGCATCGACCGTATGGCCGATGGCCTGCAGCGCCTGAAACGGAACCATCGTTTCATAGTCCTCGGCAAAATCGCCGGTCAGGAACAGAATCTTCTTGGCAGCCATCGCAAGACCTCGTCAGAGATTGAGTTGTCGGGTGCTCGATGCCGCGCGCAAGGCGCGCCGCGCGGATCAGTCTACTATCCATGCGATGCCGCGCCTATGACACGTCAAGCCGCATTTCCGGAGCCGCTTCGGGTCGACGGCGTATGATGTGCGCGAGTTTCGAGATGGAATGCGCCGCGCGATGGTGTGCGGACGCGAATTCCGCAGGAGTGCGCCCGAACGCGCACCAATCAGGCAGAAGGTAAGACGATGCAGATGACTCCCATGACCCGAATCGTTCTGGCGCTCGCGGCGCTTGGCGCGCTCGCCGCGTGCGAGAAGCACGACGCGACCGCCGGACAGGCCGCTGGCGCTTTCAATAATCTCGCGAGCCAGACGAGCCAGAAGTTCGATCAGGCGGCGAGCTATGTCGGCCAGAAGGTCGATGCGGCCAAGCAGTCGGCCCAGCAGAACATCGACAACGCGGGCTCGATGCCCGATGTGTCCGCGAGCAGCGTCGCCGCGACGGCGCGCGCGAACTTCGACAACGCGGCGAGCGCCACGAACGCGGCGATCAACAACGCCGCGAGCGCGACCGGCGCCGGCCTGCAATCGGCGGGGCGCAAGTTGCAGGAATGGTCCGCGAAGGATGGCGGCGCGTCGAATCCGCAGGCGAGCGCGCAAGGCTCGGTCGCGGGCCCCACGTCCGAAAGCAGCGGCGCACGCACGGAAATGGACAAATAGCGCGTGTCGAAGCTCGGCGCGAGCGCTGATTCGTCTGAAAAATCGACGCACAGAGGCTTAACATTCGGTTACGTCCGCATTGGTCGGCGTTCCTTTCTCAGCCGCTAAACTGGCGGTCTTTCAGAAATCGAGACCGTTATGAAGTCACGCAAGCTCGCGCCTGCACGCGCGGCGGCGTCTGTCGCGATGTCCTGGATAGCGGCGTTCGTGCTGTTTTGCGCCGCGTTCGTGCGCTCGCGCGCGCGCCACGCTTCACGCGCTTTTTCGCTTGCCCTTTCGTCGATGCTCGTCGCGCTGGCCGCGTCGATCGCATTCGCGGCGCCTGCCGCCCAGGCCGCCCCCGCGCTCACGCTGCCGACCTTCCAGGAACTGATCACGCCAGCCGCGCCCGCTTCCGCGCCGGATGCCGCATCGGCGCCCGCCATGTCCGATGCCGAGATGGTGCGCTCGCTCGACAACATCATTTCCACGCTCGACAGCGACAAGCAGCGCGCCGCGCTCGTCTCGCAATTGAAGCATCTGCGCGACGCGAAGCGCGTCGCCGATGCCACGGCTCCGGCATCCGGCGCGGCGGCGCCTGCCGCGACGGCGGACGCGACAGCGAGCGGCACGGCGGCGGCGGGCGCGCAGCCGACATCGGGCGCGACGGCGTCGTCGGTCGTGGCGACCATGGCGCAGAACGCGGGCCTGCTCGGCGCGATCGCATCGGCGCTCACCAACATCGAGGCCGACGTGAAGCGCGGCAAAACGCCGATCGCCTATTGGGTCGGACGGTTTAACGCCGCCGGCAACGAGCTCTTCACGATCGTCTCGAGCCAGAGCCGCGAGCCGTTCGGACGCACGCTCTTCAACTACTTCGCGACGCTCGCGGGCTGGGGCGCGTGCGCGATGGTGCTGTTCTATCTGCAGCGGCGCGTGCAGGCGGGTTATGGCATCGACACCGGTCTGCATTCGAATCCGACGACGCGCGAACTGCTGCTTTTCACGCTGCGTCGCGTGGCGCCGTATCTCTTCGCGTTCCTCGCGGCGCTGACGTTCACGCACTACATGCCGCTGTCGCTCGGCCGCACGCTCGCGATGGTCACCGCTTACGCGATGGTCGCGGGCGCGGTGTTCTCCTCGATCTGTCTCATCATGTTCTCGCTGTTCGGCTCGGCGCACCGGCGCGTCGCGGTGAACCTGCTGATCATCCGCGCGCGGCGGCTGCTGTTTCTGATCGGCACGCTCGGCGCGCTCGGCGACGCCGCCGCGAACTACGACGTCGCGCAGCAGCTCGGCACCAATCTCTCCGGCCTGATCTCGACATGCGCGAACATGGGCGCCGCGGGCCTCACCGCCTACTTCGCGCTCGCTTTCCAGCGGCCCGTCGCGCATCTGATCCGAAGCCGCACCTACGAGCAGCGCAACACGCGCAAGGCCGCGACCGAGACCTTCGAAGTGGTCGCGTCGCTATGGCAGTTGCCGCTCTTGCTGCTCGCGTCGGCGTCGGTGGTGGCGACGCTGATGGGCATCGGCACGTCCGAGAACGTCTTGCAGATGGCGATCGCGACCGCGGGCCTGCTCGTCGTCGCGTTCTTTCTCTCGGCGATCGTCGTGCGCATCACGCGGCCCAAGTCGCGCAAGCCGCGCCGGCAATCGGCGTATGTGCGCCGGCTCATCAAGTTCGTCGGCACGATGATCGTGGTCGGCGTCTGGCTTGTGTTCCTCGAACTGTCGTCGCGCTTCTGGGGTTTCTCGCTCGCGCACATGGCCGAGGAGAGCGTCGCCGCGCGCGGCATCACGCACGCGGTCGCGATGATCGTGCTGACGTTCTTCGTCGTCTGGCTGATCTGGATTCTCATCGATACGGGCATTCAGGAAGCGCTCCGGCCCGACGCGGCGCGACGTGGCGGACGCGGCCCGAGCATGCGCGCGCGCACGATGCTGCCGCTCGTGCGCAATGTCGTGTTCGTGTTCCTGCTGACCGTCGCGGCGATCGTCACGGCCGCGAATCTCGGTCTGAACGTGACGCCGCTGCTCGCGGGCGCGGGCGTGATCGGCCTCGCGGTTGGCTTCGGCGCGCAGTCGCTCGTCGCGGATCTGATCACGGGACTTTTCATCATCATCGAGGACACGATTTCGGTCGGCGATTCGATCGAAGTGGAGGGCGGCCATGCGGGCATCGTCGAGAGTCTGACGATTCGGACCGTGCGCCTGCGCGACGGCCAGGGCGCGATCCACGCAATCCCGTTCTCGCAGATCAAGACGGTGAAGAACCTGTCGCGCGATTTCGCGTATGCGGTGTTCGAGGTGCGCGTGCCGTTCACGGCGGACATTGACGAAGTCACGCAGATGATTCGCGAAGTCGGCGCCGAACTGATGGCCGATTTGCGCTATCGGCTGGAAATGCTGGGGCCGGTCGAAGTGTGGGGCCTGGACCGCTTCGACCCGAACTGGATGGTCGTGAAAGGGCAGATCAAGACACGGCCGTTGCAGCAGTGGAGCGTCGCGCGGGCGTTCAATCTGCGCATCAAGCGCAAGATGGACGAAGCCGGCATGGAGATTCCCGTCCCGCAGATGCACGTGCAGATGACACGCGATGCAATGCTCGATGCGGACGCGCCGGAAATACGCGCGCGCGCGCGGCGCATCTGGACGGGCGAAACCCCGCCGCCCGCGGAAGAGGAAGAAGAGCTGGCGATCGGTCCGGCCAATCCGCGCGAAGCGAAGGTCGTGGCAGGCGCGGCGCGCGATGTTTCGCACGAACCGCAGCCGGCGCCGCCGCCGACCGATCAATCCGTGCAGATTCCGCCGCAGATTCCGACCGCTTCCGAGCCGGGCAAGGGCTGAGCCTTCTTCAGGCGGCGAGCAGGTCGTTGACGTGCGTGGCGATCTGCTCGCCCGCGACGCCGTAGATATGCAGCGACACGGCGCGCGCGGCCGCATCGGCGGGATTGCCGAGCCGATGAATCGCGCCACGCCCCGCATCCACATACGAAACCGCACCCGACGAACGCGGATGATGCCGCGTCTCGATCGCGCGATGCTCGAGCGCGTCCCAGCGGTAAAGCGTTTCTTCCAGCGCGCCTTCGATCACCGCATATCCGCACCACGTCTGATGACCATGCACCGGGCTCGCTTGCCCCGGCTCCCAGACGAGCGCGGCGATCGCGTAGCGGTTGAGCGGATCGGCGGCGAGCAGATGGCGGCAATAACCCTGCGGGTTGCTCACGCGCTGATCGGGGCGCAGCACACGCGGATCGGCGATCGCGCGTTGCAGCGCGAGGCGCACACGCTGTCCGAACGATGCGCGCGGTTCCGCTTCGGCCACCGCGAAAGCGGCGTCGACCTCGCGGCACAATTGTTCGAGCGCCGGGTTTCGACTGGCGCCGCAATCCGGAATCGGGAAAGCCGGAGAATCCGGTGAAAAGGGCCGCGCCGGGCGGCTGACATGTTCGAGACGCATAGTGGATGAGCCGTTTCGTCGTTGTTGTCCGTTCGACTCATTTATACCGGCTTGCCTCCAGAAATAGTTTCCATATAATTCCGCTCGGATATCGAGAAATAGAATAATTTCCTATTAGGGGTGCAGCATGGGAATGGACCTCATCGACCGCAAACTGCTCGAATTGCTGCAGAACGACGTGACGATGCCCATCGCGGAGCTCGCGCAGCGCGTGAATCTCTCGCAGACGCCGTGCTGGAAGCGCGTGCAGCGTCTGAAAGAGACGGGCGTGATCCGCGCGCAGGTGGCGCTATGCGATCCGAAGAAGCTGGGCGTCGGCACGACGGTGTTCGTCGCCGTGCGCACGAACCAGCACACGCAGACGTGGGCGGACGATTTCACGCGCGCCGTCCGCGACATTCCGGAAGTGGTCGAGGTGTACCGGATGAGCGGCGAGACCGACTATCTGCTGCGCGTCGTGGTGTCGGATATCGACGATTACGATCGCGTGTACAAGCAGCTCATTCGCGCCGTGCCGCTGTACGACGTGAGCTCCAGTTTCGCGATGGAGCAGATCAAGTATTCGACGGCGTTGCCGGTGAGGCCGACGCTGGAACCGTGAACGGCGTTGCTCGTTCGTAGCGCGCGAAAAGAAAAGCCGCCCGGGCGGGCGGCCGAACGCGTCCGGTCACTAGGTATCCCGGAGTCTGCCCCTTGCAGCCCACGCCGGGATCGGGCGCGCATGGAATCGTGACTAGTATCGTCAGACGCACGGCCGTCGATCAAGCGCGTGCGTGCATCAGAGCATTTCGCGACAGGCGCGCGAGTTTCGGAACGACGCCAGCCGACACGCCGAAAGTCGTATCGGCGCGAGCCGCGAACGAGGCTTCGCAACCCATCTGAAAACCAAGCCGGGTAACATGTCAGGCTATTTCCGAAACGTCGCCACGAATCTTTTCATGAATCACGACCCCCGCGATCCCCGCCGCCCGAACGGTAAGCCCAGGAAGAATCCAACCCGCGCGGTCAGCGTGTTCATCGTCGTCGTGGTGCTGCTCGTGATCGGCACGATTCTCTTCAACGCGATTCGCGAGAAGCGAGAGTTCGACGAGCAAAACGCGCAGCCGTCCGCCGCGAGCGAGGTGCGGCCCGCGGTGCCGGCCATCGGCGCGTCGCACTAACGTCGTCAGACCGGCAGGCGGATCTGCGCGGCGTCCTTGCCGATCAGCGATGCCGCCGTCAGCATCTGCTTGCATTGATGCGCGAGCAGCTTGAGGTCGTGAAGCGCGTCAGCGGGCAGCGACTGCGCGCGTTCGGCATCGACGACCATCCTGTCCAGATCGCGCCGCAGTTCCTTGAGTGCGTCCGCCTGTGCGGGCGGCGCATCCGGCCTGGCCGCGGCGGGCAGTTCGTCCTGGGCGTCGGCAAGGTTGTCGCGGACGATGCCGAACGTGCGCTGCACCGGCTCGAACGGCTGGCCGCCCGCCTCGTTGAGCGACTGCAGGAGCGGCGCGGCGGCGGTGATCTGCGACGCGAGCACATGACTTTGCACGAGCAGATCGTTCAGTTCGGCGACGTATCGCTGCTGCGCTTTCGGCTCCAGCATCATGCGCTGGAACGCCTGCGCGAGGTTGGCGAACGCGACATGCACGTTCTTGCGCGCGAGCCGATAACGGAAATCGCGATCGAGCGCGGTGGCCGCCACGGTCGCCGCGGCGGAGGCGCCCTTGCTCGCCGTGGCCGCCGTGCTCTCGCCGATGCTGACCGAGGACAATCGCTGTGCGGTCGCGCTCGCGGCTTTCATCGCGGAATCGGCGACCCGTGCCGGTTCGAGCGGCGCGGTGGCGGTGGCCGGCCCGTTGGCCGCATCGGCCGTGATCGTCGCGTTTTGCGCGGGCGCTTCGGCCGCCGATGAAGACGACGCGACCGCGCCCGCATTCGCATCGGCGAACACCGCGCGGCCCACAGGCGTTTCCACGGTCGCCGGCGAGGCCGCCGCGCGTGTTTTCTCCGCCTGGGTCGCGCGCCACCACCAACTGGCTTCCAGATAGTTGCGCGTCGCGGCGAGCAGATCCTTCACGAGCTTTCCCATCAGCCGGTATTCCCAATACGGGAAGAGGTGACTCGCCGCGATGGCGATCGCGCAGCCGACGACGGTATCGATCGCGCGCTCGCCGATGATCCGCATGTTGCCCGGCGCGAGCAGATGGAACATCAGGAGCACATACGACGACGTGAACACGACGCTCGCCGCGTAATTGAAAAGCAGGAGGCTGTAGCTCATCACCATCGACGCGAACATCACGAAGAGCAGGATGTGCGGCTCCTTCACGAAGAGAATCAGCGCGATGGTGAACGCGCAGCCGATCGCCGTGCCGATGATCCGCTGCGTGTTGCGCTGCTTGGTGAGCGAATAGCCGGGCTTCAGGATGATGACCGTCGTCATCACGATCCAGTACGCGTTCGTGAGCGGCAGGAGACGCCCGAGCCAGAATCCCGCGCCGACGGCGATGGTCACGCGCAGCGCATGCCGGAAGCTCGGCGAAGCCATCGTGAGATTCGAGAAAATCTGCATGAACGGCACGCGGCGGCTCGATATGAAACGCGACAACGCGTGGTCGATCTGCACTTCGGTTTCGGTCGCGCTGGCGTCGTCGCGCGTGCGGCGGCGCATCTTGTCGATGAGGCGCGTCGCGCTCCATAAACGCCTGAATACGGCGGCCGCCGCCGCGTACGCTTCGGGATTTTTCTCGGGCAGCCCGTGCTTGCGCATGAGTTCCAGCTCGTATTCGATCGCGCGCAGTTCGGCTTTCATGCTGATCTGCCGGCCGGCCGCATTGTTCTGCAGCACCGCGAGGCCGATTTCTTCGAGATCCGCGCTCGCCTTCCTCATCAGGTCGCGATAGAAGATCAGCACGTCGGAGCCCGCGAACGTCTTGCGCACGAGCGGATAGTCCGTGTGCGCGCCGACGAAGAACTCGTGCAGGTCGACGACGTTGATGAAAAGATTGAAGAGCCGCGCGCGGCGCGCGTCGAACTTGCCGCTCTTGACCTTCGGCAGGTTGCGCAGCACGATGTCGCGCGCCGCTTCCTGCTGTTCGACGGCCACGATCTGCTTTTCGATGAGCTTGCGATAACACTCGTCGAGATCGGCGTCGACGTCATAGAATTCGGCGCGCGCGCGCAGATACTCCGCGCAACTGAAGATGCTTTCGGCCAGCGCCTGTTGCTCGATGCGATAGACGAGCAGGCGGCTGACGAGCGTAGCCCAGTACGTGTACCAGAGCCCGCCCAGAAGAATCCACGATGCGTTGATGAGCGCCTGCATCGGGGTGAAATGATCTTCGAGCGTGACGACCATCATGAAGAGCGTCGCGAAGCTGATCTGCGGCCAGCGATTGCCGTACACGACGATCAGCGACAGCACGAACGTCAAGGGCACGATGGTCAGCCACAGCGTGACCGGATGCGCCGTCGCGATGCCCGTTGCGAGCGCGGCGCAGAAGCCGATCACCGTGCACGCGAGCATCTCGTTGTGCTTGTGTTTGAGCGCACCGGGCATGTCGACGACGCACGCGCCGAGCGCGCCGGTTGCGATCGTGAAACCCAGCTCGCGATTGTTGAAGACGATGAGCATCAGGATGGCGGGCAGCGAAACGCCCAGCGCGATGCGCAGTCCGCCGAAGAAATACTGGCTGTAAATGAACTTCCTGATTTCGAACGAATAGCGCATCGACTTCCTGTTTGACGCTCGTGGATGTTCCGGGGACGAGGCGAGGACGAGTCTAACTCAACTCACCCCGGCTTCAGACCTCGGCCGTTCGGCCAGGTTCTCGGCGATGCGCCCGCTTTGCTATGCTGGCGCCTGAACCAACCACGCTTTTCAGATCACGCCTCGTCGACGCTTTCACAGGCCGCACGGCAAGCCGCTTTCCATGCTCGAACTCTTTTATTCGAATCGTCACGAGACGCTCGCCGCCGCGCTCTTCGAGGATCTCGACGCGTTCGCGATGCGCGAGGGCGATCCCTTCGCGCGCGAGGCCGTCATCGTGCCGAGCGCGGCTTTGCGCCGGCGGCTCGAACTCGACATGGCCGGGCGCTTCGGCATCTGCGCGAACGTCGACTTCTGTTATCTCGCGCAGTGGCTCTGGGCGCAGATCGGGCGCGTGCTGCCGGTGCCCGCGCATTCGCCGTTCGCGCCGGACCGGCTCGCGTGGCGCTGCTACCGGCTTTTCGAGGATCCGTCGCTCGGCGATTCGGCGCGGCTCTCGGCGTACCTCGACGCCGCCGACGATTCGATGCGCTACGAACTCGCGCGCCGCATCGCGACGGTCTTCGATCACTATCTGACGTATCGTCCGGAGTGGCTCACGCACTGGCAGACGGGCGGCTCGATCCTGGCGGGCGGCAGCGCCGAAAGCGATGCGCGCGGCCCGCGTCTTGCAGGCGCGAACGACATCCAGCGCGAGGACGAGCGCTGGCAGAGAGCGCTCTGGCGCGCGTTGCTCGCGGACCTCGCGCGCGACGCGAACGGCAACGAGAAAGACCCGGCGCCGCCCGCGTATCGCTTTCTCGCCGATGCACCCGGTTTCGATCTCGATGCCGTGATGCGCGCGCAATGGCCGCGACGCATCAGCGTGTTCGCATTGCCGACGATGCCGCCGCTGCATATCGCGCTCTTGCGCGAGCTGTCGCGCTGGATCGACGTGCGCGTCTATGCGCAAAATCCGTGTCGCGAGTTCTGGTTCGATATCGTCAGCGAGGCGCGCGTCGAGCAGCTCGAACTGAAGGGCCAGGCGGATTATCAGGAAGTCGGTCATCCGCTGCTCGCGGAGTGGGGCCGGCAGACGCAGGCGCAACTGCACATGCTGCACGAGCTGACCGAAAGCGCGGCGTCGAGCGAGCGCCAGCTATTCGAAGACAATCCCGCGCCCACCTGGCTCGCGCGTCTGCAGAACGGCATCCTCGCGCTCGATGAAGAGCGCGCCGGGCCGGCGCCGGAAGACATCGTCGAAGCCGGCATCGAGGTGCATGTATGTCATAGCCTGTCGCGCCAGCTCGAAGTGCTGCACGACCGGCTGCTCGACTGGTTCGACGATATCGAAGGGCTGGAGCCGTCGGACGTGCTCGTCGCGTTTCCGGATCTCGCGGTCGCGGGGCCGCTCATCGACGGCATCTTCGGCACGGCGCCCGCCGGCGCGAGCAACGAGCGCCGGCGCATTCCATACCGGATCACGGGCCTGCCGCCGTCGCAGGCGAATCCCGTCGCGCGCGCGCTCATCGACTGGCTCGCGCTCACCGAGCGCAGCGTCGGCGCGCCCGAACTCGTGGAATGGCTGCGCGTGGACGCGATCGCGGCGCGCTACGGCATCGACGCCAGCGCGCTCGAAACGGCGCAGGCGTGGCTCGCCGCGGCGGGCGCGCGGCGCGGCTTGCGTCCCGACGAAGTCACGGCGGACGACGTGCCCGCCGCGCGCCATACCTTCGCCGATGCGCTGACGCGTCTCTATCTCGGCTACGCGCTGCCGGGCGGCGGCGCGCCGGTCGCGGAGTGGCTGCCGATCGAAGGCGCGAACGGGTCGGACGCGGAACTGCTCGGCCGCCTCACGCGCTTCGTCGACGACATCGACGCGTTCGCCGAGCGCATCGCGACTGCGCGCACCGCGCGCGCCTGGGGCGGCCTGCTGCTCGACGCCCTGGAGCGTTTCTTCGATGCGGGCGTCGCGTTCACCGATTCCATCGGCGACGTGCGCGGCGCGATCGATGCGCTGATCGTCGCGATGGACGAGGGCGCCGGCGCGACCGAAGTATCGGCCGCCGTGATCCGCACCGCGCTCACCGATACCCTCGACGATCCCGCGCGCGGCGGCGTGCCGTGGGGCGGCGTCACGTTCTCGTCGTTGACGAGTCTGCGCGGCCTGCCGTATCGCGTCGTGTGTCTGCTCGGCATGGACGACGGCATGCTGCCGAGCCTCACGCGCGCCGACGAGTTCGATCTGATGGCGCGCTTCGGCAAGCTCGGCGACCGTCAGCGTCGCGACGACGAGCGCAATCTGTTCCTCGACCTCGTGCTCGCGGCGCGCGACCGGTTCATGATCGCGTACACCGGGCGCAGCATTCGCGACAATGCCGTGCTGCCGCCCGCGGCGCTCATCGACGAACTGCTCGACTATCTCGCGCAGTCCGTCGCGGGCAGGCATGCGGCCCCGGACGCGCTCGAAAAAGCGCGCGCGCGTTTCGTCTTCGAGCATCCATTGCAGCCGTATGCGCCCGAGTACTTTCACGACGACGGCAGGCTCTTCACTTACGAACCCGAGCGCGCCGAATTGGCCCGCGCGCTGGAGTCGGGCAAGACGCAGCCCGTCGCGCGATTCTTCACTGCGCCCTTGCCGCCGGAAGACGATACGCAGACCGTCGCCTTCGACGACTTCGTGCGCTTCTGGCGGCATCCGGCGCGCGCGCTCCTGCGCGACCGGCTCGGCATCGCGCTCGTCGACGCCGAAGCCGAGCTCGACGACACCGAGCCGTTCGAACTGGGCTTCGCGGGCCGCGATGCACTCGCCGCACGGGTGCTGCCCGCGCTGCTCGACGCCGCCGACGACGGCGATCGCGCCGCGCGCGAACGCGCGAGACGTGTCGCGCGCGCAAGTCCCGAAATGCCGGGCGGCGCGACGGGCGGCGTGTGGCAGGCGCGCGAGCTGCACGCACTCGGACAACTGGCCGAGCGTGTACGGTCGTCGACATCGGCGGGTGTGGAGCGTCTGCCGTTCGCGCTCGATCTCGCGCCGCGCTGGCCCGACACCGCGGGCATCGCGCTCTTCGGGGCACATGACGGCGCGCTCGCCGATGTCCGTCCGATGGCACTCGTCGGCACGTTGAACGCGCTGACGCCGCAGGCTCAGGTGATCTATCGCTACGACGCGCCGCGCGCGCGCGACTACTTGTCCGCGTGGCTCGCGCATCTCGCGTATTGCGCGGCGCTGCCCGACGGCCCGCGCCGCACGATCTGGCATGGGCGCGGCTCGCAGGCGGCGGATTTCGAACTGACGCCGGTCGCCGATCCGCTCGCGCATCTCGCCGCGCTCGCGTCGCTCTATCGCGCGGGCCGCCGCATGCCGCTCAGGTTCTTTCCGAAGAGCGCGTGGCTCAAGGTGAAGGAGGGCGATTCGAAAGCGCAGTCCGCGTGGGAATCCGAACGCACCCGCGCCGAATCCGACGATCCGGTGCTCCGCATCGCATTTCGTGGCGCGGATCTCGCGCTCGACGACGCCTTCGCCGCGCTCGCGCGCATCGTGTTCGAGCCGCTCGTGCAGCATCTGCGGAGCGGCGCATGACGAATCCGACTTCATCCATGAATGGCATCGACGTGCGCGAACTCAACGTCTTCTCTTGCGCGCTCGACGGCGTGAACCAGATCGAGGCGTCCGCCGGCACCGGCAAGACCTGGAACATCTGTGCGCTCTACGTGCGGCTGCTGCTCGAAAAGCGGCTGTCCGTCGAGCAGATTCTGGTCGTGACCTTCACAAAGGCGGCCACCGCCGAACTGCACGAGCGCGTCCGCTCGCGGCTCGCGGGCGTCGCGCATGCAATCGAAACGGGCGATGCAGCGGGCGATCCGTTCATCGAGCAATTGTTCGACACGACCCTCGCCGAGATCGACCCGGAAGAGGCCGCGAAGCGCCTGCGCATCGCGGTATCCACATTCGATCAGGCCGCTATCCACACGATTCACGCGTTCTGCCAGCGCGCGCTGCAGGAAGCGCCGTTCGCCGCCGCGATGCCGTTCGCGTTCGACATGGAAGCCGACGACAGCGCGCTGCGCTTCGAGCTGGCGGCGGACTTCTGGCGCGAGCGCGTGGAGCCGGTGGCCGCACGCACGCCGTCGTTCGCGTCGTGGCTCGTCGCGAAGGGCGCCGGGCCGGCCTCGCTCGACGCGCAGCTCGCGCGGCGCCTGAAGAAGCCGCTCGCGGCGCTGCGCTTCGGCGATGTCGATGCACTCGAAGCCGCCGACATGCAGGCGCTGTTCGACGAAGCTTGCGCGTTGTGGAACGCGGAGCGCGACGCCATCGCGAAGCTGCTGTTCGACGCCGAAGCGATCCTCAACAAGACGACGCACAAGCGCACGATCATCGATGCGGCCATCGATGCATGGACTGCATACTTCGCCGAAGCCGACTGTCATGCGCCGCCGCCGGAGAAAGCGCTGAAGCTCACCGCCACCGCGCTGACAAAAGGCACGAAGGCGAAGAACACGCCGCCCGCGCACGCCTTCTTCGATCAGGCCGATGCGCTCGCCGCGTCCGCCGCCGCAGCCGAGGCCTCGCAGCGCGCGATGTGGCTCGGCATCGTGCGTGAGTGGCTCGATCACGCGCCCCCGGAACTCGCCTCGAGAAAACGCGCGCGCCGCGTCGTGTCGTTCGACGATCTGCTGTCGAACCTGCATCACGCGCTCGTGAAGCACGCGTGGCTCGCGCAGGCGCTGCGCGCGCGTTATCCGGCTGCGCTCATCGACGAATTCCAGGACACCGATCCGCTGCAGTTCGCGATCTTCGATCGCGTGTTCGCGCCGCACGGGCCGCTCTTTCTCGTCGGCGATCCGAAGCAGGCGATCTACAGCTTCCGCGCCGCCGACCTGCACACGTATCTCGCCGCGCGCGACGGCGCGAGCGCGCGTTACACGCTCGCGGTCAATCAGCGCTCGACGCCGCCGATCATCGAGGCGTGCAACCGCGTGTTCGAGGCGAATCCGGCGGCGTTCATTCTCGACGGGCTCGACTATCAGCCCGTGCGCGCGGGCACGCGCCAGCGCGGACCGTTCGTCTACCGGACGCCGGCCGCGGCGTACGCGGATATCGCCGATTTTTGCGTGTGGATGCTGCCGCACGGCGAGTCGGCGCTTTCGAAAGCCAATGCCCAGCGCGACGCGGCCGAAGCCTGCGCCGCCGAGATCGCGCGGCTCTTGCGCGGCGCGCAGCGCGGCGAGGTGAGCATCGGAAAAGCGGCGCTTTCGGCGGGCGATATCGCGGTGCTCGTGCAGACGCATAGGCAGGGCAGTCTCGTGAAGCGCGTGCTCGCGGCGTGGGGCATCGGCAGCGTCGAGCTCGCGCAGGCGTCGGTGTTCGGCTCGCTCGACGCCGAGCAGATCGAGCGCGTGCTCGCCGCCATCGACACGCCGGGCGATCTGCGCCGATTGCGCGCCGCGCTTGCGACCGACTGGTTCGGTCTCGACGCCGCCGCGCTCTGGCGCCTGGAACACGCGGACGCGGCCGATCCGCACGGCGAGCCGATCGACTCCACGAACTGGGTCGAGCGCTTCTCGCGCTATCGCACGATCTGGCACGAGCGCGGCTTCGCGGTGATGTGGCGCACGCTCGCGCGGGAGCTGTCAATCGCGGCGCGTCTCGTCGCGCGGCCCGACGGCGAGCGCCGGCTCACGAACGTGAATCATCTGGCGGAATTGCTGCAGGCGCGCTCGGCCGAGCAGCCCGGCATCGCGCCGACGCTACGCTGGCTCGCGGCGCAGCGCGAGCAGCAGGGCGGTGGCGAAGAGGCGCAACTGCGTCTCGAGTCGGATCGCAATCTGGTCCAGATCGTTACCGTGCATAAGTCGAAGGGGCTGGAATATGCGGTCGTGTTCTGTCCGTTCCTGAGCGACGGCGCATCGCGCGACGCGTCGAGGTCGGGCCTGCCCGATGCGCGCGAGTATCACGACGACGCGGGCGTCGCGGTGCTGCACTACGGCATCGACGACGACGAAGACGATCACGTGAGCGCGGCCATCGCGCGCGAGCAGGCGGCCGAACGGGCGCGCCTCGTGTATGTCGCGCTGACGCGCGCGGTGTTCCGCTGCTATGTCGTCGCGGGCTTTTACGTGTCGAACCGGTCGACCAAGGAGTCGCGCCGCAGCGTGCTCAACTGGCTCGTCGCCGGCAGCGGGAAGGACTTCGATGCGTTCTGCGCCGAGCCGCCCGAGGAAGCGGACATCGTCGCGGCGTGGCATGCGGTGGCGGCGCAATCCGACGGCGCGATCGGCGTCGCGCCGCTGCCGGTGATCGACACGCGCGAGCCGCTCGCAGCCGTTGCGTCCACCGGGCATGAAATCGCCGCGCGCACGAATCAGCGCATCTTGCGCGACCGCTGGCGCATGGCGAGCTTCAGTTCGCTGATCGCGGCCGGCGCGCGTGACGAAGCGAATCAGGCGCAGCCGCCGGAGGCGCGTCCCGATCACGACGAACTCGCCGCGCTCGACAACGCGATGCGCACGGATACCGCCGCGCGCGACGAATCGCGGCTCGCGCCCGACGACATTCTCGCGTTTCCGCGCGGCGCGGCGGCGGGCGAGTGTCTGCATCGCATGTACGAGCTGGCGGATTTCACGGAGCCGTCGGGTTGGCCCGGGGCAGTCGAGCGCGCGTTGCACGAGCATCCGACGCCCGCGCCGGAGGCGCTCGCGCCGCGTTTGCGTCCGATGATGCTGCGCCTGCTCGCCGATACCGTCGCGTCCGAGATCGCGCCCGGCATGCGGCTTTCGAGCATCGCGATGACGCGCCGCATGAACGAGCTGGAGTTCCTGTTTCCCGCCGATTCGCTCGATTTCACCGCGCTGCGGCGCCTGCTCGCCGCGCACGGCTTTCCCGACGTCGCGCTGGAGTCCGGCGCGTTGCGCGGATACATCAAGGGTTTCATCGACATGATCGTCGAGCACGAAGGCCGCTTCTGGATCATCGACTGGAAGTCGAATCATCTGGGCGACGCCACATCCGACTATGCCGCCGCGCCGCTCGACGTGGCGATGGCGGAGCACGCGTATCACCTTCAGGCGCTCATCTACGTGGTGGCGCTGCATCGCTATCTGCGCGCGCGGCTGGCCGGTTATGCGTACGACACGCATATCGGCGGCTATCTGTATCTGTTCGTGCGCGGCGTGCGTCCCGACTGGCGCGATGGCGCGCAGCCGAGCGGCGTGCATCGCGGGCGGCCGTCGCTGGAACTGGTCGAAGCGCTCGATCGACTGATGTCGGGAGGCGTCGCATGAGCACGCCCGATGCAATGGAAGCCGCGCGCGCCGCGCCCGCACCCGCGGACGAAAGCGCGGCGCTCGCCGAAGGTTTCGCGCGCCGCATGAGCGTGCTCGCGGCGCGGCTCGGTGCCGGCGAACGCAGCGTGCTGTGGGCCGAACGCGCCGCGCTGGCGATGAGCCGCGCGACCGCGCAGGGCCACGTGTGCCTGCCGCTCGCCGTGCTCGCCCGCCGTCACGACGCGCGCCTGAACGAGGCGCGCGACGCGCTGCTCGCGAGCGGCGTCGCGTGCCTCGTGCGCGGCGATATGCGCGCGGACGCGGCCGATCTGCTGCCGCTCGTCATCGACGAAGATGGGCGGCTCTATCTCGCCCGTTATTTCGACTACGAGCGTCGGCTCGCGCGGGCGCTCGTCGAACGCTCGCGCGAGGCGCGCGCGCCGGTTTCGAAGCAGGACATCGCGCAGCAGGCCGGGCGCATCGCGCGTTATTTCGGCCCGCGCGCCGACGACGACATCGACTGGCAGCGCGTCGCCGCGTTCGTCGCGCTGGCGGGACGGCTGACCATCGTGAGCGGCGGCCCGGGCACGGGCAAGACGACGACGGTCGTCGGCGTGCTCGCGTGCCTGCTCGCCGATCCGGATTTGCGCATCGCGCTCGCCGCGCCGACCGGCAAGGCCGCGCAGCGCATGCAGGAGGCGCTCATCGAGCGCGCGGACAAGCTGCCGCCCGAGCTTGCCGCGCGCCTGCCGCGCACGTCGTTCACGCTGCAGCGTCTGCTCGGCGTGCAGTCGGACGGGCGCTTCCGGCATCATCGCGACAATCCTTTGCCGTATGACGTGATCGTCGTCGACGAGGCCTCGATGATCGACGTCGCGCTCGCCGCGCATCTGCTCGAAGCCGTCGGGCCGGCGAGCCGTCTCGTGATGCTCGGCGACAAGGATCAGTTGTCGGCCGTGGAAGCGGGCGCGGTGTTCGCGGAACTGAGCGCGGAGCCGTCGTTCAGCCGTGCGGGCGTGGCGCGCGTCGCGGCCGCGCTTTCGGTCGATGCAAAGCGCCTCGAAGCCGCGCTGCCGCATGCCGAGGCGCCGAAGCGCGAGGCGCAGCCGGGACTGTTCGATGCTGCGCCCGTCGACGATTCCGAAGGCTACGGCGATCTCTTCGACACCCTGCCCGACGACGCGAGCGGCATCGGCACGAGCGCCGAACCCGCGCTCACCGATTGCGTCGTGTGGCTGCAGAAGAACTATCGCTTCGGGCTCGATTCGGACATCGGCCGCCTGTCGATCGCGATCCGCGACGGCGACGAAAAAGCCGCGCTCGATGCGCTCGATCCATCCGGCAAACGCGCGGCCGTGCTCTTCGACGACGGCGACGCGGCGCTGTCCGAACGCACGCTCGCGCGTCTCGCGAAAGGTTTCGCGCCGTACGCAGAAGCGCTGTCCGCCGTGCTCGACGGCACGCAAGCCGATCACGCCCGCCTGTTCGACGCGCTCAACCGCTTTCGCGTGCTGTGCGCGACGCGCAAGGGGCCGCGCGGCGTCGATGAAGTGAACGCGCGCCTCGCCGCGAAAGTGCGCGAGCAGGCGGGCATCGCGCTTGCGTTCGGTGCGCAGTGGTTCGCCGGGCGGCCGGTGATCATCACGCGCAACGACTACGCGCTCGGGCTTTTCAACGGCGATATCGGCATTGCGCTGCCGGGCGCGGATGGCTTGTTGCGCGTCGCGTTCCGCATGGCCGATGGCACGCTGCGCCACGTCTCGCCCGCCGCGCTGCCGCCGCACGACACCGCCTTCGCGCTCACCGTGCACAAGTCGCAGGGCTCGGAGTTCGAACACGCGGCGCTCGTGTTGCCGGGCGCATTCGTGCGCGTGCTGTCGCGCGAGCTGGTTTATACGGCGATCACACGGGCGAAGCGCACGGTCGAAGTGATCGGCTCGGCGGAGATCTTCGCGCAGGCCGTCAGGGAGCCGACGCGGCGCGATTCCGGGCTTGCCGCGAGAATGCGTCGTCTGGCGCGAATGCAGCTTGCAGAGCGTGTATGAGCGTGTATGAGACAGTCCGACAAAGGAGCCGACCGATGACGATGACCGACAGCCTCTTCGTGCCGCCGAACGAAATCGAGCTGACGGCCGTGCGCGCGCAGGGCGCGGGCGGTCAGAACGTGAACAAGGTGTCGAGCGCGATCCATCTGCGTTTCGACATTCGCGCGTCCTCCTTGCCGGAGCACATCAAGGCGCGGCTGCTCGCGCTCGCCGACAGCCGCGTCACGCGCGAGGGCGTGGTCGTCATCAAGGCGCAGGAGCATCGCACGCAGGACATGAATCGCGCCGCGGCGCTCGCGCGGCTCGACGAGCTGATTCGCAGTGTCTCCGTCACGCGGCGCAAGCGCATCGCGACCCGACCGACGCGCGCATCGCAGTTGCGCCGCGTCGAAGGCAAGGTGAAGCGCGGCGCGATCAAGGCCGGGCGAGGGCCGGTGCGCGGCGAATAGGTCGGCTTTCGACGACGCGGCACTTCACCGCGCGAGCTTGCGCCGTGCGGCGAACGGCACGCTTTTCACGACGCCCGTGGCGAGCGCGGTGCCTACGAGCACGATTGCGCAGCCGGCGAGCATCGCGAACGATACATGCTCGCCGAGAAAGAGCGCGCCCCACAGAATGCCGAAGAGCGGAATCACGAAGGTGACGGTCATGGCGCGCGCAGGGCCCGCCACCGCCACCAGATGAAAATAGATGAAGTACGCGATGCCCGTGCAGCCGATGCCGAGCGCGAGCACCGCGCCCCACGCGTGCGCCGAAACCGGCGCGGCGGGCCACGTGAGGAACGCGATCGGCGCGAGCGTGAGGGTCGCGCCGATCATGCTGCCGGCCGCGTTGGTCATCGCGTCGACGTCCATCAGGTACTTCTTCGCGAAGTTGCCCGCGACGCCGTACAGCGCCGAGGCCGCGAGCGCAGCGGCCGCGGCGAGCAGGCCTTGAACGGGCAGCGCGGCATCGTGGCCCGCGTGCTCCGGCGCAATCTGATTCCACACCAGCACCAGCACGCCCGCGAAACCGATGGCCATGCCGATCGTGCGCGCGGTCGTCAGGCGATCCTTGAGCCACAGGAAGGCGACGAGCGCGCCGAAAAGCGGCGTCGTCGCGTTGATGACGGACGTGGCGCCGGCGGACAGCGTCAACTCGGCATACGCGAAGAGGCAGAAGGGCGCGGCCGAGTTGAGAATGCCGACAACGAGCAGTTGCAGCCAGCGCTCGCGCAAGGTCGCGGCCGTGGCGGCGAACGGACGGCGCGAGAGGAGCATCGCGGTCAGGAACACAGCGCCGATGCCCACGCGCAAGGCCATCAGCGGCGCCACGCCGAACTCGGCGACGCCGACGCGAATGAAGAGAAACGACGCGCCCCACAGGGCGGCGAGCACGATCAGTTGCAGCAGATTGACAGGTGACATGGCAAGGCGGACTTCGGGTGCACATCGAAAGTCCGCGCATGTTAGCACCGCGCCCGTCTCGATAAAACGCCCGTCGAACGAAAGCGCAAGAAGCGGGAGACGAGCATGAGACAAGCGGCGGTCAATGCGGCGGGATCATCCACGTCAGCACGTTCTGCTGCAGCCACACGAGCACGCCGAGCACGATCGTGAGCAGGATCGAATGCTTGAAGGTGCGCGCGAAGACAAGGCCTTCCTTGCCCTTGAGCTCGGTCGTCGCCACGCCGGTCGAGATGTTTTGCGGCGAAATCATCTTGCCCATCACGCCGCCCGACGAGTTGGTCGCCGCCATCAGCACGGGATTGAGATTGAGCTGGTTCGCCGCGACCACCTGCAGATTGCCGAAGAGCGCGTTGCCCGACGTGTCGCTGCCGGACAGGAATACCGCCACCCAGCCGAGGAACGCGGACACGAGCGGAAAGAACGGCCCGACCGACGCCACGCCCAGACCCAGCGTGTAGTTCATGCCCGAGTAGTTCATCAGGTACGCGAGGCCGACGATGGTCGCCACCGTCAGAATGGCGATGCGCGTCTGCACCCACGTATCGACGATCGCCGCGCCGTATTCGCGCGCGGGCAGCTTCACCATGAGCGCGGTGATGATCGACGCCACCAGGATCGCGGTGCCGGTCGCGAGCGGCTGGAAGTCCCAGATCGCGCCGTAGGGCTGGTTGTAGAGCGTGATGTACACGGCCTTGTCGAGACCCGGCCACGCGACCTTGACGTCGCCGATCAGGAAGATCTTGAGCACCGTCCACACGATCACGACCACCGACACGACGATCCACGGCACCCATCCTTGGCCGCCCGGGATCGCCGAACGCGTGTCGCCGAGGCGCTCGACATTGACGGCGAAGCGCTCATCCGCGACCGGCTTCCACACCCGCAGGAACGCGATCGTCAGGATCAGCGAGACGAGCGACGAAAGCACGTCGGTGAGCGCGTAGCTGATGTAGTTCGACGTGACGAACTGCGTCAGCGCGAACGCGCCGCCCGAGACGAGCAGCACGGGCCAGACGCGCATCATGTTGCGAAAACCCGCGTAGATGCCGATCACATAGAAGGGCAGGAAGAACGCGAAGAACGGCAACTGGCGGCCGACCATTTTCGCGAGCGCATCGGTCGGCAGATGCGTGACGGCGCCGAGCACGGTGATCGGCACCCCGAGCGCGCCGAACGCGACCGGCGCCGTGTTGAAGATCAGCGTGAACGTCAGGGCTTCGAGCGTCGGGAAACCGAGCAGGATCAGCAGCGAGCTCGTGATCGCGATCGGCGTGCCGAAGCCCGAGATGCCTTCGAGCAGCGCGCCGAACGAGAAGCCGATCACGACGAGCACGATGCGCCGGTCGTTCGGCAGGTTGTCGACCATCCACAGGCGGAAAGCCTCGAAGCGCCCCGAGCGCTGCGCGACGTTGTAGAGCAGGATCGCGGCGAAGACGATCCACATGACGGGCCACAACGCGAACACGGCGCCGGCCGCGACCGAGTCGAGCGCGAGCCCGACCGGGAAATGCCAGCCCGCCACGGCGATGACGAGCGCGAGAATCAGCCCGGCGAGCGAGGCCTGCCACGCCGGGCGACGCGCCCAGCCGAGCAGCACGAGCACGAGGATGATCGGCAGCGCGGCGACGATGAAGGAAGCGAAAAGGGAATTGGCGATCGGGGTGAGCAGCTGATGGAACATCGAGTCTCCTTCGTCCTGTCATGAGCCGAAGCGGCGCAATGCGAAGCCGCGATGCGCGTGGAGTTCGATGTTCTGGAGCCGCAGGTCGCAGGCTTAAGCGAACGCATAACGCGCACACTAAGAATAGGGCGCGAACGGCCTGCGTCAAGGCTTGAATCTCCGCCGATTGCGGCAGCGACGTGGCGTGCGGGCGTCGCCGCTGCCGGCGGAGTATCGAAGAAAAGGGTGATCAGCCCTCGGCGATGGCGCTCGGCGCGCGCTCGTCGCGACCGGTGGATGGCGTCTGGCGGAACACCCACACAGTCAAAAGGCCGAGCGAGGCAAGCATCCACAGCAGAAAAAACACAAAGGCCATCATGTCCGATCCCCCGATACGGAAAGTGCGCCGGCGCTGAGCGCGAAAACCGCAACGCTCGTCGGCATTGCGGCGCGATTAGGGGAGATCGATAGCCAAAACCGTGCCAAACATCTGGCGAATAGTGGCGAAGCCTTGTCGGATAAGGAAAGTGCGCGGGCGCACAGTGGCGAATTTACGCGCGACGGCGTGCGTCGATCAGAAAATGTTGCAGCCGCGTTACGTGAGGGCGCGCAAAACGGCTTTCTGTCTCGTTTTGTGTAACGCGCTCGAACGGTTAGTGGCCGTGGCCGCCGCCTCCGCCGCCATGCCAGGCGCTGCCGCCACCGTGCCATCCGCCTCCGCCGCCATGCCACCCGCCGCCATGCCACCCGCCGCCATGCCACCCGCCGCCATGCCACCCGCCGCCACCGCCGTGCCATCCGTGACCCCAGCAGCAACCGCCGCCGCCCCAGTAGCCGAAGCTGAACGAGACGGCCGGATAGCCATATCCGTAACCGTAGCCGTAATAGGGATACCCGTAGTACGCGGCCGGATAATACGGGTAAGGGTACGGGTACGTCTGGTAGTAGTCCGAGTAAGGCGATCCGACGGCGTATTCATACTGCGGCGGCAGCGTCGCGGATGACGCGGTGTTGGCTGCGGTGCCCGAAGCGGGCAGCGCGAATTCCCGCTGCGTATAGGTCGTGCCGACGACCGGAGCAGGCGGATAAGCCGGATAGGCCGGATACCCATAAGGGTAATAACACCCGCTGAGAAGAAGCCCGACGGCGAGCGCGGCGGCGGCCGTTCTGGGTCCGGAAATACTGCGGGCGGCAATCATGATGCGGCTCCTTGCGCTGCGGCTAGCCGGACTCTTGGAGGGGTTTCGAAGCGAAGGGTCCGTTAATAAACAGCTTAGCCGAACGAGGCGAGGGCGGCGGCCGGCGAGATGCTACAAAACATCTAGGAGTGCGCCTTTTTGTAACAAAAATGAAACGATGAGATGTTTCGGGCGGGGAACTGCGTCCGTTCCGTCGCCCGATGGCTGATTCGCTACTTGCCGACCTGATTGCCGATGACGCCGCCGACCGCCGCGCCGCCCAGGGTCGAAAGCGCGCTGCCGCCGATCACCGCTCCGCCGGCCGCGCCGACGCCGGCGCCGATGGCGGTATCCCGTTGACGCGTGGTCATGTCGCCGCAAGCGGTCAATCCTCCCAGAAACGCAACGACCATTGCAGCGGCGCCGATCTGTTTGATGTTTTTCATGTCGACTCTCCAATTCGATGACGAGATGAATCGGCTGGGGTTCGGCCGCGCCGAGGAAAGGCGCGGTGCGACCGTTTCTGCGTTGGCCAACCAGGCCGCTACGGTTTTCGCCGGTTCATTCGCACGTCAGCAGGAACGATGCCCGAATGATCGGATCAACCGCCCATTCAAGCCCGACAAGGCTTTGCGCCCGATGCGCGTGGAAAAACGGCCTGTCGCACATGGATTGCGACAGGCCGTTGTCAGCAAGCAAGAAGGATCACGTCGGCTGATAGATCTCCGAGCCCTTCTTTACGAACTCGATCGCCTTCGTCTCCATGCCCTTGGCGAGCGCCTCGGTCTCGCTGACGCCCTGCTTCGCGGCGAAGTCGCGCACGTCCTGCGTGATCTTCATCGAGCAGAAGTGCGGGCCGCACATCGAGCAAAAATGCGCGACTTTGGCGGAGTCTTTCGGCAGCGTTTCGTCGTGGAACTCGCGCGCCTTGTCCGGATCGAGGCCGAGATTGAACTGGTCTTCCCAGCGGAACTCGAAACGCGCCTTGGAGAGCGCGTTGTCGCGCACCTGCGCGCCCGGATGACCCTTCGCCAGATCGGCCGCGTGCGCCGCGAGCTTGTAGGTGATGATGCCTTCCTTCACGTCGTCCTTGTTCGGCAGGCCGAGATGCTCCTTCGGCGTGACGTAGCAGAGCATCGCGGTGCCGAACCAGCCGATCATCGCGGCGCCGATGCCGGACGTGATGTGGTCGTAGCCCGGCGCGATGTCGGTCGTGAGCGGTCCGAGCGTGTAGAACGGCGCTTCGTCGCACCATTCCAGCTGCAGGTCCATGTTTTCCTTGATGAGCTGCATCGGCACGTGGCCGGGGCCTTCGATCATCACCTGCACGTCGTGCTTCCACGCGATCTGCGTGAGTTCGCCGAGCGTCTTGAGCTCGCCCAGTTGCGCTTCGTCGTTGGCGTCGTAGATGGAGCCGGGGCGCAGGCCGTCGCCGAGCGAGAACGAGACATCGTATTGCTTCATGATTTCGCAGATGTCTTCGAAGTGCTCGTAGATGAAGCTTTCCTTGTGATGCGCGAGGCACCATTTCGCCATGATCGAGCCGCCGCGCGACACGATGCCCGTCATGCGATTCGCGGTCAGCGGCACGTATTGCAGACGCACGCCGGCGTGGATCGTGAAGTAGTCGACGCCTTGCTCGGCTTGCTCGATCAGCGTGTCGCGGAAGATTTCCCACGTGAGGTCTTCGGCCTTTCCGTTGACCTTTTCCAGCGCCTGATAGATCGGCACCGTGCCGATCGGCACCGGCGAGTTGCGGATGATCCACTCGCGCGTTTCGTGAATGTGCTTGCCGGTCGACAGATCCATCACCGTGTCGCCGCCCCAGCGGATCGCCCAGGTCATCTTGTCGACTTCCTCGCCGATCGACGACGTCACCGCCGAATTGCCGATGTTCGCGTTGATCTTCACGAGGAAGTTCCGGCCGATGATCATCGGCTCGCTTTCCGGGTGATTGATGTTCGCCGGGATGATCGCGCGGCCGCGCGCCACTTCCTCGCGCACGAATTCCGGCGTGATCTCCTTCAACGCGTCCTTGCCGAACGCAGCCGCGCCGAAGGCCTGGCCGGGATGCTGGCGGCCCATCATGTTCGCGAGCTTTTCGCCGTTGGGGCCGCTGTTGCGCAGGCTTTCGAGATATTCGGCGCGCCGCTGATTCTCGCGAATCGCGATGTACTCCATCTCCGGCGTGACGATGCCTTGTCGCGCGTAATGCATCTGCGAGACGTTCTTGCCGTCGAGCGCGCGGCGCGGCTTGCGATGCAGGCCGGGGAAGCGCAGTTCGGCGGTTTTCGGATCGGCGGCGCGCTCGCGGCCGAAATCGCTCGACAGACCGCTCAGTTCCTCCGTGTCGCCACGCTTTTCGATCCACGCGCCGCGCAGTGCGGGCAGGCCCGAGCGGATATCGATGTTCGCGTCCGGGTCGGTGTACAGGCCGGACGTGTCGTACACGTAGACCGGCGGATTCTTTTCGCCGCCGAAGCCGTCGGGCGTGTCCGATTGCGTGATCTCGCGCATCGGCACGCGGATGTCGGGCGTCGAGCCGGTCACGTAGACCTTGCGCGAGTTCGGCAGCGGCGCGATGGCGGCGGCATCGACGACAGCGTTTTCGGACAGAAACTTCGGATTGGCATTCATGTGCTGTCTCTCCTGTAGGGATGGTTTATTTGCCGACGCGCGGACGAACGCCGCCGAACTCGGCCGATTCAGGAGCTAAACAGGGAGGAACGAGATGGAAAGGTACGGGTTCGGTAGAAGTGGCGCGGATGCTGCGGACCGTGGAACCCGAACGCTTCCCTGCGCTGGCATTATCCAGATCAGGTTCAAAGGGTATTTCTCACCCACGCCACACGAAGCGATTCCGTCGAACCAACGATCGAAACCGCGATGTGCAACGCAGGACCCCCGCGTTAGCAGCCGACACGTTACACCGGGGCGTGGCGTCTTGGCAACCATTCGTAAAGTTGTGCGACTGCTTTCGGCGCTTACTGCATAATGGCGGGCGCCGCGGATTTCCGGGTTTTCCCGGGGATCGCGCGGTCTGTCCTCGCGCAATCGCACTTCTCCGTTCCGTCATGTCGTTCAGTCTGGTTTCCGCCGTCGCGTATTCCCCGGTCTTGCCTGCAATCGTCCGGCGCGCAGCCGTCGCGGAGTAATGCATGTCCGCTCTGCCTCCGCCGCGCCTGCCGTTCAGCTTCCCTGACCGTTTCCCGTTTCGCGCGCCGCGCTCCTTCAAAGGGCAGGTCGCGCTCGCGCTGACGGTCGTGTATCTCGTGTGGGGATCGACGTATCTCGGCATCCATCTCGCGCTCGAATCGTTTCCGCCGCTCATGCTCGGCGGTCTGCGCAATCTGTTCGCCGGCATCGGGTTGTTCGCGATCGCCGTGCATCGCAAGGCGGCGTGGCCGAGCGCGCGCGAAGTGCGCAATGCGGCGATCGTCGGCACGTTGCTGGAAGGGCTGTCGAGCGGGATGATGGCCTACGGCATGCGCACGGTGGGAACCGGCACGGCTGCCGTGATGGTCGCCACGGTGCCGCTCTTCGCGACGATCTTCGCCGCGCTCGCGGGCCGCAGCGTCGCGAAGGGCGAATGGTTCGCGGTGGCGCTCGGATTGATCGGCATCGTGTTGCTGAATCACGGCGACCCTTCGCCGAGTTCCACGGCCGGCACGCTGGCGATCCTGTGCGCCGCGATCTTCTGGGCAGGCGGCGCGCATCTGGCGACGCGCCTGCCGCAGCCTTCCGATCTGCTGATGTCGACGGCGCTGCAAATCGGACTGGGCGGACTGATCGCGACGGCCATCGCGCTCGCGTCGGGCGAACGGCTCGGGCATGTCGGCGTCGGCGCGGGATTTTCGTTCGTCTATCTCGTGGTGATCGGTTCGATGGCCGCGTATGTCGCGTACAACTTCCTGATCCGCAATACGAGCACGATCGTCGCGACGAGCTGTCTCTATGTGAATCCGGTCGTCGCTGTGATGCTCGGAGCATTGCTGCTCGGCGAAATCGTCACGCAGTGGACCGTCATCGCGACGGTCGTCATTCTGCTTTCCGTCGGGCTCTCCTTCTGGTTCGACTATCGGCGGCGCGGGCTCCTCTGAGCACGCCTTTCTTGCAACAAGCGCTTCCGCCGGACTACGGCCTGCATCTCACGACGCAGCGCCGTGCAACCCGCTTTCCACCTCTCGAGCGATTCCTCTAACGAATCCGAAGCACCCGCCGCACAAGGCTCGGCGGGTTATTCGCGGCTTCACCGCACCATCGCGGGGCATGCCCATTGCTGAACGCCGACGCCCCATCGGCGGTGTGTTCGTGCCGACAGGCGAAAAAGAATCGGGGCCGGCGACTCAAACGCGTGCGAAGTCTCGCGGAGGTCGGATCGTCCGGACCCGGATGACGAGGTGGTCGATCAAATCAAAATAAGGGAAGGTGGAACCATGAAGCTCATCCGCACTGCTGCCGCGCTTGCCGCCGTCGCCTCATTGCTCTCCGCTTGCGGCGGAAGCTCCGACGACGTGGGCAAGGAAATCGGCGTCACTCAGCCGCAGGTTCATTTCATCCACGCGATTCCGAGCGGGCCGAACGTCGACTTCTACGACAACAGCAAGATCCTGCAGCCCAACCTCGCGTACAAGGCGGTGACCAACTTCGCGAACATCGACACCGGCCAGCACAACTTCTCCTACGCGGCCGTCAACACGACGACGCAGCTCGCCACCGACACGAGCATCTCGAACGCGGCGAAAGGGCATGAGTACACGGTGATCGCGCTGCCGGACGCGGGCTTCGTGCCGTCGATCGCGGTCATCGACGATCCGTTCGACAAGGGCCTGCTATCGGGCAGCGCGCGGGTGCGTGCGTTCAACGCATCGACGAACGCGCCGAACCTCGACATCTATCTCGTCGCGCCGAACACGAACATCTCGACAGTCAGTCCGACGATGGCGGGCGTCGCCTACAAGAACGCCGTGCCCGCGACGACGCAGGATTCGATCTACGTATCGGGCGGCACCTATCAGCTCATCGCGACGCTGCCGGGCTCGAAGACGCCGGTCTACCGATCGGCCTCGTTCGATCTCGTCAACAACGCGGACTGGCTCGTGACGACGCTGCCTTCGGGGAATGCAGCATCGCAACTGGTGCCGGAGAAGATTCGCGTGCTGGTCGCGCAGGGCGGCAACACGCAGCAGCCGGCGCTGGAATTGCCCGATACGCAGTGATCTGAAGCGCCTTCAAATGCGAAGCCCGGCCGGGTTGAAACGGCCGGGTTTTTTTGCGCCTCGCGCAACGGGCGACGACGAAAAAATCCCGCCACGCGAGCGTGGCGGGAAGACAGGGAACTACATCAACGCTATGGAACGCCCGAGCGGGAACGCCGCGATATCGCGGCGCGCCTCGCGTGTTACTTGTGCTGCTCCGCGGAGTTCGTGATGGCCTGGCCACCCTTCGAGATGTCCTGACCGGCTCCCGAAACGGTATTGCAGCCTGCGAGAGCCGCCGTGCCAGCGATGAGCAGTAGAGCGATGAGTCGACTCATGTGTTTTCCCCTTGGAGTTGAAATGCGTGACAGGAATCGGTTCGCGCATCGTTTCTGGTTGACGGACGCCGATTCGACGCCCGGCCTTACCGGTGTGGTCAATCATAAAAAAGCGCACGCTTACAGGCTGTAGGTACGCGTGCGATTTTCGTGTCGGCGGCGTCCGCATTTCGTGTCGGCGTCGTCCTACGCGCAAGCCTCGCCGATGGACGCATCGGCGCTGCGCTCGCGCGGCATCGACACGCTGATCGCCGTGCCGTGCGGCGACACGCGCTCGATCTCGAAGCGTCCGCCGCGCGCCGACACGCGCTGGCGCATGCCGACGAGCCCATGCGTCTGCGTGCGCTTCAGATCCTGCGGCCGGATGCCGATGCCGTCGTCGGTGATCGAGAGCGACACGCTGTCTTCATCGACGGTCAGCGCGACGCGGATGCGCTTCGCGTGCGCATATTTCGCCGCGTTCGTCAGCGTTTCCTGCGCGACCCGGAAGAGCGCGATCTCGATCGCCTCGCCGAGCTTCACGTCCTCGCCCGGCAGATCGAATTCGACGCTCCAGCCGTTGCGTTGCGCGGCTTCGTCGGCGAGCGATCGCAGCGCGGTCACGAGGCCGAAATTGGCGAGCACCGTCGGCCGCATGTCCTCGATGATGCGCCGCTTCAGCGCGATGCCCTGATCCAGATTGCCGAGCGCGCGCGCGAGTTTCTCGGCCATCGCGGGCTCGGCGTCCTTCAGCTTGCCGCGCACCCATGCGACATCCATCTTGCTCGCCGTGAGGATCGAGCCGAGCTCGTCGTGCAGTTCGCGCGCGAGCTCGGTCTTTTCGTTCTCGCTGACCGATTGCAAGTGCCACGCGAGCGCTTCGAGCTGACGGGTGCGCGCGAACACGAGCTGATCGAGCTCTTCCTGCTGCGTGATGAGCGCCTTCTGCACGCGCGCCTGCTTGTCGAGCTGAATGCCGAGATTGCGAAAGAGCAGGATGAACAACACGATATTGAGCGCGCACAACGCGGCGACGCAGAGCGTGGAGATGCGCTGATCGGCGCGGCTCGCGTCGAGCGCGTGCTGTGCGCGCTGCTCCTCGTTCAGACGCAATAGCGACAGCGCCGCGTCCAGGGTGGCGCTCGTCTCCGGCGGCGGCAGGGCGAGCGCGCTTGCGCGGGCGGCGGCGTCCCTGGACGGATCGGCGAGGCGCACCGTGCCTTGCGCGATTTCATCATCGGCGGCGGCGCGGATTTGCGCGAAGCTCGCGAGCGCGGTGTCGTCGCCGATGCGCCGGTAATACGCATCGAGCGATGCCAGCGTGCGCCGCACGCGCTCGGCCGTCTCCGTGAAATGAGCCTGATACGCATCGTCTGCCTTCAGCGCGAAGCCGCGTTCGTCGGCGGTGAGCGTGGCGATGTCGGCGGCGAGCATCGAGAGCTGCGCGGTCGCGCCCTTTGCGTCGAGCGCGGTTTCGTATTCCGACGCGATGCGCATCCGTCCCGATTCCAGAATCACGAGACCGCCGACCGTGATGACGATCGCGACCGTCATCGCCACCGCCCAGCTATAGCGGCGCATCCATTCGTTGAAACGCGCGGCGCGGCGCGCGATGCCTTTCGGCGCGGGCGGCATGACGGGTTCGTCGGCGGCGAAAGACGGCGCGTCGTCGGGCAGGATCGTCGGTATCGCGGTGGGCGGTACGTGGCTCATGGTGTCGGTCGTCCGGCGTTTCACTTCGAGCAGCCGATTTGAAAGCGAGTGTCGGTGGATTCCCACAGCAAAAAAGGAGCCTGCCCGAATGCGCGCTGTGAGACGCATGGCTACGATGGTTCCGTCATCCATTCATACGGGGAACGATCATGCTAAAGTGGGCATTGTTTTTCGCGATCGTGGCCGTGATCGCGGGCGTGCTGGGGTTCACGGGCGTCGCCGCCGGCGCCGCGGCCATCGCCAAATTCCTGTTCGTGCTGTTCCTGATCCTGTGCGTCGTGTTTCTCGTGCTCGGCTTCGTCATTACTAAAAAGGCGATCGATTAGCGCCGGCGCGCACGCATCGACAACACGTTTTCAACAATTCCGGAAGGAGGTCACATGCTTCACTACGCTGCCGTCTTCTTCGTCATCGCCATCATCGCGGCCGTGTTCGGTTTTACGGGCATCGCGGCCGGCGCGGCGGAAATCGCGAAGATTCTTTTCTTCATTTTCCTCGTCGTGTTCGTGGTCACTCTGCTGCTCGGCGTGTTCCGAACGTGATGTCCGTCCGGGCGAAAGCCATGAGCCATCAAGCCGCGCGTGGTTTTCACGACCGTCGCGCGGTTTTTTCGAGGGGTCAGGCATGGTGCATGCATCGGAGCTTCTGATTGGATAGCAAGGCACTATGCCCGCCGCTGGCAAAAGCCTGCTCCAGCGAAACGTCATCTCACCCATCACAGAGGAGCGAACCAAATGTCCAAATCGTCTGCTGTAAAGGCTGCGCCGAGTCAATCCAAGGACGCCTTCGTTCTCGATGTCGAGAAAATTCGCGCCGATGCGCGGCAGCACATGGACGAAGGCGCGGTCACGACCGGCTACGGCGCCGACCGGGAAACGGTGCTGAAGCTGCTCAATGACTCGCTCGCCACCGAAATCGTCTGCACGCTGCGCTACAAGCGCCACTATTTCATGGCGAAGGGCATCCATTCGGAAGCCGTCGCGCAGGAGTTTCTGGAGCACGCGAACGAGGAGCAGCAGCACGCCGATACGCTCGCCGAGCGCATCGTGCAACTCGGCGGCGCGCCGAATTTCGCGCCCGATGGTCTCTCGTCGCGCTCGCATTCCGAGTACAGCGAAGGCAAGGACCTGATCGACATGATTCGCGAGAACCTGATCGCGGAGCGGATCGCGATCGACACGTATCGCGAGATCATCCGCTATCTCGGCGACAAGGATGTCACGACGCGGCGCATCTTCGAGGACATTCTGGCCGTCGAGGAAGAGCACGCCGACGACATGGCCGATCTGCTGGAAGGCCGCAACGGTTAAGGACGATGCCGCCGGGCGCGCGCCCGGCGTCTGCACAAAATGGCCGATCAACTACTACAAGAGCCGCCGGCCGCGCGGACGACGCGAATGATCCGAGTCCTGATAGCCGACGACCATGCGATCGTGCGCAGCGGGTTCCGGCAGTTCGTCGCGGACGAGCCCGACATGGAAGTCGCCGCCGAAGCCGCCACCGGCGACGAAGCCATCGCGCTCGTGCGCGCGCAGGCGTTCGATGTCGTCTTGCTCGACATCGCGATGCCTGACAAGAACGGCGTCGACACCTTGCGCGTGATCAAGCAGATCCGCCCGGAGCAGGGCGTGCTGATGCTCTCGGGCTTTCCGGAGAGTCAGTACGCGATCAGCCTGCTGAAGGCGGGCGCGAGCGGTTATCTGAACAAGGATGCCGCACCCGATGAAATCGTCCGCGCGATCCGCACGGTCGCGCGCGGGCATCGCTATTTGTCGGAGTTCATCGCGGATGCGCTCGCCGACAAGCTCGACAAGCCCGCCGCCGAACGGCCGCACGAAATGCTGTCGAAGCGCGAGTTCCAGATCTTTTGCAAGCTCGCGGGCGGCCGCATTCCGACGGAAATCGCGCAAGAGCTGCATCTGTCGGTGAAGACGGTGAGCACGTATCGCGCGCGCGTGCTCGAAAAGATGCGACTCTCCAACAACGCCGACCTCACGTATTACGCGATCAAGAACGGCCTGATCGAATAGCAGGCAGCGCGCTGTTCGAAATTCGCGAGAGCATTGCCGGAGGGCGCCCGCCGTGGGCAATCAGATCACCACAGACGACCGGAGCGAGCAGCCGGGCGCGCGGAAGATGCCGCTCGCGGTGCTGCTGATCGAGGATTCGCCGCTGATTCGCCGCAGCCTGACCGAGGCGATCGAAGCGCTCGGCCCGTGGCGCGTGACCGCGTTCGCCGATGCGCCGGACGATGCCATCGCGCTGCTGTCGTCGCAGTCGTTCGACGCGGTGATCGTCGATCTGCAACTGAAGCGCGGCTCGGGCATCGACGTGCTCGCGTGGCTCGAAGCGTGCGGCGCGCAGCGCTCGCCGGGCGCTTTCGTCGCGGTGCTCACCAATCACGCGCTGCCGACCTATCGCGAGCGCTGCCTGCAATACGGCGTTCGGCACTTCTTCGATAAATCGCTCGAATTCGATCGCGTGCTCGACGCGATGCACGATTACGCGCGTGCGCGAGGCTGAAGCGCTAGCGCCGCTCACGCCCGCGCCAGTGGCTGATCGCCGCGAGCCCCGCCGCCGCCAGACCGGCTAAACAGACGCCCGTCCAGCCCATTGCCTGCCACGCGAGCGATGCGGTCCCCGATCCCAGCGCCCCGCCGATGAAATACGCGACCATGTAGACCGTGTTCACGCGGCTGCGGGCTTCGGGCTCGAGCGCGTAGATGCGCGACTGGTTCGAGATCTGCGCCGCCTGCACGCCGACATCGAGCACGATCACGCCGACGACCAGCCCCGCGATGCTCTTCGCCGAGAGCGCGAACACGACGAACGACAGCGCGACGAGCCCGATGCACAGCGAGATGACGGCGCGCGGGCCGCGCTTGTCGGCGGATTTGCCGGCGAGCGGCGCGGCGAGTGCCCCCGCCGCGCCGACGATGCCGAACAGGCCCGCCGCCTGCGGACCCATGTGAAAGGGCTCGCCCGCGAGCAGCAGCGTCAGCACCGACCAGAAGATGCTGAATGCGGCGAAGAGCGCGCCGCCGGTCAGCGCCGCCTCGCGCAGCGCGCGGTTTCGCACCGTCAGATGCCACATCGAGGCGAGCAGTTTGCCGTAGCTGAGCGTCGAGGTCGGCCGGCTCTTCGGCAGCCGTGCGATCACGACTATCGCCAGTGCAATCGTCGCGAGCACCGAGGCGCCGAATACCGCGCGCCAGCCGAAGTATTCCGCGACGAAGCCGGACACCGTGCGCGCGAGCAGGATGCCGAGCAGGAGCCCGCTCATCACCGTGCCGACGGCGTGGCCGCGCTCGGCGGCGGGCGCGAGCTCGGCGGCGAAGGGCACGGCCTGCTGCGCGATCGTCGCGACGATGCCGATCGCGAGGCTCGCCGCGATCAGCACCACGAGCGTCGGCGCGCTCGCCGCGGCCACGAGCGATGCGCCGAGCGCCGCGAGTTGCAGCAGGATCAGCAGACGCCGGTCGAACCGGTCGCCGAGCGGCGCGAGCACGAGCATGCCGAGCGCGTAGCCGAGTTGCGTCGAAGCGGGCACGGCGCCGATCAGCCAGGCGCTGTCGGGGAAACTCGCGCGAAAGTCGCCGAGCAGCGGCTGATTGAAGTAGATATTCGCGACCGACAGGCCCGCGATCGTCGCGAGCAGCAACAGCGTGGCGCGCGAGTAGTGCGGATGGCGCGCCGGAGGATTCGATTGCGACGAAGCGGGCATGGACCGAAGGCGATTGAGACCAGCCGCCGATCATACTGAAGACGCGTGCGCGCCGCAGCGCGCCGTCAGAAAGGCTGCGGCCCGCCGCCCTGGTCGACGCTCACGCAGTGCGTGACGAGGCCGAGACCGGCGCGCCACAGATGCAGTCCGAATGCAGGCGGTTCCATGACGAACGCGTCCGGACTGTCGGGTTTCAGTTGCAATGCGACCTGATGCGCCGTCGACGGCGCGCACCATACGATCGTGCCGCCGAAGCGCGCGCTGATCGCACGATGCACGTGACCGCACACGATGCGCTCGACATTCGGATGACGCTGCACGAGCGCCTCGAGCGCGCGGCTGTCGTCGGGCGCGAGGCGGATCGCGTCCATGAAGCCGATGCCGCACGCGATCGGCGGATGATGCATGCCGATCATGACCGGCCTGTCGCGGCATGCGTCGAGCTGCGCTTCGAGCCAGGCGAGGCGCGTCGGGCAGAGGCGGCCCGCGCCGGAACCGGGATCGAGCGTGTCGAGCGCGATCACGCGGACTTCGGCGACGTCGAATGCGTATTGCAGAAAACCGTCAGCGCCCGCGAGTTCGGGGCGATCGCCGAACACCGCGCGCAGATTCGCGCGATCGTCGTGATTGCCGGGGATCGCGCGCCACGGCATCGCGAGCGTGTCGAGCAGCGCGCGCAGATGCCGATATTCGTCGATGCCGCCCGCATCGACGAGATCGCCGGTGACGAGCACGGCGTCAGGGCGCGGATCGAGCGCGTTGATGACGCCGATCGCGCGGGCGAGATACGCGGCCGTATCGACGCGGCCGTAGGCGAGCGTGCCCGGCGGCGTGATGTGCAGATCGCTGATCTGGGCGAGCAGCATGCGCGTGGATCTCCTCGTTGCGGAGAGTTTGCTGGCTTATTCGTCGGATGCGGCGACCGGCGGCTTCGGCGCGAGCTTCGCAGGGACGAGCCATTGGAAGCCGGTCATCGAGGTTTCGCTGAACGTGCATTCGGCGGCCGCGGACACCGGCGCCGGTTTGGTGGCCGGAGGCTTCGGCGGATTCTGGATCGTGCCGTGCACGATCACCCGCGAGCCATGATAACTCGCGCCGGAACCGGTGATTTTCAACGGCGCGCTGGCGGCGTCGGGATAGTCGGCGCGCATCTTGTCCTTGCAGGCTTCGACGTTCTTGTAATACGACGTGCAGCCGGCGAGGTAAGCGAGCGGAATCGTGAGCAGGACGAGCAGCAGATGGCGGGTGCGATGGTTCATCGGTGAATTCGGTCAGTCCCCGCTGCGGCGGGGTGCGCCGCGGCGGGATGTGGTCGGGCGGAGCTTTATAACACGCGTGCCGCAGTGCATCACTGTAGTGCATTACGGCGCGCGACTGCTTGTTTTGTTGAGCGATGCGGTAGCACAATCGGCACTGTCATTCGATCAGCGCGTGCCTCACCGATGGAGACGACCGCCATGCAGAAGGACATCGAAGTAGGCGATTACCTGCTCGCCATGCAGGCCGTGCCCCGGCTGCTCGCGGCCGAAGGCGATGCGGAGGCGGCTCCCCCGTCCGAGCGCTACGCGATCCGCGTGCGCGTGACGCGGCTCGACCGGAAGCCGGTGCACGGCTCGACGCTCGCCGACGATTCCGGCGAGATGACGGGCGATCACGGCCCGTTCGAGACTGTCGCCGAGGCGATCGCGCATGGCGAGGCTTGGGGACGGCATTACGTCGCGCGCGTGCTCGGCCATGCGGTGTAGGCGGCGGGGCTGCGTGAGAGGGGAGCGTACCCCCGCGTAAGGCGGGTGCAGTGGGCGGGCGCGCATCGCTAGACTCGGGTTCATCGACCGGACCCGCGCGGAGGCCGCCATGATGCCCGTCGCCCTGTACATCACCCCGAACTACATCGCCTCGGTGCGCAGCGGCAAGGCGCGCGACTGCTTCGGCGGCACGGTGCGGTTCGTCGGCGTGGATGCGCTGCCGTTCGATATCGAGCACGTGTGCCTGCTCGAACGCGATACGGCGATCGAGGCGCTGTTCGATGCGGTGAGGGATGCGGAGCGGTTGTTGAATGCGGTGTGAGAGGCGAATGAGCGCCTTGCATCCTGGTGCCGGGGCCGATCATGATTGCCACCGCAAGCTTCGAATGTTTGTGCTGCCGGCAGGGTAAGGCCACGCTGTAACTGTCGGCGTTTTTTTTGGCTGCTTACCGGTATTCATCAATTTCGACGGTTCCGCCGATGGCCTCCATCATCGCGCGGATATCGTCCGGTACATGCGGCACACGGTCGCCCGATTCGTTGCGCCAGTAGCAGTAGAACCGAATTTGCACGCTCTCCCGATCCAGGGTCGCCCGAAGATCGCCACGCGTCAGGTTCAACCGCTTGATGAGGTATCGCAGATGCGGCTCCAGCTCGTTGCTTTCAACCGTGCCGCGGCTTTGAACTCCCCAAAGCCCGACCCGACCGGGACTGCGACTTTCGCGTCCGGATGGGGTGACAAAAGGCTTCCCTTTTTCGATGGCAGTATCAGGTCTTACGCCAAAATATCTCGTCCAGAATTCTGGACGCACAGAATCCCCCATTATGTGAAGCGTTGCGTATGCGAGTGGATGCTCAGTCATTGGCGGCCTTGTCAGTTAGCCCAATCATGGAAGTTGGCAATGTAGTCGCCATTGTCGGCAGGTACCAATCCGCTGAAGCTCGGTAGATCTTTGAAATATCGGGTGCGGGTATGTCATTCGCCTGCCAGTGGATGGACGAGCGCGCAAACCCGGCGTCCCGCATCGACGTTCGCACGCGCGAACGCGCCAACACGGTCGAATTCACGACAGGCGGTCGAAGTCCTGCTTGTCCTGTTCGATCCGGTCTTCCCGTTAAATTTTTTTTGCTTGCGTTCTTCGTAGGACAACTGCCATCCACGATCTACCTTTGGCATTCGCGTGCAGGCATCAACGCGCAGTGCCAGTCTCCGGCCAGTGGCACGTAAAGCGCGTTATAGGAATATCCCCATTCGGGAAACGACATGCCACCTCCTCTCGATGGCGGTGCGATATAGGTAGTATTTCGAAGCAATTTGACGTTTAACCATCCGGGGGATATTGCGCTTCAGCAGTGCTCCGACGTTTTCCGATCTAGCGCGGACGAGATGGCAACGGACTGGTTGGGTCACGTCGGCAGGGTGACGGGCACAGGACGCCTGGCTGTTTCGTCCTTGGCGCTGAAGCGAGCGAAGCAGATCAAGAGCATCGAAATGGGGTTTGAACTGAGCAAAGCCACTATCACGGCGACCGAATGCTTTTGCGCATGGCCGCGAGGGTGACGTCCGAAAGGAAGCCGAGCGCAAGACGCTCCTCCGCCCCGCGAAACGATACGTCATCGACCCGTACTTGCCTCCGGCTGGCATGACTTCGAGAGCTTCTCGCGTCACGTGGGGACATCGGCGGAAGACATGGCGGCACCCGCGGGGCATAAACCGGAGGGCATCCCGCGAGAGGTCGCTGCGCCGCCAAAATGCCCTGAAGTGCCCCCACCGTAGACGGTGAAAACCGGACAAAGACAAGAGACAAAGCCCCACAAGCATGACGCTGCCGGGTTTTTAGATGAAACGCGATGGAGGCCTGGTGCCGGGGACCGGACTCGAACCGGCAAGCCGTGAGGCGGCGGATTTTAAGTCCGCTATGTTTACCAATTTCATCACCCCGGCAGGGCGGACGCGATTCTACCATCGCACGGCAGCGCGCCAAAGCCGGGCGGGTCGCCGTCGGCCAATCCGTTCGACAAGATTTCGCCACTCCCGCATAATCGGCGGCACCGATTCAGGCGCGAGAACCCACGATGGGCAAGACCCGGCTCGAAGCATTCAGCGATGGCGTGATCGCTATCATCATCACGATCATGGTGCTGGAGTTGAAAGTGCCGCACGGAGAGGACTTCGCCGCGCTCACGCCGCTCTTGCCCGTATTCTGTGCGTACGTGCTGAGCTTCATCTACGTCGGCATCTACTGGAGCAATCACCATCACTTGTGTCACGCGATCCAGCGCGTGAACGGCCGCGTGTTGTGGGCGAATCTGCACCTGCTTTTCTGGCTGTCGCTCTTTCCGTTCACGACCAACTGGATGGGCGAGAACCACCTGACCCCGGTGCCGACAGCCTGTTACGGCTTCGTGCTCTTCATGACGGCCGTCGCGTGGTACATCCTCACGCGCACGCTCATATCGATGCACGGCGAAAACGTCGCGCTAGAACGCGCGGTCGGCGCGGATCGCAAGGGCAAGCTTTCCGTGCTGGTCTATCTCGTGGCGATCGCCGTTTCGTTCTGGCAGCCGTGGATCGCCGCGACGCTCTACGCGCTCGTCGCTGCCCTGTGGCTCGTGCCCGACCGACGCATCGAGCGCATGCTCGCGAACGAAGAAGCGTGATGCGCGTCGGTCTCATCTCCGATACCCACAACCTCGTGCGCCCCGAAGCGCTCGATGCATTGCGCGGTTGCGCGCACATCATCCACGCGGGCGATATCTGCAGGCGCGACGTGCTCGATACGCTCGCGTCCGTCGCGCCGCTCACGGCCGTGCGCGGCAACAACGATATCGGCGACGATCTCGCGCACTTGCCCGCGCACGCGTGCATCGAGCTCGGCGATGCGACGATCCACGTCGTCCACGATATCGCCGAAGTGCCGAAGGAACTCGACGGCATCGATGTCGTCGTGACCGGGCATTCGCACAAACCGCTCATCGAGCGACGTGGCGATGTGCTCTTCGTGAATCCCGGCAGCGCGGGGCCGCGCCGCTTCAGATTGCCGGTCACGCTGGCGCTGCTCGATATCGACGACGGCAGCGTCGACGCGCGCATCGTCTCGCTGCTCGAATGAAAAAGGGCCGGCGCGCGATGCACCGGCCCTTCGGCGGTTCAGGTCGGCAAGGCTGAACGCTTATGCGCGTACCGTGCCTTCCGGGAACGCATCGTCCATTTCGGCGGCTTCACGATGGCCGCGCAGGATCGCATGCGCCTCCGACTTCGTCGCCACGGACGGGGGCGAACCCTTCAGCGGCTTCTTCGCCGTCTCGTGCAGCGCGAGCACCGACACGATACCGATCAGCGACGCGCCCATCAGATAGTACGCCGGCATCATCAGGTTGCCGGTCTTGTCGACGAGCCATGCCGTGACGAGCGGCGTCGTGCCGCCGAACAGCGACACCGACACGTTGAAGCCGATCGCGAGCGCGCCGTAGCGGATCTTCGTCGGGAAGAGGGCCGGCAGCGAGGACGGCATCACGCCCGTGAACGTCGACAAGAGCGCGCCGAGAATCATCATGCCCGCGAAGATCGACGGGACCGTGCCCATGCGGATCAGCGACAGCGAAGGAATCGACAGCACCAGGAGGCCGATGCATCCCGCGAGCATCACGGGCTTGCGACCGATCGCATCCGACAGACGGCCCGCGAAAAGCGTGAGCGGCATCATCAGCACCATCACGACGAGCACGATGAACAGGCCGTGCGTCTCGTTGAACTTGAGCGTCGCCGACAGATAGCTCGGCAGATACGACAGCGCCATGTAATCGGTCACGTTGAAGATCAGCACGAGGCCCACGCATTGCAGCAGCGGCTTCCATTGCTCCATGAGCGTTTCGCGGAACTGCTGCTTGGTCGTCTCGTGCGACACGGCTTCGGCCTTTTCGGCTTCACGCTGGAACGCCGGCGTTTCTTCGAGCTTCATCCGGATGTAGAGACCGATCAGGCCGAGCGGACCCGCGATCATGAACGGAATGCGCCAGCCCCACGACAGCAGCTCGGTCTCCGACAGCACGGCGGTCAGCACCGCGACCACGCCCGCGCCGAGCACATAGCCGACGAGCGTGCCGAACTCGAGGAAGCTCGACATGAAGCCGCGCTTCTTGTCCGGCGAGAATTCGGCGATGAAGGTCGCTGCTCCGCCGTACTCGCCGCCCGTCGAAAAGCCCTGCACGAGACGCGCGACGAGCAGCAGCACCGGCGCCAGCACGCCGATCGACTCGTAGCTCGGAATGATGCCGATACAGAACGTGCCGACGGCCATCATGATCATCGTCATCGCGAGCACGCGCTTGCGGCCGATGCGGTCGCCGAGCGGGCCGAACACCATGCCGCCGACCGGGCGCACGAGGAACGCGGCGGCGAACGTGCCGAAGGTCGCCAGCAATTGCGCGGCCGGGCTGCTCGACGGGAAGAACACCTTGCCGAGCGTCACGGCGATGTAGCTGTACACGCCGAAGTCGAACCATTCCATCGCATTACCGATGGCCATGGCGCCGACCGCGCGCTTCAGCAGGGATTGATCGACGATGGTGATGTCGTCGAGGGTGAGATCGGACTTCTGACTGGATGAATCGCGGTTGCGCCAAAGGCCCTCTTGAAGAGAAGACATAGTTCGAAAACTCCGTATTCGGTCCCGAACGCCCGCAAAGAACGTCGGGTGCGTCGCCGCGGAGGACGGACGCAAATTGCCTGGACAGTGCAGTTTCGTGACGGCTCCGCGAACGCTTGGAAGACGGAAGCAAAGGCTCCCCACAGCCTCGGGGCCGAGCGGCTCGAAGCTGAAAAGCGAAAAGAAACACGGTGCCGGTGCCTCGCGCGGGTGGGGTCGCGAAATTGCACTCGGGATGAAACAAACGAGTTTGACGTGCGGACGGCGAACGCAGTGCTGAACGACTGAGTTGCCGCGGGTGGGCCGCGACGTCGGCGAAAAAACAACCTGAGACGAAAAAGGCCGGCGTGAGTCTGGTAAGACCAGCTAAAAAACCGACGCGCCTCTTTGTATGAAAACTGTCACTACCGCGCGATGCTCCGAAGCTTGATTCGGAAACAATGGCGCGTGAATGATGGTGAATTGCTGTTGATAACGAGCAAGATGATAACACGATGACAGACGATGTGCAAACCTGCCTGTCGGAGCGGTCTCGCCGAACCGGCGCTAACCCTTGCCGGACCTGGGTTTGCGCCGGATCGCGCGGTCCCGGTCCGATGTACTAAGCGGACCAATTTCCCGGCGCGCGGGCGACAAAAAAAACCGGCCGCCCGGGCCGGTTTTTGCAGTGCGACGGAGCGCGATTTCAGCTTTGCGGCGGCACGTATCCGGACGCCGTATCGGCGCCTTCGCCGAAGAAATATTTCTCGGTCTGCTTGATCAGGTACTGGCGCGCACGCGGATCGGCCATGTTCAGGCGATTCTCGTTGATGAGCATGGTCTGCTGCTTGAGCCAGCCTTGCCAGGCTTCCTTCGAAATCGTTTCGTAGATGCGCTTGCCGAGCTCGCCCGGCAGCGGCGGGAAATCCAGTCCTTCGGCTTCCTTGCCGAGCTTCGCGCATTGAACCATTCGGGTCATTGTGAGTTTCTCCTCTGTATCGGGGGCGAAGCGCAGTGTGCGCTTCTCAAATCGTGTTCACAGTTGCTTCATCAGGACGAGCGACTTGCGCTGCCAGTTGTAGAGGCGCCGGCGATCCTCGGGCAGATCGTCCACAGTCACCTTCACGAAGCCGCGTTTCAGGAACCAGTGCTCGGTGCGCGTCGTCAGCACGAAGATGCGCGTGAGGCCGCGTGCGCGGGCGCGCTGCTCGATGCGCTTCAGCAGGCGCTCGCCGTCGCCCGAACCTTGCGCTTCCGGCGCGACGGTCAGACACGCCATCTCGCCGATGCGCTCCTGCGTGTACGGATAGAGCGCCGCGCAGCCGAAGAGCACGCCGTCGTGCTCGATGACCGAAAAGTGGTCGATATCGCGCTCGATCTGGTGACGTCCGCGCCGCACGAGCGTGCCGTCGGTTTCGAGCGGCTCGATCAGCGTGAGAATGCCGCCGACGTCGTCCGGCGTCGCTTCGCGCAGGCTTTCGAGGTTCTCGTAGGAGATCATCGTGCCGACGCCGTCGTGCAGGAACAGTTCGAGCAGCACGCTGCCGTCGAGCGCGTACGGAATGATGTGACCGCGCGCGACGCCGCCGCGACACGCGCGCACCGTGTGCTTGAGATAGAACGCCGTGTCGCCCTGAAGCTCGCCGCTCTCTTGCAGACGGTACGCGTCGTCGAGCGACAATTCGCGGATGAGTTCGCCTTCCGCATCGACGAGGCCGTCGATTTCGGTGACGAAAATGATCTTGTCGGCGCGCAGCGCGATGGCGGCGGCGGACGCGACATCTTCCATCGACAGATTGAATGCCTCGCCCGTCGGTGAAAAACCGAGCGACGACAGCAGCACGAGCTTGTTCGACGCGAGCGACTGGCGGATCGAGTCGCCGTCGATCTTGCGCACGACGCCCGTGTGCTGGAAATCGACGCCGTCCAGAATGCCGACCGGCCGCGCCGTCACGAAGTTGCCCGACACGACGCTGATGTGCGCGTGCGCCATCGGCGTGTTCGGCAAACCCTGGCTGATCGCTGCCTCGATGTCGAGACGCACTTCGCCCGCGGCTTCCTTCGCGGATTCGAGCGCGCGGGCGTCGGTGATGCGCAAACCATGCGAAAACGACGATTCGACGCCGTGCAGGCTCAGTTGCTCGTCGAGCTGCGGGCGCGAGCCGTGCACGAGCACGACGTGGATACCCATCGCGTGCAACAGGCCGACATCCTGCACGAGCGCATTCAGCCGTCCTTCCTGCACGAGCTCCCCGCCGAACGCGACCACGAAGGTTTTGTTTCGAAACGCGTGGATATACGGGGCGACGGAACGCATCCAGTCGACGAACTGGGCGTGTGGATTCGGCGCTTCGGGCTCTGCTGCCGGCTGCGTCGCAGTCATCGTGAGGTCGGTTTGGGAATTCATCCCGGGATTATAATGCGACGCTATGCCGAATGTTTCCCGTCCTTCACGTCCCGATCAGGCGGGCAAGTCTCAGTCCGCCGATAAATCCCTCGACCCTCAGGAGCAGTTGCGACAACTGCGTGACAACTTGCTGCGCGACGCGCGGGAGGGGACGGGCGCGTCCGTCGATTCGGGCGAAACGGCGGGATTGAGCAAAAAGGAACTCGCCGCGCGACGATTCGCGGGGGCGAAGCAGATTGAAACGCAGGCTGAAAAGCGGGTTGAAAAACGGGCCGAAGCGCCCGCGGTGGCTGCGGTGCAACCGAAGCAAACCGACGCGGCGCCGAAGCCGAAGCCGGCGCAATCGCACGCGCAACCTGCGGTTCAGCCACGCAAACCGCGCGCTGCCGCGCCCACCGGGACGCAAGCGCAGCCGAAACGCGACGCGGCAAGACGCGAACCAGGCGATCGTGCGCAGCGCGCCGAACGATCCGAACGCGTTCCGCAAGCGAAACCCGCCGAGACCCGCAAGCCGGAGCCGGCGCGTCAACCGCGCGTGGCCGATCGGCGGAGCGAGCCTTCGGAACCGGCGCCGCGCACCGAGCGCCCGGCCGAACCGCGTGAAGCACGCGAACGTCGCGAACCACGCGCCCAGCGCGCTCAGCGCGTCGTCACGCCCAATCCCGTTCCGCCGATCACCTTCCCGGAAGCGCTGCCCGTCTCGGGCCGACGCGAGGAAATCGCACGCGCGATTCGCGAGAATCAGGTCGTGATCGTGAGCGGCGAAACCGGCTCGGGCAAGACGACGCAATTGCCGAAAATCTGCCTCGCGCTCGGGCGCGGTCTCGGTGTGGGCGGCAGCGGGCTCATCGGTCATACGCAGCCGCGGCGTATCGCGGCGTCGGCCACCGGACGACGCATCGCGGAGGAGCTCGGCACGCCGTTCGGTGAAGTCGTCGGCTACAAGGTGCGCTTCACGGACAATCTCGCGCCGGGCGCGTCCGTCAAGCTGATGACCGACGGCATTCTGCTCGCGGAGACGCAAACCGATCCGCTGCTCAACGCCTACGACACGATCATCATCGACGAGGCGCACGAGCGCAGCCTCAACATCGACTTTCTGCTCGGCTACCTGAAGGAAATCCTGCCGAAGCGCCCGGACCTGAAGCTGATCGTCACGTCCGCGACCATCGACGCCGAGCGCTTCGCGCGCCATTTCGGCAGCGAGGACAAGCCCGCGCCGGTGATCGAGGTGAGCGGGCGGCTGTATCCGGTGGAAGTGCGCTATCGGCCGATCGAGGAAGAAAGCGAGGCGATCAGGAACGCGCAAGGCACGCCGCTCAAGCGCAACGACCGAAAGGCCGATCGCGATCTGATGGAAGGCATCGTCGACGCCGTCGACGAGCTGTGCCGCGCCGGCCCCGGCGATGTGCTCGTGTTCCTGCCCGGCGAGCGCGAGATCCGCGACGCCGCCGAGGCGCTGCGCAAGCACCATCCGCCGCATACGGAAATCCTGCCGCTCTTCGCACGGCTCTCCGCGCAGGAGCAGGAGCGCGTATTCAGGCCGTCGAACGCGCGGCGCATCGTGCTCGCGACCAATGTCGCGGAAACCTCGCTGACGGTGCCGGGCATTCGCTATGTCGTCGATACCGGCATGGCGCGCGTGAAGCGCTATTCGTACCGCAACAAGGTCGAGCAGTTGCAGATCGAGCCGGTGTCGCAGGCGGCGGCCAACCAGCGCGCGGGCCGGTGCGGGCGCGTCGCGGACGGCGTGTGCATCCGTCTCTACGACGAAGCGGATTTTCAGGCGCGGCCGCGCTTCACCGATCCGGAAATCCTGCGCTCATCGCTCGCGTCCGTCATTTTGCGGATGAAGTCGCTGCATCTGACGGCGATCGAAACCTTTCCGTTCATCGAGCCGCCGCCGGGCCGCGCGATCGCGGACGGCTATCAACTGCTGAACGAGCTCGGCGCCGTCGACGACGACAACGCGCTCACGCCGCTCGGCCGCGAGCTCGCGCGCCTGCCGCTCGATCCGCGCGTCGGCCGCATGATTCTCGCCGCGCGCGATCATCATGCGCTCAAGGAAGTGCTGATCATCGCGTCGGCGGTGTCGGTGCAGGATCCGCGCGACCGGCCGATCGAGGCGCAGCAGCAGGCGGATCAGGCGCATCGGCAGTTCGTCGACGAGCGTTCCGAATTCCTGCAATGGACGCGCATCTGGAAGTGGTTCGAGGAAGCGGTCGCGCACAAGAAATCGAACAAGCAGCTCGCCGATGCGTGCCGCGCGAATTTCCTGTCGCACATGCGCTTGCGCGAATGGCGCGACGTGCATTCGCAACTGCTGACGGTCGTGCGCGAGCATGGCTGGCGTCTGAACGAATCCGATGCGACCTTCGAGCAGGTGCATCTGTCGCTCCTGACGGGTTTGCTCGGCAACGTCGGTCTCAAGGTCGACGACGAGCCGCATTATCTCGGTGCGCGCGGCATCAAGTTCCATCTGTGGCCGGGCTCGGCGTTGCTGAAGAAAGCAGGGCGCTGGGTGATGGCGGGCGAGCTCGTCGAAACGAGCCGTCTCTACGCGCGCACGATCGCGAAAATCGAGCCGGAATGGCTGGAAACGGTCGGCGCGCATCTGCTGAAAACATCGCTTTCGGATGCGCACTGGGAAAAGAAGGCGGCGCAGGTGGTCGCCTACGAGCGCGCGACGCTCTACGGTCTGACCGTCTACGCGCGCCGCCGCGTGAGCTACGGCAAGCAGGACCCCAGATATGCGCGCGAGCTTTTTATTCGCGGCGCGCTTGTCGAAGGGGAATTCGACACGCGCCTGCCGTTCTTCGCGCATAACCGCAAGCTCGTCGCCGATATCGAGCAACTCGAGCACAAGTCACGCCGCCAGGACGTGCTCGTCGACGACGAACTGATCTACGGCTTCTACGATTCGCTGATTCCCGAAGGCATGTGGACGGGCGCGGCGTTCGAGCACTGGTATCGCGACGAGCAGAAGAAAGAGGGCAACGACCGCCTGCTGTTCCTGTCGCGCGACGATCTGATGCGCCACGAAGCCGCCGGCGTCACGACGGACCTGTTCCCGAAGCGCATGACGATGTCGGGTATCGAAATGTCGCTCACGTATCACTTCGAGCCGGGTTCGCCGCGCGACGGCGTCACGCTGCAAGTTCCGCTCTACGGCCTGAATCAGGTCGATGCGCGCCGTGTCGAATGGCTCGTGCCGGGGATGATCAAGGAGAAGACGCAACTGCTGCTGAAATCGCTGCCGCAGAAGCTGCGCCGGCACGTCGTGCCGCTGCAGGAATACGCGGCGGGTTTCGCGGAGCGTCATTCGGGGCCGAAATTCGGCGCGGGCGCGCTCGTCGATTCGCTCATCGCCGATATCCGCGAGCAAACGCAGGTCGCCGTGAAGAGCGCGGATTTCAAGCTCGAAACGCTGCCCGCGCATCTCTTCATGAACTTCAAGGTGATCGACGAGCACGGCCGCCAGCTCGCGATGGGCCGCAATCTCGCGCAACTGCGCGCGGAGCTCGGGGGACAGGCGCAGCAGCAGTTCCAGAAACTGACTTCGGCCGCGGCGTTCGATGCGCTCTCCGGCGAATCGGAATCGCCGTCACAGGCGGCGCAAGCAGGCGTTGGCACCGCGCTCTACGAAAACCTCACGACGTGGAACTTCGGCAAGCTTCCCGAGTTGCTGGAGATCCGCCGGCGCGGGCAGACGCTCTTCGGTTATCCGGCGCTCGTCGATCGCGGCACGCATTGCGACGTCGAAGTGTTCGATTCGCCCGAGGAAGCCGCGCGCATCCATCGTGCGGGCTTGCGGCGGCTGTTCGCGCTGCAACTGCGCGAGCCGATCCGCTATCTGGAGAAAAATCTGCCGGGCCTGCGCGAAATGTCGATGCAATACATGGCGCTCGGCACGGCGGACGAACTGCGCGATCAGATCGTCGAGACGGCGCTCGATCGCGCGTGCCTGCAAGACCCGCTGCCCGACGACGATGCCAGCTTCCACGCGCGTCGCGACGCCGCGAAAGGCCGTCTGACGCTGCTCGCGCAGGAAATCGCGCGGCTCGTCGGCGTCATTTTGGGCGAATATGCGGCGCTCGCCAAAAAGCTGACGCAGGCGAAATCGTTCACGTCGGCTCATGCGGACATGCAGGCGCAACTGAACGGGCTCATCGGCAAGCGCTTCGTCATCGATACGCCGTATGCGCAGCTCGCGCACTTTCCGCGCTATCTGAAGGGAATCGGCCTGCGGATCGACAAGCTCAAGGCCGATCCAGCCCGCGACGCGCGCCTTTACGCCGATCTGCAGCCGCTCGCGCTGCACTATCAGCGCGCGATATCGCAGCGCGGCGGCGTCGCGGATGCGCGGCTTTCCGAGTATCGCTGGCTGCTCGAGGAGTTGCGCGTGTCGCTGTTCGCGCAGGAACTGCGCACGCCGATGCCGGTCTCGGTAAAACGCCTCTACAAGGTGTGGGAATCGATGCAGCGCTAGGCGCTTGCTGAAAAACGCGCCGTAAGCCGCCGTTTCTTGCCCCGACTCAGCGTATTGCGCAAAAAGCCGCACCCGGTCAACGCGCCGCGCGAGGCAAACGTTCTACAATGACGCCTGCCTTCCGAAGCCTAATTTTCATGCGCACTATTTTCCGTTCCGGCCGTTTGCGTGCGATCGCCGCGCGCGCGGCCATCGCGACCGGCGCCGCCTTCGTCGCTACCGCAGCACTCGCCAACAATGTCATCGTGCTCAATTCGGCGGAAGCCACGCTGAGCCTCATCGATGAAAACACGCACCAGGTCGTCGGCACCGTGCCGACCGGCAAGGAGCCGCATCACCTGATGCCGCTGCCGGACAACTCGTCGCTGATCGTCGCGAATTCGGTGTCGAACAATCTGATGTTCGTCGACCCGAAAACCGGCGCGTTCCAGCGCTGGGTGCAGGACATCGAGGATCCGTACCAGCTCGGCTTTTCACCCGACAAGAAATGGTTCGTCTCGACCGGCCTGCGACTCGACCGCCTCGACATCTACCATTTCGACGGCAAGAACCTGAATATCGCGAAGCGTCTGCCGCTCGCGACCATGCCGAGCCATATCGCGTTCACCAACGACAGCTCGACCGCCTTCATCTCGCTGCAGGTGTCCGGTGAAATCGCCGCGATCGACCTGCCGACGCAGACCGTGAAATGGAAGATGAAGGTCGGCAAGGTGCCGGCGGGCGTCTGGCTCACGCCGGGCGACAAATATCTGCTCGTCGGCATGACGGGCGCGGATTATGTGGCCGTGGTCGACTGGCGCAACCAGAAGGTCGTCAAGACCATCACGACGGGCAAGGGCGCACACAACTTCCGCTCGATGGTCGACGGCAAGCACGTGCTGGTATCGAATCGCGTGGCGAACACGATCAGCATCATCGACGAAGACACGCTCACCAACGTCGGCGACATCACCGGTCTGCTGCCCGGCCCCGACGACATGGAACTTTCCGCCGACAAGAAGTATCTGTGGGTTACGTTCCGCTTCGCGAAGCACGTCGGCGTGATCGATCTGGCGAATCGTAAGCTGATCGAAACCATCAAGGTCGGCCGCTCGCCGCACGGCATCTACTTTTTCAACCGCGCACCGGTGACGGCGCCTAACGGGGCCTGAACGACGCGCGATCTGTACGGGGCGCGCTACCGCGCCCTGTACTACGATTGAAGCAGGGCCGGCGCACGAACGGCCGCCAGCACCACGGAGCACCATGTTTCATTCCATTCTTTCCTCGCTCGACGGACTCGTTTCCTGGCTGCAGACGCTGCTGTATGTGGATGTCGTGCAGCCGGTGCTGTTCAAGATCGGCATGATGGACTACGACGAGGACACTTACGACGCGCTCTACTGGGTCATCGTCGGCGTGCTGGAAGTGCTCGCGATGTACGCGATCCTGCGCCCGCTCGAAGCGTTCCGTCCGGCGGAAGAGTGGAAGGACCGCAAGGGCGTGCGCGTGGACGTGCTCTACACGTGGATCGTCAAGCTCGGCATTCTCAATCTGTTTTTCTTCTTCACGTTCCAGCCGCTCTTCGATTCGATGCAGAGCTGGCTGCGCATCCATAACGTGCCGAACCTCGAGATCGACAATCTGTGGCCTGGCGTGACCACGCAGCCGCTCGTCACGTTCGTCATCTATCTGCTCATTCTCGATCTGGCGGGCTACTGGTATCACCGCCTGGAGCATCGTGTCGGCATCTGGTGGGAATTGCACGCGGTGCATCACAGCCAGCAGAAGATGTCGCTCTGGACGGACGACCGCAACCATCTGCTCGACGACATCCTGCAGGCGAGCTTTTTCGCATCCGTCGCGCTCGTGATCGGCGTGGAGCCGTCGCAGTTCGTCGTGCTCGTCGCCATCACCAATTTCATGCAGAGCGTGCAGCACGCGAACATCCGGCTGCACTTCGGCTGGCTCGGCGATCGCATCGTCGTGAGTCCGGCGTTCCATCGGCGCCATCACGCGATCGGCTTCGGTCACGAAGGCACGACCTACGGCTGCAACTTCGGCGTGCTGTTCTCGTTCTGGGACATCCTGTTCCGCTCGGCCTCGTTCGACCGCACGGTCGAGCCGACCGGCATCCGCGACCAACTGGGCGCGCCGGGCGTCAAGCCCGTCCATTACGGCGACGGCTTCGTCGAGCAGCACTGGCTCGCGTTCAAGCGCATCGCCGCACGTCTTTCCGCCCGCCGCGCGGGCGCGTCCGCTTCGGACAACTCGGCGGCTGTCTGAACGTTCCCCGCAAGACCAGCGCCCGCGTGCGGCGCTGGTTTATCCTGTCGGTTCCTCTTTCTTCTTCTACGAATCACGCATGAGTGACTTGCTGCGTTCGTTCGTGCGCGCGCTTGCGAACGTCTTTCATCCGCGCATGCTCTGGCTGACCTTGATGCCGTTCGGCGTCGCCACCGTGGCATGGGGCGCGATCCTCTGGTTCTTCTGGCAGACGCTCACGGGCGCCGCCAATAGCTGGCTCGACGGCTGGGCGCTGACGTCCTGGATGTACCGTCTCTTCGATACGGTCGGCTTTTCGTCGCTGCACGCGGTGATCGCGCCGTTTCTCGTCGTCATCATGACGGTGCCGCTGATCGTCGTCACGGTGCTGCTGCTGATCGCGACGCTGTCGATGCCCGGCGTCATCAAGCTGCTCACGCGCCAGCCGAGAGGGCACTATTCGTCGCTGGAAGAGCGGCGCGGCGGTTCGTGGTACGGCAGTCTCGGACATTCGGTCGTCACAACCGTCGTCTGTCTCGTGTTGCTGGTCGTCACGTTGCCGTTGTGGCTGATTCCACCGTTTTTCGCGCTGATTCCGCCGCTCCTGTGGGGCTGGCTGACCTACCGCGTGATGACCTACGATGCCCTCGCGCTGCATGCAAGCGTGGAGGAGCGCCGCGCGATCGTGCGCGACGCGCGCTGGCCCCTGCTCGGCATCGGCATCGTGAGCGGCCTCCTGAGCTCCGTGCCGACGATGCTCTGGGCGTGGTCCGTATGGCTCCTGCCGCTATTTCCGGTGGTCGCCGCGGTGACGATCTGGGCGTATGCGTTCATCCTCGTGTTTTCCGCGCTCTGGTTCGCGCACTACTGCCTGCACGCGCTCGAGCGACTGCGCGCGAGCGAGCCGCACTATCCGGCGATTCCCGTCGAATCCCGCGACGTTTCACTGTAAGAACAAAGGGGCACTCATGCGCATTGGCGTCATCATCATCGGCGACGAGATCTTGTCCGGCCGCCGCACCGACAAGCATCTGCCGAAAATCATCGAATTGCTGAGCGCGCGCGGACTGTCGCTCGACTGGGCAGAATATGTCGGCGACGATCCGGCTCGCATCACGGCGACGCTCGCGCGAACCTTCGCGTCGGGCGACATCGTCTTTTCGACGGGCGGAATCGGCGCAACGCCCGACGATCACACGCGCCAGTGCGCGGCGAAGGCCCTCGGCGTGCCGCTCGAATTGCATCCCGAAGCGGCGGAACTGATTCGCGCGCGCATCCGCGACACGGCGGCTCAGGCGGGCAAGCCGGCCGATCTGGAATCGCCCGAGAACCTGCATCGGCTGAACATGGGCACGTTTCCGCGCGGCGCCGCGATCATTCCGAACAGCTACAACAAGATTCCGGGCTTTTCGGTCGGCGATCATCACTTCGTGCCGGGCTTTCCGGTCATGGCCTGGCCGATGATCGAATGGGTGCTCGACACGAAGTACGCGCATCTGCATCACGCGACGCCGCATGTCGAACGCTCGCTGCTCGTGTTCGGCTTGCCGGAGTCGCGCATCACGCCGCTGATGGTGGCGATCGAGCGCGATTTCGAGGGCGTGCGCGCGTTCAGCCTGCCGAGCGTCGGCGATGCGGCGCGCGGGGCGCTCTACGCGCGCTCGCACATCGATCTGGGTGTGAAGGGCGATCCGGACAAGGCCAATGCTGCGTTCGACGTGTTGCGCGAAGGCGTGATCGCGCTGGGCGGCGAAGTCGTGGAAGTGCCGCCGGAGGAAGCGAAGTGACGCTCCTGGAAGTCATCGCGACCACCATTGCCGATGCGCGCGCGGCGCAACGCGGCGGCGCGGACCGGCTGGAGCTCGTCACGGCGATGGGCGAGGGCGGTCTGACGCCGAGCATCGGGCTGATCGAAGGCGTGATCGAGGCGGTCGGCATTCCGGTGAACGTGATCGTGCGGCCGCACAGCCGCTCGTTCGTCTACGATGTCGACGACTACGCGGTCATGCTGCGCGATGTGCGGGCAATTGCGGAGACGCGGGCGAATGCGATCGTCGTCGGCATGTTGCGCGCGAACGGCGAAATCGATACCGATGGCCTCGCGCGCGTGATCGAAGCGGCGGACGGCCTGCCGATCACGTTCCACCGCGCGTTCGACGAAGCCCGCGATCTGTACGCCGCGTTCGATACGCTGCTGCAATTCGATGCCGTGACGAACGTGCTGACTTCGGGCGGCAAGCCGTCGGTGCTGCAAGCGGAAGGAACGATTGAGAAGCTCGTCGAACAGGCGGCAGGCACGCACTGCACGGTGCTGGCGGGCGCCGGCCTGACCGTCGATGCGCTGGTGGCGTTCGTCGCCTCGACGCGCGTGCGCGCGGTGCACTTCGGCTCGGGCGTGCGTGTCGAGGGAAAGGGACTTGCGCCGGTCGATGAAACGCGCGTCAGGCGCGCGCGGGCATTGCTCGACGCACGGATCTGATCGGCCCGCTCACGCCCCGATCCACGGCAAGCCGCGGAAGCACCATCCCGCGACGGTTTTTCGATGCCCTTGCCCATCCTTGTCGCCTTCGAAGCCTTCGAGCAGGTCATACGCCTGCCCGTAGCCTTCCTTCTGCGCCGCAACGGCCGCAAGCTTCGAGCGCGCCGCGCTGCGGCACAGAAAAACAACCGGCGTATCCGGGGTGGCGACCTGCCGCAATTGTTCGATAAACTCAGCGTTCGGCACCGAGCCGGGATAGCGGATCCATTCGATGTGCGCGTACTGCGCTCCGTCGATCGCGGGGCGGCCTACCCAGTCGAGCTCCGCGCGTGTGCGAACGTCGATCAGACGCACCCGCGGATCGAGCTGGAGCAGCTCGAAGGCCTCGGCCGGCGAGAACGCGCCCGCGTAGGTGAGATTGTTCTGGGCGGCGCGGCTCGCGGCCTGGCTATAAAGTTGTTCGAGCGTGCTCATGGCGGTCTCCGGTTCAAGCGCAAAGAATCATTCTAGCGCGGTGCGCGGAGCTGAAATTCTCGGATCGCCGGCGATGGGTTTATGCCTGAAATTGGTGCATGCCAGTATCGATGCACTCAAAAGGTGCTTTAGTCATACTGCAACAACGGGCGCGCACCGATCTGGTGCACGCCAAGCGGATGCCGAATGGAACATCGCCCTGAATGGCGATGTCCGTTCACTTGAAACGCGCGCTGCTTCAAGCGCTTAGCGCAAAGATGGTGCGCTTGGCACGGAAGCTGCTTTTCCATCCTCGATTGAATCGATGTACAGGATTGGTCGGGGCGGCGAAGCGATTCGCCGACTTTTGTTAATCAGGAGATAGGTAATGAGTAAATCCGTGGCCGACGTCATGCAACTCGTCAAGGACGAGGACGTCAAGTTCGTCGACTTCCGCTTCACCGACACGCGCGGCAAAGAACAACACGTTTCCGTGCCGGTCTCGGCATTCGACGAAGACAAATTTGAAAGCGGCCACGCTTTCGACGGTTCGTCCATCGCAGGCTGGAAGGGCATCGAGGCGTCGGACATGCTGCTCGTGCCGGATGCGAACACCGCCTTCATCGACCCGTTCTTCGAAGAGTCGACCCTCGTGCTGAGCTGCGACGTGGTCGAGCCGGCCGACGGCAAGGGCTATGAGCGCGATCCCCGCTCGCTCGCGAAGCGCGCCGAAGCCTATCTCAAGAGCTCGGGCCTGGGCGACACCGCCTACTTCGGTCCGGAGCCGGAGTTCTTCATTTTCGACTCGGTGCAGTGGAACACGGACCAGTCGGGCACGTTCGTGAAGATCGGCTCGGAAGAAGCGCCGTGGTCGTCGGCGAAGGAATTCGAAGGCGGCAACACCGGCCACCGTCCGGGCACGAAGGGCGGCTACTTCCCGGTTGCGCCGGTCGACACGTTCCAGGACATCCGCTCGGAAATGTGTCTGCTGCTCGAACAGATCGGCATTCCGGTCGAAGTGCACCACCACGAAGTGGCGGGCCAGGGCCAGAACGAAATCGGCACCAAGTTCTCGACGCTGGTTCAGCGCGCGGACTGGCTGCAGCAGATGAAGTACATCATCCATAACGTTGCGCACACGTACGGCAAGACGGCGACCTTCATGCCGAAGCCGGTCGTCGGCGACAACGGTTCGGGCATGCACGTGCACCAGTCGATCTGGAAGGACGGCCAGAACCTGTTCGCGGGCAACGGTTACGCTGGCCTGTCGGAATTCGCGCTGTTCTACATCGGCGGCATCATCAAGCACGCACGCGCGCTGAACGCGATCACGAACCCGGGTACGAACTCGTACAAGCGTCTCGTGCCGCACTTCGAAGCGCCGGTGAAGCTGGCTTACTCGGCTCGCAACCGTTCGGCCTCGATCCGTATTCCTCACGTTTCGAATCCGAAGGGCCGCCGTATCGAAACGCGCTTCCCGGATCCGCTCGCGAATCCGTACCTGTGCTTCTCCGCGCTGATGATGGCGGGTCTCGACGGCGTGCAGAACAAGATTCATCCGGGCGAAGCCGCGGACAAGAATCTGTACGATCTGCCGCCCGAAGAAGACAAGAAGATCCCGACCGTGTGCGCCGGCCTCGACCAGGCACTCGACGCGCTCGACGCGGATCGCGAATTCCTGACGCGCGGCGGCGTGTTCACGGATTCGATGCTCGACGCATACATCGAACTGAAGACGAACGAGCTGCAGCGTTATCGTCAGGCGGTGCATCCGATCGAGTTCGAGATGTACTACTCGCTGTAAGCAGCATGTCCGACGCGCGTTTCGTTGTGAGCAGTTCGATGAAGCGCGCGCCGCATGTCACGTAGCGAAGAAAAAGGGACGGCGCGCCGTCCCTTTTTTAATCGCCGCGTTGTCATAGATCGAGAAGAAGATCGGGACCACGAACGACCTCATTGACTGCACGATGGTGCTCAAGAATCTGATCAAAGCGCGCAAGGCTCACGCCGACGCGCTCTCCGACGACACGCAACTGGCGGCGAGCGGTCTGTTGCCGGGCTTCGAAGCGTTGCCTACGAACGTGCTCGTTCTCGACATGCGCAATCTTCGGATCGCGTATGCGAACCCTTCGGCCGAAGCCATGCTGGAGATGTCGCGCAAGCAGTTGACGCAGATGAACTGGCCGGAGCTCTTCGCGAACGCGGATGAGCTGGCCACCACGATCGCGTCGATCGCGGAGAATCGCTTCAACGCGACGCGGCTCGATGCGGTGCTCGAACGGCAAAACCGTGAGCCGGTGCATGTGCATGCGATCGTCGGCTATCTGGAAGCGGCGCCCGATTACGTGTTGCTCGAGCTGTTCGAGAACGAGCGCCATTTGCGCACGGACCGCGAAGAGCGCATCCACGATCTGACCGCCGTCAACAAGCAACTGATCCGCAATCTCGCGCACGAAATCAAGAATCCGCTCGGCGGCATCCGCGGCGCGGCGCAGTTGCTCGAGTTCGAGCTCGGCGCGCGCGAACGCGACGAACTGCGTGAATATACGCAAGTCATCATCAAGGAATCGGATCGCCTGCAGACGCTCGTCGATCGTTTGCTGGAGCCGCACCGGCATCCGCATATCGTCGGCGACGTGAACATCCACGAGGTATGCGAGCGGGTGCGCGCGGTGATCCTCGCGGAGTTTCCGCGCGGCCTCACGATCGAGCGCGACTACGACGTGAGCGTGCCCGATTTGCGCGGCGACAAGGAGCAACTGATTCAGGCGCTCCTGAATATCGTACGCAATGCGGCGGAAGCGCTGAAGGAACGCATTTCACAAGGCGATGCGAAGATCGAACTGCGCACGCGTATCGCGCGCAAGGTGACGATCGGCAAGAAGCTGCACAAACTGGCACTGGACTTGCATATCACTGACAACGGTCCCGGCATCCCCAGCGAAATCCGCGACCGGATCTTCTTCCCGCTCGTTTCGGGCAGGGAAGACGGCAGCGGTCTCGGCCTCACGCTCGCGCAATCGTTCGTGCATCAGCACGATGGGTTGATCGAAGTGGAAAGCAGGCCGGGCTGCACCGAATTCGCCATCCTGTTGCCGTTTGAGAATTGATCACGATCGACCAGCGACTTCACGCCATGCACGTGACACATCGGGCCTCGCAGCCCGACCGTTTCGACGGGCTCACACCGAACCATACGAAGACTTCTCGCCGAACGATATGAAGCCGATCTGGATAGTAGACGACGACCAATCCATCCGCTGGGTGCTGGAAAAGGCGCTCGCACGAGAAAACTTCACGACGCGCAGCTTCTCCGGCGTGCGCGACGCGCTCGCCGCGCTCGAAGGAGAGAGCCCGCAAGTGCTCGTATCCGACATCCGCATGCCGGGCGGCTCCGGGCTGGAGCTATTGCAGACCGTGCGCGACCGCTTGCCGGGCTTGCCCGTCATCATCATGACGGCGTTCTCGGATCTGGACAGCGCCGTGGCCGCATTCCAGGGTGGCGCGTTCGAGTATCTCGCCAAGCCGTTCGATGTCGACAAGGCGGTGGAGCTGATCCGCCGCGCCGTCGACGAAAGCATGCGCGGCGAAGCGGCCTACGACGAGCGCGTGACGGAGACGCCCGAGATGCTCGGCCAGGCGCCCGCGATGCAGGACATGTTCCGCGCGATCGGCCGCTTGTCGCATTCGGCGGCGACCGTGCTCATCACGGGCGAATCAGGCACCGGAAAGGAGCTTGTCGCGCGCGCTTTGCACCGACATAGCCCACGCGCGAACGGACCGTTCATCGCGCTGAACACGGCGGCGATTCCGAAGGATTTGCTGGAGTCCGAACTGTTCGGCCACGAGCGCGGCGCGTTCACCGGCGCGCAGGCGATGCGCCAGGGCCGCTTCGAGCAGGCCGAGAACGGCACGCTCTTCCTCGATGAAATCGGCGACATGCCGTTCGATCTCCAGACGCGCCTCTTGCGTGTGCTGTCGGACGGGCAGTTTTATCGCGTGGGCGGCCACAATCCCTTGCGCGCGAACGTGCGCGTGATCGCGGCGACGCATCAGAATCTTGAATCGCGCGTGCGCCAGGGCTTGTTCCGCGAGGACTTGTATCACCGCCTGAATGTGATTCGCCTGCGACTGCCGGCGTTGCGCGAGCGCAGCGAGGACATTCCGCTGCTCACGCGTCACTTCTTGCAGAAGAGCGCGCGCGATCTGGGCGTCGAGCCCAAGCGCGTGTCGGACGATGCGCTCGCGTATCTCGCATCGCTTCCTTTTCCCGGCAACGTGCGTCAGTTGGAGAACCTGTGCAACTGGCTCACGGTGATGGCGCCCGCGCAGGTGATCGAGCAGAAGGATTTACCGCCCGATCTCACTGCGCGACAGGATGCCGGCGCGGACAGTCTCGCCGCATCGGCGGATGGCGCGCTCGCGCCGGCGCCGGCCGCGGTGAACGGCGCGGCTTCAGCCCCGATGACGGCCGTGCCGGCGAGCGTTGCGGCGAGCGTATGGGAAAACGGCTTGCGCACGGAAGTGGCGCGTCTCCTGCGCGAAAATTCCGCCGACGTGATGGACGAGCTCGCGCGCCGTTTCGAAGCCGCGGTGATCCGCGAGGCGCTCGATTTCACGCGCGGGCGCAAGGTGGAGGCGGCGGAGCGACTGGGCATCGGCCGCAATACGATCACGCGCAAGATCCAGGAACTGCATCTCGACGCGTGATGATCGTCGGAACGGGATCAGCCGATCGTCGCGATCACGGGCGCGTGATCCGACGGCTGATCCCACTTGCGCGGCACCCTGTCGACTTCGCATGAGGTGCAGCGCGCCGCCAGTTCCGCCGACAGCAGGATGTGGTCGATGCGCAGCCCCGCGTTGCGGCGAAACGCCAGCATCCGGTAGTCCCACCACGTGAAGAGCTTGTCGGGCTGCTCGAACTTGCGGAAGGCATCGGTCAGGCCGAGGCCGACGAGTTGCGCGAAGTGCGCGCGCTCCTCGGGCGACACGAGGTTCTGGCCTTCCCACGCTTTCGGATCGTGCACGTCGCGGTCTTCCGGCGCGATGTTGTAGTCGCCCAGTAGCGCGAGCTGCGGGTGACGCGCCATGTCCTCGCGCAGCCATTCGCGCAGCGCATCCAGCCAGCGCATCTTGTAGGCGAATTTCTCGGAACCGGGCGCCTGGCCGTTCGGAAAATAAGCCGAGACGATGCGCACGCCGTCGATCGTTGCGGCGATCACGCGCTGCTGCAGGTCCTCGAAACCGGGGATATTGCGCACGACGCTGATCTCATCCACTTCGAAGCCTGCATCGGCACGCACCAGAATGCCGACGCCGTTATACGTCTTCTGTCCCGCGAACCAGCTTTTGTAGCCGGCGGCTTCGAGCTCGGCGCGGGGGAATTTCTCGTCGGGAAGCTTCAGTTCCTGAAGACACAGCACGTCGACGCCCGACAGCGCGAGCCAGTCGATGACGTGTTGCTGGCGGACTTTGAGGGAGTTGACGTTCCAGGTGGCGATTTTCATGAATCCCTGTCTTCTGCGTAGAGCGCGGCCGTGCGCCGAAGGCTCGATTCTATAGGAGCGGCGGTTGCTCGCGGAGCGGTCCGGGCGTAACGCTGTCGTTCCTGTCGATCGCCGCGTTCGATTTCGTCTCCGTGACGGGCACGCAATATCTGCTCACTTTCGTCGTGATGCTGCTGACCTCGCTCACGAGGACGTGCGCCTCTGCTTCACGCTGCCGGCCAGCGCGGCGCAGCCCGACACGTTGCCGCCCGACGAGGATGCCGATCCGAAGCCGGCCGCGCCGCGAACAAGCGATTTATGATGTCGTCTCACGACCAACCCGCAAACAATCGATGAGTCAACCGACCTTGAACGGCCAGCGCGTGCAGCTTCGTCCGCTGCGGCGCGAGGACCGCGCCGCCCTGCTCGATGCCGCCGCCGACGGCGAGCTCTGGAACCTGAGCGTGACGGTCGTTCCCGATGAAAGCACGATCGACCGCTATATCGGCACCGCGCTCGCGGGTCTCGATGCGGGAACGGTCATGCCGTTCGTGATCGTGCAGGCCGGCGACGGGCGCGTCGTCGGCAGCACGCGCTACTGGAAGATCGATCGCGCGAACCGCAAGCTCGAGATCGGCCATACGTGGCTCGCGGCATCGACGCAGCGCACGGGCATCAACACGGAAGCGAAGTACCTGTTGCTCTCGCACGCGTTCGAAGCGATGCACTGCGTGCGCGTGCAGTTCACCACCGACGAGCTCAACGAGAAATCGCGTGCGGCGATACTCGGCATCGGCGCGAAACAGGAAGGCATCGTGCGGCATGAGCGCATCATGCCCGATGGCCGCAAACGCAACTCAGTGCGCTTTTCGATCATCGACGACGAATGGCCCGCCGTCAAAGCGATGTTGCTGGCGAAGCTCACGCGCTCGTCGTAGCGCGCGCCTTTAGCTCTTTCACGCGCGCTTTCATGAAAGCGACGAAGCGATGCGTTACCGTGTCGTCGCGCTCGCGTTGCCATGCGAGGCCCACGCGCCATCGCGCGGGCCGATCGCGCAGGGTCAGCACGCGCGCATCGCGCAGCAGGTATTGCGCGCGCGATGGCAGGAACGCCGCGCCCACGCCGCCCGCCACCGAGGCGAGCACCGATTGAATATCGTCCGCTTCCTGGATCACGCGCGGCACGAAGTCATGCGCGGCGCACCAGCGGTCGATCTGCGCGGCGAGCCCCGGCCCGCGCGTGCGCGACAGCGCAATGAACCCCGGTTCGTTCAGCTCGTTCAGATCCGCTGGCAAACGCTTGTGGCGCGTGTGCTCGGGCACGGCGAGCGCGAGCGTTTCATCGAGCACGGTGAAGCCCGACAGCCCCGCGCTCGCGGGCATGCGCATGAATCCCACATCGAGCTTGTTCGCGAGGATGCGGCGCGTCTGCTCGTGCGACGAGAGATCGTGCAGCGTGATGTTCACGCGCGGATTGAGCGCGCCGAATTCCGCGATCAGTCTGGGCACATGCGTGAGCGTCGACAGGCACAACCCGACGCGCAAGAATCCGCGCGCGCCGCTCGCGGCTTCGCGTGCGCGGGCAAGCACGGCATCGGCGTCGCGCACGAGCGATTGCGCGTCGTCGATGAAGTTTGCGCCGAACGACGTCAGGTCAGCGCCGTGACGGCCGCGTTCGAAGAGGCGCGCGCCGAGACTTGCTTCGAGCGACGCGATCTGTTTGCTGAGCGCCGGCTGGCTCAAATGCAGCGCCTCGGCGGCGCGGCCGAAATGCCGCAACTCGGCGATCGTGAGAAAGGCGCGCAGGAGTTTCAATTCCATTTGGCGATCGAAATGGTCAAAACATTCATTTTACTTATCGATGTGCGAGCGCTTCAATGAGGTCGTCTACTCGTTCTCGTGGGAGCCGCGCTTGGATGCCACTTCGTTTCGCGTCGCCGTGATCGCGCTTGAATCGCGGCACGGCGATGCTTCCTTTAACTGCTCGCGTATCGCCGAAAAGCTCGCCCGGACCGCCCGGCAGGGCGTGCAACTCGCGCTGTTTCCGCAGTCGAGCATCAGCGGACCGGACGAGGTCTCGCGCGCGGAGCCGTTCGACGGACCGTCGATTCGCGCAATCGCCGCCGCCGTCGACGAGACCGGCGTCGCCGCGGGCGTCGGCTGGATCGAGCGGACGGCGGACGGCAGGCTCTACGACAGCTTCGCGATCTGCTTTCCGGGCGGTGCGCGCGTGCGTCATCGCAAGCTGCATGCGACGCATCGCGGGTTGAACAGCGGCAACTGCTTCACCGTGTTCGATGCGCTTCAGGGCGTGCGCATCGGCATTCTGATCGGCGAAGACAATGACGTCGTCGAGAACGTGCGGATGACGGCGCTCATGGGCGCGACACTGCTCGTCGCACCGATGTGCGGCGATCGTTCCCATCGCGTGCCGCTTGCCGCGCGCGCTGCCGACAACGGCATCTATATCGCCTGCAGCCATGCGTCGAGCGATCAGGCGCTGATCGCCGGTCCTGACGGGCGCGTGCTGGCGCGCCACGCGACTGCGCAAGACGGCGTCATCGTCGCGGATGTCGAGCCGTCGCGGGTCGAAGCCAGCATCGGGCATCAGGCGCGGGCGGCGCGTCGTCCCGATCTCTACGGGCCGCTCGCACGTGAGGGCGAGGTCTGTCCGCTCGCGCCTGAAACAGAACGTGCGACGCCGCGCGGTTCGCTGCCGCTCAGTTTCGCGGTTGTCGGCCGTCATCGCGTGATGCGTTGAATCGCGCCTGCGCAGGGCGTTTATGTCCCGATACAATCGGACGAACAGCCCGGGACGGAGGTTTCGCACATGGATTTGATCATTCGCCGCGCGGCGCTCGTGGACTCGCGCGAACTCGTCGATATCGGCATGGAAGCGGGGCGCATCGCCGCCATCGAGCCGCATCTTCCGGCAACCGCGCGCGAGGAAATCGACGCTGACGGCGCGCTCGTTACCGCGCCTTTCGTCGATGCGCATTTCCACATGGACGCGACGCTTTCCTACGGCCTGCCGCGCGTGAACGCGTCGGGGACGCTGCTCGAAGGCATCGCGTTGTGGGGCGAGCTGAAACCCGAACTCACGCAGGAGGCGCTCGTCGAGCGCGCGCTGCAGTATTGCGACTGGGCTGTCGCGCGCGGGCTGCTCGCAATCCGTTCCCACGTCGATGTGTGCGATCCGCGCCTGCTGGCCGTGGAAGCGCTCGTCGAAGTGAAACGGCGCGTGAAACCGTATCTCGACCTGCAACTCGTCGCGTTTCCGCAGGACGGCGTGTTGCGCAGCGCGGGCGCGTTCGACAACCTGAAGCGCGCGATCGCGATGGGCGTCGATGTCGTCGGCGGCATTCCGCACTTCGAACGTACGATGGCGGACGGCGCGGCATCGGTGAAGCTGTTGTGCGAATACGCGGCGGAGCAGGGCTTGCGCGTGGACATGCACTGCGACGAATCCGACGATCCGATGTCGCGCCACATCGAAACGCTCGCGGCGGAAACACATCGGCTCGGCTTGCATGGACGCGTGACCGGCTCGCATCTCACGTCGATGCATTCGATGGACAACTACTACGTCAGCAAGCTCATTCCGCTGATGCGCGAAGCGGGCGTTTCCGCGATCGCGAATCCGCTCATCAACATCACGCTGCAAGGACGGTCGGATACCTATCCGAAGCGGCGCGGCATGACGCGCGTGCCGGAACTGATGGCGGCCGGCATTACCGTCGCGTTCGGTCACGATTGCGTGATGGACCCGTGGTACAGCCTCGGCTCCGGCGACATGCTGGAGGTCGCGCACATGGGGCTGCACGTCGCGCAGATGACGGGCGTCGACGCGATGCGCGCGTGCTTCGATGCGGTCACGAAAAATCCCGCGCGCATCCTCGGGCTCGAAGCCTACGGCATCGAAGTCGGATGCAATGCGGATTGCGTCGTGCTCGATGCGCGCGATCCGATCGAGGCGATTCGACTGCGCGCGGCGCGCACGGCGGTCGTCCGGCGCGGGAAGGTCGTGAGCCGAAGCCCCGCGGTGCGCGCGACGCTCGCGCTGGAAGGGCGGCCATCGGAAGTCGATTTCAGGATCGACAGGCGATAAAAAACCCCGGTCTTCGCGGACCGGGGTTTTCGCAGGGAACGGCTGAAAGCGGCTCGCGGCAGCTCAGTGCAGCGTTTGCCCCGACATGCCGTTATGACGCAGCAACGCGTCGATGTTCGGTTCGCGGCCGCGGAACGCCTTGAACGAATCCATCGCCGGGCGGCTGCCGCCCACTTCGAGAATCTCGCGGCGATAGCGCGTGCCCGTCGTCGCGTCGAGCACGGAGCCGTTGCCGGCTTTCGCGGCTTCCTCGAACGCGGCGTAGGCATCGGCGGACAGGACTTCGGCCCACTTGTAGCTGTAGTAGCCCGCCGCATAACCGCCCGCGAAGATATGGCTGAACGTGTTCGGCCAGCGCGAGAACGGCGCCTGCGGGATCACGTGAAACTTCTCGTTGATCGCGCGGGCGACATCGTTCACGTTCTGCGCCGCATTGGCCGGATCGTAGGATGTGTGCAGCACCATGTCGAACATCGAGAAGACGATCTGGCGCAACGTGCCGAGGCCGCTCTGGAAGTTCTTCGCGGCGAGCATCTTGTCGAACAGCTCGCGCGGCAGCGGCGCGCCGGTTTCGACGTGCGCGGACATGTCCGTCAGCACGTCCCACTCCCAGCAGAAGTTCTCCATGAACTGCGACGGCAGCTCGACCGCATCCCACTCCACGCCGTTGATGCCCGACACGCCCAGCTCGTCGATGCGCGTCAGCATGTGATGCAGGCCGTGCCCGAATTCGTGGAACAGCGTGATGACTTCATCGTGCGTGAAGCACGCGGGCTTGCCGCCCACCGGTGCCGAGAAATTACACGTGAGATACGCGACCGGCGTTTGCACGCCGCCTTGCGTGCGCTTGTGACGCGAGCGGGCGTCGTCCATCCATGCGCCGCCGCGCTTGCCCTCGCGTGCGTAGAGATCGAGATAGAACTGCGCGACGAGCGTGCCGTCCTTGTTCTCGACGCGGAAGAAGCGCACGTCCGGATTCCACACGGCGGCTTCGTCGCGGCGGATCGACACGTTGAAGAGTGTTTCGGTGACCTTGAACAGGCCCTTCAGCACGGCTTCCTGCGGGAAGTACTGCTTCACTTCGTTTTCCGAGAACGAATAGCGCTTCTGACGCAGCTTTTCCGCCGCATACGCGATGTCCCACGGCTGAAGCTCGGGCATGCCGAGCTCGGTCGCGGCGAACGCGCGCAGTTCCATCCAGTCGTTTTCGGCGTACGGACGCGCACGAGTCGCGAGATCTTCGAGGAACGCGATGACTTGCGCGGGCGATTCGGCCATTTTCGGCGCGAGCGAGACTTCCGCGAAGTTCCGATAGCCGAGCGTCTTTGCTTCTTCCTCGCGCAGCTTCAGATGCTCGACGACGTTCGCCGTGTTGTCCCATTCGGACTTGCCGCCGCCGTAGGTTTCGCCGAGTTCGGACGCGCGCGTGACATAGGCGCGATACATCGCCTCACGCATCGGACGATGCTCGGAATACTGCAGCACGGGGAAATACGACGGGAAATGCAGCGTGAACTTCCAGCCGTCCTTGCCATCGCGTTGCGCGGCTTCGCGGGCCGCTTCGATCACGTCGTCGGGCAGGCCGGCGAGGTCGCTTTTCTGCGTGACGACATACGCGTAGGCGTTGGTGGAATCGAGGACGTGATCGGAGAACGCCTTGGACAGCGCTGCCTGTTCTTCCTGCAACTGCGCGAAGCGCGGCTTGCGGTCTTCGGGCAGTTCGGCGCCCGAGAGACGGAAATCGCGCAGCGAGTTTTCGAGAATCTTCTTGCGTTCAGCCGACAACCCGGCGAATTCGGTTCCGGCGGCGATCGCCTTGTACTTCTCGTAGAGCGCGAGATTCTGACCGACGCTCGCGGAAAATTCCGTGACGCGCGGCAGATTTTCGGCGTGCGCGGCGCGCAGTTCGGGGGTATCGGCAACGGCGTTCAGATGGCCGACGATACCCCACGCGCGCGACAATTTCTCCGACTCCAGTTCGACCGCCTCGACGACGTCTTTCCACGTCGCGGGCGTGTCCGGCGCGCTCGCGCGGTCGACGGCGGCTTTCGCATTCGCGAGCAGCACGTCGAGCGCGGGCGTGACGTGCGAAGGCTGAATCTCGCCGAAACGCGGAAGATCGGAGAAATCGAGCAGCGGATTTGCCGCTGCCGTGGTGGACGTGGTATCGCTCATGGCTCTCCCGTGCTGGTGTTGGGTAAAGCGCGGGCGGGGAGTGTCGCACCCCGGCGCCCCGCGCCCGCTCTCTTCGAGATTATTGGGGCGGGCGGGGCAAATTCCAATCGATTGTTTTTAAGGGGCTGATTAAACCTGGCCCGCGCCGGTCTTTACGCTTGCGCCGTGCGCTCGGCCGCCTCGATCGTGTTGACGAGCAGCATCGTGATGGTCATCGGGCCGACGCCGCCCGGCACCGGCGTGATGTAGCCGGCCACTTCCTTCACGCCCGCGAAATCGACGTCGCCGCACAGCTTGCCTTCGTCGTTGCGGTTCATGCCGACGTCGATGACCGTCGCGCCCGGCTTCACCATGTCGGCGGTGAGGATGTTGCGGCGGCCGACCGCGGCGACGATCACGTCGGCATCGCGCGTGTGCTTCGCGAGGTCGCGCGTCTTGCTATGGCAGATGGTCACGGTCGCGCCGGCTTCGAGCAGGAGGAGCGCCATCGGCTTGCCGACGATGTTCGAGCGGCCGATCACCACCGCGTTCGCGCCTTTCAGGTCGATGTCGTGCGCCTGGAACATTTTCATCACGCCGTAGGGCGTGCACGGGCGAAAGAGCGGCTTGCCGGTCATGAGCGCGCCCGCATTGGCGACGTGAAAGCCGTCGACGTCCTTTTCCGGCGCGATCGCCTCGATGACCTTGTGGCTGTCGATGTGCGCGGGCAGCGGCAGTTGCACGAGAATGCCGTGAATTGACGGATCGGCGTTGAGCTTCGCGATGTGCGCGAGCAGTTCGTTTTCGGCGAGCGTCGCGGGGAAGCGGTCCATCACCGAGTGCAGGCCGTTATCCTGGCACGCCTTCACCTTGTTGCGCACGTAGACCTCGCTCGCGGGATTCTCGCCGACGAGCACCACGGCCAGGCCGGGCTTGTGGCCACGGGCGGCGAGGGCGGCGGCGCGCCGGGCGACATCGGCGCGAAGGGTCTTGGAAAGGGCGTTGCCGTCGATGAGTTGGGCGGTCATGGCGAATCGAATCGAGGATGGGCGGGTTCGCGCGAGGGCGTGAAGCCGACGCCATGCCCGCCGCTTTCGTGCGGCGGCGGTGCGCGGCGCTCGCGCAGGTTGCGGGGCGCGTTTTTAGCCGATGCGCGGCAAATGCGCCCTTGGGAAGGGCGAAATTATACCGCCGGGTGCCATCGCACGTTGCGCCGCGCCATCCTCGGGACGCTCAGGGCGTTACCGCCTGCCACGAGGCGTCCGGGTTGAACGACTTGATCGCCGCGGCCGCGCTCGCGGAGGCCGGGCCGAGGTCCTTCTCGTAGATCTGCCCGTCCTGATTGACGATGAAGGTCATCACGCCGGTCTGGCCGTAATGCGCGGGCGTCGCGATGAGACCGAAGCCCTGCGTCAACCGCCCGTCCTGAAGGTAGTTCTTCGCGCCGCCTTGCGCGTGCGAGCCTTGCGCCGTCAGGATGCGATAGTGATAGCCATAGTAGCCGTCCTTGTCGGTGGGCTTGTTCGGCATCGTCGCGGCAAGCGGGCCGAGCGGGCTGTCCGGCTCGCCCGGCGCGGTCTCCCAGTAGAGGCCGTCGTGCTTGCCGGGCGTGCTGACGAAACGGTCGGCGTAGCGGTCCGCTGTCTTGTGATAGTCGTTCTGCGCGGCGATGTACGCGAGCGCGACCTGGATCGCCGAACGTTCGTTGCGGCCGATGCGCCTCGTCAGCACTTCGTCGCGCGCGGCGCGCATGTCGAAGCGCCAGCCGTTCGCGACCTTTATGAGCGGAATCGGCAGCGTCCAGCCGTCGTTGCCCGCTTCGACATACGCGGCAGGATGACCATCGACCGGTTGCGCATTTTCGACAATGCGATGCTGCTGCGCCCAGGCGCCGAGATACGCGTAAATATCCTCCTCGCCGATGCTGCCAGCAGGCACGTAACGGCCGTGGTCCTTGCCGAGGACCTTGGCGATCGCGGTTTCGTCGTTGATCGCGATCGCGTCGGTGAGCGCCTGCGCCGCGGCTTCGGCGCTCGGGTACACGGCCTGTGCGTGCGCGAGCGTTGCGCCGAGCACGAGCGACGCAGCCGCGAGTGCGCACAGCACAGGCTTCTTCGATGAGGCGAATGTTTTCATGTCGGGCTCCTGATTCTGGCGTTCGCCGCGTCCGCGGCGTCTGACGATGGACTGGATCATCAACGGCGATGACCTCCGCCGCCGCCCCGTTGGAACCCGCCTCCGCCGCCACCGTGCTGGAATCCGCCGCCGCCGCCTCCGCCGCCGCCGCCGCCGTGCTGGAATCCTCCGCCACCCTGACGCTGAACGCCGCCGCCTGCCGCACCGGCGCGATTCTGCGACTGATTGGCGAACGACTGCCGGCTGGCCTGTCCGCGCTGCATGTCCTGCCGCGCGCCGTTGCCGTCGCCCGCGCCGCGCAGCGCGTTATCGCGATTCACGTCCTGCGAACGCTGACGCAGATCGCTCGTGTCGCGTGCGTTCGGGCCGCCTTCCTTGCGGATGTTCTGCACGCGCTGGCTCGCCGGCTGATTAAGGTTTTGCCCGGTGCGCTGCTGCAGCGTCTGCGCCGCTTGCGAGCGCGCGTCTTCACGGCCCCGGAACTGGTTGGCGTTCGCGCCGCGATTCGCGTTGTTCAACGTGTTTTGCCGGTTCGCGACATTGGTGCGGTTGAACTGCGGATCGTTGCGGTTCCAGCGCACGTTGTTGCTGTTCGCGTTGATGCGGTTGTTCACGTTGATGTTGTTATAGCGATTGACGTTGACGTTCACGTCGCCGCGGCCCCAGTCGCAATTGCCCCACAGCGAATTCGCGACCGCGACGCCCGCGCCGAACGCAAGGCCGCCGACGAACGCCGACGCCATCGCATAGCCCGGAGGCGGCGGCACGTAGACGGGCGGATAGGCCGGATAGGGCCACGTCCCGTAGACGACCGTCGGGTTGTAAGTCGGCACATAGACCACTTGCGGATTGGCCGGCTCGATCTGGATCGTCGTCGTGCTGCTGCTCGGCGCCTGCTGCACGACGACCTTCTGCTGCTCGTTCGTCTTCAGGTTGCCCGCGCTTTGCGCCGCGCGCCGCAGACGCTGAACGGAGTCCATCACATCGCTCGGCTGCGCGATGAAGGCGTTGCCGAGCTGCGTCACCCAGTCGATCTTGGAGGCCATCGTCGCGAGCGCCTGCGGGAACGCGACGAGCGACTGCACGCTCGGATCCCACGGCTCGGATTGCACGGCTTTCACCGCATCGTCGCCCTTGACGTTCGGATTCGCCTTCGACCAGGCGGCCGCGTCGGTGATTTGCGACGGATACGTCGACGCCATCAGCGCCTGCGCGAGCAGCGCATCGGGATAGAGCGCGATCGGCGCGGTCAGGGCATCGAGTTGCTGGTTCGTGAGCTTCTGGCCGGCCGGCGCGGTGTCCTGCGCTTGCGCATCGCCGGAATGCGCCGCGAGAAGCGGCATCGTGGCGAGCGTGGCGGCGAGTACGATCGCTCTCAGTGTGCCGACACGCGAATCAATGACACGAATTCGTTTCGACATCGAGTCCCCCCGTACAAGACGTTGCATGAATCGTCGCGCCAGCCTGCCCGAAGCGAGGAAATCGGGTAGCGAGCCGGCGTGATTCAGCCAATATCACTTTTCCTTTCGGCAGACAACGGGACTTTCAGGAGATGGGGACGCGGACGCATTCGCGAAGGAGCACGCCGGCAAAGGCGCGGCCGGCATGACGATGCCGGCCGCAAAGGGGAGAGACGCAGCCGTTACTGCTGCGGCTTGTTCGACAGCGCGAGGCGCAGCAGATCGGCGACGGTGTTCACGGAGAGCTTCTCCATGATGTTCGCGCGATGCGCTTCCACCGTCTTGATGCTGATGCCGAGATCGTCGGCGATCTGCTTGTTCAGACGTCCCGCGATGATGCGTTCGAGCACCTGATGCTCGCGCGCCGTCAGCTTGCCGAGGCGCTCGGCCGCCGCGCGCTGCTGCTGCACGCTGGTGCTTTCGCTGCGCGCCTTCTCGAGCATGCGCTCGACGAGCTTGCGCAGCTCGGCTTCGTCGAACGGCTTTTCGATGAAGTCCATCGCGCCTTTCTTCATGGTCGAGACGGCCATCGGCACGTCGCCGTGACCCGTCACGAAGATGATAGGCAGCAGCGAGTTTTCGGCGATGAGCTTCTCCTGCAGTTCGAGGCCCGTCATGCCGGCCATGCGCACGTCGAGAATCAGGCAGGAGATCGCGCCGGAATGCGAGATCGGCAAATAGACGTCGAGGAACGATTCCGCGCTGGAGAAACACTGAACGCGGTATCCGTTTGCTTCGAGCAGCCAGCGCAAGGAATCACGCACGGCTTCGTCATCGTCGACGACGAAGACGGTTTCCTGAGTGGTGACTGTGCTCATAGTTCTCCCGTAACTGTTTGTTGTCTCGTATGTTCGTCCTGCGCATCCGTGCCGCCCGCGCCCGGGGACGATCCTTCCACTTCGCCGATCGGCAGGCTGCAATGGAAGGTTGCGCCGGTCACGTGGCCGTCCGCTTCGACGTTGTTGACCACCCAGAGGCGTCCACGATGCGACTCGATGATCGAGCGGCAGATGTTCAGCCCCATGCCCATGCCGTCCGACTTGGTGCTGTAGAACGGCTCGAAAAGGCGCTCGGCGGTTGCTTCGTCCACGCCCGGACCCTGATCGACCACGCTGATGCACACGAAGCCGCCGTCCATGCGCTGGACGACTACGCGTATCACCGGATCGACGGCGTTTGGTTTCGCATCATGCATCGCTTCGGCCGCGTTTTTCAACAAGTTGACCAACACTTGTTCGATCAGGACCGGATCGACGTAGATCACCGGCATCCGCGAGCGGATTTCGGTGACGATGCGGATCTTGCGTTTGCGCGCCTCGATCTCGGCGAGACCGACCGCGTCCGCGACGATATCCGCGACGCGCGCGGCCTGGCGCTTGGGCTCGCTGCGCTTCACGAACTCGCGTATGCGCTTGATGATCATGCCCGCGCGGACCGCCTGCTGCGCGGTCTTTTCCAGCACGGGAAGCAGAGTCTCCTGCGTCATGCGGCCGGATTTCACCAGCGCGACGCAGCCCGAGCAATAGTTGTTGATCGCGGCGAGCGGCTGATTCAGTTCGTGCGCGAGCGATGAGGCCATTTCGCCCATCGTCATCAGTCGGCTCGTGAACTGGAGCTTCTCTTCCTGCTGATGCGCGAGCTCCTGCGCCTGCTTGCGCTGCGTGATGTCGGTCGCGATCTGCATCTGCGCGAGATGGCCGTCGACCCATTGAATGTACTGGCGACGCACCTCGAACCACTTCTGGATGCCCTCGACGTAGACCTCTTGCGCGTCCGCCGAGCTTTCTGTGAGCGCGGTGGCGGGCAAGCCGGCGTATGTGTCGACCAGGTCGATGTCGTCGGACGAACTCTGTGAGCCGCCGTCGAACGCGGCGCCGGCGAGCTCCAGATGCCCGTCCGGACGGATGCCGAACAGGTGCCGGTAATAGCGGTTGGCGAAGAGCAGTTCGGCTTCGTCGGCGGCGAGCACGGAGACCGCGGCGTCGAGGCTTTCGAGGACCGTCGTGAAGCGCTCGTGCGCGGCGGCGAGCTCCTCGCGCGCGCGCTTGGGTTCGGTGATGTCCGTCATCGACGACATCCAGCCCGTCTGACGGCCCGAACTGTCGATCAGCGGCGAAACGTAGAGCCGCGCGTGGAAGAACGAACCGTCCTTGCGGCGCACGCGCAATTCGAATCCGGAAGAGGGCGCCTTGCCGCGCAGCGTCATGTCGAGCTGGCGCTGCATTTCGGGATACGCATCGCGCGGCCAGTACGGGAACGGCGCGTTCTTGCCGACGAGATCGCTTTCGTCCCAGCCCGTCATGCGGCAGAACGCCGGATTCACGTGCGTGATGCGGCCGTGCATGTCGAGCACGCGCATGCCGATCAGCACGGAGTTTTCCATCGCGCGGCGAAAGAATGCTTCGGCGTAGAGCGCCTGTTGCGCCTCGAAGCGCTGGCGCGTGTGCTTCCACAGACTCCAGAGACTCCACAGCACGAAGCACGACAAACCGGCGACCAACCATACCAGCGTGTTGTTGGTGAAGTTCGTGAGCTGCGGATACGAATACACGCGCACCGACAAGCCTTGGCCGGGCGGGTCGAGCGGGAGATCGTAGAACATGTCGCGCGGCAGGCGCGGGCGGCTCGAGGTGGTCGCGAGCTCGCGGTTGTTCAGATCCGTGATGGAAATCTTGTACTTCGCCGACAATTCGCTGGGAATGTCGTGCTTCAGGATGCCTTCGATCGAAAACACCGCCGCGATCGAGCCGAGGAACTCGCGGTCGCGGAACACCGGCGTCTGCAGCGTGATATAGCCGTTGCCGAGGTCGTCGTAGAGCAACGGCGAGTAGACTTGGCGGCGGGTGGTGCGCGCTTCGTCGAACGCGGCCTGCACGGCCTCGTCCATCTGTGTTTCGTTCGGTTTTGCGAGCCGCGATCCGAGCACGGGCAGCGGCGTATTCGGCCAGCGCGGCTTATGCTCGCTCGTGTACCAGTTCATGTAGAGGATCTCGGGATGCCCCTGCATGATGTCGGTGGATGCGGTCTGGAAGTTCTGCGGGTCGCCGTGGCCGCTCGCGATGTCGCGTGAGAGCGCTTGAATCTGCTCCTGCGCACCGGTCATCGACAGGCGGATTTGCTGCTGCGCCCACGCGACATTCCGGTAGAGCGTGTCTTCCTGCTGCTGTTGCTCGCGCCGGTTCAGGCTCCAGAGAATGAGGCTCATCACGACCAGGAAGACCAGGATCGAAATGAGCGGCGTCAGTAAATAGGAGTTCGACCACCACGGTCCGTGGTGCCAGCGAGAGGGCGAGGCGTCGGTCGGCTTGCGCGCGGACCTCGCCGAGCGTTTGATCAGCCGTTCGGTCAACATGGATGCGATTGTAACGCAGCACCTGATTGTTAATTGGCGTAAAAAGACGGTAAAGATGGCTCGATTGCGGGAAAAGGAGGAGAAACATCTGAACAAAAAAGTCTTATCGGACGGTGCGTTGCAGCAATTTTTCGCATGGTGAGATTAACTCTCATGATTTGAAAAATTCCTTGCGTCATGGTCTGGACCCTCTTTAGAATTGCCGGCACGCGGCCAGTGCCCGCCTTCGATCGGGCGTGCGCCGGCGGTTCTCAGAGTGTTCCTCACATCAGGAGACGAGCATGTCCGCTGTACCCGACGAAGTTCTCAAATATGTCGCCAACGCCAAGGACGACGATCCTCAGGAAACCGCCGAGTGGCTCGACGCGCTCGACGGCGTGATTTCCGCGGTCGGTCCTGATCGCGCGCACTACCTGATCGAGAAACAGATCGAATTCGCTCGCGTGCATGGCGAGCACCTGCCGTTCTCGGCGAACACGCCGTACATCAACACGATCCCCGTGGCTTCGCAGGCCAAGATTCCGGGGGATCAGGACATCGAACACCGGATCCGCTCGTACACCCGCTGGAACGCCATCGCGATGGTGCTGCGCGCGGGCAAGGACACCAACGTCGGCGGTCACATCGCTTCGTTCGCATCGGCCGCGACGCTCTACGACGTCGGCTTCAATCACTTCTGGCACGCGCCCTCGAAGGATCACGGCGGCGACCTCGTGTTCGTGCAGGGTCACTCGTCGCCGGGCGTCTACTCCCGCGCGTTCCTGCTCGGCCGCCTGACCGAGAAGCAACTGAACAACTTCCGCCAGGAAGTGGGCGGCGAGGGCATCTCGTCGTATCCGCATCCGTGGCTGATGCCGGACTTCTGGCAATTCCCGACCGTGTCGATGGGCCTCGGCCCGATCATGGCCATCTACCAGGCGCGCTTCATGAAGTACATGGCCGCGCGCGGCATGGCGAAGACCGAAGGCCGCAAGGTCTGGGCGTTCCTCGGCGACGGCGAAACGGACGAGCCGGAATCGCTCGGCGCGATCGGCATGGCCGGCCGCGAGCGTCTGGACAACCTCGTGTTCGTCATCAACTGCAACCTGCAGCGCCTGGACGGTCCGGTGCGCGGCAACGGCAAGATCATCCAGGAACTCGAAAGCGAATTCCGCGGCGCGGGCTGGAACGTCATCAAGGTGATCTGGGGTAGCCGCTGGGATGCGCTGTTCGCACGCGACAAGACCGGCGCGCTGATGCGCCGCATGATGGAAGTCGTCGACGGCGAATACCAGACGTACAAATCGGAGTCGGGCGCGTTCGTGCGCGAGCACTTCTTCAACACGCCGGAACTGAAGGCGCTGGTGTCCGACTGGTCCGACGAGGACATCTGGAACCTGAACCGCGGCGGCCACGATCCGCACAAGATCTACGCGGCTTTCGACGCAGCGACCAAGACGAAGGGCGCGCCGACCGTCATCCTCGCCAAGACCATCAAGGGCTATGGCATGGGCGAGCACGGCCAGGCGATGAACATCACGCACCAGCAGAAGAAGCTGCCGATCGACACGCTGAAGAAATTCCGCGACCAGTTCCGCCTGCCGCTGACCGACGAGCAGATCGCCGACGTGCCGTACCTCACGTTCGAAGAAGGCTCGAAGGAACTCGAGTACATGCGTCAGAAGCGCATGGATCTGGGCGGCTATCTGCCGACGCGCCGCGAGAAGGCGGAGTCGCTGCCGGTGCCGGCGCTGTCCGCATTCGAGCCGTTGCTCAAGGGCACGGGCGAGGGCCGCGAAATCTCCACGACGATGGCGTTCGTGCGGATTCTGAACATCCTGCTGAAGGACAAGGCGCTCGGCAAGCGCGTCGTGCCGATCGTCCCGGACGAGTCGCGCACGTTCGGCATGGAGGGCCTCTTCCGCCAGATCGGCATCTGGAATCAGGAAGGCCAGAAGTACGTGCCGGAAGACTCCGACCAGCTCATGTTCTACAAGGAATCGGAGACCGGTCAGATCCTGCAGGAAGGCATCAACGAAGCAGGTGGCATGTGTGACTGGATCGCGGCCGCGACGTCGTACTCGACGCACGGCGAGATCATGATCCCGTTCTACATCTTCTACTCGATGTTCGGCTTCCAGCGCATCGGCGATCTCGCGTGGGCCGCGGGCGACATGCGTTCGCGCGGCTTCCTGCTCGGCGGCACGGCAGGGCGCACGACGCTCAACGGCGAAGGCCTGCAGCACGAAGACGGTCACTCGCTCCTGTGGGCGGCATCGATCCCGAACTGCGTGAGCTACGACCCGACGTTCGGCTACGAACTCGCCGTCATCATGCAGGACGGTCTGCGCCGCATGGTCGCGGAGCAGGAGGACGTGTACTACTACATCACGGTGATGAACGAGAACTACGAGCATCCGGCGATCCCGCAAGGCGACGCCGTTGCCGCGGACATCATCAAGGGCATGTACGCGTTCAAAAAGGCCGACGCCGCCGGTAAGGCCCACGTCCAGCTGATGGGCGCAGGCACGATCTTCAATGAAGTGATCGCCGCAGCCGAGCTGCTGAAGAACGACTGGGGCGTGAGCGCCGATCTCTGGAGCGTGCCGAGCTTCACCGAGCTGGCCCGCGACGGCCAGGCGTGCGAGCGCTGGAACCTGCTGCATCCGACGGAAGAGAAGCGCCTGCCGCATGTCACGGCGCTGCTCAAGGACGCGAAGGGCCCGGTGATCGCATCGACGGACTACATCCGCGCGCTCGTCGATCAGATCCGCGGCTATGTGCCGAACAAGTTCGTGGTGCTCGGCACCGACGGCTACGGCCGCTCGGACACGCGCGAAGCGCTGCGCCACTTCTTCGAAGTCGACCGCTACTGGGTGACGCTGGCTGCGCTGAACGCGCTGGCCGACGAAGGCACGATCGAGCGCAAGGTCGTCGCCGAGGCGATCAAGAAGTACAACCTCGACCCGTCCAAACCCAACCCGATGACCGTCTAAAGGCATCGCCCCCGAGTGTTGTGACGCGGCCTCTTTCCGAAGCGGAAGGAGGCCCGCGTGCAACCAGGAGACACTAATAATGAGTCAAGCGATCGAAGTCAAAGTGCCGGACATCGGCGATTTCAAGGACATCCCCGTGATCGAAGTGCTGGTCAAGGTGGGTGATACGGTCGAACCCGAGCAGTCGCTCGTCACGCTCGAATCCGACAAGGCCACGATGGACGTGCCGAGCTCGGCAGCGGGCACCGTGAAGGAAGTAAAGGTCAAGGTCGGCGATAACGTGTCGGAAGGTTCGCTCATCGTCGTGCTGGAAGGCGGCGGCGCTGCCGCCGCGCCAGCGCCCGCGGCTGCCCCCGCGCCGGCTCCGGCTCCGGCTGCCGCGCCGGCCGCGAGCGGCGGCGGCACCGTCGACGTGAAGGTGCCGGACATCGGCGACTTCAAGGACATTCCGGTCATCGAGATCGCGGTGAAGGTCGGCGACAAGGTCGAGAAGGAGCAGTCGCTCGTCACGCTCGAATCCGACAAGGCGACGATGGACGTCCCGAGCCCCGCGTCGGGCACGGTCAAGGAGCTGAAGGTCAAGATCGGCGACACGGTCTCCGAAGGCTCGCTGATCCTCGTGCTGGAAGGCGGCGCAGGCGGCGCGGCCGCACCGGCGCCTTCGCCCGCTCCCGCGGCGCAGAAGGAAGTGCCGTCGGATGCGCCCGCGAAGCCCGCGCCCGCGCCGAAGGAAGCGCCGTCCGCGCTCGCGCAAGCGCCCGTGATGCCCGCCGGCGACGGCACGCGCACGTCGAGCCATGCGTCGCCGTCGGTGCGCAAGTTCGCGCGCGAACTGGGCGTCGACGTGTCGCGCGTGCGCGGCACCGGTCCGAAGAACCGCATCACGCAAGGCGACATCACCGCATTCGTGAAGGGCGTCATGTCGGGTCAGGGCGCGGCGCCGGCGGCGGCCGCACCGGCTGGCGGTGGCGGCGGCGAGCTGGGACTGCTGCCGTGGCCGAAGATCGACTTCACGAAGTTCGGTCCGGTCGATCCGAAGCCGCTGTCGCGCATCAAGAAGATCTCGGGCGCGAATCTGCATCGCAACTGGGTGATGATCCCGCACGTCACGAACAACGACGAAGCCGACATCACCGAGCTGGAAGAGCTGCGCGTGAAGCTGAACAAGGAGCACGAGAAGGCGGGCGTGAAGTTCACGATGCTCGCGTTCGTCATCAAGGCCGTGGTGTCGGCGCTCAAGAAGTTCCCGGACTTCAACGCGAGCCTCGACGGCGACAACCTGGTGTTCAAGAAGTACTACCACATCGGTTTCGCGGCCGATACGCCGAACGGTCTCGTCGTCCCCGTCATCCGCGATGCGGACAAGAAGGGCCTCGTCGATATCGCGAAGGAAATGGCGGAACTGTCGAAGCTCGCGCGCGACGGCAAGCTCAAGCCCGACCAGATGCAGGGCGGCTGCTTCTCGATCTCGTCGCTGGGCGGCATCGGTGGCACGCACTTCACGCCGATCATCAACGCGCCCGAAGTCGCGATCCTCGGCCTGTCGCGCGGCTATCAGAAGCCCGTCTGGGACGGCAAGCAGTTCGTGCCGCGCCTCACGCTGCCGATGTCGCTGTCGTATGACCATCGCGTCATCGACGGTGCGGCCGCTGCGCGCTTCAACGCCTATCTGTCGGCGATCCTGGGCGATTTCCGTCGCGTCATTCTCTGATCTTCCGATCCGGCCGACGGCGGAACCTCGGGGCCCGGCCCTGAGGTTCCATCCGCATATCTCTTAGGGGACAACATGAGTCTCGTCGAACTAAAAGTACCCGACATCGGCGACTTCTCCGATGTCGATGTCATCGAAGTCAATATCAAACCCGGCGACGTCATCGAAAAGGAACAGGGCGTCATCACGCTCGAAACCGACAAGGCCACGATGGAAGTGCCCGCCGATGTCGCCGGCACCATCAAGGAAGTGAAGGTCAAGCAAGGCGACAAGGTCAGCCAGGGTTCGGTCATCGCGATGGTCGAGTCCGCGGGCGCGGGCGCCGCCGCGGCTCCGGCCGCCGCACCGGCTCCGGCCGCGGCGCCCACGCCCGCCCCGGCGGCCGGCGGCGGTGGCGTGCAGGAGGTGAAGGTGCCGGATATCGGCGACTTCAAGGACATTCCGATCATCGAAGTGCACGTGAAGCCGGGCGATACGGTCGAGAAGGAGCAGTCGCTCATCACGCTCGAATCCGACAAGGCCACGATGGACGTGCCGTCGCCCGCGGCGGGCACGGTGAAGGAAGTGAAGGTGAAGGTCGGAGACAACGTGTCGGAAGGCACGCTGGTTCTGACGCTCGAAGGCGGCGCTGGCGCTGCTGCCGCTGCGCCTCAGAAGGCCGCGCCCGCTCCCGCGCCTGCCGCAGCCCCGACGCCCGCGCCGCAAGCGGGCAGCTATTCGGGCGCGGCGGATGTCGAATGCGACATGCTCGTGCTCGGCGCCGGTCCCGGCGGCTATTCGGCGGCGTTCCGTTCCGCCGACCTCGGCATGAAGACCGTGCTCGTCGAACGCTATTCGACCTTGGGCGGCGTGTGTCTGAACGTCGGCTGTATTCCGTCGAAGGCGTTGCTGCACACGGCGCTCGTCATCGACGAAGCGGCCGAGCTCGCGGCGCACGGCATCAGCTTCGGCGAGCCGAAGGTCGATCTCGACAAGCTGCGCGGCTTCAAGGAAGGCGTCGTCAAGAAGCTGACCGGCGGCCTCGCCGGCATGGCGAAGGCGCGCAAGGTGCAAGTGGTCACGGGCGTCGGCAGCTTCGTCGATCCGAACCATATGGAAGTGAACGGCCCGGACGGCAAGAAGGTCGTCAAGTTCAAGCAGGCGATCATCGCGGCGGGTTCGCAGTCGGTGAAACTGCCGTTCTTCCCGGACGATCCGCGCGTGGTCGACTCGACCGGCGCGCTGGAACTGCGTCAGCTTCCGAAGCGCATGCTCGTGGTGGGCGGCGGCATCATCGGCCTGGAAATGGCGACGGTTTACTCGACGCTCGGCGCGGACATCGACGTCGTCGAAATGCTCGACGGACTGATGCTCGGCGCCGACCGCGATCTCGTGAAGGTCTGGGAGAAGTTCAATTCCAAGCGCTTCACGAACGTGATGCTCAAGACCAAGACGACCAAGGCCGAGGCCAAGGAAGACGGCATCTACGTGACCTTCGAGGGCGAGAAGGCGCCGGCCGAGCCGCAACGCTACGACCTCGTGCTGCTCGCGGTCGGCCGCAGCCCGAACGGCGGCAAGATCGGCGCGGACAAGGCGGGCGTCGCGGTGACGGATCGCGGCTTCATCAACGTCGACAAGCAGATGCGCACCAACGTGCCGCACATCTTCGCGATCGGCGATCTCGTCGGCCAGCCGATGCTCGCGCACAAGGCCGTGCACGAAGGCCACGTCGCGGCGGAAGCGGCGCACGGCGAGAAGGCGTATTTCGACGCGCTGCAGATCCCGTCCGTCGCCTACACGGATCCGGAAGTGGCGTGGGCGGGCAAGACGGAAGACCAGTGCAAGGCCGAGGGCATCAAATACGGCCGTGCAGTGTTTCCGTGGGCCGCGTCGGGCCGCGCGATCGCCAACGGTCGCGATGAAGGCTTCACCAAGCTCATCTTCGATGAAGAGACGCATCGCGTGATCGGCGGCGGCATCGTCGGTCTGAATGCGGGCGATCTGATCAGCGAAGTGTGTCTCGCGATCGAGATGGGCGCGGATGCGACCGACATCGGCAAGACGATCCACCCGCACCCGACGCTCGGCGAATCGGTCGGCATGGCCGCCGAGTTGTACGAAGGCGTGTGCACGGACTTGCCGCCGCAGCGCAAGAAGTAAGCGTTCGCGGTTTCCGAAGCACAAAGGCGCGCTCCTTCACCGGAGCGCGCCTTTTTTATGTGCTGCGTTCAAACGACAAAAAACCCGGCGCGATGGCCGGGTTCTTCGTGATTCGTGCTGCATCGACCGGACAGAAGTCCGGCGGCAAACTTACGCAACCGACTTCTTGGCGACGCGGGTAGCTTGCTCGGTCGCTTGCGTAGCAGCCTTCGTTGCGGCCGTTGCGGCAGCGTTGAAGTTGCTTTCAGCGATTTCGACAGCTTGCTTCGTTGCCTTGTGAACCGTTTCGTACGTCGTGTTCGCGGCGGTGATGGCCGACTTCATCACGGCGACGGCCGTTTCCGAACCAGCCGGTGCGTTCTTCGCGACGTTGTCGACGAGCGTTTGCACCTTGCGGTTTTGCTCTTCGTACTGCGCTTCTGCGACGCGGGCGAATTCGGCTTGCGTGGCCGATGCGATTTCGTACAGGTGACGGCCGTACGACAGCACCTTTTCAGCGACCGGCTGCGTCAGGCTGGCTTGCAGCGCGAGCAGTTCTTGCGCGTCCTTCACCGACAGCGCGCGCTGTGCGTTTTCCTGGCTTTCGGCCAGCGTGGACTTCACGACTTGCAGGTTCAGTTCGACAAGCTTTTCGACGCCTTCGAATGCCTTGTTCGTGAGACCGAACAGCGTGTCGAAGTTGGCTTTTTGTGCAGCGGCGATTTGCTCGGGGGTCAACAGCGTCATCTCAGGCTCCTGATGGCCGACCCATCAAACGCGGGTCGTGGTTTGGGTAGATCCGGCGCGATGAACCTTGCCGGCTAGGTGCAACTGCGATTGGTGCGTCGCAACATGAGGCCCATTTTAAAGATATTCCGATGGATGTCAAGCACTTTTTGTGCGCCGCACAATCGGGCGAAATCGTATGTTAAACAACAACTTACTTGGCATCGACGAGCATCGGAAAGGGCTCCGTGAAAACCCTGTGCACCCAAGCTGGGCACCGTTTTCAGGACAGGCCGACGCGCGACGATGAGTCGGATGAAATCACACTTCGATGAAGCTTTGATGTTGCGTCCCAAGGGGGCGGAGCGCTCTGCGGCGTCGCAAAAACAAGAGTCATCTTAAGTTTGTCCTATTTTTAGGATGTCGCCGTACACCAATTTGTTGAAGAAACGTTAACATTTCGGCTGTCCGATCTTCCGTGCCGACGTGCGCGACATCCGACCTAGCCCGTCTCTCGATTCGAAGCTCTGCGTTTTGTCCGTTCTGGCCTTCACGTTTGCCTAAAGTCGTGGAAAGTTTTGCCGATAGCGCGTTGGTCATCGTGTAGAAAAGCGCGCTTTTGGCAGCACTGTTCCGCCGGGATGATCGTTTTTTCCGATCGAGGCGCGCTGTTACTCAGCAATACGCAATCACGGCTTACAACTCAGTTTAACGAGTGCCGATAAGTGCTTAATATTGCTTAAATTTCGTAGCTTCACTACACTTGGCGGTACCCTCCAGCCGCCCAACAGAACACTAATGAAAACCGAAATGTTTTCGTCGTTGAAGGTGGTGCATGGCGTGGCAGTGCGCTCGGCATTGTCCATCGCTGTCTCCATCGCAGTAGCGACGTCCTTCGCAGCGGCTCCGGCTGAAGCCCTTGCAAAGACCGCCACCGAAACCAAGACCGTCAAGAAATCCAGCGCCAAGGCCGAAAAGTCCGCACGCGTGGCGAAAACCACGCTCAAGGCGCCGAAGCCCGCGAAGGCGGCGAAGGTCGCCGCCGCCGATGACGACGATGACGCGCCCCGCGCGTCGCGCAAGCGTCGTGTGTCGTATCGCATGGAGCCGCATGCGCGCCGCGCTGGCGTGCACGCTGTCGCGTTCCAGCCTCGTGCGACTTCGGTCGGACAGGCGTTCGGCTTGCACGACACGCCCGACAGCCTTGCGCTGCGTTCGAGCGTCGCGTATGTGGTCGACCAGAACACGTCTGAGACGCTCTTCGACAAGAACTCGCGCGCCGTCGTGCCGATCGCGTCAATCACCAAGCTGATGACGGCGATGGTCGTGCTCGATTCGCACATGCCGCTCACGGATGAAATCAGCGTCACCGACGAAGACCGCGACTACGAGAAGTTCACCGGCTCGCGCCTCGCGGTCGGCTCGGTGCTGAATCGTGAGGACATGCTGCATATCGCGCTGATGGCCTCGGAAAATCGCGCGGCAGCCGCATTGTCGCGCTATTACCCGGGCGGCCGTCCGGCCTTCATCGCTGCGATGAATGCGAAGGCGAAGTCGCTCGGCATGGTCGACACGCACTTCGAAAACTCGACTGGCCTGACGAGCCAGAATGTGTCGAGCGCGCGCGACCTCGTGAAGATGGTCAACGCGGCGTATCAATATCCGCTGATCCGCAAGTTCTCGACCGACCGCAGCTACGACGTTTTCACCGGCAAGCGCAATCTGGCCTACAACAGCACGAACGCGCTGATCCGCAATGCATCGTGGGATATCGGCTTGCAGAAGACGGGTTTCATCAACGAAGCAGGCGAATGCCTCGTGATGCAGGCGAACGTGAATGGCCGTCCGGTCGTGATCGTGCTGCTCGACTCGTACGGCAAGTATTCGCGCTTCGCCGATGCAGGCCGCCTGCGCTCGTTTCTCGATACGCTCGGCGAGCCGCATATCATGAGCGCGGACATGGGTAGCGGCGCGAATCCCTGAGCGCCCGTAGTTCGTTCCCGCAAAAGCAAAACGGGATTCGTCGAAAGACGAATCCCGTTTTGCTTGCAGCGTGACTCAGCGTTGCGCGTGCTGCGCCGGTTGCGCGTCGGCGGCAGCCTGTTCCGGGTGATAGCCCAGCGACTGCGAAATTTCGAGCGCGGTGTGGCTCAACTGTTTGAGCCACGCGTCCTGCAGGCGATCGGCGGGCGCGGAGAGAGACAGACCGGCGACGAGCCGGCCGGTGTCGTCGTAAATGCCCGCGGCGATACAGCGCACGCCGAGTTCGAGTTCCTCGTTATCGCGCGCGCATGCCTGCTGACGTACCAGCGACAACTCGCGCTCGAGCTTCGATAGATCGGTGATGCTGTTCTGCGTGTGGCCCGAGAGACCGGTTCGCATCGCGTAGGCGCGCACGCGCGACGCTTCGTCGGCGGCGAGGAACAGCTTTCCTACCGACGTCAGATGCAGCGGCGCGCGGCCGCCGATCGCACGCACCACCTGCATGCCGGAGCGCTCGGAATAGGCGCGCTCGATATAGACGATCTCGTCGCCCTGGCGCACGGAAAGATTGACGGTCTGCCCGGTCTGCCGATGCAACTCGCGCATCGGCGGCATGGCGGCTTCGCGCACCGAAAGACGTGCCTTCACGAGATTGCCGAGCTCCAGCAAACGCATGCCGAGCCGGTAGGTGCCGGGATCGGAACGGTCCACGAGCCGGCACAGCACCATGTCGTTGAGGATGCGATGCGCGGTGGACGGATGCAGGTCGGTGCTCTGCGCGAGCTCTTTCAGGCTGACGGGGTCAGTGTGGTCGGCGAGGGCATCGAGAAGACGCATCATGCGCTCGATCACCTGAATGGAGGTCTTGGATTCCGGGTTCGTATCGCTCATCGTGAAAAATCGGTTGACGCGTCAAACAGCGGAACAGCGATTGTATCTCATAATGTGAAAAAAGCGAACGCTGCTCAAAAACAATGATTCCGCCGATCACGTCGACGGAGGTGCGAGCCTCGTCGGACGGGACTTTTCGCGGATAATCGGCGGTGCGTTCAAATCATTTCCAAAAAAGCAGGAAACGCCCCCATGCGAGTTGGATTATTCGTCACATGTCTTATCGACATGATGCGCCCTGAAATCGGCTTCTCGGTCATCAAGCTGATCGAGCGGGCAGGCTTCGAAGTCGTCGTGCCGCCGTCGCAGACGTGCTGCGGCCAGCCCGCCTACAACTCGGGCGATCGGCCGCTCGCGCGCGATCTCGCCGAAAAAACGCTGAACGAATTCGAGCAGTTCGACTATGTCGTCGTTCCTTCCGGTTCTTGCGGCGGCATGATTCGCGCGCATTACGGCGATCTCTTCCGCGACGATCCGCAACTGATGAGCCGCTTCGGGCGTCTTCAGCCGCGCGTGTTCGAACTGACCGATTTTCTCGTCAACGTCGCAAAGGCGCGCATGGAGCCCGGCGCGTTCGACGGCATGGTCACGTATCACGATTCCTGCTCGGGCCTGCGGGAGCTCGGCGTGAAATCGCAGCCGCGCGAGTTGCTCGCGCAGGCGGGCGTACCGGTGACCGAGATGGCCGGCTGCGAGCATTGCTGCGGCTTCGGCGGCACGTTCGCGGTCAAGTACGGTGACATCTCGACCGCGATCGTCGACGAGAAATGCGCGAACATCAAGGCGAGCGGGGCCGATACCGTCGTGCTCGGCGATCTCGGCTGCATGCTGAACATCGAAGGGCGCCTGCGCCGCACCGGCGATACGTCGACCCGCGTGCTGCATATCGCGCAGGTCTTGGCCGGCGACGCGCAAGGTCGCGGCTGAGCGCATCGACAGGAGAGACGTTACATGCAAGTCCAGACGATGCACTTCAAGGCGCGCGCGGGCAGCAAGCTCGCGGACGAACGCCTGCAGCAGAACCTCACGAAGCTCTCGACCAAGTTCGTCAGTGCGCGCGCAAGCGCGGTGCGCGACATCGACTTCGAGGCGACGCGCGCAGCATTGAAAGAGCGCCGCAACCGCGCGCTCGAGAATCTCGACGTGTGGCTCGAAACCTTTGAGCGCGAAGCGACCCGGCGTGGCGCGACCGTGCTCTACGCCGAATCGACCCAGGACGCCGCGAAGCTCGTCGCTCAGATCGCCCGCGAGCACGACGTGAGGAAGGTCATCAAGACCAAGTCGATGGTCTCGGAAGAGATGCAGTTGAATCGCGTGCTCGGCGAGATGGGCGTGCAGTCCATCGAGACCGATCTCGGCGAATACATCCTGCAGATCAACGACAACGAGCCGCCGAGCCACATCATCGCGCCGGTCGTCCACAAGGATAAGGAGCAGATCGCCGATCTCTTCGCGAAGACGCACAACAAGCCGCGCTTGACGGATATCCCCGAGATGACGCGCGAGGCGCGCGAGGTGTTGCGTCCGCATTTCATGTCGGCGGACATGGGCGTGACGGGCGGCAACTTTCTGATCGCGGAGACGGGATCGGTGGCGGTCGTCACGAACGAGGGCAACGAAGGCATGTGCACGGTGATGCCGCGCGTGCATGTCGCGGTGACGGGCATCGAGAAAGTGCTGCCGACGCTCGAGGATCTCGCGACCGCGATGCGCCTGCTGCCGCGCTCGGCGACCGGACAGACGATCTCGAACTACTTTTCGCTGCTGACCGGACCGCGCGCGGCCGACGAGCCCGACGGCCCCGAGCATATGTACTTCGTGCTCGTCGATGGCGGGCGCACCGGACTCATCGGCGGGGAGTTTCAGGACATGCTGCGCTGTATCCGCTGCGGCGCGTGCATGAATCATTGCCCGGTCTATCAGAAGATCGGCGGACATGCCTATGGCTGGGTGTATCCGGGACCGATGGGCTCGGTGTTGACGCCGGCGTATGTGGGCATCGATAAGGCGCTCGATCTGCCGCAAGCCGCGACGCTTTGCGGCGAGTGCAACAGCGTCTGTCCGGTGGGCATTCCGCTATCGGATCTGCTGCGCAAGTTGCGCGAAAAGCAGATGGAGCGCCGGCTGCGCCCGTGGAGCGAACGCGCTGCGCTCGCGGCTTGGGGCTATTTCGCGAAACGCCCGCTTGCATATGCGCTTTTCACGAAGCTCGCGGTGCGCGTGCTCGAACGCATGGGCGGAAACAAAAAGGCAATTTCACGACTGCCCTTCGGTGCGGGATGGACCGGCACGCGCGACATGCCCGCGCCGGTGGGCCGCACGTTCCGGGAGTTGTACAAGGCGCAGCACTCGCACCTGGGATAAAGCAAGGCCGCGCCGGATTGTTCGATCCGGCGCGGCCGGTTTTTTGATTTCAGGCAGCCCGCGCGATGACGGGGCTCGCGTGGTCTATCCGCCGTAGCGTCCGAGAAAGCCGCGTGAATTGCCGCTCTCGCGATTTCCGCCGCCGTTCGCCGATGGCGGCGGGGCGCGATTGGGTCCGGGCGGTTGACCGCCCACCGCCTTCGGCATCGGCGCAGCGCCGCCAGCCTGCGGAGGTGGGGGCGCCGGCGGACGGCCGCCGCCGGCTTGCGGCGGCGGTCCGTTCGGGTGTCCGCCACCACCGCCCGCTTGTTGCGGCGGTGGGCCGCCTCGGCCGCGATCCCTCGGCGGCGGACCGTTGTGCCAACCGCCCGGCGGCGGCCGGCGCCAGCCGGGCCCGTCATCCCAGTAACGGTTCGGCCCTGGACCGTAGTACGGCCCCGGACCCGAGTAATACCCACCGCCGATGACGACGCCCGGCTGAACGACCGGCGGCCCGCCATAGTAGCCGTAGCCGGGATCGTCGTAGACAGCCGGATAGCCGCCCCCGTAGACAGACCCATCGGGATAAGCCGCGCAACCGCCGAGCAATGCGGCGGACGATGCAAACAAGAGACCAACGACTGCGGATTTCATGATCGTGAACGTACTCGTCGAACCATTCCTGAATAAGACATCATTGGCGGGAAGATGTCACAACAACTTTGTAAGCCTTTATGACGGCAACTTGTCATGAAGATGCGAGCGCGACGGGCCGCGCGCCAAAATGGCCTGTTGTCGCAACTGCAACAATCCTTTGCTTTTCAGTGACTTTTTAAGTTCCGAACGATTGCGTACCATTCGAACTGTCCATCAGTGGGTCATCGAAATCGATGACCTGCAGCGACATATCGACCGAAGGCAGTCCCATGAAAAAGACAATATCGACCTACTGGCCCGTCGCGATCGTGCTTCCGATCGCGCTGGCGTTTTGCATGCACGCGAGCGAAGGCAGAGACTCCGCCATTCCTCGCGAAGAAACGAGCGTGGCCGGCGTGAGCGCCGAACTGGCGCGCGCGATCTCGCTCGGCTTCGTCGAGGGCGACGAGACGACGCAAGCCGAGGTCACAGCACAAAAGACGCTCTGATCACGTTCTCGACGCGCACAAAAAATGGCGCCCCGCAAAGGGCGCCATTTTCATTTGAAAGGCCGGGAAGCGGCTTATTTCAGTACAGCCGCTACCGCGTTCGCCACGGCATCGATGTTGCGCGTGTTCAGCGCGGCCACGCAGATGCGGCCGGTGCTCACGGCGTAGATGCCGAACTCCTCACGCAGACGATCGACTTGCGCCGCCGTCAGGCCCGAGTACGAGAACATGCCGCGCTGCTTGCTGACGAACGAGAAGTCGCGATCGACGCCGCTCGCCTTCAGGCGCTCGACGAGGCCGTTGCGCATCGCGCGGATGCGGTCGCGCATTTCGCCCAGTTCCTGCTCCCACGTCGCGCGCAGTTCCGGCGACGCCAGCACGGCCGCGACGATCGAACCGCCGTGCGTCGGCGGGTTCGAGTAGTTGGTGCGGATCACGCGCTTCAGTTGCGACAGCACGCGAGCGGATTCTTCCTTGCCCGTCGTGATGACCGACAGCGCGCCGACGCGCTCGCCGTACAGCGAGAACGACTTCGAGAACGACGACGACACGAACACGTTCAGTTCGGCTGCCGCGAAAAGACGCACGGCGGCGGAGTCGGCATCGATGTTTTCCGCGAAGCCCTGATACGCCATGTCGAGGAACGGCACGAGGTTCTTCGCCTTCACGACTTCGACGATCTGCTTCCACTGGTCGTCCGACAGATCGACGCCCGTCGGGTTGTGGCAGCACGCGTGCAGCACGACAACGGTGCCGGCCGCGTAGCTGTTCAGCGCCGCGAGCATGCCGTCGAAGTTCACGCCGTGCGTGGCGGCTTCGTAGTACGGGTAGTTGACCACCTCGAAACCGGCGCTTTCGAACAGTGCGCGATGGTTTTCCCAGCTCGGATCGCTGATCGCGACGATTGCGTTCGGGTTCACGCGCTTCAGGAAGTCCGCGCCGATCTTGAGCGCGCCCGTGCCGCCGAGCGCCTGCGCCGTTACGACGCGGCCCGCGGCGATGAGCGGCGAGTTGTCGCCGAGCAGCAGCTTTTGCACGGCGGCGTCATAGGCGGCGATGCCGTCGATCGGCAGATAACCGCGCGGCAGCGCGGCATCGACGCGTGCCTTCTCGGCTTCGCGCACGGCCCGCAGGAGCGGAATCTTGCCTTCTTCATTCGTGTACACGCCGACGCCCAGATTGACTTTGGTCGTGCGCGTATCGGCGTTGAAGGCTTCGTTGAGGCCCAGGATCGGGTCGCGGGGAGCGAGTTCGACGGCAGAGAAAAGAGACATGATCTATCGGCAGTGGAGGAAAGACGTGCGGCAGCGTGCAAACGGACGATGCGCGCGCCTGACAGACTTCGCGGAGGAAGGCGCGGCGCGCGTGGCGAAAACGGACTGGAACCGTAAGCCCAGTCGCACATTGTAGCGAATCCCGCGAGGCTTTTCGGGCGAATATGGTGCGAATGCGCGTGCTTTTCGGCCCTTTTTTCGTGCGGAGGCGTTGCCGGCCGGCGATTAAAAAGGGCGCGTACGAGCGCGCTTGAGATCGGCGGTCGATGCCCAATCTGACTATCGACACGCCTTCCGGATCCCCGTCGCGTCACGGCGAGCGCGTGAATCATGTACGACGCTAGAATGATCGTTTGCCCCCGGCGTTGACTCTCTCGATTTCTCATGTCCGACACTCTGATCGAATCTCCCGAAGAACTGGACGAGTCGAAGTTCGTCACGTTCGACGGTTCGCCGTTCCAGCTCTATCAGCCGTATCCTCCCGCGGGCGATCAGCCCGACGCTATCGCGACGCTCGTCGAAGGGATCGAGGACGGCCTTTCGTTTCAGACGCTGCTCGGCGTGACCGGCTCAGGCAAGACCTTCACGATGGCCAACGTGATTGCGCGCATGGGCCGCCCGGCGATCGTCTTCGCGCCGAACAAGACGCTCGCCGCGCAGCTCTACGCCGAATTCCGCGAGTTCTTTCCGCGCAATGCCGTCGAGTACTTTGTCTCGTACTACGACTATTACCAGCCGGAAGCATATGTGCCGCAGCGCGATCTCTTCATCGAGAAGGATTCGTCGATCAATGAGCACATTGAGCAGATGCGGCTTTCGGCCACCAAGAGCCTGCTGGAGCGGCGCGACGTGGTGATCGTCGCGACGGTGTCGGCGATCTACGGTATCGGCAACCCATCCGAATATCACAAGATGATTCTCACGCTGCGCACGGGCGACAAGCTCGGCCAGCGCGACATCATCGCGCGCCTGATCGCGATGCAGTACACGCGCAACGAAGCCGACTTCTCGCGCGGCTCGTTTCGCGTGCGCGGCGACACCATCGACATTTTTCCGGCGGAGCACGCGGAAATGGCAGTGCGCGTCGAGCTGTTCGACGACGAAGTCGAATCGATGATGCTGTTCGATCCGCTCACCGGCCGCGTACGCAACAAGATTCCGCGCTTTACCGTGTATCCGTCGTCGCACTACGTGACGCCGCGCGACACCGTGATGCGCGCGATCGAGACCATCAAGCTCGAGTTGCGCGAGCGGCTCGAATTCTTCCACGGCGACGGCAAGCTGGTCGAAGCGCAGCGGCTGGAGCAGCGCACGCGCTTCGATCTTGAGATGCTGCAGGAACTCGGCTTCTGCAAGGGCATCGAGAATTACTCGCGGCACTTTTCGGGCGCGGCGCCCGGCGAGCCGCCGCCGACGCTCGTCGACTATCTGCCGCCCGACGCGCTGATGCTGCTGGACGAATCGCACGTGTTGATCGGCCAGTTGAACGGCATGTACAACGGCGACCGGGCGCGCAAGGAAAATCTCGTCGACTACGGCTTTCGCATGCCGTCCGCGCTCGACAACCGGCCACTCAAGTTCAACGAGTTCGAGCGCAAGATGCGTCAGGCGATCTTCGTCTCCGCGACGCCCGCCGACTACGAGCAGAAAAAGGCGGGGCAGGTGGCGGAGCAGCTCGTGCGGCCGACGGGCCTCGTCGATCCGGAGATCGAAGTGCGTCCGGCGCGCTCGCAGGTGGACGACGTGCTCTCGGAAATCAACGCGCGCGTCGCGGCGCACGAGCGCGTGCTCGTCACCGTGCTGACCAAGCGCATGGCCGAGCAGTTGACCGAATTCCTCGCCGATCACGGTGTGAAGGTGCGCTATCTGCACAGCGACATCGACACGGTCGAGCGCGTGGAAATCATCCGCGACTTGCGGCTCGGCACGTTCGATGTGCTCGTCGGCATCAACTTGCTGCGCGAAGGTCTCGACATTCCAGAAGTGTCGCTCGTCGCCATTCTCGACGCCGACAAGGAAGGCTTCCTGCGTGCCGAACGCTCGCTGATCCAGACCATCGGGCGCGCGGCGCGCAACGTGAACGGCAAGGCGATTCTCTACGCCGACAACATGACCGACTCGATGAAGCGCGCCATCGGCGAAACCGAGCGGCGGCGCGCGAAGCAGATCGCGCACAACGAGAAGATGGGCATTACGCCACGCGGCGTGGAAAAGCGCATCAAGGACATCATCGATGGCGTCTACAACGCCGACGAAGCCCGCGCCGAACTGAAGGAAGCGCAGACGCGCGCGAAATTCGAGGACATGTCCGAGAAGCAGATCGCCAAGGAAATCAAACGCCTCGAAAAGCAGATGATGGACCACGCCAGGAATCTCGAATTCGAAAAGGCCGCGCAGACCCGCGACCAATTGGCGCTCCTGCGGCAGCGGGTTTTCGGCGCGAACGTGGGCGATCATGTGAGCGGCATCGGCGGCAAGTGAGCCATAGGTAAGTGATTTTCAAGGCCTATTGGAAAAGCGCGGCGATCGCATGATCGCCGCGCTTTTTTTTCGTTGCCCGCCGAAATCGCACGACCCGGCGAAAAGCCTTACCGCGTCTGGGTTTGTAAGCTCGCTCAAATTGTTCCGGGTGTCGAACGATGCTAAACTGACGAAAATTGAGAATGGTTCGTATTAACGTTCACAGAGTCGTGCTAACGCCGCTCTGCCGAACGGCGGCCCGGTATCCAGTGGCAAGGCTCGCGTGGCACGCGCGCCAATCGATAACAACAAGGAGTTTCTGATGGGTTCAACGTTGATGCGCGGCCTCGTCGCCGCCGCAGGTCTCACGGCGATGATGGCAGCGTCGGCCGCCGAATATCCGATCGGCAAGCAGCATATCGAGGGCGGCATGGAAACGGGCGCAGTGTATCTCCAGCCGATCACGATGGCGCCGGAAGGCATGATGCGCAAGGCGTCGGATTCGGATATCCACCTCGAGGCGGACATCCACGCGGTCAAGAACAACCCGACGGGCTTCGCGGAAGGCGACTGGATGCCGTACCTGCAAGTCACCTATGAGCTGACGAAGGTCGGTACGACGCAGACCATCAAGGGCGATCTGATGCCGATGGTCGCGAGCGATGGCCCGCACTACGGCGACAACGTCAAGCTCTTCGGCCCGGGCAAGTATCACCTTAAGCTGCATATCTCGCCGCCCTCGCAGGAAGGTCATATGGCGTTCGGCCGTCACACGGACAAGGAAACGGGCGTGGGTCCGTGGTTCAAGCCGTTCACGATCGAGTACGACTTCCCGTTCGCGGGCATCGGCAAGAAGGGCGGTTACTGATCGCCCATGGCGCCCGGCATCCCGGACCGGGCGCGTTCATTCTCAGGAAGTACGCATGAAACTGAAAATCCAGGTGGCCGCGCTTGCGATGTCCGCGCTCGCCCTGGCCGGGATCGACCTGGCGCACGCCGCCGATCTGCCGACGTTCAAGCTCGAAATGAACGACGGCAAGCTCAACCCGGCGCGCATCGAAGTGCCGGCGGGGCAGCGCATCAAGATCGAAGTGCACAACATCGGCAAGGGCGCCGCCGAATTCGAAAGCGTGCAGCTGCGCAAGGAGAAGGTGCTCGCGCCGGGCGCGGATTCTTTCGTCGTGATCGCACCGCTGGATCCGGGTGAATACAAGTTCTTCGACGATTTTCATCAGTCCGCGCAAGGCGTGATCGTCGCGAAGTAACGGAACGCGCCGCGCGTCGGTTTCGCACCGCGCGCGGCCGCTCGAAGTGGAATTGCTGGAGGGTTGCTATGGGGCAGGTACTTTTCATCGTGTGGCGGGAGAGCGTCGAGGCGTTGCTCGTCGTCGGCATTCTCTACGCATGGCTGAAGAACGGCGACCATCAGGCGCGCCGGGGCCTGCCTTATTTGTGGGCCGGCGTCGTCATCGGCCTGCTGGCGGCCGTGGCGCTGGGCGCTGCGCTGATCGGCTTCACGGAAGTGCTGTCGGGCAATGCGCAGGATTACTTCCAGACGGCGATGGTGCTGGTTGCGTGCGTGCTGATCGTGCAGATGGTCCTGTGGATGAAGCGCCACGGCCGCACGCTGAAGCGCGACATGGAGTCGTCGCTGCAAAAGAGCACGCAGGACGGTCACTGGTGGGGCATCGCGCTGCTCGTCGCGCTGGCGATCGCGCGTGAAGGCAGCGAGACGGCGGTGTTCCTGTACGGTGTCGGCTTCGGACAGTCGGGGCACGTCGATGCGTCGCAGTACATCGCGATCATTCTCGGCTTCGGGCTCGCACTGCTGACGTTTTATATCCTGCAGCTCGGCGGCAAGATCTTCTCGTGGCGCTCGTTTTTCCGCGTCACCGAAATCATGCTGCTGTTTCTCGCGGCCGGTCTGTTCGAGACGGGCGTCGACAAGCTGATCGACATGGAAATGCTGCCGGTCATCGTCAACCAGGTGTGGAACACGTCGTGGCTGCTCGATGATTCGAGCACCTTCGGCTCGCTCGTGGCTACACTTACCGGCTATCGCGCGCATCCGGCGGGCATGAATCTCGTCGCGTATGCGGGGTACTGGGTCGTCATCTATCTCCTGATGCGCCATTCGAAGAACCAGATGGCGCAAAAACAAAAGGCGGCAAGCCGTCCAGCATGAGTTCTGTAATGCCTCGACCGGGCCGGCTGCAACAAGCCGGCCACTGGATGCAGCGTCACGGCAGCACGATCCGCATGATTCAGTGGATCGTCGTTGCCGTGTATGCATTTCTGATCATCGTTCCCGCCGTGATGCCGCTGCCCGATGGCTCCGCGCATCTGTGGAGCAATCTCACGCTTGCCGCGCAGTTCGTGTTCTGGGGCATCTGGTGGCCGTTCGTGCTGCTGTCGATGGTCATGCTCGGCCGCGTCTGGTGCGGCGTGCTGTGTCCCGAGGGCGCGCTGTCCGAGTTCGCGAGCAAGTTCGGGCGCGGCTGGGCGATTCCGCGCTGGATGCGCTGGGGCGGCTGGCCGTTCGTCGCGTTCGGGCTGACCACGATCTACGGTCAGATGGTAAGCGTCTACCAATATCCGAAGGCCGTGCTGCTGGTGCTCGGCGGCTCGACCATCGGCGCGATGGTCGTCGGCGTGCTGTACGGCCGCGAGAAGCGCGTGTGGTGCAAGTATCTGTGCCCGGTCAACGGCGTCTTCTCGCTGCTCGCGCGACTCGCGCCGTTTCACTACAAGGTCAGCGAAGACGCGTGGCGCCGCTCGTACAAAGAGGGCGAGCACGGTCATCGCGTGATTCCGATCAACTGCGCGCCGCTCGTCCCGTTGCGCAACATGAAGGGCGCCGCCGACTGTCACATGTGCGGCCGATGCAGCGGCCATCGCGACGCGATCGCCCTCACGTGGCGCTCGCCGTCCGACGAAGTCGTGACGCTCGGCGACAAGGCCGCGAATCCGTGGGACACCGCGCTCATTCTGTACGGTCTGCTCGGCATCGCGATCGGCGCGTTCCACTGGACGGTGAGCACGTGGTTCGTCGATCTGAAGCAATATCTCGCCGCGTGGCTGATCGATCACGACATTCTCTGGCCGCTCGATACGAACGCGCCCTGGTTCCTGTTCACGCACTATCCGGAGCAGAACGACGTCTTCTCGTGGCTCGACGGCACGATGGTCATTGCCTATATCGTCGCGACGGGGCTGGTATACGGCACGGCGTTGCTCGCGCTGCTCGCATGCGCCGTGCGCATGCTCGGCAAGATGAACGCGACCCGCCTGCATCACCTGACGCTCGCGCTGATTCCGATAGCGGGCGTCGGCGTGTTCCTGGGCCTTTCGGCGACGACCGTGTCGCTGTTGCGCGCGGAGCATTTGCCGTTGTGGTGGGTGCCGGGCGTGCGCATCGGTTTTCTCGCGGCCGCGAATCTGTGGAGCGCGTGGCTCGCGTGGCGCGTGACGGGCCGCTATGCATCGCCGCTTGGTTCCCGCGTACTCGCGATGGTATGGTTTGTCTCGGCGCTGGCCGTTGCGGACAGCGCGTGGTACCTGATGTTCTGGGGCTTCACCCGATAAACCGTCCACGCCGTCAAGCGCGGCAACGAGAGCGAGAAGTGAGAACCAAACCTGTACTGACCGACGAAGACGTCCGGTCGATGGCCACGGCCGCCGAGGCGCACGCAAGGGAACATAACTGGAACGTGACGATCGCGATCGTCGACGATGGCGGGCATCTGCTGTATCTGCATCGTCTCGACGGCGCGGGCGCGAGCACCGCGGAAATGGCGACGGGCAAGGCGCGCACCGCCGTGCTCGGCCGTCGCGAAACCAAGGTCTACGAAGACATGATCAAGCAGGGCCGCACGGCCTTTCTTTCCGCACCAATGACCGCGATGCTCGAAGGCGGCGTGCCGATCATCGTGGGCGCGGATATCGTCGGCGCGGTGGGCGTGTCGGGCGTCAAGTCCGAACAGGATGCGCAGATCGCGAAGGCGGGCATCGCGGCGCTGGGCATCGAGAACGTCTGATTTCTTACCGCCGGCTTCGCGCGGCAAACAAAAACGGCACGCGTTCCGAGAGAAGCGTGCCGTTCGTTCGACCATCATTGCGCGGCTTGCTCATCAAGCACATCGCTCAAGCGCGGGAACCAAAAAAAGCGGCTTCGCTTGCTATCGACGACTGGCTGGTGTTTGCACGAAGGGGTCTAAATTCTCGCGTGCAAGTCGTCCTCGCTGGCTAAGGCCAAACACCTCCTGGCGAGGTGGTCCCCACAATACTCTGTACGTACTGCTCTTACTGCTGTTCTTGCCGTTCGTCGCTGCTTACTTCGTCAGGATCAGTTTGCCCAGACGCGTCGCGCGCAACTGATAGGTCTCCCCGTTATGCACGATGCTCACGTGACTGCGCCCCTGCAGCAGCGCGTCGCTTTTCAGCGAGCGCTCACCGGTGCTTTCCGCCGCCTGGGCGACGTGAACCGTCGTCACCGTGGTCGCCTTCGGGCGGGTGATCGCGGCGTCGCGGACAGCCGGGCGGCGCAGCCTGAGCGTGGAGGATCGCGGCGTGTCGGTCATGTCAGAAAGTGTGCGTTGATTCGATGGGTCTATAGTAAATGATAACTATTCCTATTTGCAACTAGACTTTCCGATTGAAGCGCAACTTTTGATAGCCAACCTCGATGCGGCCGCGAAGCATTCGCCGCCGCATCGGCAGGATGCTCAATGCAGGGGCGTTTCGTCCTTGCGGCCATGCACGAACTGGCGAATCAGCCGCACAGTGTCGATATCCGATTCGCGATAAGCCGACTTCACGATCTCCTGCGTCTGACGCTCATCGGGCGTGGCGTTCTCGTTTTCCGGCAGCGTCGTGCTGTAGGTGAAGCGCAGGAAAAGCTGGAGCGCATCGGGCTGCTCGATCGCCATCGTGAGCGAGCCGCCGACATAGTCGGCGGTCGGCAGAATGTCGTAACGCACGCTGGCACCGGGCGTGAGCGTCACGCGATCGCGCACGGTGGCCTGGCCGTAGTGAAGCTCGCGTTCCATCGTGTCGCCATCGCGCGCGAGGATGTCGCAGCTATCCAGGCCCAGCACGAACAACTGCGGCTGCTCGGCGCGCAAGACGAGTCCTTCCCAGAGCTGCTCGCGCGTCAGCGACTCGAGAAGCGGGTTGAGCGGATCGTTGATCTGGATCAGGTGTTCGAAATTCAAGACGACTTTTCCTTGGACGTTCGTGGTGCCCTCGACGCCTTACTGCGGCGTGAGACCGGACTCGATGCGGATCGCGCCGGACAGAACCTTGTGCATCGGGCACGCATTGGCAATTTGCAAGAGCCGTTCCCGCTGTTCGTCGGACAGCGCGCCAGTGAGCGCGATACGGCGATCGATGTTCGTGCCTTCTGCGGTGCTCGTCATCGACAGTTCGACGTGTACGCCTTCAAGCGGCCATTCCTTGCGCTTCGCGTACATCTTCAGCGTGATCGAGGTGCAGGCGCCGAGGCTCGAAAGCAGCAGCGAGGCCGGTTCCGGTCCCGTGTCGCCGCCGCCGATGCTGGCGGGCTCGTCCGCGATCCATGAATGCGTGCCGTCCCCGAGACGGACTTGATAGTCGATGTTGCCGATGCTGGCGGTCACGGAAGGTCCGGCCATGCGTTGCTCCTGGTTCTGGTTGAGACTGCAAGAAAGACGAAAACGGCGCGGCAAGAACGGTCATTGTGACGCAATGTATCCGTTCCTGCCGCACCGTTTCGTCGATTTCGACTGCGCTGCGCGGGCGAGGGCGCTCAGTGTGCGATGGCGCCCATGCGGCCCGCCTGATAGTCGATCACCGCCTGGTGGATCTCGTCTTCGGTGTTCATCACGAACGGGCCGTAACGCACGACCGGCTCCTTCAGCGGCACGCCGCCGATCAGCAGGAGCTCGACGGGCTCGTCGCCGGCGGCGAGCGCGATCGTATCGCTGTCGTCGCGGAAGATCACCATCTGCTGGGCGCGTACCGGCTGACTCTGCGGACCGTACAGCGCGGTGCCCGACAGCGGATAGGCGAATACGCGGTAATCGCGCGGCACGGCCAGTTCGATCTTCGCGCCCGGCTGCAGCGAAAAGTGCTGATAAAGGATCGGCGTGCGCGTCTCGATCGCCGCCTTCACGCCGAGCGCCTCGCCCGCGATGACCTTCACGCGGACCTTGCCGTCCTCGCTCGTCGCGACCGGAATCCGCGCCGACGGAATCTCCTGATAATGCGGCGCGATCAGCTTGTCGCGCTGCGGCAGGTTGACCCAAAGCTGCAATCCGTGCACGCGGCCGCCGCGGCGCGTGAATTCCTCGGCTGGCATTTCGCTGTGCACGACACCCGCGCCAGCGGTCATCCATTGCACGTCGCCGGGGCGCAGCGTGCCGGAATGGCCCGCGGAATCCTTGTGGCCGAATTCGCCTTCGAGCATGTACGTGACGGTCTCGAAGCCGCGATGCGGGTGATCGGGGGCGCCTTTCGCCTCGCCGGGCGCGTAGTCGGCGGGGCCCATCTCGTCGAGCAGAAGGAACGGGTCGAAATCCATCAGAAGACGGGTCGGAAACGGGCGATGCACGACGAATCCGCCGCCTTCGACAGTGCGGGTCGCCGGAATGATGCGTTCGATGCTGCGGCTGGTGGACATTGTTGCCTCTCGTCGCGAAATACAGAAGTGAGGGGAATAGCGCTAAATTTGGAACACACGGCTATTATATGAGCCGCATTTCGCGTTAAAAGGCGTCGCGGCGCAATGGATTGTCCCGCTGGCGATAACGAACCGCATCCACTCATCTCCAGTTTCGACGAGCGACCATGAAAGCCGACTCGCATGACCTGAACGATCTGATGTATTTCTCGCACGTCGTCGAGCACGGCGGCTTTTCGGCGGCGGAACGCGTGCTCGGCATCTCGAAGTCGCGGTTGTCACGGCGCGTATCGGAGCTCGAGGCGTCGCTCGGCGTGCGTCTGTTGCAGCGCTCGACGCGAAAGCTCGCGCTCACGGAGGCGGGGCAGCTTTTCTACCAGCATTGCCAGGCGATGCTCGCCGAGGCCCAGGCGGCCGTCAACGTCGTGCAGAGCCTGCGCGATTCGCCGCGCGGCACGGTGCGCGTGAGCGTGCCTGTGACCATCGCGCAGACGTTTTTGTCGGCGGTGATGCCGGATTTCATGCATCGCTATCCCGAAGTGCGCATCGTCATGCGTGTGACGAACCGCGTCGTCGATCTGTTCGAGGACGCCGTCGATGTCGCGTTGCGCGTGCGTTCGGAGCCGCCCGCGAGCTCGAACATCGTCGCCCGGCCGTTGTGGCGCACGGAGCAGATGCTGGTCGCGGCGCCGTCGCTCCTGAAGTCGAACGCGCCGCCGATGACGCCCGCCGAACTCGCGCAGTACGACACGATCGACACGCCCTCCGCCGACGGCCGCCACGTCTATCGTTTGATCGCCCCGGACGGCACGCGCCACGAGTTCGAGCACGAGCCGCGTCTCGTCACGGCGGACCTGTCGATGATCCGCGAGGCCGTGATGCGCGGCGTCGGCATCGCGGCGCTCCCCGAGATGATGTACGGCGCGCCGCTGCGCACGGGGCAGCTCTCGCCCGTGATGCCGGGCTGGACGTTTCCGTCGCCGCAGCTCTATGCCGTTTTCCTGTCGCGGCAGGGCATGGTTCCCGCCGTACGCGCGTTCGTCGATTTTCTCGTCGAGTCGATCGGCAGCGGTCAGCGCTTTCCTGGAGAATGTCCTGTTCAGGAAAAGCCGGAACGGGAAACAGTTTGACCACATCGGCGTTTGTCATTGGTTTATGACATTGAAGCGCGCGCTTGCGATGGACAGATTCAATTGATCGTCAAAATTTGCGGCGGTATATTGAAGGCTCCTTCGCTAAGGAGCTCCTTATGCGAAAACTGACGGCTGCTCTGATAGTTAGCCTGATAGGGTTGATTGCACTGTCCGTGTCGACCACGGCTGCTGCATGCGACGGGACTTCTGGTTCTGGCTATTCGAACCCAAAGTGACCGCCTCACCCGAATGCGCCGAGCGCGCACGAAAAAAGGCCTTCATCCGACGATGAAGGCCTTTTACTTTCTGCGCCCGGAAAGGGCGTGTCAGGTTTCTACTTGCCGCTTTTCGGCTCGGTGACGAAACCGATCTTCGTCAGGCCGCCCGCTTGTGCCGCCGACATCAGATCGGCGACTTTTTCGTACGCCACCTGACGATCCGCACGCAAATGAATTTCCGGCTGCGGATTCTGCTGCGCCGCCTGCGCGATGCGCGCGTTGAGCGCCGCTTCGTCGATCGGCTGATCGTCCCACAGCGTCGTGCCGTCGGCCTTGATCGCGATGTTCACGTGCGCGGGTTTTTCATCCTGCGGCTGGCTGCTCGCATGCGGCAAGTCGATCTTGACCGCGTGATGCATGGCCGGAATCGTGACGAGGAAGATGATCAGGAGAACCAGCATGACGTCGACGAGCGGCGTCATGTTGATTTCGCTCATCATGCCGTCGTCTTCGTCTCCGGCGAAAGGGCTCATGGCCATGATGCAAATCCCCCGGCTTACGACGCGCGCGTCGCGAGACGCAGGCTGTCCGACGAGGCGTTGGTCGCGCGCTTGGTCGACGAGAGCTTCGAGCCCGTGACGAAGAACGCATGCAGGCCGTGCGCGAAGCGGTTCAGCTTCGTGACGATGCCCTTGTTCGCGCGGGTGAGGGCGTTGTAGCCGAGCACCGCGGGAATCGCGACGAAGAGGCCGAACGCGGTCATGATGAGCGATTCGCCGACCGGACCCGCGACCTGATCGATCGACGTCTGTCCCGTCGCGCCGATGGTCAGTAGCGCGTGATAGATCCCCCACACCGTGCCGAACAGACCGACGAACGGCGACGTGGAACCGATCGACGCGAGGACCGCGAGACCCGACTGCATGCGGCCGACGCCTTCGTCCATCACGTCCTTCAGGCAGCGCGTGATCCAGTCCGACACGTCCATGCGATCGTGCAGGTGCGGCTGCGTCTGATGATGATGATCGGCGGCTTCCTGGCCGGCGAGCGCGAGCGCGAGAAACGGATTGTCCGCGGGGCTCGACGACTGGCTGCCGAGCTTCTTGATGCCGTCGTTGAAATCGTCGGAGTGCCAGAACGCCTGTTCCGCGTTCTTCGTCAGGCGCTTAAGGCGCACGACATTCCAGGCCTTCACGACGATCACCGTCCACGACAGCACCGACATGATGACGAGCGCGAGGGCGATGCCCCGCGTCACGAAGTCGCCTTGCGCCCAGACGTGCGCAATCCCGTAGTTTTCCATTTCTCTTTCCTTGTATCTAAATAAATCGATCAGTCGTTCAGACTGAAAACGAATGGGACCGTAGCGGTCGCGCGGATCGCTTCGCCGTTTTCCTTGTAGGGGCTGCACGCGCTGCCGCGCACTGCGTCCAGCGCCGCATCATCGAGCCGCGACGAGCCGCTGCTCTTCTGCAGCGTAACGTTCTCAATCTTGCCCGCGAGGCCCACCGTCAGGCGGATCACTGCCGTTCCGGTCTCGCCGCGACGTTTGGCCATCGCCGGATAGTCCGGCTGCGCGATGTTGCAGCTGAGGTGCGCGACGTTCTTGGGCGCGGCCAGATCCATGCTCGGCTTTCCGATAGCAGGAGCAGCGGGCGGCGGCGCGGGTTGAGGCGGAGCCGGCGGCGTGGGGTCGGGCGCGGGCGCGGCGATTTGCGAGGGCGCCTCGGTGACCGGCATCGGCGTGCGCTTCGGCTCGATTTTCGGCTTGACCTTCGGTTTGGGCTGCGGCTTCGGAACGGGCTGCGGCACCGGCTTGGGCGGCGGCGGCGTTTCGACCGCGACTGGCTGCGGCGCGGGCTGCTGCGTCTCGCTGATCAGCTGCGCGGTGATCGATTTGGCCTCGATCGGACGTGGCAGCGGCGCATTGCGCATGCTCAGCGCAACGCCCAGCAACGCGACGTGAATGGCGACGACAGCGGCACAGGCTGCGATGACGCGCGGATTCGCGTTCGATGCCGGCGCCGTGCGGAAAGCGGCGGGAGTGGTGGTCGGGGACTGCATTGTTATTGGCTGCTTGCGATGCTGCGTGAATGCCTGCTGACAACGCCGCGTTCCAACTCGAGATCCAGCGACTGCACAGGCGCGGTGCGGAAGAAACCAGACGACGTCATTTTCGGAAAATAAGCAGGGAGATAAACAGGGTGGCCACGAAACCGATCAGCAATTCCAACTTTCCCTCCAGGGGTAAAGGGTTGCGCGGCTGGCTAGAAGCGACCGGAAATACGAAGGTAACCTGGCTTGCTGGAGGCGATCAAAACGACCGAAGGCGCGATCGGAAGAGGTCGGGCGCCGTCGGATGCGCGCGGCGGCAGGGCCGCGCGACTTGCTTCAGGCAGCTTGGCGCTCGTAGAACGTGAGCGGCGCGACATGTTCGCGCGTCTCGACGCCGCAGCGCGATGCGCAGACGCCGCTTTGCGCCATCACGTCGCGAACGCTTTCCTCACACTTGCCGCAGCACAGCGCGACGCCGAGCTCGAATTGCAGTTCGTCGAAGGAATCCACTCCTTCGGCGATGGCGGTTCGGATCTTCCGGTCGGACACTGATTTGCAGACACAGACAATCATGATCGTTCGCTTCGCAATAGTTAGCGTTAATGCGAATTATTATCATTCGGTATTGGCGTGTTTGCAAGCGGGGCGCGGTGTTTTTTGTAACAGAGCGCGCAAGTTAGCGGGATTATTGCTAGGAGCCTTGTCTGGCGGGGATAAGCGCGCGATGTAATCGCCGTCGCGCGGACAAAACCCTCAGACGATGTCGGGTTCAGCGAGGCGCGTGCGGCGCGAAGGGATGTCGACATGCTCGACCAGGGCGTCGAGCTGAAGCAGCGCGGCGGCGAGCTGGCGCTGCGATTCGCCGTCGGCCGTCGAGCAAAAGCGCGGCAGGGTGTCCGGCGGCGCAATGTCGTTCTTGAGCGCGTGAGCGTCGAGGAGGCGATCGAGTTGCCGCGCGATGGCCACGCTCGTATCGACGATCTGCAGCCGTTCGCCGGCAATATCGCGAATCGCCCGATCGAGAAAAGGGTAGTGCGTGCAGCCGAGCACGAGCGTGTCGGCACCGGCATCGAGCATCGGCGCGATGTAGCTTTCGAGCAGCGCCATCAGCGCGGGCGACGACGTGTCGCAGCGCTCGACTGCCTGAACCAGCCCGTGTCCCGCCTGGCAGATGAAGCGGCAATCGCCGGCATAGCGGTCGAGCAGCGACTGGAAGCGCGCGGAGCGCAACGTGACGGCGGTGGCGAGCACACCGACCACGCGGGATTTAGACGCCGCCGCGGCCGGCTTCACGCCAGGCTCGACGCCGACGAGCGGAATGGGCAGTCGTTCGCGCACGAGCGCGATCGACTGCGCGGTGGCCGTGTTGCACGCGACGACGAGCGCCTTCGCGCCTTGGGCGACGAGCCACTCGCCGATCGCCATCGTTCGATCGACGATGAATTCGTCGTCGCGCTCGCCGTATGGCGCGTGAAGCGAATCGGCGACATAGATCAGGCGCTCGCGCGGCAGCGTTGCGCGCACGGCGCGCAGCACCGACAAGCCGCCGAGTCCGGAATCGAAAATGCCGACCGGCGCGCTCGCGTCCGACGCGGCACGCCCGTCCGATATCGAGGAGGGCACGACTCGGGGCATCCGATTATTCGTGGTCGCCCATCATGGTTTGCTGGTAGTTCTGGATGCCGACCTTGTCGATCAGATCCAGTTGGGTTTCCAGCCAGTCGATGTGTTCTTCGGTGTCGTGGAGGATCTTCTCGAAGATTTCGCGCGAGACGAAATCACGCACCGACTCGCAATACGCGATGGCTTCCTTGCAGGTCGACTGGGAAATCTGCTCGAGCTTCAGGTCGCATTCGAGGATCTCTTTGGTCTCTTCGCCGATCAGCAGCTTGTGCAGGTCCTGCAGATTCGGCAGGCCGTCGAGCATGAACACGCGCTGAATGAGCCAATCGGCGTGTTTCATCTCGCCGATCGATTCGTCGTACTCGTGCTTGTTGAGCTTCTCGAGGCCCCAATGCTGGTACATCCTGGCGTGCAGGAAGTATTGATTGATCGCGGTCAGCTCGTTCTTCAACTGCGCGTTCAGATATTCGATGACCTTCGCGTCGCCTTGCATGATTTCGTTTCCTGTTCGTAACGTGGGGCTTCTGGAAAGATAAACCTTAGGCGTGACAAAGCCAAGGTTGAGTAGAAATTTTTTGTTTCAGACAAAACTGAGAATGAAAACCTTTCTCGACTGGCGGCGTGTCAAAGAAAAGAGCCGGGCAGATTGCCCGGCTCTCGTCATCCATGAACGTTGATAAATCGCCAATAAGGCGCAATCAAGCGGTCGCGACCGGGATCTTGCCGATCTTCGCCTGCCATTCGGCCGGGCCCGTCTTGTGGACCGACGTGCCGTTCGAGTCGACGGCCACCGTGACCGGCATGTCCTGCACGTCGAACTCGTAGATGGCTTCCATGCCGAGGTCTTCGAAGGCGAGCACCTTCGCTGCGCGGATCGCCTTCGACACGAGATACGCCGCGCCGCCGACCGCCATCAGATACGCGGCCTTGTGGTTCTTGATCGCCTCGATCGCGACCGGGCCGCGCTCGGCCTTGCCGATCATCGAGATGAGGCCGGTTTGCGCGAGCATCGTCTCGGTGAACTTGTCCATGCGCGTGGCGGTGGTCGGGCCTGCCGGGCCGACGGCTTCGTCGCGCACCGGATCGACCGGCCCGACGTAATAGATCACGCGATTCGTGAAGTCGACCGGCAGTTTCTCGCCCGCAGCCAGCATGTCGGCGATGCGCTTGTGCGCGGCGTCGCGACCCGTCAGCATCTTGCCCGACAACAGCAGCGTCTGGCCCGGCTTCCACGAAGCGACTTCTTCCGGCGTCAGCGTGTTCAGGTCGACGCGCTTGCTCGTCTCGGTATTCGGAGCCCACGTGACCTTCGGCCAGGCGTCGAGCGGCGGCGCTTCGAGCTTCGCCGCGCCCGAGCCGTCGAGCGTGAAGTGCGCGTGGCGGGTGGCTGCGCAGTTCGGGATGATCGCGATCGGCTTGGATGCCGCGTGCGTCGGCGCTGCCATGATCTTCACGTCGAGCACGGTCGCGAGACCGCCGAGGCCCTGCGCGCCGATGCCGAGCGCATTCACCTTCTCGTGAAGTTCCACGCGCAGTTCTTCGATCCAGTCCTGCGGGCCGCGCGCGATGACGTCCTGAATGTCGATCGGGTCCATCAGCGATTCTTTCGCCATGACCATCGCCTTTTCGGCCGTGCCGCCAATGCCGATGCCGAGCATGCCCGGCGGACACCAGCCGGCGCCCATCGTCGGGACGGTCTTCAGGATCCAGTCGACGATCGAATCCGACGGGTTCAGCATCGCGAACTTCGATTTGTTCTCCGAGCCGCCGCCCTTGGCCGCGACCTGGACGTCGACCTTGTCGCCCGGCACGATCTCGTAGTGGATCACGGCCGGCGTGTTGTCCTTCGTGTTCTTGCGGCCGCCTTCGGGCGGGCTCACGATCGAGGCGCGCAGCACGTTGTCCGGGTTCAGGTAGCCGCGGCGCACGCCTTCATTGATCATGTCGGTGACGCTCATCGTCGCACCGTCCCAGCGCACGTCCATGCCGACCTTCACGAACACCGTGACGATGCCCGTGTCCTGGCAGATCGGGCGCTTGCCTTCGGCGCACATGCGGCTGTTGGTCAGGATCTGCGCGATCGCGTCCTTCGCGGCGGGGCTCTCTTCCAGCTCGTAGGCGCGGCCGAGCGCCTGAATGTAGTCGAGCGGATGGTAGTAGCTGATGTACTGCAGCGAATCGGCGATGCTCTGAATCAGGTCTTCCTGCTTGATGACTGTCATGGCTTGGGCTCTGGGGGACGAAATATGTGTGTGCGTTCTTTCGGACGCTTCAGTCGAGCGCGCCTCGGGGGGCGGCGAGTTCACTGTGGAAATGCTTCGGATGCGTATGCGTGGTCAGCCGGTCGACATACGCCATGATGAGCGCGGAAACGAGGAACGCGACGTGGATGATCACCTGCCACAGCACGGTGTGGAACGTGTGCTGGTCGGGGTTGATGAAGGTTTTCAGCAGATGGATCGACGAGATGCTGATGAGCGCCATCGACAGCTTCACCTTCAGCACGCCCGCGTTCACGTGATCGAGCCACTCGGGCTCGTCGGGATGGCCTTCCACGCCGAGGCGCGACACGAAGGTTTCGTAACCGCCGACGATCACCATGATGAGCAGGTTCGAGATCATCACCACGTCGATCAGACCGAGCACGACGAGCATGATGTTCGTTTCGTCGAGCGTCATCGCGTGGGTGACGAGGTGCCACACTTCCTTCAGGAACAGCACGACGTAGACCGCTTGCGCGACGATCAGGCCCAGATAGAGCGGCACCTGGAGCCAGCGGCTCATGAAGATGACTCTCGGCAGCACTTTCATCGAGCCGGGTTGCGAGGGCGAGGCGGGAGCATGCTTGGGAGCGGACATGGGCGGCTTTTCAGTCGAGGCGGGTCGGACCGGAAATGATGACTGGCGAATATGACGGAGCAAATCATGCGATGCGCCGGCGAGCGCGCGAGCCGGCGCATTCGCGGTGTCAGGAAGCCCGCTATTGTAGCGCGTCACCGCGCGGGCTTCCCGAAAGCTTTCAGAATCCGCTGATGAACCGCTGAGCCGGTCCTACGCGCCCGTTTCGCGTGACACGGCGCCAATGGCGCGCGTCTTCAGGCTCGCGAGCGCGATGCCCGTCACGATGCACGCGAGCGCGATGCCGTGCGCGAACGTCGGCCGCTCGTCGAGAAACGCGATGCCGTAGAGCGCCGCGGCGATCGGCAGCACGGCGCAAAACACGCCGGCGAGACTGCCGTCGACGTGGCGGATGCCCTTCATCCACAGCCAGAACGAGAAGATGCTGGCCGAGAGTCCATACCACAGGACCAGCGCCCACGTGCCCCACGCAACGCTCGTCCAGTCGAAGCCCGCAAGCGAGGTCGCGCCGAGCGGCAGCATCAGCAGAAGCCCGATCGCGTGCGTGTACGCGCAGATGTCGATGGCGGGCAGCGTCTGCGTGAGACGGCGCGACAGGATCACGTAGAGCGATTCGCAGCACACGGCGCCGAGCACCATCAGATTGCCGGGCAACGAGCTCGCGCCCGTGTCGCCGGCCTGGGCGACGTTGATGATGAGCACGCCCGCGATCGCCAGTCCGATCGACGCGAACGCGCGCCCGCCCGGTTTCTCTTTCAGGAAGAGCCACGCGAAGAGCGCGACCACGGCCGGAAGCGTACTCGTGATGACACCCGCCGCGACCGCGCTCGTGCGCGCGACGCCGTTCAACATCAGCAAGGTGAAACCGAAGGTGCCGAAGAACGCCTGCAGGACGAGATTGACCCATTCGCCGCGCGCGACGCGCTTGATCTTCGACCAGCGCAACAGCGGCCAGAGCACCGCGAGCGCGATCACGAAGCGTAGCAGGGCGAAGAGCGGAACGGGAACGGAGACGACGATCGACTTGCCGAGGCCGACGTTGCTTCCGACGAGCAGCATGGCTGCAATCAAGAGAAAGGCGTAGCGATTCAAGCTGGATACCGCGCGGGTAGTTCAGTTACGATTGTGGGGACGCATTGTAGAAGGCGCCCGGACTCCGTGTATACCCCGTGCCGGTCGGCGCGGCCACGTAAGAAGCGGGTAAGTTGAGCGGCTTATCTTGAATTCAACGCGGAATGTCCGTGGCGCAGGAGTGTGCCGTGACATTCTTCCGCGCCGCTCCGGCGCGGTAGAAGGAGACAAGGTTCAGTTCGGGAACGCCGTGCGTGTGCCCCTCGAACCTCACAAACATGCGGCGCGCGCAACCCATTCAGCGATGCGCGCGCCGCCGGATTTTGGAAACACCATCAGGAGAGGTTGTCGATGTCTGCGATCGAATCGGTTCTTCAGGAAAAACGTGTGTTCCCGCCGTCGGCCAAGGCGACCGCGGGTGCGGCAATCTCCGGCATGGACGCCTACAAGGCCCTTGCGGCGGAAGCAGAGCGTGACTATGAAGGCTTCTGGGCGCGCATTGCGCGCGAGACGCTCGCCTGGCACAAGCCCTTCACGAAGGTGCTGGACGAATCGAAGGCGCCTTTTTATACGTGGTTCGAGGACGGCGAGCTCAACGCGTCGTACAACTGTCTGGACCGTCACGTCGAAGCGGGCCGCGGCAACGAAAACGCGATCATCTTCGAAGCCGACGACGGCACCGTCACCAACGTCACCTATCAGGATCTGCTGGACCGCGTCTCGCGCCTCGCCAATGCGCTCAAGAAGCGCGGCGTGAAGAAGGGCGACCGCGTCGTCATCTATTTGCCGATGTCGGTGGAAGGCGTGGTCGCGATGCAGGCGTGCGTGCGCATCGGCGCGACGCATTCGGTCGTGTTCGGCGGCTTCTCGTCGAAGTCGCTCAATGAACGTCTCGTCGATGTCGGCGCGGTCGCGCTCATCACCGCCGACGAACAGATGCGCGGCGGCAAGGCGCTGCCGTTGAAGAGCATCGCCGACGAAGCGCTCGCCGCGGGCGGCTGCGAGAAGGTGAAGGACGTCATCGTGTATCGCCGCACGGGCGGCAAGGTCGCGTGGACCGAGGGCCGCGACCTGTGGCTGCACGAGATCGTCGAGAACGAATCGAACAAGTGCGAGCCGGAGTGGGTGAGCGCGGAGCATCCGCTCTTCATCCTCTACACGTCCGGTTCGACGGGCAAGCCGAAGGGCGTGCAGCACAGCACGGCGGGCATTCTGCTGTGGGCCGCGCAGACCATGAAGTGGACCTTCGACATGAAGCCCGGCGACATCTTCTGGTGCACGGCGGACATCGGCTGGATCACGGGGCATAGCTACATCGCGTACGGGCCGCTCGCCATCGGCGCGACGCAGGTCATGTTCGAAGGTGTGCCGACGTATCCGCACGCGGGCCGCTTCTGGGAAATGATCGCGCGCCACAAGGTCACGATCTTCTACACGGCGCCCACGGCGATCCGCTCGCTCATCAAGGCATCCGAAGCGGATGCGAAGGTGCATCCGAAGAGCTTCGACCTGTCGACGCTCCGGCTCCTCGGCACGGTCGGCGAGCCGATCAATCCGGAAGCGTGGATGTGGTATCACGAGAACGTCGGCAAGGGCCAGTGTCCTATCGTCGATACGTGGTGGCAGACCGAAACCGGCGGTCACATGATCACGCCGCTGCCGGGCGCGACGCCGCTCGTGCCGGGTTCCTGCACGCTTCCGCTGCCGGGCATCATGGCCGCGATCGTCGATGAAACCGGTCAGGACGTGCCGAACGGGCAGGGCGGCATTCTGGTCGTGAAGCGCCCGTGGCCGTCGATGCTGCGCAACGTCTGGGGCGATCCGAAGCGCTATCAGACGAGCTATTTCCCCGAGGAACTCGGCGGCAAGCTGTATCTCGCCGGCGACGGCGCGGTGCGCGACAAGGAAACCGGCTACTTCACGATCATGGGTCGCATCGACGACGTGCTGAACGTCTCCGGTCACCGCCTCGGCACGATGGAGATCGAATCGGCGCTGGTCGCGAATCCCATGGTCGCGGAAGCGGCGGTCGTCGGTCGCCCGGACGACACGACGGGCGAAGCCGTGGTCGCGTTCGTCGTGCTGAAGCGCGCGCGTCCGGAAGGCGATGAAGCGAAGCAGATCGCCACGGAATTGCGCAACTGGGTCGGCAAGGAGATCGGCCCGATCGCGAAGCCGAAGGACATCCGCTTCGGCGAGAATCTGCCGAAGACCCGATCGGGCAAGATCATGCGCCGCCTGCTGCGCTCGCTCGCGAAGGGCGAGGAGATCACGCAGGACGTCTCCACGCTGGAGAATCCCGCGATCCTTGATCAGCTCGGCGAAGCGCGCTGACCGCCACACGACCGCCGCGCGACGCGCAGCGGTCGATCCTTATTGCCGAGGCCATGCGGTTTTGTTAAAAAGCCGCATGTCCGATTCCTCCAGCCCGACGCCTGCCTCACCGCCGCCCGTATCGACGGCGATGGCGCGCGCGCATCGGCGCTACTGGCGTTTCAACCTCGCGCTGATCGCCGTGCTGATGACGATCGGCTTCATCGTCTCCTTCGGCCTGCCGCTTTTCGCGCAACGCATCGACCACGTCCGCGTCGCCGGTTTTCCGCTGCCGTTCTACTTCGGCGCGCAGGGCGCGATTCTCGTCTACCTCGCGCTGATCCTCGTCTATATCGTGCTGATGCAGTTTGCCGATGCGCGTCTCGCGCGCTCCGCCCGATCCGAACAGGGCGATGCCGCATGAAGCTCACGAACCGGCTGATCCTGTCCTACGCGCTCTATACGCTCGGATTCCTGCTGTTCATCTTTCTGATGGAGCGCATCGAACGCACGACGGGACCGGGCATGTGGATCGGCTATGTGTTCCTGTTCGTGCCGATCGCGGTGTATGCGGTGATCGGACTGCTGTCGCGCACGTCCGATCTCGTCGAATACTACGTGGCCGGACGGCGCGTGCCGTCGGCGTTCAACGGCATGGCGACGGCCGCGGACTGGCTCTCGGCCGCGTCGTTCATCGGCCTGGCGGGCTCGATCTACGCGAGCGGCTACGACGGCCTCGCGTACGTGATGGGCTGGACGGGCGGCTATTGCCTCGTCGCGTTTCTGCTCGCCCCCTACGTGCGCAAGCTCGCGCGCTACACGATTCCCGATTTTCTCGGCACGCGGTTCTCCAGCAATCTCGTGCGCGCGCTCGCGGCCATCGCGGCGATTCTCTGTTCCTTCGTCTACCTCGTCGCGCAGATACAGGGCATCGGTCTGATCGCGTCGCGCTTCATCGGCATCGAGTTTTCGATCGGCATCTTCTGCGGTCTCGCGGGCATTCTCGTGTGCTCGTTTCTCGGCGGCATGCGCGCGGTGACGTGGACGCAGGTCGCGCAATACATCATCCTCATCAGCGCGATGCTGATTCCGGTGTCGATGATCGCGCATCGCGAAGGGCTCGGCTGGTTTCCGCAATTCAACTATGGACGCGTGATGGAGCGCGTCGAATCGCTCGAGCGCGCGGTCGCCGTGTCGCCCGACGAAGCCCGCGTGCGCGCCGACTATCAGCGACAGGCGGCGCAGACTCAGCGGCGCATCGACGCGCTGCCCAAGTCGTTTCATGACGAGCATGCGCGCCTGGTCGGGGAGATCGCCGAACTGCGCCGGCGTAACGGCCCGTTGCGCGAGATCAACGAGCGTGAGCGCGAGCTCGCGGCTTTTCCGCGCGATCCCGCCGATGCGCAAGCCAAGTGGTCGCGCGAACGCGATGCCTTGATCGAGCGCATCGCCGCGCCCGTGCCGATGGCCGAGCCGTTCGCGCCCGGCTCGGCCGACGACGCGAGCCCGCGCGTGCATCAGATCAACTTTCTGTCGCTGCTCTTGTGTCTGTCGATCGGCACGGCGAGCCTGCCGCATATCCTCACGCGCTACAACACGACGACGTCGGTATCGTCGGCGCGGCGTTCGGTGGGATGGACGCTCTTCTTCGTCGCGCTTTTCTATCTGACGGTGCCGGTGCTCGCGGTGCTCATCAAGCACGAGATATTGACGGGGATTGTCGGTCATCGCTTCGCGGATCTGCCGCAGTGGGTCACGCAGTGGCGGCGCGTGGAGCCGTATCTGATCCGGATCGCCGACGTGAACGGCGATGGCATCGTGCGCTGGGCCGGCATCCAGATGCAGCCGGACATGGTAGTGCTCGCGGCGCCGGAGATCGCGGGATTGCCGTATGTGATCTCCGGCCTGATCGCGGCGGGCGCGCTGGCGGCCGCGCTCTCGACGGCGGACGGGCTGCTGCTGACGATCGCCAACGCGCTCTCGCACGACGTCTACTACTGCATGGTCGATCGCCGCGCGACCAGCCAGCGGCGCGTGACGATCTCGAAGATTTTGCTGCTCGGCGTGGCGTTGCTCGCGTCGTACGTCGCATCGCTCAACGCGGGCAATATTCTCTTTCTGGTAGGCGCGGCGTTTTCGCTCGCGGCGTCGAGCCTTTTCCCGGCGCTCGTGCTCGGCGTGTTCTGGAAGCGCACGACGCAGCGCGGCGTCGTCGCGGGCATGATCGCGGGGCTCGCGGTGTGCGTCTACTACATCGTGTCGACGTATCCGTTCTTCGTGCAACTGACGGGGTTCGCGGGACCGCGTTGGTTCGGTATCGAGCCGATCAGCTCCGGCGTGTTCGGCGTGCCGGCGGGGTTCGCGGTGGCGATCGTGGTGAGTCTTGTCGATCGCAAGCCGGATGCGTACACGCGCGCGCTGGTCGACTACATTCGACATCCGTAGGGGCTGGCGCAGGCGCGGGAAGTTGGTATAATCGCGGTCTTCCGGAGAGATGGATGAGTGGTTTAAGTCGCACGCCTGGAAAGCGTGTATAGGGTAAAACCTATCGGGGGTTCGAATCCCCCTCTCTCCGCCAGAATCTCAAGCCCTTGATCTTCAAGGGCTTTTCTTTTTTCCGGACGCATCAGCCGGAGTGCTTCGCGAATCGCGCCATCCCGCGACAACTGAAACGACGCGTTCCGTCGTTTCGACGTCGCGCGGTTCAATTCGAAACCCCGCAAGCTTCGTCATATTCCTACCACTGCAGTGAAGTTGCGGAACACAGCCGACCGCAGATTAAAAAATTCGGATAACTGAGTGAGTTTTATCGCGCGCGATGCGCATGGGGAAAACAAGGGAAGAGGAATGAGGCGGGAAGTAATGTCGTAAGAGTAGTGGGCGCCGGTATGGCTGCGCCTCTAATAATGCTCGATGGACTCTCGCACATGGCAGGGCGCAGCGGCCATGCAACCCACCTCTTACGACATTCAGAAGGATAGTCGATACACGCAAGAAAGGAATCGAATTAATCGCGATATTCACGCGATCAACCTTTCAGCCGCAGGAAGTCTCAGCGGTGAACCGGTTTGCGGGCAAACGCGGCAATCGGATCGTATTCCGAACTGCTGACAGCGGTCCGAGCCGGCGCTTTGCGGGCCGCCTTTCTCCCTTCTCGTGGCGCGGCGGACTTCGACGGAGAGCTTGCGATATCCGCGTTCGACATCCACTGCTCGGTATATCGCGCACTGGCGGGCGTGGCATTCGAGAAGAGCACGACGGCGACGGGCATCAAGATGATATTGAGTGTTCGCATGATTGTGATGGTTGGTTTCGAACAGTCGGGCATCGCGGAGCGATGTCTGGCGCGGTACGGTTTCGTCGGCAGCAAACAAAAAAACCTCGCGTGGAACGCGAGGGGTTCGGCGAGTTCGGACGCTCAGTTCGTGACGAACAACTGTGTGGCCTGATTTTCCGCGTCATAGTGCAAGGCCGAGTTCGCAGCCTGCTCTTCATGATCGAGGACTTCGCGCGCCGCCTGAGTGCCTCGCTCGAAACCCGACTTCGCCGCGTGCTCCTCGAGTGCCGCGACGAGCGGCCCTTGTTCTTCCGCGATCGAGCGCATCAGATTAAGAATGTCGTCGCGCATCGCCTCGGGATATGCGCGGAAGTGCTCGAAGCCGCCAGGCGCCGCGACGATATTCACGAGCGACAAGAGCAAGCGGGCGCGATTGGCGCAGTGTTCGCTGATTTGCACCGATTTCGACAGCGTCGCAAGACCGTGCGGGTCGACGGAAATTCGCAGATCCTTCATCTTTTAAAGCCGGTAGCCAAGAGCAGAGGGCCTGCATTTGAGCGGCTTTGGCAGTCAAAAACACTCGGACAAATCCTATTACCACGCGACGCGACGAAGCTTTACTTCTGGACGCGAACGCTCAAGGCACGAGTCGCGCGAGCCAGCGCCGGAATGCCTGCCAGCGGCCCGGCGTGATGACCCGCGATGCATCCCTGTCGCGCTGCCACGGCGCGTTGTCCTGATCGCCGCGCGCCCGTGTGACGAGTGTCCCGAAGTACATGGCAATCCCCTTTTGTCGATGCCGAAAGGCGTCGCTGTGGGCGACGTCCATGCCGTCAGGATGCCGACGCTTCCGAATCAGGGAAACCCGCACGACGCGGGGAGCGCGGCCCCGCGCGGACATAGGCGAAAGGAGGGTGTTCCGGCAATCGTCAGACGAGATGCGGCAGCGAGCGCAGGCGCTTCGCCGCGGCCCGCGATTCGTCACGTGCTGCCTTGTTGAGCCAGCGCACCGCTTCGTCGACGGCGTTCTTGTCGTTCAGCACCGGCGCGACGCGCCGCAAGACGGTTTCGCTCGCGAGCACGTCGTGGAGCCGCACGAGCGCGGCTTGCGCCGCGAGCAGATGGGCCGTCGTATGCCGATGTCCGCGCTCGAGCACCGGCGCGAACAATTCCAGCAGGCATTGCAATTTCGTGGCCGCTTCCTCGATGCTGTGCAACGTCTTCGCATCCACGCGCTTCAGTTTTGCGGCGCGATGCTCCCGCTTGCTGAGCAGGTCATCGGCGAGCGAGACGCGCTGACGCGCGAACGCTTCGAGCGTGCGATCCTCGCCGCGCGCTTCGAGACGCCGCCGCGCATCCGCGAGCGCGCGACGCAGCAGCACATCGAGTTGTGCCTTGCGCAGCGTCACGCAACTCATCGCTGACGCCTCGCGCCGTTGCTGTCGCAGCCTGCGCAGGACGGGGTCGAGTCGCGCGCAGTCCTTGTCGGCGTGCGAAAGCAGGGCGCATGCGGCATCGAATTCATGCGGCTCGCCGGCAATGTCCGCGAGACGTTTGAAGCGCTTGCGCACCACGCGCCCGGTCTTCTCGTCGAGCAGCGGCTCGAACGCCCACCACAGCGCGCGCAGCCGCCGCAGCGTCGAGCGCAGTTGTTCGAGCAAGTCGACGTCGGGCCGCTCGGCCACCGACTCCATCTGTCGGAACGCCTCGCTTGCGAGCGGGGCAGTAAGCATGACGAAAGCATCGGCGACGGGTTGATCGCGAAGCGAGAAGGGATCGGAGAGGCGCGCGCGCGATGCGGCGGGATGCGGGTTGAGCGAACCGTTCAGGCTCTTGCGGACAAGCGCTGGATCGAAGTTCAGGGTCATCGTCTCGGTATATGCACTTATATGTCGCGCGACGGTTATTGTTTGCGTTTTCGCGCTGCGCCGGTGGTCCAGTGGGCGTGCTGGCCGGAAACATAGACATGCAGAATGTCACGCGTATGACAGCGCAGCAGAATCGGAATGAAATCGTTTTCGCCTCTATGGCGCGGGTTCGGGCTACGGATGGCGAAAGTATTACGCGAACTGTTGACACAAAATATTCACAGTCGGAGACGTGGACGGATCGTATGCTTTGCTCCGCTACGGTAAACGCGCGAGGCGATCATGCCGGACATCGCATTTCCTCAGCAAGGCGGCGTGAGCGAACGCGCGCGCCGCACCAGTCTCCTCGTTTTCCTTCTCATACTCATCGGCGGCGTCGGATATGTCGGGTTGCATCTCGCCTCCGATCTCGAATCCGTCCGCCTCAACTCCGCGCTACCTTATTTCCTGCTCGGCGTCGCGCTGCTGATCGCGCTCGGGTTCGAGTTCGTCAACGGCTTTCACGACACCGCGAACGCGGTCGCCACCGTCATCTATACGCACTCGCTGACACCGAATGTCGCGGTCGTCTGGTCCGGCACGTGGAATTTCATCGGTGTGCTCGTTTCGAGCGGCGCGGTCGCGTTCGGCATCCTGCAACTGCTGCCTGTCGAGCTGATTCTCCAGGTCGGCAGCAGCGCGGGTTTTGCGATGGTGTTCGCGCTCCTGATTGCCGCGATCATCTGGAATCTCGCGACGTGGTACTTCGGCTTGCCGTCGTCGAGTTCGCATACGCTGATCGGCTCGATCATCGGCGTGGGCCTGATGAATCAATTGTTGCGCGGACCGAACGGCACGAGCGGTGTCGACTGGTCGCAGGCGGCGGGCGTCGGCAAGTCGCTGCTGTTCTCGCCTATCGTCGGCTTCATCTGCGCGGGACTGTTGCTGCTCCTGCTGAAAGCGCTCGTGCGCGTGCCGGCGCTTTACAAGGAGCCCAAAAAGAATCATCCGCCGCCGTTCTGGATTCGCGCGCTCCTGATCCTGACCTGCACGGGCGTTTCGTTCGCCCACGGCTCGAACGACGGGCAAAAGGGCATGGGCCTCATCATGCTGATTCTGATCGGCACGGTGCCGACGGCCTATGCGCTCAACAAGGCGGTGAATCCGGCCGAAACGCAGAGTTTCGTCGCGGTGGCGCACGATGCATCGGCGACCTTCGCGAGGTACCTGAACGACGCGCCGCCTTCCACCGACGCACGCGAAGATACGCAGGCCTATGTGCGCACGCGCCAGCTTTCACCCGCGACCTTGCCCGCGGTGAAGCAACTGACCGACACGATCGCGAATCAGGTCGGCGCGTCCGGATCGCTCGCGGCGGTGCCGCAAAACATCGTCGATAACGTGCGCAACAACATGTATCTCGTGTCCGAAGCGATCCGGCTGATGGAGAAGGCGAACACGCCCGCGTTCGCGCCCGCGGACCGCGCCGTGATCGACAACTACAAAAAACAGCTCGATCACGCGACGAAGTTCATCCCGACGTGGGTGAAGGTTGCGGTGGCGATCGCGCTCGGGCTCGGCACGATGGTCGGCTGGAAGCGCATTGTCGTGACCGTGGGCGAGAAGATCGGCAAGCAGCATCTGACATACGGACAAGGCGCATCGGCCGAACTGGTCGCGATGCTGACCATCGGCGCGGCCGATGCCTACGGTCTGCCGGTCTCGACGACGCACGTGCTGTCTTCGGGCGTCGCCGGGACCATGGCGGCCAACGGCTCGGGGCTGCAGTGGAGCACCGTGCGCAGCCTGGTGCTCGCGTGGGTATTGACGCTGCCGGCCTCGATCGCGCTCGCGGCCGGTCTCTACTGGTTCTTCAGGACTCTCTTCTGAGCCTTTGACGCTCAGGCGTTCGTCGGGCGACCGGTCTTGACCGTTTCGAGGGCCTTGATCGCTTCGACGAGGCGCTTCTCGGGCGCGGCATCGAGCATCGCGAGCGCGGCACGAAGCAACTCGCTTTTCTTCACGCGCACGCCGTTTTTCTGGCACTTTTCCTTGAGCGTGGCGATTTTCGCGTAGTCCGACTTGGGCATCGTGAAGCTGTCGCGCACGACCTTTTCTTTCTTCACGCGCCTCGTCTTCGCGTCCGATTTCGGCTGGCTCTCGACGGTCTTCTTCGTAGCGGCGGCTTCGACCGCGGTCGTCATCGTCTTCCCGGCTTTCTTTGCGGCTGGGGCTTTCGCGGCTGCCTTCCTGGCGGCTGGCTGCTTCGCGCTCTTCGGCGTCACGGCCGGAGCCGGCGCCTTCGTCGTGGCCTTCGGCGTCGCCGCGGCCTTCGTTTTCTTGCTGACCTTGTCGTCGGGTTTCGCGGGGGCGGGCGCCTTGTCGGCGGCGCTCTTGGGGAAATGGAATGCCTTCCTGGTCGGCGCCTTCACTTGCGGTGTGCTCATCCGTTCTCTCCTGTCGTGTGTGTAAAAAAACAGTATATACGGTTTATTCGCGCGCATTGTCGACGCGTGGGCAAACGCGTGTCACTTCAACAAGATAGATGCACCGCCCTCGACTTATCTACACGCTTGTCCACCGAAACTGTGGATAAGCGCGCGAAGCGGCGGCTGAATCGCCGCGAGCGTGGCTGCCGTGATCGTCGGGGGGGCGTTCGTCGCCCATGCGCGCTCAGGATGGCTGCGTTGCCTCCGTGCCGAGGCCCGGCAATCCGCGATGACCGATAACGAGCAGCACTCGGGCCTCGAGTGTGCGAAGCGCGGCCGACACGCGCGATGAAGCGCTGCCGTGCCATGCGGCTAGTCCCAGACTGAAGACACGCGCGCCGCACGCCTGATTACGAACGTGACGTCTGCGTGATCGGGCCGAGACGTCAGCCAAGTCGGTTGTGCGAACCGGAAACAAAGACGCCGGCGCATGGCCGGCGTCGTGGACAAACGCGTACGTCGCGCTATTGCTTGATTGCCCCAGTCGACGGCGAACCCTGCGATTGATTCGGCGACATGCCCTGTTCGCGCTGCTGCATGAGCGTGCCGCTGCCCGACGTGCCGGACTGGACCCCGCCTTGTGACGCGTCGCCGGTGCGCGGACTCGGCATCGCGTCGTTCTTGCCCGGCTGCATTTGCTGTTGACGTTGCATCAACTGGTCGCGCGACATTTCCTGTGAAAGCGCGGCAGTACTGGCGAGCGCGAGGAGCGCGCCAGCGATCATTGGAGTGGCTCTCATTTCCGTCTCCCTGAATGCGGCGCGCGTTGCGCCGCTTACATAACTGTCAGCATTGAACGTGCCGCGCGGATCGGGACTAGGACTGTCCTTATTTATGTCTGAAATCGAGATAAACCATCGATAAAGGGATAGCATAATCGACAGACGATCAAGGGCGGGTCTATTGCAATTTGCGGTCCAAACAATCTCGAATTGCCTGAATCCAGATCAAAAGTCTGCACGCAACGGAGTAATTCATGTCGATCACACTGAACGACTTATTGGAGTGGCGCGTTCGTTTGCCCGAATCGTCGGGTGACGAAGCGCATATGGTTGGCGTATTGATTGCGCGCCGCGAAACGGAAATGCGAACGCGTATCGCAGATTTGATCGCAACTGCAAGTCAGCGCGAGAACTGGAAACTGCAACGTTGCGCGGCGATCGCACGTCGCGTAGAGCAAACACCGGTTCAGCATCTCGAATCTATTCACAATTTTTTTCAGGATCGCGGCGAAGGGCGATGGCATATCGAGGCGCCCGCTGTTCTGTCCGATTTCTTCGCAGGCGATCCACGTGCACACGACGTGCCCTGTGACCCGGTCCAAATGCCCGCGGCGGCGGTCGCGCGGGCGGGTCTGCCGGCGCCCATCGCCAATCTGCATGGCGTGATGGGCTCGCTCGAAACGCGTGTCGCCAGTACGCCGGGAATCACGTGCGGCATTCAGGGCATCAGAATCATGCGCATGGTCGCGCTGATGTCGAAAGCCCGCTCCGCCCAGATCGCGAAGATGAGAATGAGCGGGACGCAAGCTGTTTATCGCCATTCGTGATATTCGATAATTTCACTCAGCGCATTCTGATTTTCGTTGCTTCATTTTCGTACCGAATTCTCGTAGAATCCGCATCCCGCTGCGGCGTCTTTCTCGCATCGTTTGAATCGGCGGACGGCTCGCCTATACTGGATTCGACAGTTTTTTATCGAGAACAAATTGATGCCGTTCGTCGCGCAGAATAAAGTTCTGCTCTCCGGAAATTCGAATAACGCAGGTTGGCGGTCCATTTTCCGCCAACGCCACCGCATGACGGCTGCATCTGAAAGAAGATCGGCCAGGGAGCCATCGTGAAAAGCCTACTGAGCAGAAGAGGGAGCTTGCTCGACAATGCACCTTCGTTTCTCGTGCGTCCGAAAGCGAACAATCCGATCCGTGTCGCCGCACCCGATATTCACGCCGAGGACGAGCTGAAGGACGAGGATGTCCCCGCGGCTCCGTCTTCGACGCGCGTCATGCCGCTGCGGCCCGCGGTCGTTCCGACGCAGCCATCCGGCAAGCAGTCGCTACAGGCCGCGCATCGCGCGGAGGTCGAATGGCTCGTTCAGCAAGGCTCGCTTGCAACGTTTCGCACGTTTCAAAGCTTCGCGTATTCCGCGAGGCTGCTGTTCCATCCGCGAGATCTGATCTACTACGCCGTTCTCTATCACGAGAATGCAGTCTGGCGTGTGCTCAGGGCCGGCGACCTCGATGCCGCCGAGCCGGCATTCCGACATTTCGTCGAGCAGGCAATGCGTCTCGCCGACGCCGAAATGCGGCGCGCGCATCTCGCAGCGCAGAACGAGCAGTTCTCGCGTCTCATCGCGGAATCGGAAGCGCAGATCGAACGCGTGCGTGTCGATTTGCAGCAAGGCGGCGCGCAGGATCAGGAGGTTGCGCTCAAGCAGCAGGAAGTTCGCAAGGAACTGGCGCAACTCGAGGGAAAGCGCATCGCCGCGCAGGCGCAACTCAATAAACTGCAACGCCAGCTCCATCAACTCAACGCGACAGTCAACGAGAGCGTGCCGAATCTGCCCACCACGCGGTGACGCGGCACATATTTATCTGAAGAAAACGTCTCGATCTCGCGTAGAATCGCCCCTTCGGGCAGCTAGTCGATTTTTTCGGCATACTCCGCACCGAACTTCGCAATATAAGTGCTGAGCCCGCGTCCGGCGCGAGCAAGCTGCTTCATTTCCTCGACGCGCGTGCGACCGGGCACGCGATAGTCATACAAGTATGTTCCGCCGCTGACGAAGCGCACTTTGATGCCGTCGCGCAGGATGTCGAACGCTTCGACGCCCGAATTGCCGGCGAGATTTCGATAGGGTTGCATAGGGTCGTCAGGCTCGCACGTACGCAAACGATTGCGCGTTCGAAGCAGGCCTAAAGTTTCGCAGGCTGGGACCGTTAAGGATGTCATGGATAAAGATCAATTCCCGTTCCTCGATTCGGACGACCCGCACTTTCAGCACGCCCGCGCGCTGAGCCTCTCGGTCGGTGCGATCCGCCGTGCTCAAGGCAAGTCCAGCCCGAACGACTTCCCGGTCGGCTCGCTCGAATGGCACTTCGCCATCGAGGATTTCGCCGGCGACGTGCTGCGCGCGCTGATGGGCGAGACCGAAGGCGCCGACCTTCAGGTCGGCGAGCGCCCGCTCGACTGAACGCGCGCACGCGACTGGCATCATCCCGGCCGCCGATTGGCGGCAAATCCCTTTTCTGCTACAGCTTCACGCCGCCGGCTTCGGGCGCGTCCACGCCGCCGGGCGGGATCGCGCCGCCCGCGCCGACATCGCCCGGGCGATCGCTCGACCAGTACGGCTCGCGGCCATAGTGCTGATGCACGGTGCTCGCCCAGACGCGATCCGCCATCGACGGCCACGAATCCTTGTCGAAGCCCGGCGAGTTGCGCACTTGCTCGGCAGTCGCGTCGATCCGGAAGCAGTGGTTGTCGGTATCGAGCGTGAGCGCGCTCCAGGGCACGGCGAGCAACTTGTCGCCGATGCCGAGAAATCCGCCGCTCGACAACACGGCATAGGCGATCCGTCCGCTTGTCACATCGAGCATGATTTCCTTCAGCGAGCCGACGTCGTGGCCGTCATTGCTCTTCACCGAATTGCCGTCGAGCGTACTCGCTGCCATGACATCGGGTCCGGGGCCCGCGGCCGTCGCCGCGCCTTTGCCGACGATCTTCGCGCCCGCCGAAGCCGGCTCCATAGGTTGACTCATGATCCGCTCCTTGCTGACCGGTTGTGTGGACACGTTCGAATCAGCAACGGCCGTTCCCATGACGCGTCGCGGCGGTCTGCTAAGCTCGCAGTTCGTTGATTCGTCTGCTGCCCATGATCGCTTTCGAAGAATTGCTGACCATCGCCTACAAGAAGGAGCGCATGCAAAGCCGCCGGCTCGCCAAAGGCGCGGCGATCTCCGAGCATGAGGCGCTCGTGAGGACGTTGCAAAAGGCGGCGGGCGAGCAGTGCCTGAGCGATTTCATCGATGTGCGCCGCGCTGCGCAGCATCGAGACGCCGACGCGTTGCGCGCGCGGGAAGCCCGGCGCATCGAGCGGACGAGCCGGACGAAACAGCGCGACAGCGAGACCGAGGCAGGGGGATGGCGCGGCTGGTTCGACGGCTCCGCGCTGCCGAATCCCGGACGGCTGGGAATCGGCGGCGTGCTCGTCGGACCGCTCGGAGAGACCGTCGAGATCAGCCGCGTCGCCGGCGCCGGCGACAGCAGCGCGGCCGAATATCTTGCGCTCATCGCGGTGCTGGAAGCGGGATCGCGCGCAGGCGCGACGGATGCGGTGATCTACGGCGACAGCCGCGTCGTGATAGACGATTTGAGCGCACCGGACGGCGCGGGCATTCGCTCACTCGCGCATCATGCCGCGCGTGCTCGTGCGCACATCGCGCAGATCGGCGACGTGCGGTTGCAATGGATCCCGCGTGCGCGCAACGTGCGCGCGGACGCGCTGTCGCGCGAGGCGCTCGACTCGGCGCGGACTTCCGTCGAAGCAACATGACGGCGGCTCGACCGAGTCTTAAGCCGCGCTAGAAGCGTCACGCCAGATCGCGGACATCCACCGTCGGCGTATCGCCGAATGCTTCGCTCAAAAGATAATCGACGACTTTGCGTGCCGACTGCTCGGGCGTCGCGAGCTGACCGTCGCGCTTGAGCGCATCGAAGCGTTCGCGCATCGGGAAGTGCGCGAGATCGAGATCGCGAATCTCGGCCTGCATGTCGGTGTCCACGACGCCGGGTGCGACGCTGCAGATGCGCAACGCACGATGGCCGTCGAGCGCGACCGCGCGCGCGTGATGGTCGAGCGCCGCCTTGGTCGCGCAGTAGATGCTCCAGCCCGGATAGGCGTTGCGTGCCGCGCCGCTGGAAACATGAACGATGCGCGTATCGGCCGTTTGCCCGGTCGCCTGGACCACGGCCGCCGCGAGCATCAGCGGGGCGGCGACGTTCACGCTGACCGCGCGCGCGATTGCGGCCGGCGCCTGATTCGCGAGATCGCCGACCGGCGCGAGCATGCCCGCGTTGTTGACGAGCAGTACGCGCTGCGCGTCGGACACGAACTGGGACAACGCTTCGCCCGACAGCCATTCGTCGAGCTTCACCGGATCGGCGAGGTCCAGTTCGACCTCGTGCAGCTTGCCGGTGTGGCGCGTGGCGAGCCCGCCATTGCGCGTGCGGGCGATCGCGAGCACGTCGGCGCCTTGCTCAAGCAGAAGCTGCGCGATCGCGGCGCCGAGTCCGCGGGTGTGGCCTGTGAGAATGGCGCGAGTCTGAAGAGGCATGGGCGTGGTCGGGTTGGCTGAAGTCGTCCCGATTCTAGCGGCAAGCTCGATTGCACGTCGGCTATGCTCAATCGCGCCGATCCGGCAAGATGCCAGCTTGCAAAAGACGGTCGTTCGTTGGTTCCAGGATACAGATGCGAAACGTTCCCTAGTTTTGACTGACAAGCCTCGTCACAAAACTGACAATCCTTCTGAAACGAGAACCATTGGAGAGCATCCATGCCGAACCAGTCCAAAGCGTCCCGAACTGCATCGCCGATCGCCGCGGCCCACCATGTGGTCGCGCCCGGCACGCGCTCGCTGGCGCTTTCGATGGCGGTATGCGCGCTCATTGGCGTGCCCGCGGCGGCATGGGCGCAGAGCTCTGTGCAGCTCTACGGCGAGCTCGACGCCGGCATCGCGTATACGAATAACGTGGGCGGGAATTCGCAATATCGTCTGACGAGCGGCACCGTCGACGGCAGCTACTGGGGCTTGCAAGGCACCGAGGATCTGGGCGGCGGCGCGCGGGCGATTTTCCGGCTCGAACGCGGCCTCTCGGTGGCGACGGGCGAAGGCCTGAACGATCACCCGATGTATGTCGGCATCGGCTCGGACACGTTCGGCACGCTCACCTTCGGTCGCCAGTACGATTCGATTCACGATTATTTCCAGACCTTCACGCTCACCGGCAACACTGGCGGCACCGCGTTCGCGCACGTGCTCGACAACGACAACGCGAACAACTCGTTCCTCGCGTCGAACTCCGTCAAATACACCAGCGCGAACTACGGCGGCTTCAGCTTCGGCGGCCTCTATGCGTTCTCGAACCAGGCGGGCGCGTTTGCGGACAACCGCGCGTACAGTGTCGGGGCAAACTATTCGGCGGGCTCCTTCAACGTTGGCGCGGCGTATCTGCACAACAACGGGCGTGGCAACACGACGACCGGCGCATACGATTCGCTCACGCTGCCGAGCCCGGGCAATACGGTCTTCAACGCGAACGTGCAGCAGCAGAATACGTTCGGTGTCGGCATGAGCTACGAACTCGGCGAGCTTACGCTGAGCGGCGCGTTTTCCCGCTCGATCAACTCCGGCGTCACCGATGCCGACACCGGCAACCTGATGCCGTCGCTCGCGCTCAACAACTACGAGATCAACGGCATCTACAAGCTGACGCCGGCCATTCAGATCTCGGGCATGTACGTGTACACCAACGGCGGCGGCGCGCACTGGCACGAAGGCGCGTTGCAGGTCGACTATCTGCTGTCCAAGCGCACGGATGTGTATCTGGAGTCGATCTATCAGCGCGCTTCGTCGGGTGCGCCGGCCGTGATCAATACCAATGATCCGTCGAGCGGCCGCAATCAGCTGATGCTGAGCACGGGTATCCGTCATCGTTTCTGAGACTTATGGGGGCGTCGCGCGCGTGCTAATTTAGCGGTCTAGTTTCCGCTGGTCAGCAGGTGTCCCATGTCGCTCCAGACTTTTTCGATTTTTTTGCCCGCGTGCTTCGCGATCAACATGGCGTTCGGGCCGAACAACGTGCTGTCGCTGTCGAACGGCGCGCGCGATGGCGTGCGCGCGTCCGTGCTGGCGTCGTTCGGCCGGATCGTCGCGTTCGCGATCATGATCGCCATCGCGGGACTCGGGCTCGGCGCGCTGCTGCTCGCGTCGCAGACGCTCTTCACGGCAATCAAGTTCGCCGGCGCGGCGTATCTCGTGTGGATCGGCGTGAAGCTGATTCGCTCGGGGCCGTCGCTCGTCGTCAGGGAGGAGGGCGCGGCGCGCGGCCCGGCGAGTCTCGCGCGGCTCACCAAGCAGGAATTCTGGGTCGCAGCCGGCAATCCGAAGGCGATCCTCGTCTTCACGGCCTTCTTCCCGCAATTCGTCGATCGCAACGCGTACGCCACGAGCTTTGCGATTCTCGGCGCCACCTTCCTGCTGCTCGAGCTGGTGGCCATCTTCATCTATGCCGCGCTGGGCGCGCGTCTGGGTTCGCTCTCACGCGGCGCGCGCGGTTTCGCATGGTTCAATCGCGTGAGCGGGGCGCTCATGATCGGTTTTGGCGTAATGCTGGCTTTTGTGCGCCGGCCTGCGACCTGAATCCGCGATCTTCGAATCGGAATTAATCGCGTGGATTATTACGTTGAGTCATCGATAATAACGGCGTGTTAAGTCTTAGGGAGTAATCCCGAGTGACCTAAAGCACAAATATCAACACAATGCGCCACTCGCGGATCGCAATAAGCTTGCGATTCGCTTTAATCAACTGACACGCGCGGAAGCGATCCTTCCCTGCGTTCGAGATCCGCAACGATCGAGTTCGCGCCACACGCGAAAAGGCGATCGCGGAAACGGAAGGTCAATGAACATTCAAATTCCCGCGCGCCCGGTGACCTATCGCCGCGCGTTTCACACTGGTTCACTGCTCGAAAGCAAGTGACCGTCTCTGATTTGCGATAATCTCTTGATCGCCGCAGATGATCATCGCGTACGCCTCCGATTATTCAAAGAGGTAATCTGCGCGTCTCACCCAATTTCGTTTAGCGTGCGGTCGGCCAATGAAAGAGGCTGATTCGCTCGCCGCTGTTTGAAGGATTTTCTCCGATGCCTACTCACTCGTCCGATGTCCCGCAGACGCGCTCGTTCACGACCGTCTTTCTGATCGAAATGTGGGAGCGTTTCGGTTACTACGGCATGGCGGCGCTGCTCGTGCTGTTCATGGTCGACAAGATCGGTTTCGCCGACGAACACGCCAACCTGACCTGGGGCGCGTTCACGGCCCTCGTGTTTTCGGCGCCGTCGATCGGCGGCTGGATCGGCGACAAGGTGCTCGGCGCGCGCCGCACCATGACCGCGGGCGCGATCGTGCTCGCGTTCGGCTATCTGATGCTTGCGCTGCCCGTCGATACGCTCGGTTTCATGTACGCGTCGCTCGGCGTGATCGTCGTCGGCAACGGGCTTTTCAAGTCGAACGCGGCGAATCTGGTGCGTCGTATCTACGAGGGCGACGACGCCCGCATCGACAGCGCGTTCACGATCTACTACATGGCGGTGAACATCGGCTCGACCTTTTCGATGCTGGCGACGCCCTGGATCAAGGATCATTGGGGTTGGCATGCCGCGTTCGCCGTGTGCTGCGGCGGCATGGTGCTCGGTCTGCTCAATTTCGCGGTGATGCGCCGCACGCTCGCGCACGTCGGCTCCGCACCGGACGACGAACCGATCCGCTGGAAGCACGCGTTCGCGGTGGCGGCGGGCGGCGCGGCCCTGGCGGCGTCGACCGTGTTCATCCTCCAGCACAAGGCGGTGGCCGTCGGGTGCGTCTATGTCGCCGGCGTCGCGATTCTCGCGATCTTCGGCTACATGCTCACGAAGTGCGACCGCAGCGAGCGCGCAGGGCTCGTCGCCGCGCTGATCCTCACGCTTCAGGTCATTCTGTTCTTCGTGTTCTATCAGCAGATGTCGACGTCGCTCACGTTGTTTGCGCTGCGCAATGTCGACCCGTCGTTCGCGATCGGCGGCGTCGAGTTGTTCTCGTGGAGCGCGGCGCAGTTTCAGGCGCTCAATCCGATCTGGATCATGCTGTTGAGCCCGATTCTCGCCTTCGTCTACACGCGACAGGCACGCCGCGGCCGCGATATTCCCGTGGCGGCGAAATATGCGCTCGGCTTCGTGGTCGTCGCGGTCGGTTTCTTCGTGTTCGGCGTGAGCGGACGATATGCGGTGGACGGGCGCGTGTCGTCGTGGTTCATGGTCGCGGGCTACGGTCTCTATTCGCTGGGCGAATTGCTGGTGTCCGGCCTCGGCCTCGCGATGATTGCGCGCTACGTGCCGGCGCGCATGAGCGGCTTCATGATGGGTGCGTATTTCGTCGCGACGGGCGTGTCGCAATATCTCGGCAGCGTCGTCGCGAACTTCGCGCGTATGCCGTCGGGCAATCTCGAGCCGCTGCAATCGCTGCCGCTCTACACGCATCTGTTCTTCGGGCTCGGCTGGCTCGCCGCGGGCGGCGCGGCGGTCGCGATTGCGCTCCTGCCGGTGCTCGGCAAGCTGTCGCGGGCGCATCAGCGTGCAGTGGAACAGGCCGTCAACACGGCCGCGACCGGGCGGACGCAATCGGCGACGACATTGCGTGCAAACAATGTTTGACTTCGGGGAATGCTTCGGTCTATAATTTAATTCTTCAGACGCGGGGTGGAGCAGTCTGGCAGCTCGTCGGGCTCATAACCCGAAGGTCGTAGGTTCAAATCCTACCCCCGCAACCAGTTTCAAAAAGCAAAGAGCCCGGTTCAGCCGGGCTTTTTGCTTTTGTGCGCACGTTTCCCTCTTTCGATCTCAATCGAGCGACTTCAGCAGCACGCCAAGCCCGGCAATCATGTCCTCGATGAAATCCACTCTAAAAGCACGAAAAGCCTGCATGAGCGTTCACTCATGCAGGCTTTGTGCGATCTTGCCAACTTGCATCGATGGGGCGCAACCGAAAGTGCGCCAATTCGCGAGCTTTCACGCGACCTGCGCGCGAAACCGCGACCCGATCGATTTCAGGCTGCGATGCCGGTTCCGTCAGGATAGACGAGGGCGCAACGCCCCACGTCGATCAATAGAACTTCTTCGGCAGTTGCGCGCGACGGATCTGCTTGCGCAGACGAGCGACAGCAGCAGCTTTCTTGCGCTTGCGCTCGGTGGTCGGCTTTTCATAAGCCATGCGCGACTTGAGTTCTTGAATCAGGCCCGTGCGTTCGACGGTACGGCGAAAACGACGCATGGCGACGTCGAAAGGCTCGTTCTCTTTCAACAGTACTTTAGTCATTGAAATCTCGGTTGATCTGGCCCTGCCAGAATTTAGGGCAAAGCGCAATTGTACACTTTTTGAGAGTCACCCTGCACGCACTTTGTACGAAAGCATGCATGCGCAGACTCGGGAATCACATCGTAGGTCGTTGAATCGAGACGACAATCCCGAAATACCCGGGTTCAGAAGCCGCGCGGACGGGCAGGTCGCGGATCGGGAAGGGCCTCGCGGGCCTCGGGCTGGTCGATCCTCACGTCGGATCGAGCGAGCGCGACGCACGGCAGGATCCAGCCTTCGGCCTTTTCCTCGGCGGTGAGTCCCGGCCATTCGACGCGATACGCGATGTCGCCGTCGACGAGCCGGCACATGCACGCGCGACACGTGCCGTTGCGGCACGATCGCGGCAGCGACAGACTGGCCCGCAGCGCGGCTTCGAGCAGCGTCTCGCCGCCCCTCACCGCGATGAAGTGCCCGGCCGGCTCGATGATCATCGCGAAGGCGCGCGGATCGTCGTCGCTCATGGCTCGACCTCGACGCCCGCGCGGCCGTTGGTGAGATCGCGCAGTTCGGCGGCGGCCGGTTCACGCGCCGCGGCGGCCATCCGCACGACGAGGCGCACGGTCATGCCGTATTCGCTCTGCACGAGTTCGGCGTCGTGCTGCTCGATCCAGCGGCGCACGCGCGCTTCGTCGGCATAGTCGATTTCGATGCCGATCTGCCCGCGCTCGATGCGCTCGACGCGCTCGGCCAGTTGCATCGCGCTCGCGATCGCATCGGTGTAGGCGCGCACCAGTCCGCCCGCGCCCAGCTTGATGCCGCCGTAGTAGCGCACGACCGCGGCCAGCACGCCGTCGACTTCGTGATGACGCAGTACTTCGAGAATCGGCCGGCCGGCGGTGCCGGAGGGCTCGCCGTCGTCGGACATGCCCGACTGGCCGCCCGCGAGCAGCGCCCAGCAGACATGCGTCGCGCCCGGGTGCGCGGCGCGCAGACGCTCGAGCTCGCGCATGGCTTCGTCGCGATCCGCGACGGGAATCGCGAGCGCGATGAAGCGGCTTTTGCGGATGTCGATTTCAGCGCTGACGGTCGCGGCGAGGGTGTACGTTGGCAAAGCAGAAAATGCGCGGGAGGCAAATATCGAATCATAACCGCTCGACGCGGCCGGTCATGCCGCGACGTCCGGGTGGTCGTTCAGCACGCGCTGCATGAGCACGGTATCGACCCATCGTCCGTGCTTGAAGCCGACTTTGCGCAGCACGCCGACATGCTCGAAGCCGAGCCGCGCATGCAGCGCGATCGATCCCGCGTTGCCGCTGTTGCCGATCACCGCGATCATCTGTCGCCACGGTCCGCGCTCGCAGCGCCCGATGAGCGCCGTGAGCAGCGCGAGGCCGACGCCGCGTCCGCCGAGACCATCGGCGACATAGACCGAATCTTCGATCGTATGGCGGTAAGCCGAACGCGGCCGATACGTCGACGCATACGCATAGCCCGCCAGCTGGCCGTCGAGCTCCGCGACGAGATACGGCAGTCCCGCCGCCGCGATCGCCGCGTGGCGCGCGCGCATGTCGTCGACCGAAGGCGCGGTCTCTTCGAAGGTCGCGAGCGCGTTTTCCACGTAATGCGAATAGATGCGCGCGATGGCGTCGAAATCTTCCGGCGCGGAGTCGCGCACGAGCGGTCGGATCGAATCGTGTGAGGCCATAGTTGTCGTTCGGTGCAAGGAAAACGCCGGTTCTGGTCTGGCCATTTTCGCATGGCGCATCGACGGCAAAAAAAGCTGGCGCGGGCCGTGCGGAAGCCCACGAAAAGCGGGCAAAGAAAACGTTGAATCGGGCGATGCGCGGCCCCTACACTAAGTCGTTTGTCCGAGACTCTCGCGAGAGCGGCACAACACGAGCCGACGGTATCGAGCAGGGAACAGAAAACGCGCGCGCGAGGTGCACGGCGCCGCGGTCGATAACACGCAATGAACAAAATTCTACGTGGGGCGCTGGCGGCGCTTCTGATCGTCATCGTGGTTATCGCGGCGCTGGCGCCGGCGGGGATCGGCTTTTTGTTCGCACAGCGCAGCCAGCGGCATGACGAGGCCGAGCGTCTGAACTCGGTGGCCGTCGCCGCGCTGTATCGCGCCGAGGACGTGACGCGCCGCCTGTCGGGCGCGCTCGGGGAAATCGGCAAGGTGGCGGCGGCGCCATGTTCGCCGCCGTATCTGAAGGAACTGCGGCGCATCGCGCTCCTGCACGAGCAGGTGCGCGATGCCGGCGCCTACGACCGCGATGGCCGCTGGCAGTGTTCGTCGCTCTTGGGCGCGGTGTCGGCGGGCGTGCTCGATGGCCTCACGCTGCCGCCGCCCGACTGGCGCTCGCGCGACGGCGTGATGGCCTGGTACGGCCTGTCGCGCCTGCCCGGCGGCAAATCTTCGCTGGTGATGGGCCGCAACGGATTCTATGTCGCCGCCGATCCGTCGCTCTACGTCGACACGCTCGATGCGAACGACGATGTCGCGAGCGGCGTCGCCATCATCAACACGGAAGTGAGCCGCGTGATCGCGACCACGCCCGCCACCGACGCCAGCGCGATCCTCGCCGTCTATCGCACCGAGCCGCCCGTGCGCGACGACTCGCCGTACGTTGTGCGCCGCTCCGTCTCGATGCCGCTCGCGGTCGTCGTGAGCGCGCCGCAACAGACGCTGCGCCAGCGCCTGCGGACGCTGCCCTGGGGGTGGCTGCTCGGCGGCGTCGTGGCCGGCCTCGTGTTCGCGAGCTGGGCCGCGTTCTTCTTCGTGCGCCGGCTGTCCCCGCGCGGCCAGCTGAGCGACGCGGTGCGGCGGCACCAGTTCATCGTCGCGTATCAGCCGATCGTCGATCTCGACACGCGACGCTGCGTCGGCGCCGAAGCGCTCGTGCGCTGGAAGTATCACGATCGCATCGTGCGGCCCGATCATTTCATCCCGCTCGCGGAACATCGCGGGCTGATCCAGGCGATCACGGACCAGGTGCTCGACACCATTCTGCTCGAGCTCGGCGACTTCCTGAAGCGCTACCCGGAATACTACGTGTCGGTGAATCTCTCCGCGCCCGATCTCACCACACGCCGCTTTCTCGACGTGCTCGGCCCGGCGATCGCGCGCGAGGGCGTGCGGCCGGAGCAGATCCGCATCGAGGCGACCGAGCGCAGCTTCCTCGACGCCGATGCCGCCAAGGAAGTCATCAGCGCGTTTCGCGAAGCGGGCCACGCCGTCTATCTCGACGATTTCGGCACCGGCTATTCGAGCCTCTCGCATCTGCAGAACTTTCATATCGACGGCCTGAAGATCGACAAGTCTTTCGTCGATACCGTCGGGCAGGATGCGGCTTCGAGCAGCGTCGCGTCGCACATCATCGACATGGCCGCGACGCTCGACGTGCAGGTGATCGCGGAGGGCATCGAGCACGAAGAGCAGGCCGCCTATCTGCTCGCGCGCGGCGCGCGGTTCGGGCAGGGCTGGCTCTTTTCCCCGCCGCTTACCGCCGCCGAGTTCATCCGCTACGCGGGCAGGACGCGCGGCGCTTGATCGGGCTCGATTCGTCCTCATTTAGGATGTTTCCAGACGAGGCACGATCATGAACGACCAGACAGCCACCGCTTTCCTGCGCGACGTGCGGCATCCGCTGCTCGCGCTTCATCGCAGCGTGCTCGCGCATTTGCGCGCGCGCCACGAGGCCGAGTTCGGGCCAGTCTCGCCGGGCGAATTCCTGCAGATCGTGATCAACGGCTCGGCGTATCGCTGGCTTACGCCGTTCTCGACGCTGATCGCCGCCATCGACGACGTCCTCGACGACGACGAAGCCACCGCCGACACACGCATCGCGCACGCGAAAGCGGTCATCGACATGTTCAGCGCTGGCACGCGCGACCCCGCATTCGCGGAGCAATTCCTGCCCTTGTTGCAGGACAGCCCGGAGATCGCCGTGGCGAACGGCCAGGTCGCGCAGCGCGTGCGCGACGTCGCGCGCGCGTAAAGGACGTTCGCGCGGTCTATCGAAAATGCGACCTGAAAAGCGCAATTTTCGTATTCCGCGCGTATGCGGGTTTTCCTGTCTGTCGCGCGCGGGCAGCGTTGCACAGCGGGCGCTCGACCGTGCCGCCGCCCGCCCGTCTGACATGTTGCATTGCAACAAACAGGCTTCATCGCAATTGAGCGATTGATTTTCGCTTGCGAGTATCGCCGCCAATCGCCGGGGCACATCGCTTGTGCTCCGCTTCTTTCAACGAAAGACGATGGAGGCGACTCTTGATCCTGTATGGCTTCGGTCCGCTCCTCTGGGCGGGCGCCAAAGAAACGCTCGCGCTCGCGGTGCTGTCGCTCGCGGTGTCGGTGCTGCTCGGACTCCTCGGCGCATCGGCGAAACTCTCGCGTCATGCGCCTTTGCGCGGCATCGCGACCGCGTACACGACGCTCATCCGCTCGGTGCCCGATCTCGTGCTGATGCTGCTGCTCTTCTACAGCATTCAGATCGCCATCAACAATCTCACCGATGCATTCGGCTGGGATCAGTTCGATATCGATCCGTTCACGGCCGGCGTGCTCACGCTCGGTTTCATCTACGGCGCATATTTCACCGAGACGTTTCGCGGCGCGTTTCTCGCGGTGCCGCGCGGCCAGCTCGAAGCAGGCAGCGCCTATGGCATGAGCGGCATGCGCGTGTTCGCCCGCATTCTTTTTCCGCAGATGATGCGCTTCGCGCTGCCGGGCATCGGCAATAACTGGCAGGTGCTCGTGAAGGCGACGGCGCTCGTGTCGATCATCGGTCTCGCGGATGTCGTGAAGGCCGCGCAGGACGCGGGCAAGAGCACGTTCAACATGTTCTTCTTCATCCTGATCGCGGCGCTGATCTATCTCGTGATCACGAGCGCATCGAATCTCGTGCTGATGGCGCTCGAGCGCCGCTACTCGATCGGCGTGCGTCACGCCGAACTCTGACTTCTGCCAGCGAGCCACAAGCCATGATCCAGATCTTCGCCGAATGGTGGCGCCCCTTCCTGTACTCCGACGGCATGCGCGCGTCGGGCCTCGTCGTCACGTTGTGGTTGCTCGCGACGTCGATCGCGCTCGGCTTCTGCGCGGCGGTGCCGCTCGCCTGCGCGCGCGTCTCGCGCAACCGCTGGCTGTCCACGCCCGTGCGCATCTACACGTACGTGTTTCGCGGCACGCCGCTCTACGTGCAACTGCTGCTGCTCTATACCGGCATGTACAGCCTGGAGTTCGTGCGCACGCAGTCCTTGCTCGAAGCGTTTTTCAAGAGCGGCTTCAACTGCGCGATTCTTGCGTTCGCCTTGAACACGTGCGCCTACACGACCGAGATTTTCGCGGGCGCGATCCGCGGGATTTCGCACGGCGAAGTGGAGGCTGCGCGCGCTTACGGCATGAGCACGTTCACGATGTATCGACGCGTGATCCTGCCGTCCGCGCTGCGGCGCGCCTTGCCTTTGTACAGCAACGAAGTGATTCTGATGCTGCACGCGACGACCGTCGCCTTCACGGCCACCGTGCCGGACATCCTGAAGGTCGCGCGCGATGCGAATTCGGCGACCTATCAGTCGTTCGAATCGTTCGGCATCGCGGCGCTGCTGTATGTGGCGATCTCGTTCGCGCTCGTCGCGGCGTTCCGGCGTGCCGAGCGGCGCTGGCTCGCTTACCTGCGGCCGGCGGGCGCCGAACGCACGACCCGCGCGGCCCGCACGGCCCACGCCTGACGAGCGGTAGAATCCGAACCCATGGAAGAGATCTTGTCATCACCCGAGGAGAAAGCGTTGCAGCCAACCGCCAAAGACGTCGCGACCAAGCTCGTCGCCGAGGATATCCACAAGCGCTACGGCGACAACGAAGTGCTCAAGGGCGTTTCGCTCTCTGCGAAAGCGGGCGACGTGATCAGCATCATCGGCGCGAGCGGCTCGGGCAAGAGCACGTTTTTGCGCTGCATCAACTTTCTCGAGCGGCCGAACGCCGGGCAGATCATCGTCGACGGTGAAGCCGTGCGCACGAAGACCGACCGCGCGGGCAATCTCGAAGTCGCGGATCACAAGCAGTTGCAGCGCGTGCGCACCAAGCTCGCGATGGTGTTCCAGCACTTCAATTTGTGGTCGCACATGACGGCCATCGAGAACGTGATGGAAGCGCCCATCCATGTGCTCGGCGTGTCGAAGAAGGAAGCGGAGGACCGCGCGCGCGAGTATCTGGAAAAAGTGGGCCTGCCGCCGCGCGTCGAGAAGCAGTATCCGTCGCACTTGTCGGGCGGACAGCAGCAGCGTGTGGCGATCGCGCGCGCGCTCGCGATGCATCCCGATGTCATGCTCTTCGACGAACCGACTTCCGCGCTCGATCCGGAACTCGTCGGCGAAGTGCTGAAGGTGATGCAGCGTCTCGCGGAAGAAGGCCGCACGATGATCGTCGTCACGCACGAGATGGGCTTCGCGCGCAACGTGTCGAATCACGTGATGTTCCTGCATCAGGGACGCACGGAAGAAGAGGGTGCGCCGTCGGAGGTGCTGGTCGCGCCGAAGAGCGAACGTCTGCGCCAGTTCCTGTCGGGCAGCCTCAAATAACGTGACGCTGCAAGTTGCGATCGTCGCGCTCCCGCCGGTGTCGATGAGCGGCATCGGGCCGATCGTCGACAGCCTTTCGCTCGCCAACGAGATCGACGGGCATCGTCTCTACGAGTGGCGCATCTGTTCCTGGGACGGCCGCCCGGTGCCGCTGTCGGGCGGCGCGCAGCTTCCCGCCGATTGCGCCTTCAACGACGCCGTGCGCTGCGACTGGCTCATCGTCGTGTCGGAGCGCTATCAGCAGTTCGCCGATTACCGGCTCTTTCTCGCGAGCCTCGCGCGCGTGGCGCCGCGCACGCCGCTCGTGTCCGGCATCCATCACGGCGTCTGGTGGCTCGCGATGGCCGGGCAGCTCTCGCAGTATCGCGTCGCGGTGAACTGGGAAACCTATCAGCAGTTCACCGAACAGTTCGAGCGCGCGATCGTCAGCCAGCAGATCTTCGAGATCGACCGCGACCGCGCGACCTGCACGGGCGGACAGGCGAGCATCGACTTCATGCTCGCGATGATCGCGCGCGACCACGGCCCGGATCTCGCGGAACGCATCGCGGATTCGCTCGGCATCGGCACGTTGCGCGCGGGCACGGAGCGTCAGCGCATTCCGTTCGTCACCGCGCCGGGCGAGCGTCATCCACGCCTGAACGACGCGCTTCAACTGATGGAAGCGAACATCGAAGACCCGCTCGCCACCGACGAAATCGCGAATCTCGTCGGCATTTCGCGCCGGCAGCTCGAGCGGCTCTTCCGACAATACCTCGGCGCGATGCCGTCGAAGTACTACCTCAATCTGCGCCTGACGAAGGCGCGCACGCAATTGCAACGCACGAGCAAATCGGTGGTGCAGATCAGCCTCGCGTGCGGGTTTTCCTCGGCGGCGCATTTTTCGAACGCGTATCGCGACCGCTTCGGCGTGACGCCGCGCGAAGAGCGCCGCAACTGGATCGAAAAGCAGCGCGGCGGCGCGATCGACGAGCCGCGCGGCGGCGCGCTGATCGAGCCGCCCGACGCGGCATGAACGCCGCGAAAACCCCATCGAAGCATGTCGCGAACACGCAAGACGGAACGCGTGCGATTGCCTAATATCGAAAGCATTGCAAGAACCGATGCACGAACCTGACGAGGAGTGGCTCATGACCGACATCAATGTGAATCGCGGTACGTTCGACGAGGTAATGGTCCCGGTGTTCGCGCCGGCCAATTTCGTGCCCGACAGAGGCCGCGGCTCGCGCGTATGGGATACCGATGGCCGCGATTATGTCGATTTCGCCGGCGGCATCGCGGTGACGGCGCTGGGCCACGGCCACCCCGAATTGCTGAAAGTGCTGCACGAGCAGGGCGAGAAGCTCTGGCATATCGGCAATGGCTACACGAACGCGCCGGTGCTGCGCCTCGCGAAACGCCTGACGGATCTCACCTTCGCCGATCGCGCGTTCTTCGCGAATTCGGGCGCGGAAGCGAACGAAGCGGCGCTGAAACTCGCGCGCCGCTATGCGATCGACAACCACGGCGACGACAAGATCGAGATCATCTCGTTCACGCAGTCGTTCCATGGCCGCACGTTCTTCACGGTCAGCGTCGGCGGCCAGCCGAAGTACGCGGAAGGCTTCGGCCCGCAGCCGCAGGGCATCCGTCATCTGCCGTACAACGATCTGCCGAAGGCGCTCGAAGCGATCGGCCCGAAGACGTGCGCGGTGATCGTCGAGCCGGTGCAGGGCGAAGGCGGCGTGCTGCCGGCCGATCCCGCGTTCCTGAAGGGCTTGCGCGAAGCCTGCACCAGGCATGACGCGCTGCTTATTTTCGATGAGGTGCAGACCGGCGTCGGCCGCACGGGCACCTTCTACGCGTACATGCAGTACGGCGTGACGCCTGACATCCTCACGAGCGCGAAGGCGCTGGGCAACGGCTTTCCGATCGGCGTGATGCTGACCACGAACGACATCGCCGCGCACTTCAAGGTCGGCGTGCACGGCACGACCTACGGTGGCAACCCGCTGGGTGCGTCGATCGCGGAGAAGGTCGTCGAACTCATCAGCGATCCGAAGCTGCTCGAAGGCGTGAACGAGCGCAGCCGTGCGATCAAGGCGCATCTGGAACGCATCAACGAGCGCTTCGGCATGTTCAGGGAGATTCGCGGCCGCGGCCTCCTGATCGGCGCCGAGCTGAACGACAGCTACAAGGATCGCGCGAAGGACGTGCTCAATGCGGCGGCGGCGAACGGCGTGATCATGCTGATCGCGGGGCCGAACGTGCTGCGTTTCGCGCCCTCGCTCATCATGCCGATGGCCGATCTCGACGAAGGCTTCGCGCGCATCGAAAAGGCGATCGAGCAGGTCGTCGGCGCCGCCGCCGTCAAGTGACCGACAGGACCCGATGATGCTATTCGTCCGTCCCGCAAGACTCTCCGATCTCGACGAGCTCGAACGGATGGCGCGCGCCGCGGCGCCGGTGCTGCACTCGCTGCCGCGCGACCGGCGCACGCTGGAAACGCGCGTCGCGCTTTCGGAAGACTCGTTTCGCGCCGAAGTGGAATTTCCCGGCGAAGAGTTCTATCTCTTCGTGCTCGAAGATTCGCAGACGGGCCGCTTGCTCGGCACGTCGAGCATCGTCGCGTCGGCGGGCTATTCCGAGCCGTTCTACGCCTTTCGCAACGACGCGCTGATTCACGCATCGCGCGAGCTCAAGGTGAATCGCAAGATTCACGCGCTTACGATGTCGCACGAGCTGACGGGCAAGAGCCGCCTGACGGGCTTCTATATCGATCCGTCGCTGCGCGATGAAGCGAACGAAGCGGCGGCGCATCTCCTGTCGCGCGCACGCATGATCTACATCGCGGCGAACCGCAAGCGCTTCTCGAGCGAGGTCTTTTCGCTGATGCTCGGCGTCACCGACGAGGCCGGCGCGTCGCCGTTCTGGGACGCGGTCGGACGCAAGTTCTTCGGCCGCGACTTCGAGCAGGTCGAATCGGAATCGGGCGGACGCAGCCGCACGTTCATCGCCGAAGTGATGCCGAGCTATCCGCTCTACGTGCCGCTGCTTCCCGGCGCAGCGCAGCGCGTGCTGGGCGAGCCGAACGAAAGCACGCTGCTCGCGTACGACATTCATCTCGAAGAGGGCTTCGAGCCGGATCGTTACGTCGATATCTTCGATGCGGGCCCGGTGCTGACGATCGCCGTCGGCAAGAGCGCGTCGGCGAGTTCGAGCGAGTTGCGCACGGTGCGCGACGCCGCCACCGAAAGCGGCGCGCCGTATCTCGTCGCGGCGGGCGGCGCGCACGCGTTTCGCTGCATCGTCGCGGGGCTGGCGGGGACGCGCGCCGACGGCGCCGCATTGACGGCGTCCGCGCGCGACGTGCTCGGCGTGGAGGACAAGGGCACGGTGCGTTGCGTGCCGCTGCATCAGGCATCGGGAGAATTGCAATGATCGTCGTGCGTTGCACGCAGCCGGGCGATGTCGATGCGCTCGTCGCGCTCGCCCAGGAAACGGGCCCGGGACTCACCACGTTCAAGCCGGATCGCGGCGCGCTCGCGGCGCGTGTCGAACGCGCGCGCCGCACGCTCACGGGCGATGCGCAAGCCTTCGAAGCGGGCTATTTCTTCGTGATGGAAGACACCGCGACCGGCGATGTCGCGGGCGTGTGCGGCATCGAAACGGAAGTCGGGCTGGAGCAGCCGTTCTACAACTATCGTGTATCGACGGTCGTGCATGCGAGCCAGGACATGGGCGTGTGGACGCGCATGTCGCTGCTCAATATCTCGCACGATCTGACGGGTTATGCGGAAGTGTGCTCGCTGTTTTTGAGTCCCCGTTATCGCACGGCAGGCGTGGGCGGCTTGTTGTCGCGCTCGCGCTTCATGTTCATCGCGCAGTTCACGGACCGCTTCCCGCAACGCTTGTGCGCGGAACTGCGCGGGCACTTCGACGACAACGGCGAGTCGCCGTTCTGGAACGCGGTCGGCTCGCATTTCTATCAGATCGATTTCAACGAGGCGGATTACCTGAGCTCGCATGGCAAGAAGTCGTTCGTCGCAGAGCTGATGCCGCGCTACCCGGTGTATCTCGACCTGCTGCCCGATGCCGCGCAACGCGCGGTCGGCATCACCCACCGGGACACTGCCCCCGCGCGCAAGATGCTCGAAGCGGAAGGTCTGCGCTATGAGAATCACGTCGATATTTTCGATGCCGGTCCGGTGCTCGAATGTCACGTCGCGGACTTGCGCACGGTGCGCGAGAGCGTGCTCGCCAGCGTGCGCATCGGCGATCGCGCCGGGACCGACAGCGACGCGAAGAGCCTCGTGTCCAACACCTTGCTCGAAGACTTCCGTTGCGGCGCGACGACCGGCGCGGTCGAGAACGGCACGTTTCTGTTGACGGCGGAAGAAGCCGCCGCGCTGCGCGTCCGCGAGGGCGATCGAGTGCGCGTGCTGACTTCTCATCCGCGCGCAAAATAAATGAGACACGACATGGATATCTCGAACCAGTTGTATATCGGCGGTGACTGGCAGGAAGGCAAGGGCGCGGCGTTCGCATCGCGCAATCCGGGCACCGATGAAACCGTGTGGCAAGGCAGGAGCGCATCGGCTGAAGACGTGGATCGCGCGGTGGCGTCGGCGCGGCGCGCGTTCGCGTCGTGGTCCGCGCTTTCGTTCGACGAGCGCGTCGCGATCGCAAAGCGCTTCGCGGCACTGCTCAACGAAAACAAGGAAGCGCTCGCCGGCGCGATCGGCCGCGAGACCGGCAAGCCGCTGTGGGAAGCGCGCACGGAAGTGGCGTCGATGGCCGCGAAGGTCGATATCTCCGTGCAGGCCTATCACGAGCGCACCGGCGAGAAGCGCGCGCCGATGGCCGACGGCGTCGCGGTGCTGAGGCATCGTCCGCATGGTGTCGTCGCCGTATTCGGCCCGTACAACTTTCCGGGCCATCTGCCGAACGGACATATCGTGCCGGCGCTCATCGCAGGCAATACGGTCGTGTTCAAGCCGTCGGAGCTCGCGCCCGGCGTCGCGGCCGCGACCGTCGCGCTGTGGTTCCGGGCCGGACTGCCGGCCGGTGTGCTCAATCTCGTGCAGGGCGAAAAGGATGCGGGCATCGCGCTCGCGAATCATCGGCAGATCGACGGACTGTTCTTCACCGGCAGCTCGGACACCGGCACGCTGCTGCACAAGCAGTTCGGCGGCCGCCCGGAGATCGTGCTCGCGCTGGAGATGGGCGGCAACAATCCGCTCGTCGTCGCGAACGTCGAGGATATCGATGCAGCCGTGCATCACGCGATCCAGTCGGCGTTTCTGTCGGCGGGGCAGCGTTGCACGTGCGCGCGCCGTCTGTTCGTTCCCGACGATGCCGATGGCGAGCGCTTCATGCAGCGTTTCGTCGAAGTGAGCGCGAACATCCGCGTCGGTCGATACGACGACGAGCCGCAGCCGTACATGGGCGCGGTGATCTCCGCGCGCGCGGCGGCGCGTCTCGTCGATGCGCAGGCGCGTCTGATCGAAGCGGGCGCGAAGCCCGCGCTCGAAATGAAGCAGCGCGCGGCGCATCTCGGCTTCGTGTCGCCCGCGATCCTCGACGTCACCAGCGCGCGCGACGTGCCCGACGAAGAGCATTTCGGCCCGCTCGTGCAGGTCACGCGCTATACGACTTTCGACGAGGCCATCGAGCGCGCGAACGACACCGCCTACGGCCTGTCCGCCGGCCTGCTCGCCGACGACGAGTCTGTCTGGAAGCACTTCCAGCGCGCGATCCGCGCGGGCATCGTCAACTGGAACCGGCCGACCAATGGCGCATCGTCGGCGGCGCCGTTCGGCGGCATCGGACGTTCGGGCAATCAGCGGCCGAGCGCGTACTACGCGGCGGACTATTGCTCGTATCCGATGGCGTCGGTGGAAAGCGCGCAATTGCAGATGCCCGCGAGCGTGTCGCCGGGCCTGAACTTCTGACGGGCGGGATCGAACATGCAGGCATCGAAAGCATTCGAAGCGAACTTCGACGGGCTGGTTGGCCCGACGCACAACTACGCGGGGCTGTCGTTCGGCAACGTCGCGTCGCGCAACAACGAGAAGTCGGTGGCGAATCCGAAGGCCGCCGCGAAGCAGGGCTTGCGCAAGATGAAGCAGCTCGCGGACCTCGGCTTCCAGCAGGGCGTGTTGCCGCCGCTCGAACGCCCGTCGATCAGGCTGTTGCGCGATGTCGGCTTTTCCGGCGACGACGCCGACGTGATCGCCCGCGCGGCGCGCGAAGCGCCCGAGCTGCTCGCGGCGGCGAGTTCGGCATCGGCGATGTGGACCGCGAATGCGGCGACCGTGAGTCCATCGGCGGATACGGAAGACGGGCGCGTGCATTTCACGCCCGCCAATCTCGCGGCGAAGCTGCATCGCGCGATCGAGCACGGGGAAACGCGCCGCTCGCTGTCCGCGATCTTCGCCGACGAAGCGCGCTTTCGCATTCATCACGCGCTGCCGGGCACGCCCGCGCTCGGCGACGAAGGCGCGGCCAACCATACACGCTTCGCGCGCGAGTACGGCGAGAAGGGCGTCGAGTTCTTCGTGTACGGGCGCAGTGAGTACGGCCAGGGCCCGCAGCCGCAGCGCTATCCCGCGCGTCAGACGCTCGAAGCGAGCCGCGCGGTCGCGCGCCTGCACGGCCTGTCCGACGATGCGACCGTGTTCGCGCAGCAATCGCCCGACGTGATCGACGCGGGCGTCTTTCACAACGACGTCATCGCGGTCGGCAATCGCACGACGCTCTTTTGCCACGAGCGCGCGTTCGTCGATCAGCACAAGGTCTACGACGAACTGCGCGCGAAGCTCGATGCGCAAGGCACGCCTTTCGATGCGCTCGAAGTGCCGGCTAGCGAAGTGAGCGTGGAGGATGCGGTGTCGTCGTATCTCTTCAACAGCCAGTTGCTGTCGAGCGCGGACGGCAGGCAACTGCTCGTCGTGCCGCAGGAGTGCCGCGAGAATGCGCGCGTGGCCGCGTATCTCGATTCGCTCGCGGCGCGCCGCACGCCCATCGACGAGGTGCTCGTCTTCGATTTGCGCGAGAGCATGAAGAACGGCGGCGGCCCGGCTTGTTTGCGTCTGCGCGTCGTGCTCAACGAAGCCGAGCGTGCCGCGGTCAACGCGCGCGTCTGGATGAACGACACGCTTTTCACGCAACTCGATGCGTGGATCGACCGGCATTATCGCGATCGTCTCGCGCCCGCCGATCTCGCCGATCCGAAGCTGCTGGCCGAATCGCGCGCCGCGCTCGACGAACTGACGACCATTCTCGGACTCGGTGCCGTCTATGACTTCCAGCGCTGATTCATCCCTGCTCGAAGACTTTCTGGCGTTCACGCTCGACGGCAAACGTCCTGCCGTGACCGCTGGCATCGCGCCTTCCGGCGTGCGATGGACGTGGCAAGGCGACGGCGTGATGCTGCTCGAAGCCGCGCGCGAGCCGACGCACAGCGTGCTCGCGTCGGCGGGCATTCATGGCGATGAAACCGCGCCGATCGAAATGCTGTCTTCGCTCGTCGCGGACATCGCGAACGGCCGCGCGCCGCTTGCCGCGCGCATGCTGGTGATTCTCGGCAACATCGAGGCGATGCGCGCGGGCGATCGCTATATAGACGACGATCTGAATCGCCTGTTCAGCGGCCGTCATGCGAGCTTGCGCGACAGCCGCGAAGCGCCGCGCGCGGCCGAGCTGGAGCGCACCGCGCTGAAGTTCTTCGACGGCGCCGCGCATGCGAAGTGGCACATCGACATGCACACGGCGATCCGCGCATCGGTATTCGAGCAGTTCGCGTTGCTGCCGCACACGGGCGCGCCGCTCGCCCGCGCGATGTTCGACTGGCTGCGCGATGCGCGTCTGCAGGCGGTGCTCCTGCATCGCGAGAAAGGCAACACGTTCACGCATTTCACCGCGCAGGAAGCAGGCGCGCTGGCGTGCACGCTCGAACTCGGCAAGGTGCGCCCGTTCGGCCAGAACGATCTCGCACGATTCGAAGCATCGGATGCGGCGTTGCGTCGTCTGATCGCGGGCGAGGCGAAGAAGGAGAATGCGCCGCTGCGCGTGTTCACCGTCGTCGCGCAAATCGACAAGCACAGCGAGCGCTTCGTGCTGGACGTTGCGAGCGACGTGCCGAACTTCACCGCATTCCCGGCCGGCACCGAGCTCGCGCGCGACGGCGATTATCGTTATCGCGTGTCGCACGACGAAGAGCGCATCGTGTTTCCGAATCCGAAAGTAAAGCCGGGCCTGCGCGCCGGGCTGATGGTCGTCGATACGACCGAGACGACGCTCGCCTCGCTCGCCTGAAACCGCGTCGGCATGCTCATGCATTTGCATGAGCGCGACATCGGCTTGCCAAATCAACTCCCCACATCGTTCGGCGGATCGCGGGTTCTCGCGCGCTACAATCGCGCCCCGGTGTTTGATGCGATGCATCAACCCGCGACCACGCGTTTGAGCGTGGATTTTTGTGCCGCGATGCTTCACCGGCTGCGCAAAGCCGCATCATGACACCTGTATCGAACCGCAATGGAAGGAGATGGAAGTTGAAGAAATCGCATCTGATCGGTCGCAAGCTCGCCGCGTTCGCGGTGCTGGGCGCCACTGTCGTCACGGGCGTCGCCGCGTTGAACGCGCAGGCAGCCGATAACATGAAGGAACTGCGCTTCGGCGTCGAAGCATCGTACGCGCCGTTCGAATCGAAGTCGCCGAGCGGCGCGCTGCAGGGCTTCGATATCGACATCGGCAATGCGGTGTGCGCGAAGCTGAAGATGAAGTGCGTGTGGGTCGAGAACTCGTTCGATGGTCTCATTCCAGCGTTGCAGGCGCGCAAGTTCGACGGCATCAATTCGGACATGACGATCACCGACAAGCGCAAGATGGCCATCGACTTCACCGATCCGATCTACACGATCCCGAATCAATTGATCGCGAAGAAGGGCAGCGCGATCCAGCCGACCGTCGACGGCCTGAAGGGCAAACGCGTCGGTGTGTTGCAGGGCTCGATCCAGGAGACCTACGCGAAGGCGAAGTGGGCCACGGCGGGCATCGATGTCGAGTCGTATCAGGCACAGGACCAGATCTATGCGGATCTGGCGTCGGGCCGTCTGGATGCGGCGTTCCAGGATGCCGAGGCGGCGTCGAAGGGCTTTCTGAAACAGCCGCAAGGCGCGGGTTTCGCGTTCGCGGGCCCGGCCGTGGCGGATGACAAGCTGCTGGGTTCGGGCGTCGGATTCGGCGTGCGCAAGAACGACAAGGCGCTGAAAGACGCGCTCAATCGCGCGCTGAAGGAATTGAAGGAAGACGGGACGATCGATCGCTTCGCGCAGAAATATTTCGACGTGAAGGTCGTGCTGAAGTAAGGCTTCGGTGTGAGTCGATGTGAAAAGCCCGCTCGGGAGTGATCCGGAGCGGGCTTTTTGTTCTCTGAAGCAAAGCGCGTCAGCTCGACGGCGCGATCACCACCGTACACGTCGTCCCCGCGCTCAGCAGCACTCCATCCGGCACGTCGTCGATATGCACCCGCACCGGCACGCGCTGCGCGAGCCGCACCCAGTTGAAGGTCGGGTTCACGTCCGCGAGCAGTTCGCGGCTTTGCGGATTGTCGCGGTCATAGATGCCGCGCGAGATGCTTTCCACGTGACCCTTCAGTTCGCCGCCGCTCATCAGGCGAATCGATGCCTTGTCGCCGATGCGCACGTGCGGCAGCTTCGTTTCCTCGAAGTAGCCGTACACCCAGAACGAGTGACTGTCGACAATCGCGAGCTTGGCCGCGCCCGCGGTCGCATAGTCGCCGCGAAACACGTTCAGGTTGGTGACGTAGCCATCCACCGGCGAATACACCCGGGTGCGCTCGAGATTGAGCTTCGCGGCATCGAGCGCGGCCTGCGCCTGCTGCAACTGCGCCTGCGCCGTCGATGCGGTCTGCATCGCGTTTTCGCGCGCTTCCTTCGACACGACCTGACTGTCCATGTCGGCGCGGCGCGCGGCGTCCGCACGGCGCATGCGCAGCTCGGCCGCGCGCGCCGCGACGTTCGCCTGCGCCTGCTCGACCGCGATCTGATAGTGCGACGGATCGATCTCCATCAGGAGGTCGCCCTTTTTCACGAGCTGGTTGTCGCGGACCGGCAATTGCACGACCGCGCCCGACACGTCCGGCGCCACGTTGACGACATCCGCGCGCACGCGGCCATCGCGCGTCCATGGCTCATCCATGTAATGCACCCACAGCACGCGTCCGATGATGAGCGCGACCGCAAAAATGGCGATCGTCAAAACCAGGCCGATGATTTTCCTGAGAATCATGATGCAACTCTTTTTCAGCTTGTATGAAGGTGATGCCGCTCACGCATACGCGACGAGTCCGAGCGTCCCGCAGATGCAGACGAGCAGACTCGCGCGAAAGAGCGCCGGATGCCAGACCACGCGATAAAGGCCGGTCAGGGCAAGCACGCGGTCGACGACCCACGTGATCATCGCGCCCGCGATGAAGAGCAGCAGAATCGTCGGCACATAGGCTTCGAGTATCGCGACGTTACGCGGCAGCATGGGACGCTCCTTCGGGCGTGTGTTTCCGAACGGGCGCAAATGGCGCGAACGGCGATTCGTGATCGAGCAGCGCGGTGCGGACGAAATGAAGATGACTCATGATGCGCTGCAGCCGATGCCTTTCCTCGCGCGGCGGATCGAGCAGCGCGAGCAGATCCCGCGTGTCGGCGATGGCGCGTTCGGTCGTGGCGAGCGCGGCATCGAAACGCCGCGCGTCCGGCCGATCGAAGAGCCGCGCGACGGCGTCGAGCGTGGCTTCGACCGAGCGGCGCCACGACATCGACGCCGCGTAGTGCGGCTCGTCCGACAGTTCTGCGAGCTCGCGCCGCAAATCGATCACCGCATTGCCGAACTCGAGCACCGCGAATAGCCACTGCAACGCGTCGCGCTGCAAGTCGGGACGTCCCGTGGCGAGCGCGTTGATCTGCGCGAGCAGATCGCGTGTGCGGCTCTCGAAGTGCGTCGTGAGACTGGCGAGACGTCCGCGCCGCGCGTTCACGACTTCGCGTCGCAGATCGCCGAGGAGCAAGCGGCGCAGCCACGGCGCATCGGTCGGCAGCAGCACGGCGAAGGCAATCGCGGCGACGATCATCGACAGCACGAGCGCGAGGGCGTCGTTCATGAAGCCGGTCGGATCGTAGTGCACGAGGTTGTCCGGCCCCGCGAGAAAGCAGAAGAAGATGCAATAGCCGATGCCCACGCCGGCGAGCGCGTGCCGCGTGCTCAGATACGCGCCGAACAGAAGCGCGGGCGCGAGCGCGGCGCACATCATCGCGAAACCGTCGATATGCGGAAACACTCCGAATACGACGATCATGCCGGTGACCGTCGCGAGCATCGTGCCGAGCGCCATTTGCGCCGACATGAGCGTCGGACGCGGCGAGGACGACGCGAGCGCGCACACGGCCGCCGCGTTGAGCACCATCGTGCCGCCGCTCGGCCAGGCCGTTTCGATCCAGAACGCGGAGAGGACGAACATCACGACCGCGCCGCGCAAGCCGGAGATCGCCGCCGCGAGCATGTTCGTCTTCGGCACGTAGCGCGCGATCCAGCGCTCGCGCTCGTGCGACGGCGATGTCAGCGACGCGTAGGTCTCCGCGTACGCGAGCATGTCGTCGACGAAGCGGTAGAGCAGTTCCGTGGCGGTGTCGAACTCCAGTTGCGCGAAGTCCGGATTCGCTCCGAGTCCGGCACGCGCCGCGCGCACGCGCTTCGGCAACGCGGCCTGGTAGTCGCGCATTTGCGCGGCCGCGTGCGCGGCGTCGTCGGCGTTCTTCACCGGCTGGTTCGATACGGAAAAGAGCGGCGGCACTTCACGGAAAAACGGTTCGAGCGCGGCGATGGTCGTCGCCGATGCGTTCTCGCGCAGCCGGTTCATCAACTGATGCAGTGCGTGAAAGCGCGTCGATGCGCTCATGAACTCGCTGTTCAGACGCGCGAGGCGCCCGCCGCGCATGCGCGATTCGGGATTCTCGAACACGGCGACGCTGCGCGCGGCCTCGAAGCCGACGATGTCCGACACGAACGCCAGATTGGTCCGCTCGATCTGCGCGCGCGCCATGTTGCCCGACAGCGCGCGGCACACGTAATCGACGAATTGGGTGAAGCGGCGGCGCACCGTCGTGCGAACCTGCTCGCCCGCGTGTTGCGGAAAGACGAGCGCGCTCACCGCACCGGAGCACACGATGCCGAGCGTCACTTCGCCGACGCGCGTGAGCGCCGACAGATACGCGGCTTCCGGATGCTGCGCGGCCGGAATGCCGATCAGCGCCGCCGTGTAGCCCGCGAGCACGAAGCCGTACGAACGAAAGTTGCGGTTGCGCGCCGCGCCCGCCGTGCAGACGCCGACCCACAGCGCCGTTGCGGAGAGAAACAGCACCGGCTGCTGCGAGAACAGACTGATGAAGATCATCATCACGACGAGGCCGACCATCGTCCCGCAGAAACGATAGAAGCTCTTCGCGAGCACCATGCCGCTTTGCGGCTGCATCACGACGAACACGGTGGTCATCGCGGTGCGCGGCTGCGCCATGTCCAGGCGCATCGCGATCCATAGCGAGAGGAGCGCGGCGAGCACGGCCTTGAAGATGTAGACCCACGCTAGGCCGTCGGTGCGCGCCCAGTCGGCGAACGCCCGCACGAGCGATGCGCGTGACGCTTGGTCGGCGGTCGTGGAAGGAGTGGACATATGCGTGGCCTTATTGCTGCTTCGCTTCGCCCGTTCGGCTGAACGGCCCGATGTGCTTCGACGGCGCGAGCGCGGTCTGTTCTGGACCGTTCGACGGATCGTCGATGCCGCCGCCGAGCGCCGACGTGAGCGTCGCGTAGGACGCGAGCCGTTGCGCGCGCACGCGCGCCTGGCTGTCCTGCGCCTTGAGCAATTGCGTTTGCGCGATCAGCACGTTCAGGTAATCGGTGAGGCCGCGCTTGTAGCCTTCGTTCGCGAGATCGTAGTTCTTGCGCGCGGCGGCGACGGAGCGGCCCGACGCGTCGAGCTGCGTATCGAGCGAATGCACGCGCACGACCTGATCGGCGATGTCCTTGAGCGCGCCGACGAGCGTCGCGTTGTAGTGATCGACGGCCTGGTCGTATTGCGCCGATGCCGCGCCGAGCTGCGCCCGCAGACGTCCGCCTTCGAAAATCGGCAACGAGATCGCGGGGCCGAAGCTGTATCCGGACGCATCGCGGGTCAGGAAGGTGAGCAGCGCGCCGCCCGCGAAAGCCTGAGTCAGCGACGCGGCGAGATTGATGTTCGGGTAGAAGCCGGCCTTCGCGACATCGATGCCGCGTGCCTGCGCCGCCACCATCCAGCGAGCCGCGACGATATCCGGCCGATGTCCGACGAGCTCCGCGGGCAGCGCGGAAGGCAAGGGTAGCGGCGTCGCGAGCGACAACGCCGGGCGCGTGAGCGCTTCGCCCGCACCCGGACCTTCGCCCGCGAGAGCCGCCAGTCGATTGCGCGCGAGCAGGATCTCTTCCTTGTAGACATCGACCTGACGCTCGTATTCCGGCAGCGGCGCTTCGGCCTGGCTCACTTCGAGTTGCGTGCCGAGCCCGCCTTTCAGGCGCCGCCGCGCGAGATCCGCGATGCGCTCCTGCTGCGCGAGCGTCTCCTCGGCGATATCGAGCAGCGCGAACGACTGCGAGAAGCCGATGTAGGCGCGCACGACGTTGGTCTCGAGTTCGAGCTGCGCGGCGCGCGCATCGGCGGCGCGCACATGGGCGACGTCGAGCGCGCGCTCGGCGTTGTTGTCGTCGCGATGCCAGAGGTCGAGGTTGTACGTCAGCGAAAGGCCGGCGGTGTTGTCCCAGGTCGTCGTATCGGCGTACGGGCCCGGGCCGTAGAAGTCGTTGTTGGGCCAGTTCTTGCGTGAGACGCTCATCGCGCCGTCGACGTGCGGCAGCAATTCGGAGCGCGCGACGCCCGCCTGTTGTTGCGCCTCGCGCACGCGCGCCGCGGCCATTGCGAGCGTGGGGTTGCCGGTAGTCGCCCGGGAAATCCACGCGTCGAGCTGCGGATCGCGATAGGCGCGCCACCACTGCGCTTCGGGCCATTGGGCATCTGCATTGGCGGCGCGTATCGCGCTGCCGGCATCGAGCGTCGATGCGTCCTTGAGGGAATCTTGCGGCACGATCTCGCCTGTGCTTGCGCACCCGGCAATTGTTAATATTGTTGTAAGAACGGCGGCACAAGCAGCGCGTCTGGACACTCGCCCTCGCACGATTCACTCCCAAATTTGAATTAGATTCCAGGAAGTGATTATATTTTTGCGGGGATTGTCGAATAACCCGTAAGGATGCAAAGCATTTTTACGACGGATGTGATAATCGTTGTTGCCAAGCGTGCAACAATTCGATTCACGAACAGTTCTTGAAGACGGAAAGACGCCATGGACACGCTCCAGAACATGCGCGTATTTGTGCGGGTCGTCGAAGCGGGAAGCTTCACCGCGGCCGCGCAGCACCTCAATACGACGACGGCCTATGCATCGCGGGCCGTATCCGATCTCGAAGCGCATCTGCGTGCGCGCCTGCTGAATCGCACGACGCGGCGCATCGCGCTTACCGAAGCGGGTGAGCGCTATCTGCAACGCTGCGAGCAGATTCTCGCCTATGTCGATCAGGCGGAAGCCGAGGCGGGCGATGCGCACGCTCGTCCCTCGGGCAAGCTCAAAGTCCATTCGATGACGAGCTTCGGCCAGCACTACATCGTGCCGATGATCTCGCGCTATCAGCAGCGCCATCCGGCGGTGCAGGTCGACCTGACGCTCGCGCAGCGCGTGCCCGATCTGCTCGACGAAGGCTACGACGTGTCGGTCGTGCTCGCCTCCGATCTGCCGGATTCCGGTCTCGTGTCGGCGCGTCTCGGCTCGGTCTACAGCATCGCGTGCGCGTCGCCGGCTTATATCGAGCAGCATGGCGCGCCGCACGTGCTCTCCGATCTCGTGCGCCACACCTGTCTGCATCTGATGACGCCGGTATTTCCGCCCGACCGATGGGTCTTCGACGGCCCGAATGGTCAGGAGACGGTGAGCCTCGGGCCGTCGACCTTCACGGTGAACGTCGCCGAGGCGATGGTCGTCGCGATCCGCGAGAGCATGGGCATCGGCGTGCTGCCGACCTCGTCCGCGCTGCCCGGCCTGCGCGCGGGCACGCTCGTGCGCGTGTTGCCGCAATACACGATGCAGGAGCTGAACGTCTACGCGCTGTATCCGTCGCGCCAGTATCTCGACGCGAAGATTCGCACGTGGGTCGAGTTCCTGCGCGAGGCGCTGCCCAGTACGCTCGATGCGGACGCCGAATCGCTGAAGGAATTCGTCGTCACCTGAAAGAGCGCCGTATTGCGGGTTCGGTTACGAAAAAAGCTGCGGAGCAACACTTGCTTACTCACGGTTCGTCCGCAGCTTGATACTTTCTGCACTTGTTCTTACGCATCTTTTACCGGGATAAGTCACATGAGTACGCCCCTCCTGCTCGCACTTGCCGTGCTTCTGGTGCTGATCGCCGTTCCGGCGTCGCGCGATCTGTTCAACGCCATGCGCGCGCAGTCGGAGCGCAACGCGAAGCATCGCCTCGTGCCGGTGCGCATCGACGACGAGCGTGACGCAAGCGCCCGCCGCCCGCGCGATCCGTACGATCGCTGATTCAGCCCCGGACGGCTTTCAGAGCAAGGTTTCGAGCGGCTCGATGAGTCGCGGTTCGTCGTTGGTCGCGCGATTCACATCCGTCGATACGCGATGCCAGGCGAAGTGGGACGCCGGCACGCCGTCTGTCTTGACGAGCGCCGCGAGATCCTCGGGCGAGGCATCCGGGTCGAGCCAGCGCCGCGCGACGGCTGGCGCGAACACGAGCGGGCGGCGGTCGTGCACATCGACGAGCCCTTCGTCCGCCGCGGCCGTCACGATGACGAAGCCCGCGCCGGGCGCGGCGGCGTCATCGTCGCGCAGGATGCTGGTGAGCGCGGCGAGATACATCGGTTCGCCGTCCGCGCGCTGGATGAAATAGGGCTGCTTGAAGGGCTTCGCCGCCGGATCGCCCGGGCGCGGCTCGATGCGCCATTCGAACCAGCCATCGGCCGGCACGAGAATGCGCGCCTTCTTCCACAGATGCTTGAAATACGCACTCGTCGCCGCCGTTTCGACGCGCGCGTTGATGGTCTGCGGCAGCTTCTTCTGAATGGCCCAGGGCGGGCAATAGCCCCAATGCACCGCGCGGATGGTCTCGTCCGGATAGACGGCGAGCGGATGCGTGCCGGGCGACAGGTTATAGCCGGGGCGCCTGTCGGCGGCATCCACGAGCACGAACGGATTTCTCAGATGCAAGCGTTGCGCGTAATGCATCGGCAGTCGGTACTGGCTGATTCGGCCGCACATGGCGTTCCTCCGCAAAGTCCAACACGGTTCCGTGCTTCTTCACCGATGCTTCAGATATCGACGACCTTGTCCCACGCGAAATCCGGATTTTCCCACCGCTGCTCGCGCCGGCTAAAGTAGCCGCGCGGATTGCACACGACGCGCGTTCCGTTCACTTCATAGTCGAACGACGTATGCGTATGACCGTGAATCCACAGCGACGCGGGCGCACGCGCGAGCGACGGCAGATGATTCACGAAGCCCGCCGACACGAGATCTTCCGCGTAACGCGGCGCGAGGCTTTGACGCATCGGCGCGTGATGCGTGACGACGATCGTCTGTCCCGCGAACGGCTTCGCGAGCTCGCTCTCGAGCCATGCGCGCGCCTGCTCGTGCAGCGCGAGAGAGTCGTCGGGCGCGAATTCGCGCGGCTCGCCGTCCGGCTCCGGCCACGCGAGCTGAATGAGGCCCTTGTAGTCGAGCATCACCTTCGTGCATGCCTCTTTGGCGTTCTCGATTTGATCGTCGCCGGAACCGAACAGCGCGAAGTCCGTCCACAGCGTCGTGCCGAGCACGCGCCACGCGCCCCGGCGATCCACCAGGGACGCGTTGTTCAGATAATGCACGTTGTCGACGCTGCGCGCGGCGTCCAGCATCGCCGCTTCCATCGCGCCGAACTCGGCGTCGTAATACTCGTGATTGCCGGGCACGTAAATGACGGGCACATCGGAATCGAAGTTTTCCGCCGCCCAGCGCAAGCCTTCGGCGTGGTTGTGGATATCGCCCGCCAGCACGACGAGATCGGCGTCGGCGTACGGAATCGCCAGTGGCTCGTCGCATTCGAGATGCAGATCGGACAGCACGCGAATCTTCATGCGATGTTCTCCTTCGCGGGCGTCGCGTCCCAGCGCACGACCTTGCCGGGGTTCATCAGGTTGTCCGGGTCGAGCGCGGCCTTGATCGTCTGCATGAGGCGCACTTCGACCGGCGATTTGTAGTGCGTCGCTTCATCCACCTTCAACTGGCCGAGCCCGTGCTCGGCGCTGATGCTGCCGCGATGCCCGTGCACCCGGTCGTACACGAGCGCGTTGATCGGCGTCTGGAATTCGTCGAGGAAGCGCTTCGCATCGACGCCTTCGGGCGCCTGCACGTTGTAGTGAAGATTGCCGTCTCCGAGATGGCCGAAGGTCACCATGCGCACGCCGGGCACCGTCTTCGCGATGATCGCATCGGTTTCGTCGATAAAGCAGCCGATGCTGGAAATGGGCACCGCGATGTCATGTTTGATGTTCAGGCCTTCCTCGGCCTGTGCGAGCGGAATATGCTCCCGCAGATCCCAGAAAGCCCGTGATTGCGCGAGATTTTCGGCGACGACGGCGTCTTCCACGATGCCCTTGTCGAGCGCTTCTTCCATCAGGCGTTCGAAGAGGGCGCGGGCGTGCTCCTCGCTTTCGTTGTCGGAGAGTTCGAGCAGCACGGTCTGCGCGTGCGGCTCGCCGAACGGATAGCGCAATTGCGGGAAATGCTTGCCGACGAGCCGCATCGAGAAATCGGACATGAGCTCGAAACCGGTCAAAAGAGCGCCTGCGTGATGCTGCGCCATCGACAGAAAGTCGAGCGCGGCGTGCGGCGATGCGAGTCCGGCGAGCGCCGTGACTTTCGCGACCGGCGCGGGATGCAGTTTCATGACCGCGGCCGTGATGATGCCGAGCGTGCCTTCCGCGCCGATGAAAAGATCGCGCAGATCGTAACCGGTATTGTCCTTGCGCAGCCCGCGCAGGCCGTCCCAGATCTCGCCCTGCGGCGTCACGACTTCGAGGCCGAGGCACAACTCGCGCGTGTTGCCGTAGCGGAGTACGCCGGTGCCGCCGGCGTTCGTCGACAGATTGCCGCCGATCGTGCAACTGCCTTCGGCGGCGAGACTCAACGGGAAGAGCCGCTGCGCGTTTTCGGCGCACGCCTGGATCTCGGCCAGCACGACGCCGGCCTCGACGGTGATCGTGTTGTTGTGCGGATCGACGCCACGGATGCGATTGAGCCGCTTCAGGCTGATGACGGCCTGCGCGCCGCTCGAATCGGGCGTCGCCCCGCCGACCAGCCCGGTGTTGCCGCCCTGCGGCACGATCGCGATGCGATGTTCGTGCGCGAGGCGGACCACGGCCGCGACCTGCGCGGTATCCGCGGGCAGCAGCACGGCGCACGCCTTGCCGCGATAGCGCTTGCGCCAGTCGACGAGATAGGGCGCGGTATCGTGGGCATCGATCAAAACATGCGGCGCGCCGAGGATGCCGGCGCAGTCGGCGATGAAAGCTTGAGTTGCGGTCATGGGCAGATGAACAGGGATTGCGGTAGAGCGTAGAGCACAGTATCGCGCAGCGACGCGGCGCGCGATCCTCGTCCGAATGGCATAGGCACGCGCGCCGGGTGGCTATTCGTGCTACAAAGCATCACGTCGCGGCGATAGGGACGTCGAAAAAGCGAAGGGACTAGCCTTTTTTCGCACGCGCGTTCAATCGGGCTTCCCGCTTGAACGGCGCGACGTAAGCGAGCGCGCAGACGAAGAAGGCCAGTGCGAGCAGTGCTTCGAGCCAGGCGAGCGGCGCGGAGAGGCCCATGTCGGTCATGCCGCGCACGACGCCTTCGGCGAAGTAGAGCAGGACGAGCATCGACGCCCATTGCAGCGTGTAGAGACTCTTGCGCACGACGCCCGGCAGCGCGCACGCGAGCGGCAGCGCCTTCAACGCGAGCGCCCACGCGCCGGGACGCAGCGGGGCGAGCCAGAGCTCCCAGACGAGCGCAAGCACGATGAGCGCGACGAGGCTCGCAAGCGCGCCGAATGCGAACGCTGCGTGGGAACGTGATCTGGTGACGGCCGGAGCGTTCATCGGCGAGGTCATGCGCAACGGGCGCCGCGCACGAGATCGAGCGCGGTGCGCGCGAGCCGTGCGCCGAGCGCGATGGCGAGCGCTTTTTCATCCGCGGAAATGCCATGCCGCTGGTTGTCGTCGCCGCCCGCGCGCGCGTGATGCGAGGCTCCGTAGGGCGTGCCGCCGCTTTGCGTCGTGGTGAGCCGCGACTCGGTGTACGGGATGCCGACGATCATCATGCCGTGATGCAGAAGCGGGAGCATCATCGAGAGCAGCGTGCTTTCCTGGCCGCCATGCAGACTGCCGGTCGAGGTGAAGACGCTCGCAGGCTTGCCCGCGAGCGCGCCGGAGAGCCATTGCGGCGTGGTGCCGTCGAGGAAGTACTTGAGCGGCGCGGCCATGTTGCCGAAGCGCGTCGGCGAGCCGAGCGCGAGGCCGGCGCATTCTTCGAGATCGCGCAATTCGGCGTAGGGCGGTCCGTCGGCGGGAATGTCGGGACGGGTCGCTTCGCAGACGGTGGAAACCGGCGGCACGGTGCGTACGCGCGCTTGCATGCCGGGCACGCTGTCGACGCCTTGTGCGATTGCGAGTGCCAGCTCGCGGGTCGCGCCATGGCGGCTGTAGTAAAGCACGAGGATGTCGTTCATAAGGCTTTTTTAGTGAACGGCTATTATAGGTATCGGGTGATTTTCGTGGCGAGACGCGGCTTTTGCATGCGAGCCGTCACGACGGGAGAACGCGTTTGCAGCACGTTTCCATCGATCTCGCGGCGGTCAAGCGCCTCGCCAGCTTCGTCGCGCGGCGCATCGGCGAGGACCGCGTCGCGCAAGTGGCGGGCAGCCTCACGTTCACGAGCGTGCTGTCGCTCGTGCCGCTCGCGACCGTCGCCTTCGCGCTCTTCACCGCGTTCCCGATCTTCGGCTCGTTCCAGGCGTCGCTGCAGGATTTCCTCGCGGTGCATCTGATGCCGCCGCAGATCAACGATCAGATCTTCAAGTATCTGAACCAGTTCGCGTCGAAGGCGAAGGGACTCACGACCGTCGGCATGATCATCCTGTTCGTGACCTCCGTCATGACGATGATGACGGTCGAGTCCGCGTTCAACGTCATCTGGCGAGTGAAGAAGGCGCGCCCGTTCGCTCAGCGCGTGCTCGTCTACTGGGCGATCATCACGCTCGGGCCGATTCTCTTCGGCTGCAGTCTGTCCATCTCCTCGTATGTGTTCGCGCATTCCGTCGCGTATGCGGGCTCGCACAACCTGATGCCGCCGATCCTCGAATGGGCGCTCACGGGCGTCTCGCTGCCGCTCACGGCGCTCGCCTTCACGATCATTTACGTCTACATGCCCAACTGCAAGGTGGAATGGCGCGATGCGATCGTCGGCGGGGTGATCGCGGCGGTCGCGTTCGAGCTCGGCAAGCGCGGCTTCGGCTATTACGTGCGGCGCATTCCCACCTATACCGCGGTCTACGGCGCGTTCGCCGCGCTGCCGGTGTTTCTGTTGTGGGTCTATCTGTGCTGGATGTTCGCGCTCATCGGCGCAATGGTCACATCCGCACTGCCGGCCATTCGCACGGGTCAGTATCATCGGCGCGATTTTCCGGGCAGCGATCTGCTCGATGCGCTCGAAATCCTGGCGCGCCTGGTCGAGGCGCGCGACGAGGGCAAGCCCGGCTACACGGCGTTGCAGCTTTCGAGCATGGCGCGCTGCGATCTCGATACCTCGACGAGGCTGATCGCGCGGCTCGATGCACTCGGCTGGATCGGCCGGCTGGAGGATTCGCGCATGCCGCGCTACGTGCTGATCGCCAATCCGAATCAGATCACGGTGACCATGCTCTACGATCAGTTCGTGATCGATCGCGCCGAGCTGGAGTATCAGTTGAAGCTGGACGCCGCGCAGGTCGACTGCGTCGCGCTCATGAGCGTGCTCGACAACGAGAAACTGGAGATCACGCTCGGCTCGCTGATCGCGGCACGGGCATCGGCGCTCACGAGTGCGCGCCTGCGCGAAGCGCCGCGCTCATCGATGCCGGAGCAGCCCGCCTGAGCGTCACAGTGAGATCTTGCCGACGCAGATGTCCTTGAACATGACCCAGTCGCCCATCAGGCTGTAGACCGGATGGCGAAACGTCGCGGGGCGGTTCTTCTCGAAAAAGAAGTGGCCGATCCACGCGAAGCCATAGCCGCAGACGACGGCCGCGGGCAGCCAGAGCCAGTCGCCGGTTGCAATTGCCATGGCGAGGCAGCCGATCACGCCGAGCGATCCGATGAAATGCAGCCTGCGCGACATCGCGTTGCGGTGCTCGTCGAGGTAATAGGGATAGAACTCGGCGAAACTCGCGAAATGTTCCCCGTGTGCGGCGTGCCCCATGACGGCCTCCCTGTTAATGCCTGCCGGTGTCGTGCGGCATGCGCCTGCATGACGCGCCTGTACGACAATTACCCAGCAAGAATCATTCTGCGACTGCCCGCCGCGCCGTGCAAGCAGGCACGGCGGAGTTGCGCGGTCCGCCGCACGCGCGCTTTCAGCCGGACTTCGGCGCCGTTCCGGCGCAGGCGAGCGCGAAGGCAAATAACGCATCCAGCGTCGTGTCGGGCTGCTCAGACATGAGCGCGTGACCGGCGTCGAGTTCCACCGTCCGCACGGCCGCGCCGGCCTTTCTCATCGCGTCGGCGAGCGGGCGGGCGGCGCGCGGCGGCGTCATCATGTCGCGCTTGCCGCTCACGATCATCACCGGGCAACGCACGGCGGCCGCGCGTTCGAGCGCATCGCCGTAGGTGTTGCAGGCGCTGAAATCGGTGTGGAAAAGCAGCGCTTCGCCGCGCAGGCTCACGCGCTCCATGAGCCGCTGATTCGCGCCTTGCAGCCAGAAGCCCGGCGCGGGGCTCGACGGTTTCGCGGCGATCGTCGAATGCGACCATTGATTGACCATCGCGATGGCTTCGGGCTCGTGCTCGCGGGCGGCGTCGAGCAGCGTGTCGGAGACGGCCATCGGTGCGGCGGTCGCGAGCAGGGCGAGGCCCGTCGTGCGCGCGGGATAGCGGCCCGCGGCGTCGAGCGCGATCAGCGAGCCCATGCTGTGACCGACGAACATCGCCGCTTGCACGCCGGCTGCGTCGAGGACGGCGATCACCCAGTCGGCGAGTTCGCCGATAGTCGGCAGCGCGGGGCCTTCGCTTCGTCCGTGACTCGGCAGATCGAGCGACAGCACGCCGAAGCCGTGATGCGCGAAATAGCGCGTCTGCAAGGCCCAGACGCTGTGATCGTGCTCCGCGCCGTGAATGAACACCACGGCGGGGCGGGCGGCATCGAAAGGTTTGCCGCCGGTATAGGCATAGGCCGCGCGGCCGTGGATGTCGAGCATCATGCGCGGCTCCCGAGCGGCGCGGCGGCGCCCGCATCCGGCGCGCTTTCGGCGGCCTTCTGCGCGGCCTTCAGCGCGCGCTTGAGATCGTCGATGAGATCGTCCGGGTCTTCCAGTCCGATCGACAGACGGATGCGCCCCGGCCCGATGCCCGCGGCTTCCAGCGCGGCGGCATCCATGCGGAAATGCGTCGTCGACGCAGGATGGATCACGAGCGAACGCGCGTCGCCGACATTCGCGAGATGCGAGAACAGGGTGAGCGTTTCGATGAACTTGCGCGCCGCCGGCACGCCGCCCTTCAGATCGAAGCTGAACACCGCGCCCGCGCCGCGCGGCAGCAGGCGTTCGGCAAGCGCGCGGTCACGATGCGTCGGCAATTCGGGATACGCCACGCCGTCCACGGCGGCCGAGCTCAGCAGAAACTCGATCACCTTGCGCGTATTCGCGACATGCCGGTCCATGCGCAGCGGCAAGGTTTCGATGCCTTGAAGCAGTTGCCACGCTGCCTGCGGATGCAGGCAAGCGCCGAAATCACGCAAGCCTTCGCGCCGGGCGCGCAACAGGAACGGCGCGACGGTGCTCTCTTCGGCGAAGACCATGCCGTGAAAGCCGTCGTAGGGCTCGGTGAACTCGGGAAAGCGTCCGCTCGCGGTGAAATCGAACGTGCCGCCGTCGACGAGCACGCCGCCGATCGTCGTCCCATGTCCGCCGAGAAACTTGGTCGCCGAGTGATAGACGAGATCCGCGCCGTGCTCGAAAGGGCGCAGCAGATAGGGCGTCGTGAATGTGGAATCGACGAGCAGCGGCGCCGCGTGTTCGTGCGCGATTTCCGCGACGCCCGCGATATCGAGCACGTCGAGCCCCGGATTGCCGAGCGTTTCACCGAAAAAAAGCCGCGTGTCCGGCCGTGCGGCCGCGCGCCATGCGTCGAGATCGTGCGGCGGCACGAACGTCGTCTCGATGCCGAAGCGCCGCAACGTGTAATGCAGCAGATTGTGCGAGCCGCCGTAGAGCGCGCTGGACGCGACGATATGCGAGCCCGCGCCCATCAGCGTCGCGATGGCCAGATGCAGCGCCGCTTGGCCGCTCGCCGTGCCGATCGCGCCGACGCCGCCTTCGAGCGCGGCGACGCGCTCCTCGAACACCGCGACGGTCGGATTCGAAATGCGCGAGTACACGTGCCCCGAGCGCTCCATGTTGAAGAGCGCGGCGGCGTGATCGCTATCGCGGAAGGTGAACGAGGTGGTCTGATATATCGGCGTCGCGCGGGCGCCGGTGACGGGATCGGGCGCGGCGCCCGCGTGCAGCGCGAGCGTGTCGAAACGGTTGGCTGGCATCATAGGCGGCCGGCGCGCGAGGCGGCGCCGGCATGCGGCGAAAATGAGGGTCAATCATCCTAACATCGGATGCGTGCGCCCAAACCTAGGGCGAACGCGCGGCCGTCGATCGCGCAAAGCCTTGTCCATTCGGCCGATGCGGGCGAATCGGCGGCCCCGTTCGCTTTCCTTTTGCGGGCCTTTCCGATAGCATCGACCTATGGTTTCATCATCGTTCGAGCATTTGAACAGGCATTTCGCGAGGAGACAGTCATGCGAGTCAGCGACATTCTGAAGGTGAAGGGCAACACCCTGTTCACCGTGACACCCGATACGCCGCTCGCCGACGCAGTCGATACGATGGCGGCGCACGATATCGGCTCGCTCGTCATCATGGAATATGGCGATCTGGTCGGCATGCTGACCTTCCGCGAGATCATTCTGACCTTGCACAACAACGGCGGCTCGGTGGGCGGCACGACCATCCGCAAGATCATGGACGACCATCCGCTCACGTGCACGCCGGAAACGGACGTGAACGAGGTGCGCCGCATGATGCTCGAGCATCACGTGCGCTATCTGCCGGTCATGGAAAAGCGTCAGTTGATGGGCGTCATCTCGTTCTACGACGTCGCGAAGGCGGTCGTGGAAGAGCAGGGCTTCGAGAATCGCATGCTGAAGGCCTACATCCGCGACTGGCCCGAGCAGCAGGAAGAAGCGCGCTGAGCGCCGATACCGCGCCGCGAGGCGTCGCGCTTCGCGGCCATGGCGGTCGAGCCGATGCTCCGCGCAGAATTCATCATCCGCAACGCGCCCGAAAGGCGCGTTTTTTTTCGTCTGGCCTAAGGGTGAGGTTGGCCCCGCGGCCCGGTTCTTCGTTTCATTCGGATTCGATCGCCGTACTTTTGCGATCAACGCCGAACTTCTTTTTCCGCAAGACATGAGTGACAAACCGCTGCGCGCCGCGTCGCGCCCTTCCCGCCGATCGACTTCCGAAGGCGAAAGCCAGTTCCGACTGTTGCGCGAACGGCGTTTCGCGCCGTTCTTCTGGACGCAATTTCTCGGCGCGATGAACGACAACGTCTTCAAGGTCGGCTTCACGTCGCTCGTGACGTTTCAGGCCGCACGCTTTTCCGGCGTCGATCCGAAAACCGCCGCCTTTCTCATTTCCGCGATCTTCATCGTGCCGTTCGTGCTGTTCTCGGCGACATCCGGCCAGATCGCCGACAAGTACGACAAGGCCGTGCTCGCGCGCCTCGTGAAGAGCTTCGAGATCGTCGTGATGCTGATCGGCGGCGCGGGTTTCGTGCTGCACAGCGCGCCGCTGCTCTACGCGTGCACCTTCCTGATGGGCGTGCATTCGACGGTGTTCGGGCCGGTGAAGTACGCCTATTTGCCGCAGCATCTCGATTCGCACGAGCTCGTCGGCGGCAACGGACTCGTCGAGATGGGCACGTTCGTCGCAATTCTGATCGGCACGATCATCGGCGGGGCGGCGGCGGGGGCGTCGGAACACGGCGCGATGCTGCTCGCGTTCGCATGCATCGCGTTCGCGATCGTCGGACGCATTGCGTCTTCGTTCGTGCCGAAATCGGACGCGTCGCAGCCCGATCTGCGCATCAACTGGAATCCGTTCTCGGAGACATGGCGCAATCTCAGGCTCGCGAAGTCGGATCGCACCGTGTTTCTGAGCCTGCTCGGCATTTCGTGGCTGTGGTTCGTCGGCGCGACGTTTCTCACGTCGTTCTTCAATTTCGCGAAGGATGTGCTTTCCGCCGATCCCGATGTCGTGACCATTCTGCTCGCGACGTTTTCGATCGGCATTGGCACCGGGTCGCTCCTGTGCGAGCGGCTCTCGAAGCGGCGCGTCGAAATCGGGCTCGTGCCGCTGGGCTCGATCGGCATCAGCGTGTTCGCGATCGATCTTTTCTTCGCGAGCCATCGCATGGCGCCCGCGGGGCATCTGCTCAACGTCGGCGAATTTCTCGTGGCGCTGCCGCACTGGCGCATTCTCGCGGACCTGTTCCTGCTCGCCATGTTCGGCGGCTTCTACAGCGTGCCGCTCTACGCGCTCATTCAGGCGCGCAGCCAGCCGACGCATCGCGCGCGCATCATCGCGGCGAACAACATCCTCAATTCGTTTTTCATGATCGTTTCGGCGCTGATGGCGCTCGCGCTCACGTCGTTCGGCGTCGGCATTCCGGGACTCTTTCTGACGACCGCGCTGCTCAATGTCGTCGTCGCCGTCTATATCTATTCGCTCGTGCCGGAGTTCCTGCTGCGCTTCATCGCGTGGATACTGGTGCACACGTTCTATCGCATTCGTCTCGTGGATGCCGAACGCATCCCGCCGCACGGCGCGGCCGTGCTCGTCTGCAATCACGTGAGCTTCGTCGACGCCGTCGTCATCATGGCCGAAAGTCCGAGGCCGATTCGCTTCGTGATGGATCACCGCATCTTCCGCACGCCGCTCGTCGGCTGGATGTTCCGGCACGTGAAGGCGATCCCCATCGCGCCCGCACATGAGGACGCCGCCATGCTCGAACGTGCCTATGCTGCCTGCGGGCAAGCGCTGGACGAGGGCGATCTCGTGTGCATCTTTCCCGAGGGCAAGCTGACGAGCACGGGCGATATCAATCCGTTCCGGCATGGCATTTCCGAGATTCTGCGACGCCATCCGGCGCCCGTCGTGCCGATGGCGCTGCGCGGGCTCTGGGGCAGCGTGTTCTCGCGCCACGAGGACGCCCAGTGGCCGCGTCCGATTCGTCGCGGCGCGATGACGCGGCTCACGCTCGCGGTCGGCGAGCCGATCGCGCCGCAAGACGCGACGCCGCAGCATCTGTTCGACGTGGTGAACGCGCTGCGGGGCGCGCGGCGCTGAGCGCGACGGCGCTGGCATAATAGCGGTTTCCCCCGACACTTTTTTTCAGGTCGACGCTCATGTCCGGCAACACCCTTGGCACGCTCTTCACCGTCACGAATTTCGGCGAGTCTCACGGTCCGGCAATCGGTTGCGTGATCGACGGTTGCCCGCCGGGCATGGCGCTCAGCGAAGCCGACATCCAGATCGAACTCGATCGCCGCCGCCCCGGCACGTCGCGTCACGTCACGCAGCGGCAGGAAGCGGATCAGGTCGAGATCCTGTCCGGCGTGTTCGAAGGCGTGACGACGGGCACGCCCATCGCGCTTCTGATCCGCAACACCGATCAGCGCAGCAAGGACTACGGCAACATCGCGCAGACGTTCCGTCCGGGTCATGCGGACTACACCTACTGGCAGAAATACGGCGTGCGCGACTATCGCGGCGGCGGCCGATCGTCGGCGCGGCTGACTGCGCCGACGGTGGCGGCGGGCGCGGTCGCGAAAAAGTGGCTGCGCGAGAAGTTCGGGCTCGAAACGCGCGGTTGCATGAGCGCGCTGGGTGAAATCGAGATTCCGTTCGCCGCCTGGGAGCACGTGCCCGAGAACCCGTTCTTCTCGCCGAATGCGGAGATCGTGCCGCAACTCGAGGAATACATGGACAACCTGCGCCGCGACGGCGATTCGGTCGGCGCGCGCATCGAAGTGGTGGCGAGCGGCGTGCCCGTCGGGCTCGGCGAGCCGCTTTACGATCGCCTGGACGCGGACATCGCCCACGCGATGATGGGCCTCAACGCGGTGAAGGCCGTCGAGATCGGCGCGGGCTTCGCGAGCGTCGCGCAACGCGGCTCTCAGCACGGCGACGAGATGTCGCCCGAAGGTTTCGCGACCAACAACGCGGGCGGCATCCTCGGCGGCATTTCGAGCGGGCAGGACATCAGGGTGTCGATCGCGATCAAGCCGACGTCGAGCATCCGCACGCCGCGTCAGTCGATCGACAAGGAAGGCGCGAGCGCGACCGTCGAAACCTTCGGCCGTCACGATCCGTGCGTCGGCATCCGCGCCACGCCGATCGCCGAAGCGCTGCTCGCGCTCGTGCTGATGGATCACGCGCTGCGGCATCGCGCGCAATGTGGCGATGTCGTCGTCGAGACGCCGAAGATTGCGGCGCAGGCGCCGTCGAAATAAAAAAAAGGCGCCGAGATCGGCGCCCTTTGTCGTTTCAGGCCTTACATATTCGGATAGTTCGGCCCGCCGCCGCCTTCCGGCGTGACCCACACGATATTCTGCGTCGGGTCCTTGATGTCGCAGGTCTTGCAGTGCACGCAGTTCTGCGCATTGATCTGCAGACGTTCGTTGCCGTCGTCCGACTTGACGAACTCGTACACCGCGGCCGGGCAATAGCGGCCTTCCGGGCCTGCATAGGTGCGCAGATTCACGTTGACCGGCACGCTCGCATCCTTGAGCGTCAGATGCGCGGGCTGATTCTCTTCGTGATTCGTGTTCGAGATGAACACCGACGAAAGTCGGTCGAACGTGAGCTTGCCATCGGGCTTCGGATAAACGATCGGCTTGCACTGCGACGCCGGTTTCAGCATTTCGTGATCCCAGTGCTGATGATGCAGCGTCCACGGCACGTTGCCGCCCATCACCTTTTGCTCCAGGCCGACCATGAAGGTGCCGAGATACAGGCCCTTGCTCATCCACTGCTTGAAATTGCGCGCGCGATGCAGCTCGGTCTTGAGCCACGAGGTATCGAAAGCCTCGGGATAAGCCGTGAGCTCGTCGTTCTGGCGGCCGGCCTGCACGGCTTCGAACGCGGCTTCGGCGGCCATCTTGCCGGACTTGATCGCCGCATGGCTGCCCTTGATGCGCGACGCGTTGAGAAAGCCCGCGTCGTCGCCCGCGAGCGCGCCGCCGGGGAAGGCGAGCTTGGGCAGCGACATCAGGCCGCCCGCCGTGATCGCGCGCGCGCCGTAGGAAATGCGCTTGCCGCCTTCGAGGAACGGGCGGATCGACGGATGTGTCTTGTAGCGCTGGAACTCCTCGAACGGCGACAGATACGGATTCGAGTACCCCAGCCCGACGACGAAGCCGACCACCACCTGGTTGTTATCCATGTGATATAGGAACGAGCCGCCATAAGTGTCGGGTTCGAGCGGCCAGCCGGCGGTGTGGATCACGAGGCCGGGCTTGTGCTTGACCGGATCGATTTCCCACAATTCCTTGATGCCGATGCCGTACACCTGCGGATCGGAATTCTGGTTGAGCTTGAATTTGTCGATGAGCTGACGTCCGAGATGTCCGCGCGCGCCTTCGCAGAAGAGCGTGTATTTCGCGTGCAACTCCATGCCGAGCTGGAAATTTTCGGTCGGCTCGCCGTCCTTGCCGACGCCCATGTTGCCCGTGACGACGCCGCGCACCGAGCCGTCATCGGCGTACAGGATTTCAGCAGCCGGAAATCCCGGGAAGATTTCGACGCCGAGCGCCTCGGCCTGCTGACCGAGCCAGCGCGTGACGTTCGCGAGGCTGATCACGTAGTTGCCGTGATTCTTGAAGTTGTCGGGCAGCAGCCAGTTCGGGACTTGTTTCGCGTCGTTCTGCGACAGGAACAGGAACCGGTCCTCGGTCACTTCGACATCGAGCGGGGCGCCTTTCTCCTTCCAGTCGGGAATGAGTTCGGACAGGCCGCGCGGGTCCATCACCGCACCCGAGAGGATATGTGCGCCGATCTCGGAGCCTTTCTCCAGAACGCACACGCCGATCTCGACGCCTTTTTCTTCCGCCAGTTGCTTCAACCGGATCGCCGCCGACAAACCGGCAGGGCCGCCGCCGACGATGACGACGTCGTATTCCATCGATTCGCGGGGACCGTATTGCTCGATGAGGCTCGCCGGGGTCATCAATGCTCCTATGTGCCGTTAGAATGCCCTTTCGGGATCGCGTATTTTCAGGGAAGGTGAGGCAGGCTGCAACCAAAGCTCGCCAATTTAGCACGATCGTACTATTATTCACGACACCCGCGCCATCGGTGTTGACGCTGACAGCCCGCATCGGCGCATCCGCGCGCCCGCCGAGGCTGAGCCAACCAAAAACAAGGAAGCACAATGGGCCGTTCGATCAACCTGGAAGGCAAAGTCGCGCTGATTACGGGCGCGTCCAGTGGTTTGGGCAAGCGCTTCGCACAAGTGCTGTCGCAGGCGGGCGCCAAGGTGGTGCTCGCCAGCCGGCGCACGGAGCGCCTGAAGGAGCTGCGCGCCGAGATCGAGTCGTCGGGCGGCGCGGCGCACGTGGTTTCGCTCGACGTAACCGATTACCAGAGCATCAAGGCGGCGATCGCGCACGCCGAGACGGAAGCGGGTACCATCGACATCCTCGTCAATAACTCGGGCGTGTCGACGACGCAAAAGTTGACCGACGTGACGCCCGCCGACTACGAATTCGTGTTCGGCACGAACGTGCGCGGCGCGTTTTTCGTCGCGCAGGAAGTCGCCAAGCGCATGATCATGCGCGGCTACAGCACGGCCAAGCCGGCCTATCGCATCATCAACGTGGCGTCGGTGGCCGGCCTGCGCGTGTTTCCGCAGATCGGCCTCTACTCGATGAGCAAGGCCGCCGTCGTGCAGATGACCAAGGCGATGGCGCTCGAATGGGGCCGACACGGCATCAACGTGAACGCGATTTGCCCGGGTTATATCGATACCGAGATCAATCACCATCACTGGAAGACCGAGCAGGGGCAAAAGCTCATTTCGATGCTGCCGCGCCGCCGCGTGGGCTCGCCCAACGATCTCGACGGCCTGCTTCTGCTGCTCTCCGCAGATGAATCGCAGTTCATGAACGGCTCGGTGATCTCGGCGGACGACGGCTTTTCGCTTTGAACATCGCCATTCTTCTGACCGCAAGCAATGACCACGCATAACGACTTTCACACCGTCTTCGATCTGTCCATGCCGATCCGCTGGGGCGACATGGACGCATTCGGCCACGTCAACAACACCGTCTACTTCCGTTACATGGAGCAGGTGCGCATCTCGTGGTTCGAGGAAATCGGCATCGCGGGCGGCAACGGCGAAGGGCAGGGGCCGGTGATCGTGAACGCGTCGATGGAGTTTCTGAAGCAGCTTCATTATCCCGGCGACGTGATCGGCCGCATGCTGGTCGGCAAGCCCGGACGCAGCAGTTTCGACACGCGCTTCGAGCTCTATCGCGCCGACGCGCCCGGCGTGCCCTACGCGCGCGGGGCGGCGAAGATCGTATGGATCGACTACGCGGCGGGCAAGTCGGTGCCGCTGCCGGACATGTTGCGGCAGATCATCGAGACGGCATCGCCCGTCGCACTGTAACCGTGCGGCTCAGGTGCCGAGCAGCCGCTGCAGCAGCTCGGTGGCGTTGCCCGTGTCGTACTTTCTCATGAGCCGCGCGCGGTAGATGTCGACCGTGCGCGGGCTGATTTCGAGCACGCGGCCGATCTGCTTGCTCGTCTTGCCTGTCACGAGCTGCGCGGCGATTTCCCGCTCGCGCGGCGTCAGTTCGATCGCGACGCGCCGTGTCGCGCTCAGATCCTCGAAGGTCCAGACGCCCGCCGCATGGGGCGCGGCCCGATCGAGCGCACGGCCGGTCACATGACACCAGAACAATTCGCCGTTCTTGCGCTTCATGATCCGGTCGTCGCTGTACGTGCCTTCCCTGCTGATATGCGCGGCGATGCGCTCGCCGATGCGCGCGAACTCGTCCGGCGACGGGTACAGCACCTCGAACGATTTGCCGATGAGCGCCTCGCGCGAGTTGCCGAAGATCGCGCAGAGCTGCTCGTTGCAGTCTTCGATGGTGCGCTCGCGCGAAAGCACGAGCCCGACGGGCGCAAGATGAAACGCGGTTTGATAGTCCAGTGCACGCATGTGAAATCGGGTGCGCGGCGAGTCTCGTTTCGCGGCGAAAAGCGCCGGGAACCAAACGCGCGCGGGCAATGACTTATGTATTTTTGCGTATTGTGCCGGATCGTCGGCCCAAAGTACTCTTGTGCCACGCCAAAAAGGCCGCGCGATGTGCTCGAAAGAGCGCATCGGCGACGCCAAAAAGCCGATTTTCAGTTGGTTTCAAACATGGAAGGGACACACAGATGAACAAGGTCTATCCCAGCGCGAAAGCCGCGCTCGAGGACATCGTCAAGGACGGGCAGACGTTTGCCGTCGGCGGTTTCGGGCTGTGCGGGATTCCGGAAGCGCTGATCGCCGCGTTGCGCGACACAGGCGTGAAGGGCATCACCTGCATCAGCAATAACGCGGGTGTCGACGGCTTCGGTCTCGGCCTCCTGCTCGAGACGCGTCAGATCAAGAAGATGATTTCGTCGTACGTCGGCGAAAACAAGGAGTTCGAGCGGCAATATCTCGCCGGCGAACTCGAGCTCGAATTCACGCCGCAAGGCACGCTCGCCGAGAAGCTGCGCGCCGGCGGCGCGGGCATTCCGGCGTTTTTCACGAACACCGGTTTCGGCACCGTGATCGCCGAAGGCAAGGAAACGCGCCAGTTCGGCGAGAACCACTACGTGCTCGAGCATTCGCTGACGGCCGATGTCGGACTCGTGAAAGCGTGGAAGGCCGACAAGTCGGGCAACCTGGTCTTCCGCCGCACCGCGCGCAACTTCAACCCGATGTGCGCGATGGCGGGCAAGATCACCGTCGCCGAAGTCGAAGAGATCGTCGAGACCGGCGAACTCGATCCGGACGCGATCCATCTGCCCGGCATCTACGTGCAGCGCCTCGTCCTGAATGCGCATCCGGAAAAGCGCATCGAACAACGTATCGTCCGCGCGAAAGGAGAGTAATCATGGCTTGGACTCGTGACCAGATGGCCGCGCGCGCGGCGCAGGAACTGCAGGACGGCTTTTACGTGAACCTGGGCATCGGCTTGCCGACGCTCGTCGCCAATCACGTCCCGGACGGCATGGAAGTGTGGCTGCAGTCGGAAAACGGTCTGCTCGGCATCGGCCCGTCGCCGTATGAAGACGAAGTGGACGCGGATCTCATCAACGCCGGCAAGCAGACCGTGACGACGCTGCCGGGCTCGTCGATCTTTTCGTCAGCCGATTCGTTCGCGATGATTCGCGGCGGCCACATTAACCTGGCGATCCTCGGTGCGATGCAGATCAGCAAGAAGGGCGATCTCGCGAACTGGATGATCCCCGGCAAGATGATCAAGGGCATGGGCGGCGCGATGGACCTGGTCGCCGGCGTGAAGCGCGTCGTCGTGCTGATGGAGCATGTGGCGAAGGGCGATCAGCACAAGATCCTCGAAGAGTGCTCGCTGCCGCTGACGGGTGTGGGCGTGGTGAATCGCATCATCACCGATCTCGGTGTGATCGACGTCACCGAAAACGGGCTCAAGCTCGTCGAACTGGCCGATGGCATCACCGTCGAGGAAATCCAGAAAAAGACGGGCGCGCCGCTCGATGTCACGAGCGTGAAGTAACGCCGACGTGACATGAACGCCGCTTCTCGCGGCGTGCGCGCGAAATACGGGCGGGCGAAGCTTTCGGAGCTTCGCCCGCTTTGTTTTGCGCGATCGGCCGCATCTGCGCTGCGCTCGGGCGGGATCAGCCGTTCGGCCAACGTCCGTTCGATCGGGCGCGATGCGCTTTACAATCGTTTCGAACCCTGCCACGAGGAACTCTCCATGACCGCATCCATCGTCGTCGAAGCAGTGCATTCCGATCTGAGCGAGCCGCGTCAGCGCTTCGTGCAATGCGCGAGCCAGGCAGGTCTGCATCGCATCGCCTATACGGAGTGGGGCGATCCGGCCAACCCGCGCGTGCTGCTCTGCGTGCACGGCCTGACGCGCTCGGGCCGCGACTTCGACAAGCTCGCGCAGGCGTTCTCGCACGAGTATCGCGTGGTATGCCCGGACGTGGTCGGGCGCGGCCTGTCCGACTGGCTCGCCGATCCGCGCTACTACGGCGTGCCGCAGTATGTCGCCGACATGGTCACGCTGATCGCACGTCTCAACGTGGAGACGGTGGACTGGTTCGGCACGTCGATGGGCGGTCTCATCGGCATGGCGCTCGGCGGGTTGCCGAACACGCCGATTAGAAAGATGCTGCTCAACGATGTCGGGCCGCATATCGAGCCGATCGCGCTGCAGCGCATCGGCGACTATCTCGGCAAGCCGGCGCAGTTCGCGTCGCTCGATGAAGGCGTGCGACACGCGGCGGCGCTTGCGTCGTCGTTCGGGCCGCTGACGGACGAGGAATGGACGAGCATCAACACGCCGCTCTTGCACCAGCGCGATGGCGTTTGGGGCTTTCGCTACGACCCGGGTATCGCGACGCCGTTCACGTCGGCCACCGATGAGCAGAACGCGGCCGGAGAAGCGTTCCTGTGGCACTCGCTCGCGTCGATCAGGACGCCGGTGCTCGTCGTGCGTGGCGAGACTTCAGATTTGCTGTCGCGCGAAACGGTCGCGCAAATGGTCGAGAAAGGGCAGGCCGTGACGAGCGCCGAGGTTGCAGGCGCCGGGCACGCGCCGGCCTTTCTTGTCGAGGATCAAATCGCCATCGCCAGGGGGTTCTTTCTCGGGAACGAACGCACCGGGGCATAATATTGGGCTGAGCGTCCGTCGCTAGCGCCGGACTATTCACCATCATCGATCAGGAACACACAATGGCAGTCATTCGTCATCACGTCGGTCCGCGCCTTTCCGAAACCGCGATCCACAACGGTACGGTGTATCTCGCCGGCCAGATTGCCGAGGACACGGACCAGGACATCACCGGCCAGACGCGCGAAGTGCTCGGCCACATCGATCGCTTGCTCGAAGAAGCCAACAGCGACAAGTCGCACCTGCTGTCGGTGCAGATCTACATCTCGGACATGATTCACTTTCCGGGCATGAACGCCGTGTGGGACACGTGGGTCGCGCAAGACAACACGCCGCCGCGCGCGACGGTCGAGGCGAAGCTCGCCAATCCGGCTTGCCTCGTCGAAATCGTCGTGATCGCGGCACAGCGCAGTTGATTGCTCGCGCCGCATGAAGTAGTGGCATCGCCCGCATGACCGAAACCGCCGTTCCCGCCCAGACGCTGCCCGAGCCGTCCATCGATGACGCGCTCGCGTTCGTGCGCGAGCACGCGAAGGACGCGCGCGTCTCCACCGGCGAGCTGCTCGCGGACCACGCCGCCGGCACGGCGCGCATCATGCAGACCCTCAACGTCGATGCGCACGCGATCGCCGCGGCCGCGCTCTTCGTGCTGGCGCCGCATCTCGACGATCCCGAAAAGGTCATCGCCGAGCATTTCGGCCCGGAGGTGCAGCGGCTCGTCGGCGATGTGCGCAAGCTCTTGCGGCTCGGCTCGGTCAGTTCGCGCGCGACGCTCGCGGAATTGCCCGAAAACACGCGCGATGCGCAGGCCGCGCGCCGCGCTCAGGTCGAGGCGCTGCGCAAGATGCTGCTCGCGTTCGCGCAGGATATTCGCGTGGTGTTGATCCGGCTCGCATCGCGCGTGCAGACGCTGCGCTATCACGCGGCGAACAAGACCGATCCTTCGCCGGACGTGCCGCGCGAGACGCTCGAAATCTATGCGCCGCTCGCCAATCGGCTCGGTATCTGGCAATTGAAGTGGGAGCTCGAAGATCTGTCGTTCCGCTTCGAGGATCCGGTCACGTACAAGCGCATCGCGAAGCTGCTGGACGAAAGGCGCGTCGAGCGCGAAAGCTATGTGACCGAGGCGATCGCGCGCCTGCAAAAGGAGCTCGACACCGCGCACATCAAGGCGGACGTCAGCGGACGGCCGAAGCACATCTACAGCATCTGGAAGAAGATGCGCGGCAAGCATCTCGACTTCTCCGAGCTGAACGATGTGCGCGCGTTTCGCGTGATCGTCGGAGACATCAAGGACTGCTACACCGTGCTCGGCATCGTGCACAACCTGTGGCAGCCGGTGCCGCGCGAATTCGATGACTACATCTCGCGACCCAAGCCGAACGGCTACAAGTCGCTGCACACGGTCGTGATCGGCGACGACGGGCGCGCGTTCGAAGTTCAGATCCGCACCTACGAGATGCATCAGTTCGCCGAGTACGGCGTGGCCGCGCACTGGCGCTACAAGGAAGCAGGCGCGCGCGGCTATGCGGGACAAGTCACGGCGAGCGAGAAATACGACGAGAAGATCGCATGGCTGCGCCAGCTTCTCGCGTGGAAGGACGACGTCGAGGGCGAACATCCGGGCTGGCAGCATCTGCGCGAAGCCACGCTCGACGACGACCATATCTACGTGCTGACGCCTCAGGCGCGCGTGATCGCGTTGCCGCAGGGCGCGACGGCCGTCGATTTTGCGTATCACCTGCACAGCGAGTTGGGGCATCGCTGCCGTGGCGCGCGCGTCGACGGCGCAATGGTGCCGCTCAACACGCCGCTCTCGAACGGGCAGACGGTCGAGATCGTCGCGGTGAAGGAAGGCGGGCCGTCGCGCGACTGGCTCAATCCCCAACTCGGCTATCTGCATAGCGCCCGCGCGCGGCAGAAGGTGCGCTCGTGGTTCCTCGCAGCGGACGCCGCGGAGAACATCGCGGCGGGACGGGCGATAGTCGAAAAGACCTTGCAGCGCGAAGGGAAGACATCGGTCAGTCTCGATCAGCTCGCGACCAAGCTCGGCTTCAAGACGCCCGACGATCTCTACGTGGTCGTCGCGAAAGAAGAGTTCAGTCTGCGCAACATCGAGCAGGCGCTCTCCGATACACCGCCGCCCGAGCCCGAGCCGGAAGCGCCCGAGCAGTTCGAGAAGCGCAGCAGCGGACAGAGCGTCGCGCACGGCGCGTCGACGGGCGTGCTCGTCGTCGGCGTGGATGCGTTGCTCACGCAACTCGCGCGTTGCTGCCGTCCGGCGCCGCCCGATCCGATCGCGGGCTTCGTCACGCGCGGCAAGGGCATGTCGATTCACCGCACCGATTGCGCGACGTTCAAGCGCATGGCCCAGCGCTCGCCCGAGCGCGTGCTGCACACGACATGGTCCGCCGAGGTGATGAACGGGCGCGGTTCGTCGGTGTACCCGATCGATCTATCGGTGGAGTCGACTGACCGGCAGGGATTGCTGCGCGATATCTCCGAAGTGTTCGCACGAGAAAAGATCAACGTGATCGGCGTGAAGAGTCAGAGCCGCAGGAATATTGCTTATATGCAGTTCACCGTGGAAGTGTCGAGCGCCGCGCAGATTCAACGCGCGTGCATGCTGCTCGGTGAAGTGCCCGGCGTGATTCGTGCGTCACGTCGCGCCTGAATGGCGGGCATTGAACGGATCGGCGAATCTTTTCGATTTTTCTGAAGATAACCACTTGCCAAGATCCGAAACGCTCCATATAATCTCACTTCTTTCAGGCTCGTAGCTCAGCTGGTTAGAGCACCACCTTGACATGGTGGGGGTCGTTGGTTCGAGTCCAATCGAGCCTACCAACGAAAACGAAACTCAGCGGACTTCGGTTCGCGGTTTTTCAAACCGCAAGAAGCGCGCTGCGCAAAAGGCGAAAAGAAAATGGCACGTCGAACGTTGACCGAAACATATTCGGAGCGACGCTAGTCGAGGACCTAATTCGCCTTCTGCCAAATTGTTTCGCGGTAAGTGTGAAAAGTGAATGCGGCCCCTCGATAGCGGGGCCGCATTTTTTTTGTCTTGCGATTTTTGCAGCGAAATCGCGCGGCAATGCTTAAATCGAATCGCTCGGCATGCGCCGGCGTCTTGGAGAACGATATGGTTTCGGTACGTTTGCCTGATGGGTCGGTCCGCCAATACGACCACCCGGTGACGGTCGCGGAAGTCGCGGCATCGATCGGCGCGGGCCTCGCCAAGGCGGCGCTCGCCGGCAAGCTGAACGGCGAACTCGTCGATACCTCGTTTCTGATCGACAAGGATTCGTCGCTCGCGATCGTCACGGACAAGGACCCGGAAGGCGTCGATGTCGTGCGCCACTCGACCGCGCATTTGCTGGCCTACGCGGTGAAGGACCTGTTCCCCGAAGCGCAAGTGACCATCGGGCCGGTCATCGACAACGGCTTTTACTACGACTTCTCGTACAACCGCCCCTTCACGCCCGAAGATCTCGAAAAAATCGAGAAGCGCATGCAGGAACTCGCGAAGAAGGACGAGCCGGTATCGCGCCGCGTCGTCTCGCGCAACGAAGCGGTGGAGTACTTCAAGAGCATCGGCGAGGCGTACAAGGCCGAGATCATCGGATCGATTCCCGAGAGCGATGAGATTCGGCTCTACGCGCACGGCAATTTCATCGACTTGTGCCGTGGCCCGCACGTGCCGTCCACCGGCAAGCTGAAAGTCTTCAAGCTGATGAAGGTCGCGGGCGCGTACTGGCGTGGTGACTCGAAGAACGAGCAGTTGCAGCGCATCTACGGCACTGCCTGGACCAAAAAGGAAGACCAGGATCAGTACCTGCACATGCTCGAAGAAGCCGAGAAGCGCGATCACCGCAAGCTCGGCAAGCAACTCGACCTGTTCCATCTGCAGGACGAAGCGCCGGGCATGGTGTTCTGGCATCCGAAGGGCTGGTCGCTGTGGCAGCAGGTCGAGCAGTACATGCGCCGCCGTGTGAACGAAGCCGGCTATCTCGAGATCAAGACCCCGATGGTGATGGATCGCTCGCTGTGGGAAGCGTCGGGCCACTGGCAGAACTATCGTGAAAACATGTTCACGACCGAGTCCGAAAAGCGCGACTACGCGATCAAGCCGATGAACTGCCCCGGCCACGTCCAGGTGTTCAATCATGGCCTGCGTTCGTATCGCGATCTGCCGTTGCGTTACGCGGAGTTCGGTTCCTGCCATCGCAACGAACCGTCGGGCGCGCTGCACGGATTGATGCGCGTGCGAGGCTTCGTTCAGGACGATGCACATATCTTCTGCACCGAAGACCAGTTCATCGCGGAATCGATCGCGTTCAACACCCTCGCGATGAGCGTCTACAAGGATTTCGGGTTCGATCACATCGACATCAAGCTGTCGCTGCGTCCGGAACAGCGCGCCGGCACCGACGAAACCTGGGATCGCGCGGAGCAGGGCTTGCGCGAGGCACTGACTGCGTGCGGTCTGCAGTGGGAAGAACTCGCGGGCGAGGGCGCGTTTTATGGTCCGAAAATCGAGTACCACATCAAGGATGCGCTCGGCCGCTCGTGGCAATGCGGCACGCTGCAACTCGACATGGTGTTGCCGGAGCGTCTGGGCGCGGAGTATGTGGCCGAAGACAACAGCCGCCGTCGTCCGGTGATGCTTCATCGCGCAATCGTCGGATCAATGGAGCGTTTTCTCGGGATTCTGATCGAGCACCACGCCGGCGCCATGCCGCCCTGGCTCGCGCCGATCCAGGCCGTTGTGTTGAATATTGCTGAAAGTCAGGCCGAATATGCCGGAAATCTGGCTCAATCGTTGCAAAAACAAGGGCTTAGAGTGGAGTCCGATTTGCGCAATGAGAAGATTAGCTATAAAATACGCGAGCACACGCTTCAAAAGGTCCCGTATCTGCTGGTCGTCGGCGACAAAGAGCGTGATGCGCAAACCGTGGCCGTGCGTGCTCGTGGCGGTGTCGATCTCGGCGTGATGCCGGTCGACGCATTCCTCGAACGTCTGCAGCAGGAAGTGCGGGCGTTCAAGTAAGTCACTCGCAGCGCGGCTTGTTTTTTCATTTTTAGAGGAAACGTAACATCGCTACTGATAAGTCGTCACATCGCATCAACGGTGAGATTACCGCACCGGAAGTGCGCTTGGTCGGAGTGGACAACGAGCCGCTCGGAATCGTGAAACTGCCCGAGGCATTCCGCCTGTCGGAACAGCACGACGTGGATCTCGTCGAAATCGCGCCGCAGGCGTCACCGCCTGTCTGCCGTTTGATGGATTACGGCAAGTTCAAGTACTCGGAAGCGAAGAAGCAGCACGAAGCGAAGTTGAAGCAGAAGATCGTGCAGGTGAAGGAAGTGAAATTCCGCCCCGGCACGGATGACGGTGACTACAACGTCAAGCTGCGCAACCTCACGCGCTTCCTCGAAGACGGCGACAAGACGAAAATCACGTTGCGTTTCCGCGGTCGCGAAATGGCGCACCAGGAAATCGGCATGCGCATGCTCGAACGTCTGAAGACGGATCTGGACGAATACGGCCAGGTCGAGCAGATGCCGAAGATGGAAGGGCGTCAGATGATCATGGTGCTTGCCCCGAAAAAGAAGGGTAAGTAACCGCAGGCAGTAAAGGTGATGGATCGCGCGCCGCTCAAAGGCGGTCGGCGCGGCATTGCCGGAAGTTTCAGGTCGGCGTCATTCCGGTGACGCCGATCATGAAAAGCGGCGGTTCTTCACTGAACCGCTCGCACACAAGTGGCGCGTGGGTTTCGAAGGGCGGGAAGGGGTTCGCAGGCGGTAGCCGCGGATCAGCCGCACACCCATGACCATCTAATAAACTGGAGTTGTTTCATGCCGAAGATGAAGACCAAGAAGAGTGCTGCAAAGCGCTTCGTGGTGCGTCCGGGCGGTACCGTCAAGCGCGGTCAGGCCTTCAAGCGCCACATTCTTACCAAGAAAACCACCAAGAACAAACGCCATCTGCGTGGCGCCACGGCCGTTCATGATTCCGATCTGAACTCCGTCCGCGCGATGCTGCCGTTCGCCTAACCTCAACTGACACTCCAAGGAGCGCAACATGCCTCGAGTAAAACGTGGGGTTACCGCACGGGCCCGTCACAAGAAGATCATCCGTCTGGCCAAGGGTTACCGCGGCCGTCGCAATAACGTCTATCGCATCGCCAAGCAGGCGGTCATGCGCGCTGGCCAATACGCCTACCGCGATCGCCGCAACAAGAAGCGTGTGTTCCGCGCACTGTGGATCACGCGTATCAATGCAGCGGTGCGTCAGCACGACATGACCTACAGCGTGTTCATCAACGGCCTGAAGAAGGCTTCGATCGAACTCGACCGCAAGGTTCTGGCTGACATGGCTGTGTTCGACAAGGCTGCTTTTGCTGCGATCGTGAAGCAAGTGAAAGCCGCCGTTGCAGCCTAATTGCAAAATTAGTACTGCGTGGTTCGCCTCCTCGTCGCCGGGTTGTTGACGGCGGCGCAAAGGCAGAAAACGGGGCTCTCACCGAGCCCCGTTTTTGTTGGTTGGACGGTTTTGCTTATCCACGCCATCGGCATGCATTGAGCACTGCGTGGATCAGCAAAACCGAACCTCAGATTGAATTTCGACGTTAAAAGATGGGATCAATGGATCTGGACCAGATTGTCGCCGACGCGAAAAGCGCCTTTGAACACGCCACCGATACCACCACGCTCGAAAACGAGAAGGCACGGTTCCTCGGCAAGTCGGGCGCGCTGACCGAATTGCTGAAGGGACTGGGCAAGCTCGATCCGGAAGCAAAGAAGACCGAAGGCGCGCGCATCAATCAGGCGAAGCAGCAGGTCGAAACCGCATTGAACACGCGCCGTCAGGCGCTCGCAGATGCGCTCCTGAACCAGCGTCTGGCGGCGGAAGCCATCGACGTCACGCTGCCGGGGCGCGGCGCGGGCGCGGGTACGCTGCACCCCGTGATGCGCACGTGGGAGCGCGTGGAGCACGTCTTCCGCACGATCGGCTTCGACGTGGCCGACGGTCCCGAGATCGAAACCGACTGGTACAACTTCACCGCGCTGAACAGCCCGGAAAACCATCCGGCGCGTTCGATGCAGGACACGTTCTACGTCGACGGCAAAGACGCCGATGGCCGTCCGCTGCTGCTTCGCACGCATACGAGCCCGATGCAGGTGCGCTACGCGCGCATGAACAAGCCGCCGATCAAGGTGATCGTGCCGGGCCGCACATATCGCGTGGACAGCGACGCCACGCACTCGCCGATGTTCAACCAGGTCGAAGGGCTGTGGATCGAAGAGAACATCAGCTTCGCGGATCTGAAGGGCGTCTACACTGATTTTCTGAAGAAGTTTTTCGAGCGCGACGACATTCTCGTGCGCTTCCGTCCGTCGTATTTTCCGTTCACGGAGCCGTCCGCCGAGATCGACATGATGTTCGAGCACGGTAAAAACGCGGGCAAATGGCTGGAAATCTCCGGCTCGGGTCAGGTGCATCCGACCGTCATCCGCAATATGGGCCTCGATCCGGAGCGCTATATCGGCTTCGCGTTCGGCAGCGGCCTCGAGCGCCTGACGATGCTGCGTTACGGCGTGCAGGACCTGCGTCTGTTCTTCGAGAACGATCTGCGTTTCCTGCGCCAGTTCGTCTGACGCGACTGCCGCGCCCGCGACGTTCGGCTCATCGCTGAGAAGCCGGACGAGAGTCTCCAAATATTTCGAACGTAGACACACATGCAATTCCCAGAATCCTGGCTCCGCAGCTTCGTCGATCCCAAGCTCTCCACCGACGAGCTCGCGCATGCGCTGACGATGGCCGGCCTCGAAGTCGAAGACCTGCGGCCGGTCGCGCCGCCGACCACGAAAATCGTCGTAGGCCAAGTGCTCGAAGTCGCCAAGCATCCGAATGCCGACAAGCTCAACGTCTGTCAGGTCGATGCCGGCACGGGCGAGCGGTTGAACATCGTGTGCGGCGCGCCGAACGTGTCGCCGGGCATCAAGGTGCCGGTCGCGCTGATCGGCGCCGTTCTGCCGCCGGCCGAAGCGGGCGGCGAGCCTTTCGCGATCAAGCCGACGAAGCTGCGCGGCGTCGACAGCCAGGGCATGCTGTGTTCGGCGCGCGAGCTCAAGCTGTCGGAAGATCACAGCGGCCTCTTGATCCTGCCCGCCGATGCGACGGTCGGCCAGGACATCCGCGAGGCGCTCAATCTCGACGACACAGTGTTCGAGATCAAGCTCACGCCGAACAAGGCGGACTGCCTGTCGGTATTCGGCGTTGCGCGCGAGACCGCTGCGATCACCGGCGCGCCGTTGAAGCAACTGGAGATGCCCGCGGTCGAAACCACGCTCGACGAGAAGCTGCCGGTCAAGGTGCTCGCGCCCGATCTGTGCGGGCGCTTTTCGGGCCGAGTCATCCGCGGCGTGAACGCGCATGCGAAGACGCCGCAGTGGATGGTCGAACGTCTCGAGCGCGCGGGCCAGCGCAGCATTTCCGCGCTCGTCGACATTTCCAACTATGTGATGCTCGAGCTCGGCCGTCCGACGCACGTGTTCGATCTCGACAAGATCCACGGCGCGATCGAAGTGCGTTGGGGCAAGAAGGGCGAATCGCTGAAGCTGCTGAACGGCAACACCGTCGAGCTCGATGAAACCGTCGGTGTCATCGCTGACGATCGTCACGTCGAAAGCCTCGCTGGCATCATGGGCGGCGACAGCACCGCCGTGTCGCTCGACACCACCAACATCTACCTCGAAGCTGCGTTCTGGTGGCCGGATGCGATTCGCGGTCGCGCGCGCAAGTACAACTTCTCGACCGATGCGGCGCATCGCTTCGAGCGCGGCGTCGATTACTCGACGACCGTCGAGCATATCGAACGCATTTCGCGTCTGATCCTCGACATCTGCGGCGGCGAGGCGGGCCCGGTCGACGATCAGATCGTCAACGTGCCCGAGCGCAATCCGGTCTCGATGCGCGTGTCGCGTGCGCATCGCATCATCGGCGTGGAGATCGGCGCGGAAGAGATCGCGCAGATCTTCACGCGTCTGAATCTCGCGTTCGAGCGCGATGGCGATGCCTTCAGGGTCACGCCGCCGCCGTATCGTTTCGATATCGAGATCGAAGAAGACCTGATCGAAGAAGTGGCGCGCATCTACGGTTTCGAGAGGATTCCGGCGCGTCCGCCGGTCGCGCGCAGCGAGATGCGCATCACGAACGAAACGAAGCGCTCGATCCACACGCTGCGTCACGAGGTGGCTGCGCGTGACTATTCGGAGACGGTGAACTTCAGCTTCGTCGATGCCGAATGGGAGAAGGACTTCGCCGGTAACGATAACCCCATCAAGCTCTTGAACCCGATCGCGAGCCAGCTCTCGGTCATGCGCACGACGACGTTCGGCAGCCTGATCGAAGTGCTGCGCTACAACCTGAACCGTCGCGCGGATCGCATTCGCGTGTTCGAGGCGGGGCGCGTGTTTCATCGCGATGCATCGGTGAAGGCGGGCGAGCTCGCGGTCGAAGGCTTCGCGCAGCCGAAGATGATCGGCGGACTCGCGTATGGTCCGGTGGTCGAGGAACAATGGGGCTCGGCCTCGCGCAATGTCGACTTCTTCGACGTGAAGGGCGATGTCGAAGCGCTCTTCGCGCCGGTCGTGCCGCGCTTCGTGAAGGCCGAGCATCCGGCGCTGCATCCGGGACGCGGCGCGCGCATCGAAGTGGCGGGGCGCGCGGTCGGCTGGATCGGCGAGCTGCATCCGCGCTGGCTCCAGAAGTACGATCTGCCGAATGCGCCGATCCTCTTCGAACTCGACGCCGACACGCTGATGGATCGCGCGTTGCCGGCGCCGTCCGAAGTGTCGAAATTTCCGCCCGTGCGTCGCGATATCGCGATTGTCGTAGATCAAAACGTGCCGGTTCAGGCGTTGCTCGACGAACTCGAAAACGCTCGATCCGAGGCCGCTTGCAGGCACGTCACAAGGGTTGCGCTTTTCGATGAATTTCGTCCAAAATCAAATACTTCCGGCGGCTTGGGAGCGCATGAGAAAAGTCTTGCCTTCCGGGTAACGTTGCAAGATACTGGCGGCACGCTTCAGGACGAAACGGTCGATACGGCTATCAAAACGCTGGTGGATCGCCTGGCTCGAGTACACGGCGCGCGGTTGCGCGGATAGCCTGCAGTTGGCCCGTCCGTCGATCGCCAAGTCTTAAATATGGCAAGCGCCGTTTTACCGATATGAACCAAATGAACTCGAGTGATTTCGAAGCCCTTCTTTCGGCGCAGCGTAGCGCCATGACCCGAGATACCCAGACCTCGAGCGTGCCCGGCGATACGCCGACGCTCACCAAAGCCGAATTGGCGGAGATGCTGTTCGACCATGTCGGTCTGAACAAGCGCGAAGCCAAGGACATGGTCGAAGCCTTCTTCGAAGTCATCCGCGATGCGCTGGAGAGCGGGGAGAGCGTCAAGCTCTCCGGCTTTGGCAACTTCCAGTTGCGCGACAAGCCTCAGCGTCCGGGACGCAACCCGAAGACGGGTGAGGCCATTCCTATCGCCGCGCGGCGGGTCGTCACGTTTCATGCAAGTCAGAAGCTGAAGGCGCTGGTCGAAACGGGAGCGGAGACCGATCTCACTCGCTGATCCCGGCGGCGCACGAACGCTTCGTGCGCCGTGCTGCTTGACCACCGCGCTTCAATCGACATCACTTATAACGATGGTTGATCGACGATGGAAAAAGTCGTCTTGCCTCCGATCCCTGCCAAACGTTACTTCACGATTGGCGAAGTCAGCGAGTTGTGCGGCGTCAAGCCTCACGTACTGCGCTATTGGGAGCAGGAGTTCACGCAACTGAGGCCGGTCAAGCGGCGTGGCAATCGCCGCTACTATCAGCATCACGAAGTCTTGTTGATCCGGCGCATCCGCGAGTTGCTTTACGAACAGGGCTTCACGATCAACGGGGCGCGCAACCGGCTCGATTCACAAGGACGCGCGCTCGAAGAAGAAGCGGACATGGCCGACACGCAAGCCTCGGCGCCGGCGCAATCGGGCGTCGATGTCGATCAGCTACGCAAAGATATTCTTCAGGTGATCGATCTCTTGGGCGGATGAGCGCCGCCCGGATCCGGAACACAATGCCGCGCATCGTCGCGGCATTTTTTTCGTCCGGTGCATGCTCTGCGTAGTGTTCCCGACGGCAGTAGCATAGTTGCTTGCTCTTTTCCTGATTGCCGCTCCGGGCGCGCGCCCGCCGTGGCTTTCTCACATCGATTCGGGAGGGCTTATGCGAGTGTTGCTCGTTGGCGCGACAGGCATGTTGGGCACGGAGATCAAACGGATTTTCGAGCCCGGGCACGAAGTGATCACCGCGAGCCGAAAGGGCTCGGATGTATCGGTGGATTTGTCGGACAAGGCGAGCATCGTCGCGATGTTCGATAAAGTCGGCAAGGTCGGCGCTGTCGTGTGCGTCGGAGGCGCGGCGAAGTTCGCACCGCTCGATTCGCTCGGCGATGACGATTACGCGTTCAGCCTTGCGAACAAGCTGATGGGGCAGGTGAATCTCGTGCGTTGCGCGATCGGCCACGTGGATGAAGGCGGTTCCATTACGTTGACGAGCGGCACCCTCGCTCAGCAACCGATGATCGGCAGCGCGGCGGTGAGCATTGTCAATTCGGGTGTCGAAGGTTTCGTGCGCGTGGCGGCGCTCGAGCTGCAAGGCAAGCTGCGCGTGAATACCGTGAGTCCGGGCTGGGTCGCGGAGACCTTGGCTTCGATGGGCAAGGATGCATCGCAAGGCATCGCGGCTGCGGACGTCGCGAAGGTCTACAAGCGCGCCGTCGACGAGACGATGACTGGGCAGACGCTGCTTGCGGCTAAGGCTTGACGCCTACGCGGAAGCGCTTCTTGGGCCCCGCGGCTTGCGAGGGCGGCAGTTTCATTTTGACCGACCAGTAGACGATGCTCGGCCCGACGCCCCACGGTGGATAGATGCGCCAGTCATCGATGCCATGGTGGAAGAAGTAAAGCGCGAAGCATCGGCCTGGCCGGGTGGCGCTGACGCACACATAACGGCTGCCGCCGGGATAGATGCGCCCGAAGCGCGTGACGCGCGCGCGGCTGCCCGGATCGAACCATCGCGCCACTTCCGCACGCAACGGGGAGCAGGCTCGGCCGGTTCGGGTGCGCCGCTGTTGCGAGGGCGCTGGGACAGACAATGGCATGGCGCCGTTCCTTATATGTCACCTTAAGACTAGGGCTTAAAGCACTGACACACAAGTGTTTTTTTGATTCTTATGTCTGAATATACAGTGGCGCGGCCTTCTTGCCGAACGGATTGTCTGCAGCGGATTGCGTCAGACGTTCATGCCCATCATGGCGGTCGTGTTGGTCAGCGCCTCTTCTTCGGCGCGCGCCTTCAGCATGGCATCGGCGAGCCGGTAGTAGAGCAGCGCACGCTTTTCGAGCAGTGCGCTCGAGGCGTCGTCGGGAATGCGTTCGTCGACCATGTCGCCTGCCAGCGCCTGGCCCGCGAAATAGTCGCGCAGCGACATGCCGTAGTTGCTGTTGCCGGGAAACGCACGCGGGTTGTTGAGCTTGTTGTATGCCATTGTTCTTGCTCGGATGAGGCCATGCGACGACCTGGAATGGGCCACAAAGAAAAAGGCTCTCCGGCCAGAAGCCGGAGAGCCTTTTGATTTCTGGTCGGGGCGAGAGGATTTGAACCTCCGACCACCTGCACCCCATGCAGGTACGCTACCAGGCTGCGCTACGCCCCGAAAGAGCGAAAGTATATCAGAGAGAAACGAATAGTAGAACTGCTTCGAACAATTTCGCTTTTGGACTTACCAAATTCACTCGCGGCGCGTCAGAGCGTCAGCTTCGACTGCGTGTAAGGCGAGGTTTGAATCTGTACCGACTCTTCGCGCGCTGCCTCACTGCGGCTGCGACCGAGCTCGCGCGAAAAGCGCTGACGCGACCTGAACCGCAGTGCCAGAAGCAAGGAAATCGCGCATGGAATCAGGTAAGTGAGGATGCGCTCACTCCATGCGATCCTCGACCCGAAGCTGTCGTACGACGTGCGCTCATGAAAGGCGGCAGACGCGAAGATCATCGTCAGTGTGAAATCCAGCACCATCGCCAGACAGCACAGAACGAGGAAAATCAGTGCGCCGTTCCACCTCAGGCTGCCTTCACCTGCGTTCAACGTGCGGCAGATAAACAGCGTCAGGCAGAGCAAGGCCAGGTTGAAGAACAAGGGAAGCCAGGGAAAATCCATATCGCGCGTGCCTCGCGTGCAAGTAGCAGGGATGATCCCGGCGGCGCGCAAGATGAAAATTTCTGTCGCATCTAGAGCGCCCGACCCGGAAGCGGCGCGATCATTACATGCAAGACTCGACGACAGAATAAGAGTATTCCTAATCATATCGGCCGATCGGCCAGCGATTCCGACAGGAAGTCGATAAAAGTCCGCACCTTCGTCGTCATGTACTTGCGGCTCGTGTAGACCGCGTAGACGGAGGGCGCGAACGCCGTATAGCTCGGCAGCACGCGTACGAGCGAGCCCGCTGCCAGCTCCGGCTCGACGATCCACGCTGGAAAGTACGCGAGCCCGAGCCCGGCGCGCACGAGTTGCAGCGCCATCGACGTATCGTTGGTCTTGAGCACCGCCTGATTCTTCACGATGAAAGCGCCGTCCGGTCCCGTCAACGTCACGGAATCGATGTTCGTATACGTCGGCAACACGAACCGATGCCGCGCGATATCGTCCGGATGGCGCAGCTTGCCGTGCCGCTCCAGATACGCGCGCGCGCCCGCGAGCACGAAAGGCATCTTGCACAGGGGCCGCACGATCAGCGAGGGCGACGGCTCCGAGGTGGCGCGAATCGCCATGTCGTACCCTTCTTCGACGAGATCGACGAAGCGATTCTCCAGCCGCAGATCCACAAGCACGCCGGGATAGCGCGCCTGATACGCGACGAGCAGGTCCGCGAACGTGCGATTGGCGAACCAGCCAGGCGCGGTGACTTTGAGCACGCCCTGCGGTTGCGCCGTCTGCACGCCGACGGCGGCTTGCGCGGCCTGCAGGATGTCGAGCGCCTCGCTGCACTGCTCGTAGTACACGTTGCCGGCTTCCGTGAGACTCAGATGGCGCGTCGTGCGGTTCAGGAGGCGCACGCCCAACTGACGTTCCAGATTCGCGACGTGCTTGCTCGTCATCGCTGTCGATATGTCGAGCCGTTCCGCGGCTTTCACGAAGCTGCCTGCCTCGACGACTTCGCGGAATACGCGCAAGCTGGTCAGAGCATCCATCGAATCATTTCCTGTCGGGAAACAAAACGCTAATGTTAGCCGGATTTATCGACGGGCGATGTTTGCCTGGACCGCGCGGGGGCCTATTTGGGCCACTCGTCGAGTTCGTCGTTGAAGAGCGAAGCGACGATGCCGCGTAGCCACACCGTGCGTGCATCGTTGTGGAACTTGCGATGCCAATGCTGCTTCAGGTCGAAGCGCGGCAGCGCGAGCGGCGGTTCGGCGAGCGTGATCGACGCGTGCTCTGCCACATACGCGAAGCCGATCGCATGCGGCACCGTCGCGATCAGATCGGTGCGCGACAGGATGAACGGAAGGCTCATGAAGTGCGGCGTCTCGAGCACCGCGCGGCGCCGCACGCGTTCCTTGTCGAGATAGTTCTCGAGAATTTCCTGGCTGCGGCCTTCCGCGCGCACGACCGCGTGGCCGCATTCCATGAAGCGTTCGAGCGTGAGCGGCTGGTTCGCGTACGGATGATCGCGGCGCATCAGGCAGATGAAGCGATGTGAAAAGAGGCGCTGCTGAAAGAAATTGTTGCCGCGCAAGTCCGGAAAATAGCCGACCGCGAGATCGATGTCGCCCGCTTCGAGTCCGCGCTCGACATCGCCGTGCGAGGCCGACACCGAGCGCAGATTCGCGTTCGGCGCCTGTTTCGCGAACGCCTGCAAGAGGCGCGGCAGGAAGACGATTTCGCCGACATCGGAGAGCGCGATCGAAAACGTCTCCGTGCTGGTCGCGGGATCGAAATGCTGCCGGTCCAGCAAGCCGCGTTCGATCCGCGCGAGCGCCTCGCGCGCCGCGGGCACGAGCGCGATGGTTCGCGGCGTCGGCTCCATGCCGCGCGAGGTGCGCACGAAGAGCGGATCGTTGAAATATTCGCGCAGGCGCGCGAGCGCCGTCGACACGCGCGGCTGACTCACGCCGAGCCGCTCGGCGGCGCGGCTCACGTTGCGCGTCTCCTCGATGGCGACGAGGTAGGGAATCAGGTTGAGATCGAGATCGTTCATGGCGGAGTCTGCCTGCTCGCGCGTCAATGCGGCGTCATCCGCGTCGCGCGACCATGTCCGACACGCGCTGCGCCGCTTCCTGCAGCGGCTCGAGAAACGCCTTCACCATCTGCTTCGCGTTTTTGCGCTGCGCGTTGCCGCTGATGTTCAGCGCCGCGATCACGCGGCCTTGCCGGTCGTGGATCGGCGCGGACATCGAGATCAATCCTTCCTCCAGCTCCTGATCGACGATCGCCCAGCCCTGGCGCCGCACGATGGCGATCGCTTCCTTGAGCGCGTCCTTGTCGATGATCGTGCGCGGTGTGCGCGCGACGAGCGAACTCGAATCGAGCACTTCATCGAGGCGCGCTTCGTCGAGCGCGGCGAGCAGGACACGGCCCATCGACGTGCAGAACGCGGGCAAACGGCTGCCGATCGAGAGATTCTGCGTGATGATCTTGTGTGTCGGCACGCGCAGCACGTAGACGATTTCCGCGCCGTTCAGCACGGCCGCCGAGCAGCTTTCGTGCACCTGCTCGACGAGTTCTTCCATCACCGGCTCGGCCAGATTCCAGAAGGGCATCGACGTCAGATAGGCGAAACCGAGATCGAGGATCTTCGGCGTCAACTGAAAGAGACGTCCGTCCGCTTCGACGTAGCCGAGCGCCTGCAGCGTCAGAAGAATGCGGCGCGCGCCCGCGCGCGTGAGGCCCGTTGCGGCGGCGACATCGGTCAGGGTCTGGGCGGGACGGTTGGCGTCGAACGAGCGGATCACGGCGAGCCCGCGCGCGAACGACTGCACATATGCATCGCCGGGGCGCGATTGCGCATCCTGCGTTTCGGCTTCCGGATTGGGAGTGGCTAAAGTCTTCATAAGGCTCATCATGAAACGCGCGAACGGACAGCCGAGCGGATCGGCACCGGTGAAAACCCGTAGGTCGCACTTGCTTCGTTGACACGACAACGAATGCGGGACTACCATTCGGATGTTCGCTAAACGAATCCATGTTCGCATGACGAACATTTTGAAGCAAGTCTGATTACCAACTGGTAAACCCGAATTCGGGAAGCGCGATGCCAGATCGGCTTTCCCGAGACAGGAGAAGGAACGGCACATGATCAACAAGATTTTCGATTCGCTCGCCTCGGCCGTGGCCGACGTCCACGACGGCGCGACCATCATGATCGGCGGTTTCGGGACGGCGGGCATGCCGTCCGAGCTGATCGACGCGCTCATCGAGCAGGGCGCGCGCGAGCTCACGATCGTCAACAACAACGCCGGCAATGGCGACACGGGTCTCGCCGCGCTGCTCAAGGCGAAGCGCGTGCGCAAGATCATCTGCTCGTTCCCGCGTCAGACGGATTCGTACGTGTTCGACGCGCTCTATCGCGCGGGCGAAATCGAGCTGGAACTCGTGCCGCAGGGCAACCTGGCCGAGCGCATCCGCGCGGCCGGCGCGGGCATCGGCGGCTTTTTCACGCCGACGGGCTACGGCACGAAGCTCGCGGAAGGCAAGGAAACGCGTCTGATCGACGGCAAGCAATATGTGCTCGAAGCGCCTCTGCACGCGGATTTCGCGCTCGTGAAGGCATATAAGGGCGACCGCTGGGGCAATCTGGTCTATCGTAAGACTGCGCGCAACTTCGGCCCGATCATGGCGAGCGCCGCGAAGACGGCCATCGTGCAGGTGTCGAAGGTCGTGCCGCTCGGCGAACTCGACCCCGAAAACATCGTGACGCCGGGCATCTTCGTGCAGCGCGTCGTGGAAGTGCCGCAGACCGTGCACGCAGCGGAACTCGCAGCCGAAATTGCCGCTTAAGGACGACAAGCCATGAAGAAACTCACTCGTGACGAAATGGCCAAGCGCGTGGCCGCGGATATTCCCGAAGGCGCGTATGTGAACCTCGGCATCGGCGTGCCGACGCTCGTCGCCAATCATCTGGCGGCCGACCGCGAAATCTTCCTGCACAGCGAAAACGGCCTGCTCGGCATGGGCCCGGCGCCCGCGAAAGGCGAGGAAGACGACGAACTCATCAACGCGGGCAAGCAGCACGTGACGCTGCTCACGGGCGGCGCGTATTTCCATCACGCGGATTCGTTCGCGATGATGCGCGGCGGCCATCTCGACTTCTGCGTGCTCGGCGCGTTCCAGGTGTCCGCGACGGGCGATCTCGCCAACTGGCACACCGGCGCGCCCGACGCGATTCCGGCGGTCGGCGGCGCGATGGATCTCGCGATCGGCGCGAAGCAGGTCTACGTGATGATGGAACTGCTCACGAAACAGGGCGAAAGCAAGCTCGTCGACGTGTGTACGTATCCGGTGACGGGCGTGGCGTGCGTGAACCGCGTGTACACGGATCTCGCGGTGTTCGACGTGACCCCGGAAGGCCTGGTCGTGCGCGAGATCGTGGAAGGTCTGTCGTTCCAAGAATTGCAGAAGTTGGCCAAGGTGCCGCTTCAATATGCGCCGCTCACCGAAGCTGCCTGAGCCCGAGACACAAGAGAACTGGAGCAACTGATGAAAGAAGCTTTCGTATGTGATGCCATCCGCACGCCGATCGGCCGTTACGGCGGCTCGCTGTCCTCCGTGCGCGCCGACGATCTGGGCGCCGTGCCGCTGCGCGCGCTGGTCGAGCGCAACAAGGAAGTGGACTGGGAAGCCATCGACGAAGTGATCTACGGCTGCGCGAACCAGGCGGGCGAGGACAACCGCAACGTCGCGCGCATGTCGGCGCTGCTGGCGGGCCTGCCCATCGGCACGCCGGGCTCGACGGTCAACCGCCTGTGCGGTTCGGGCATGGACGCGATCGGCGTCGCGGCCCGCGCGATCAAGGCGGGCGAGACGAGCCTGATGATCGCGGGCGGCGTCGAAAGCATGAGCCGCGCGCCGTTCGTGATGGGCAAGGCGACGAGCGCGTTCTCGCGCTCTGCAGAGATCCACGACACGACCATCGGCTGGCGTTTCATCAATCCGCTGATGAAGAAGCAATACGGCGTCGATTCGATGCCCGAGACGGCCGAGAACGTCGCGGACGATTACAAGATCAGCCGCGCCGATCAGGACGCATTCGCGCTGCGCAGTCAGCAGAAGGCGGCGCGTGCGCAGAAGGACGGCACGCTCGCTCAGGAAATCGTCGCGGTGACGATTCCTCAGAAGAAGGGCGATGCGCTCGTCGTCGATCGTGACGAGCATCCGCGCGAGACGAGCCTCGAAGCGCTCGCGAAGCTGAAGGGCGTCGTGCGCCCGGACGGCTCGGTGACGGCGGGCAACGCGTCGGGCGTGAACGACGGCGCGGTCGCGATGCTGATCGCCGACGAAGAGAGCGCGAAGCGCAACGGCCTCACGCCGCGCGCGCGCATTCTCGGCCTCGCGACGGCAGGCGTGCCGCCGCGCGTGATGGGCATCGGCCCGGGACCGGCATCGCAGAAGCTGCTCGCGCGTCTGGGCATGACCATCGACCAGATGGACGTGATCGAGCTGAACGAAGCGTTCGCGTCGCAAGGTGTCGCGACGCTGCGCATGCTCGGCGTCGCCGACGACGATCCCCGTGTCAACCCGAACGGCGGCGCGATCGCGCTGGGCCATCCGCTCGGCGCGTCGGGCGCGCGGCTCGTCACGACCGCAAGCTACCAGCTGCATCGCACGGGCGGACGCTACGCGCTCTGCACGATGTGCATCGGCGTGGGTCAGGGCATCGCGATGATCATCGAGCGGGTCTGAGTGCATGTTCTCATCGACTGGACGTCTCACCGATCTGATCTGCGGCAACGCGGACGCGAACGAGATCTGGTCGCCGCGCGCGACCGTGCAGGCGATGCTCGATGTCGAAGCCGCGCTCGCGCGGGCGTCGGCCAGGCACGGCGTGATTCCGTCGGGCGCGGTCGAGGCGATCGTCGGCGCGTGCAAGGCCGATAACATCGATGCCGACGCATTGATGACCGGCGCGCAAGCGGGCGGCAATCTCGCGATTCCGCTCGTCAAGCAGTTGACGGCCGTCGTGAAGGCGAACGACGCCGAAGCCGCGAAGTACGTGCACTGGGGCGCGACGAGTCAGGACATCATCGATACGGGCGTCGTGCTGCAATTGCGCGCTTTCCTCGATCTGATCGATGCGGATTTGCGCGCGCTCGCCGATGCGCTCGCCGCACAGGCGCAGGCGCACAAGAAGACGCCGATGATTGGCCGCACGTGGCTCCAGCAAGCGCTGCCGATCACGCTGGGTCTGAAGTTCGCGCAGTGGCTCGATGCGGTGACGCGTCATCGCCGGCGTCTCGGTGAACTGAAAACGCGCGCGCTCGTGCTGCAATTCGGCGGCGCGGCGGGCACGCTTGCGAGTCTGCGCGACAAGGCGTTGCCTGTCGCGGCATCGCTCGCGGACGATCTGAGGCTGACGCTGCCCGCGTTGCCGTGGCACTCGCAGCGCGATCGCATCGCGGAAGCGGCGTCGTTTCTCGGCATGCTGACGGGCACGCTCGGCAAGATCGCGCGCGACATCTCGCTGATGATGCAGACCGAACTCGGCGAAGTCGCCGAACCGGCCGCCGCGGGCAAGGGCGGTTCGTCGACGATGCCGCACAAGCGCAATCCCGTCGGCTGCGCGGCCGTGCTCACCGCGGCGACGCGCGCGCCGAACCTCGTCGCGACGATCTTCGCGGGCATGGTTCAGGAGCACGAGCGCGCATTGGGCGGCTGGCAGGCCGAATGGGAAGCGCTGCCCGATCTCGCGCGTCTGACCGCGGGCGCTTTGTCGAACATCGCCGGCATCGTTGTGGCGATGGAAGTCAACGTCGAACGTCTCGCGCAAAACCTGAACGTGACCCACGGCCTCGTGCTCGGCGAAGCGGTGATGCTCGCGCTCGGCGACGCCATCGGCAGGCTCGATGCGCACAAGCTGGTCGAAGGCGCGTCGAAGGCGTCGGTCGCGAACGGCACATCGCTCTTCGACGAGCTCGCCGCGAACGAAACCGTCATGCGCCATGTGTCGCAAGATCAATTGAAGCAATTGCTCGATCCGGCGAACTACGTCGGACAGGCGCAGGCGTTCGTCGATGCCGCCATCGCGAACGCTCAATCGAACCAACAGGAGCGGTAAAAACATGCCTCTTGCCGAAGTGAACGGAACGCGGATTCACTATCGCATCGATGTCACGGCGGGCGACGACGCCCCGTGGCTCGTGCTGTCGAATTCGCTCGGCGCCGATGTGTCGATGTGGACGCCGAACATCGAGGCCTTCGCGAAGCGCTATCGCGTGCTGCGCTACGACACGCGCGGTCACGGCCATTCGGACGTGCCGGCGGGCCCGTACACGATCGATCAGCTGATCGGCGATGTGATCGGCCTGATGGATCATCTGAAAATCGAGCGCGCGAATTACTGCGGCCTGTCGATGGGCGGCCTGACCGGCATCGGGCTGGCCGCGCGTCATCCGCAGCGCTTTGCGCGCGTGGTGCTGTCGAACACCGCGGCGCTGATCGGCTCCGATGCCGTGTGGACGCCGCGCGCCGCGAAGGCGCGCGAGACGGGCGGCATGCCCGCGCTGACCGATACGGTGATCGCGCGCTGGTTCACCGCGCCGTTCCTCGAGCGCGAGCAACTCGTGCTGTCGAATATCCGCGACGTGTTTCGCCACACCGACGGCGACGGCTACGCGTCGAACTGCGAAGCGATCCGCGATGCCGACCTGCGCGACGAAGCAAAGACGATCAAGCTGCCCGTGCTCGTGATCTCGGGCACGCACGATCTGTCGACGACGGCCGAGCAGGGCCGTGAGCTCGCGGGTTACATCGAGGGTTCGCGCTACGTCGAGCTGGACGCCGCGCATCTGTCGAACATCGAAAAGCGCGACGACTACACGCGCGCCGTCCTCGAATTCCTCGGAGAATGACAATGACCGACGACGAACGCTACGAAGCCGGGATGAAGGTGCGCCGCGCGGTGCTGTCCGACGCGCACGTGGACCGCTCGCTTGCGAATCGCACGGAACTCACGACCGAATTCCAGAACTTCATCACGCGCTATGCGTGGGGTGAAATCTGGACGCGCGATGGCCTGCCGCGCCATACGCGCAGCCTCCTCACGATCGCGATGATGGTCGCGCTCAACCGCAGCGAAGAACTCGCGCTGCACTTGCGCGCCGCGAAGAACAACGGCGTAACGCAAGACGAGATCAAGGAAGTGCTGCTGCAGACGGCGGTCTACTGCGGCGTGCCGGCGGCGAATTCGGCATTCCATCTCGCGCAGAAGATCTTCGACGAGGAAAGCAAGGCCTAGTCACGCGCCAGCCCTGACGAAAAGCCGTTTCCGGGACACCGGAAGCGGCTTTTTCATTTCCGGGTTCAGAACGCGTAATACGGCCCCGGTCCCGCCGGCGTCGGTCTTCCGTCGAGCGCCGTGAATACGCGCCGGCCGTAGAAGAACGGCAGGCCCCAGTCGAAGTAGCCGCTGGCCGTACCGGCGAGATTGTCGAAGGCGAAGTGGCCCGTGCCGAACAAGGCCGTCGATTGCGCAATCGTGAAGCTCACCGCGCTTTGCGCGCCGCTCGACGAGCGGATCGTCGCGGCGATCGTCTGCGGCGTCGACGGGCAATACCACACGCCGCATTTGGCTAGCGTCGTCGACGGGAAGAAGACGCCGTTCGATCCGCTGTCGATGAAGCTCGACCCATACTGGCTGCCGCCGAAATCCGTCGTGACGTAGCCGGACAGCGAGTTCGACTTGAGCACGGTCGCGGAGCCGAGCAGATTGTTCGACTGCGAGCCGATGCCGAAGGTCATCGTCCCCGTGACCGCCGACGCGCCGCTGTCCGGCACGTCGGGCAACTCGATCAGCACGCCATTGTTGTCGGTGGCGAAGTTAGCAACAGGATTGGTCACTTGCTGCGCGACGGACACCTTGCTCGAGACGCAGTTGCTCGACACGCAGTCGTAGTACCAGCGCGGCATTGCGGAGGCTGCGCAGCCCGCGCCGCAGTCGGCGGTGAACGGTCCGACGCCGAGTATGCCGTTGCCGCGCAGGCTCGACGCGGAGAGCATCGGCAAACCGGACTGGCTGCAGTCTTGCGCCGCGTTGCCCGCGGCGATATCGGCGATCAGTTGCACGGAGGTCGAGCGCGCGACCTGGCTCGCGAGCCGGACATCGGCAGTGCGCACCGCGCCCCAGGTATAGCCCGAGCCGAAGACGGCGCATTCCGCGACGATCGCACTCTGGCTGCTGCCCGCGAGCAGCGGCAGTGCGATCGACGAATCGAGCGCGGACGCCAGCACTCTCAGGCCGTGCGAGCCGGTGTCGACCTGAATGTTGTCGATCGTCTGGCACGTATTCGTGCCGGGCACGCAGATCGTTACGCTGGTTTGCAGCATGTTGCGCGTGTTGGTCGGCGTGCTGGAGACGCGGATCGTCTGGACGTTGGGCGTCGTCGACTGCGCCACGGTCGTATTGGCGGACGGCGAGGATGCCGCGATCGCGGGCGCGGCGGCACTGGCCGCATCGGGCGCGCTGGCCTGCTGGGACGGCGCGGCGGAACTGCCGGTCGAGGTGCTGCCGCCACCGCCGCCGCCGCCTCCGCAGGCGTGGAGAAAAACGCAGAGCGCGAGGGCGGGCATCGAGAGAAGGGCACGGGTTTTCATCGTCGGGCGCTCACTGGATGTCGGTCGAAGTCACGCCCGGCGGCAAGGCGCTCGCGAGCCATGCGCGGCCACTGAATTCGCGCAGCCGCACGCGATTTTCGACGACGAGATCGCCCTTCGCGACGCGCGACGTGTGCAGTCCCGCGTCGGCGGTCGATGCGTTCGCGCCTTGCCTGAACGTCTCGAAGTATTGGCCAAGCAGCGATCGAATGTCCGGCATCGCCGGGCCGCGCCAGGACACCGCGTACACCTGGCCGCTCGAATCGACGTACTCACGCACGACGATGCCGTTGGCATCGGTTGTTTCGTGATATTGGACGAGGCCGCCCTGAGCCTGCTGCACGACATCGCCGTGCGACACATCCGCGGCGGGCACGGTTGCGCCGAGTTGAGCGTGCACGTCAACCGATGCGCCGATCGCGAGGATTGTCAGGCATGCCGCTGCGTAGTGAGGAATTCTGATTTTTTTCATGCTTTTTCTCTCCGTTAATTAGGACTCTTCTTATTTTTTGAGATGAGATTTTAGGAGAAAGGCGCTGCAACGCAATACGCACAGATCCACCCCCGTGACACCAGCGAACCCGGGGCGGAGAGAGACAAACTCTCTAAAAATCAGGGTGTTGCGAAGATCGAAAGACCGAATTGCCGCTTTTCGTAATTGTCATAAATTGTCAATTCGGCGCGAAGCAGCTTAAATGAAGAGTGCGGAGATTGCAGTTCGCTGCCTTTGAGCGTGTTTCTTCGCCTGACAGGCAAGGGTCGAAACGGGCGCGGTGGGGTTGTTTTGGGCGGCCGTTCGCTCGCCTTTTTTCACTGCGCAGCGCCGGACCGGTAAAATAACGGGTTGATCCACGGAAGAACGCCCGTGGCGTAGCGGAAGGACTTTTCCAAATGACAGATTTTCGTGTAACGAAGCGGGTGGCTGCGCTTTTCGCGGTGGCCGGAATCGTGTCGGGATGTGGCTCGTCCAATCCCAACGCGTTCAATTACAAGAGCGATCAGCGTTCGAAACAGGTGTCTCTCGCCGTTCCGCCGAACCTGCTCGACGAAGCGTCCGACCAGCGTTCGCTGCCGCCGCAGGGCGGCCAGGCATCGCTGTCCGATCTGCAGCAAATCCAGAAAGTCGCTCCGAACACGCCCACGGTGGTTCCACCGGTGTCGGGCATGCACATTCAGCGAGACGGCACCGAGCGCTGGCTCGTCGTCGACGGCAAGACGCCCGATCAGGTGTGGCCGCAGGTCCGCCGTTTCTGGCAGGAGCAGGGTTTCCTGCTCGTCGTCGATCAGCGCGACAAGGGCGTGATGGAAACGGACTGGAACGAAACCCATCCGCAAATCTCCGACGGCCTGATCCGCGACACGCTCGCCAAGGCGACCGGCAATTCTTATGTCACCGCCGAGCGCAACAAGTACCGCACGCGTCTCGAGACGGCGCCGAGCGGCGGCACGTACGTGTTCATCAGCCAGAAGGGTATGCGCGAGGCGCTGACCGGCGTGAACAACGACACGAGCCAGTGGCAGGCGCGCCCGAACGACCCGGCGCTCGAGAACGAATACCTGAAGCGCCTGATGTCCTCGCTCTCGATGGCCGATCAACGCACGGCTGCCGGCGGCGCGACGCCGCTCGACACGCCCGCCGCCGCCGGCGCTGCCGGCGCAGCGGGCGCTCAGGCCGCGAAGGGCGGCGACTCGAAGGCGGCGAAGGTCGCGGCGCAGAATGTTGCGAACTCGGGCAACTCGCCGATCCGAAACGAAGTCGTGCCCGAGGCCGAGTCCTCGCAACTGACGCTGCCCGAAGCGTATGACCGCGCGTGGTTGCACGTGGGCATCGCGCTCGATCGCGCCAACTTCACGGTGGACGACCGCGACCGCAGCAAGGGCGTCTACTACGTGCGCTATGTCGATCCGACGGACAAGTCGTCGGCGGAGCAAGGCTTCTGGAGCCAGGTGTTCCACGGTCGCAAGGAAATGAAGGCGAAGCAGTATCAGGTCAACGTGCGCGCGGTCACCGAGCAGCAGACGCGCGTCGCCATCGTCGACGACAAGGGCAATGTCGATTCGTCGCCGCAGGCGCGCCAGATCATGGCGTTACTGTCCGATCAGATCAGCTGATCTTTCAGCCCGATCCCGAAGAAACCGCCTCGATTGCGAGGCGGTTTTTTTTACGTCTTCATTACCGAGTCGTGGTCGCAAACGATTTTTTCAGCATGCACAGAAATGCGAGCGTCGTCTGAGAATTGCGCAGACAATTCTTTCTATCGGGAAATGTGCGCAAAAGCTTATAGAAATGAACGTGCGGACAGTACATTGCATCAGTGGCGTCATTTACCTGCCCGACGTTCTTCGAAGCGCGCTCATCAGGCGCGTTGCGCCGGACAAACAGACGATTGGTTCGCCAGGCGCGAACCCCGATGGCCCCGTCGCCTATCCTCGTAGGGCGACGGTTTTTACCCGCGTTTCTCTTGGAACGCGGGTTTTTTCTTTGGCCGGGTCGTCAGGTTCGTCAGGCGTTTTCGGCGATGTCCGCCGTGCGCGGTTATGCTCGTGCTTTCATCGTTTGAGTGAAAACAGGAGAACGCTCATGTCGGAAGTGGCCGTCGTCGCGATTTTTGTCGCCAAGCCGGGGAAGGAAGAAGAACTGAGGCAAGTGCTCGAAGCGAACGTCGAGCCGACGCGCAAGGAAGCGGGTGCGCTGCAATACGACTTGCACCGCGACATCAAGGAGCCGCGGCGCTTTATCTTCGTCGAACGCTGGGAGAGCGAGGCCGCGCTCGCGAAGCACGGCGAATCGGCGCATATTCAGGCGTTTCGCGCCAAGTCGCCGGATTTGTGCGAGCACGGCGAGGTCCGTGTCGCGAGCAAGATCCTCTGACGGACCGAAAGACCGTCGTCAGTGTGTTTCGTGCGGGACGTCGAGGATCAGGATGATGGTCCAGTCGGCGTCGCCGTCGTGATGATACTGACGCTCCGCGACGATGAACGGCTGCTGCTTGCCGGCCGGCCCGAGAAAGAGCACGTCGCCTTCCATCGGCAGACATTCGACGGGCGGCAACGCCAGATACGAGTCCTTGTTCACGTTGCGCGGCATCAGTTTTTCGATCTTGCGCGATGCCGCTTCGGTCCATTCGATATCGAGCTGGATATTGCTCATGCTGTCGTTCGCACGGTGAGTGCGCTCCACGGTTGAATCGTTGAAAAGACGATGCGCAATGTAGCACACGCCGTGCGCGATCCATGAGGCGCGGCAGACGAAAAAACGGCCCTCGGGCCGTTTTTCAATCGTGCGTCGGAAGGACCGAAACGGTCAGATTTCCTCGTACAGCGGCAGCGTCAGAAACTCGGTGAACTGCGCCGAGGTCGACATCTCCTCGAAGATCTTCGCCGCGCGTTCATACGGCTTCGTGTCCGCGCCCGTTGCACCGACGGCCTGCTTCACTTTCTCCAGTTCGTCGATGGTGATGTCGCGCACCATCGCGGCCGTGACCTTGCGGCCGTCGTCGAGCTTGCCCTTCGGCGAGCGGATCCATTGCCACACTTGCGAGCGCGAGATCTCCGCGGTCGCGGCGTCTTCCATCAGATTGTGGATCGGCACGCAGCCATTGCCGGCGAGCCATGAACCGAGATAGTGGACGCCCACGTTCACGTTGTTGCGCAGGCCCGCTTCGGTGATCGGCTCTTCGGGACGGAAGTCGAGCAGGTCGTGCGCGGTCACCTGCACGTCGGTGCGCTGCTTGTCGATCTGGTTCGGCTTGTCGCCGAGCACCTTCACGAACTCTTCCATCGCGACCGGCACGAGGCCCGGATGCGCGACCCAGCCGCCGTCGTAGCCGTCGGTGGCGTCGCGCGCCTTGTCGGAGCGCACCCCGCCCATCGCGCGATCGTTGGCGGCCGGATCGTTCTTGATCGGAATCAGCGCGGACATGCCGCCGATCGCCGGCGCGCCGCGCTTGTGACAGGTCTTCAGCAACTCGAGTGCGTAGGCGCGCATGAACGGGGAGGTCATCGTGATCTTCGCGCGGTCGGCGAGGCAGAAATCCGTGTCGTTCTTGAACTTCTTGATCGCCGAGAAGATGTAGTCCCAGCGGCCCGCGTTGAGGCCCGAGCTATGCTCGCGCAGCTCGTACAGGATTTCGTCCATCTCGAACGCGGCGAGAATCGTTTCGACGAGCACCGTCGCGCGAATCGTGCCGCGCGGAATGCCGACACCTTCCTGCGCCGCGACGAAGATGTCGTTCCACAAGCGCGCTTCGAGATGGCTTTCCATCTTCGGCAGATAGAAGTACGGGCCGCTGCCCCGCGCGATCAACTCCTTCGCGTTGTGGAACAGGAAAAGCGCGAAATCGAAAATGCCGCCCGACACGCGCTGGCCGTCTACCGTGACATGCTTCTCGTCGAGATGCCAGCCGCGCGGACGCACGATCAGGGTCGCGATCTTGTCCTTGAGCGTGTACGACTTGCCGTTTTGCTCCAGCGCGATCGTGCGGCGCACCGCTTCCTTCAGGTTGATCTGGCCGACGATCTGATTGTCCCAGTTCGGCGCGTTCGAATCCTCGAAGTCGGTCATGTACGAATCCGCGCCGGAATTGAGCGCGTTGATGATCATCTTGCGCTCGACCGGGCCGGTGATTTCGACACGGCGGCATTGCAGATCCTTCGGCAGCGGCGCGACTTTCCAGTCGCCTTCGCGGATCGATTTCGTCTCTTCGAGGAAGCCGGGACGCTCGCCCGCGTCGAGGCGCTTCGTGCGTTCGACGCGCGCGCCGAGCAATTGCTGGCGGCGCGCCTCGAACTGGCGATGCAGCGACGCGACGAACGCGAGCGCCTCGGGCGTCAGGATGGTCTCGTAGCCGGGCTTGATATCGGCCGAGATTGCCATGCCTTTCGGAAGCGAAAGCGGATTCGATGGATGCGTCATGGTTTTCTCCTTGGTCGGTCAGACGGTTTTGCTAGTGGTTGCATGAAGCAATGAAAGGGCAGCCGGCCGCTAGATGCCCGGCGGCCGGCGTGCGCTGCCTGTCTTGCGGCCGCGCGATGCGTTGAGCGCACGCGCGGAGCCGCTTTCGATGAAAGCGATGAGTTCGGTCATGCCGCGGCCGCTGCCGTGCGGCGCGACGCCCAGTTCCTCGAGCGGCAGCGCGGCGCGGTTGATCCAGAACGTCGTGTATCCGAACCACGTTGCGCCAGCTACGTTCCAGCCGTTGCTGGACACGAAGACGATGTCGCGCGCGGCGGCGTCGAAGGCTTGCGTGCCGAGCGCATAGGCGGCGGGAGCGGGCTTGTAGGCGCGCGCGGCATCGACGGACAGCACGTGATCGAAGAGCCCGCCCATGCCGGCGCTTTTGACGGCGACGTCGAGCATCGGTGGATTGCCGTTCGACAGAATCGCGAGGGGAATGGCGAGGCCGTCGCGCAATGATCTGAGCGCGGGCAGGGTGTCGGGAAACGCGGAAAGGCACGCGTATTCGTCCATGAGCCGCTTTTCGGCGGCGCTCGTCAATGCGTCGGCGAGTTTCAGGCGCGCGGCCGCATGGCGCAGCGCATCGATCGTGATCTTCCAGAACGGTTCGTAATGCGCGCCCGCCGGGTCCGCGAGCGTGCGCAGTTGCGTGTATTCGATCTGCTTGCGGCGCCAGAGCTTCGAGAGCGCGTCGCCATGGCCAGGAAAAAGCTGCTCGGCGGCGGCGACGACCGAATGGACGTCGAAGAGCGTGCCGTAAGCGTCGAAGATGACTGCGCGGGGAGGTCTGGACAATTCGATGGACGATGCGTGTGTCGTTATGGCCGACATAGCCGTGCGCTCCGTTTAGAGGTCGGAACCGATTGTATTCGTGATCTAAGTGATGGAAAAAGCACCGCAGCATCACTTGATCTTTTACTTTTACTTACCTAATCTGTGAGCGAGTATCGGTATTGACGACAAACACGCATGGATCGATTCAAACAGATTGAGACCTTCGCCTCGGTTGCGGCCAAGGGCAGCCTGTCGGCGGCGGCGCAGGCGGAGGGCATCGCGCCGGCCGTCATCGGACGCCGGCTCGACGCGCTCGAAGAGCGGCTCGGCGTGAAGCTGCTCGTGCGCACGACGCGCAAGATCACGCTGACGTTCGAAGGCTCGGCGTTCCTCGAGGACTGCCAACGCATCATCAACGACATGCAGAACGCCGAGGCGAGCGTGTCGGCGGGCGGCGTGAAGGCCAGCGGGCATTTGCGCGTGTCCGCGCCGGCGGGTTTCGGGCGGCGTCACGTCGCGCCGCTCGTGCCGAAATTCACGACGCTGCATCCGGATGTGTCCGTGAGTCTCGATCTGACCGACCGCATGGTCGATCTCGTCAACGAGGGCTTCGATTGCGCCGTGCGTCTCGGCGAGTTGCCCGATTCGTCGCTCGTCTCGCTGAAGCTCGGGGAAAACCGCCGCGTATGCGTCGCGTCGCCGGACTATCTGGCGAAGCGCGGCGAGCCCGCCGATCTCGCCGCGCTCGCGCACCACAACTGCCTCGCGCTCGGGGCGTCGGCGAACCAGCAGCGCGGCTGGGTGTTCGAGCAGGACGGCAAGGTCGTGACGATCAAGGTCTCCGGCACGATGGAGTGCTCGGACGGCGCCGTGCTGCACGAATGGTGTCTCGAAGGCCGGGGCCTCGCGTGGCGCTCCTGGTGGGAGGTCGGCGACGATATCGATGCAGGCCGACTCGTGAGCGTGCTCGATGCGTTCGCCGCGCCGCCGATCGGCATTCACGCGGTATTTCCGCAGCGACGGCATTTGCCGTTGCGCGTGCGTCTGTTTCTCGATCTGCTCAAGCATACGTATAACGCGACGGGGTATTGGGGTTGACTTCGTGAATGGACAACACTTCGGAATCCTATATGGAGCCTGGCGTCGGAGCGGGCGAGCGCCGCCGGTGCATCGAAATTTCTCCGTCTCCGTCCCCGTTACTACAATAGAACGACGCACCATCACGTAACGGGGAGGACACCATGTTCAAACACATCCTCGTGCCGACCGACGGCTCCGAGCTATCGCAAAAGGCCATCGACGGCGCGATCGATCTCGCGCAATCCGTCGGCGCGCGCATCACGGCTTACGCGTGCCTGCCGCAGTATCCGTACTCGCCGTTCGCCGATGTCGCCGTCGAGCCGCCCGACGACTTCCACACCCGCGCCGAGAACGAAGCGCGCGAACACCTGCGCGCGGTCGAGCGCGCCGCCGAGAGCGCCGGCGTGCCCTGTTCGAGCGTGACGAGCATCGATGCCGCGCCGTATATCGGCATCATCGAAGCGGCGGAGCAAAATGGCTGCGACGTGATCCTGATGGCGTCGCACGGGCGTCGCGGAATCGGCAGCCTGCTGATAGGCAGCGAAACGCAGCGCGTGCTGACGCATACCAAGATTCCGGTCATCGTTTACCGCTGATGCCTCAAACGAAAGCGCACGCGATGCGCTTTCGTTTGAAGGGCGGGCGCGGCGCGTCATCGCACGCGCCGCGCCCGCCGCTTCTTTTCACCGCGCTCCCTGATTCACCTGCCTGATTCGCCCGACTGACGCGGTATCACGCGACCTTCTTGTCGAAAAACTGCTCATCTTCGGTCGAGCCGTGCAAGGCCGTCGTCGAGGCTTCTTTTTCGACGGTTTGCGTGACGGCATCGAAGTAGCCGGTGCCGACTTCCCGCTGATGCTTGACCGCCGTGAAGCCCTTGTCGGCGGCGGCGAACTCGGCCTGCTGCAGTTCGACGAATGCGCTCATCTGCGAACGGGCGTAGCCGTGCGCGAGATTGAACATCGAGTAGTTCAGCGCGTGGAAGCCGGCCAGCGTGATGAACTGGAACTTGTAGCCCATTGCGCCCAGCTCGCGCTGGAACCTGGCGATGGTCGCGTCGTCCAGATTCTTCTTCCAGTTGAACGACGGCGAGCAGTTGTAGGACAGCATCTTGCCCGGGAATTCCTTGTGGATCGCCTCGGCGAATTTCTTCGCGTACTCGAGATCCGGCTTGCCGGTTTCGCACCAGACGAGATCGGCGTAGGGCGCGTAGGCGAGGCCGCGCGACACCGCCTGCCCGAGACCCGGCTTCGTGCGGAAGAAGCCTTCCACGGTGCGCTCGCCGGTGAGGAACGGCTTGTCGTTGTCGTCGATGTCGGAGGTGACGAGATCGGCGGCTTCGGCATCGGTACGGGCGATGAGCAGCGTCGGCACGCCGCACACGTCCGCCGCCAGTCGCGCGGCCGAGAGTTTCGCGACGTTCTCGCGCGTCGGCACGAGCACCTTGCCGCCCATGTGACCGCACTTCTTGACCGACGCCAGTTGATCCTCGAAGTGCACGCCCGCGGCGCCGGCTTCGATCATCGCCTTCATCAGTTCGAAGGCATTCAGCACGCCGCCGAAGCCCGCTTCGGCATCGGCCACGATCGGCGCGAAGTAGTCGATGTAGCCTTCGTCGCCCGGATTCTTGCCTTCGGACCACTGAATCTGGTCGGCGCGCGTGAGCGTGTTGTTGATCCGCTTCACGACGAGCGGCACCGAATTCGCCGGATACAGCGACTGGTCCGGATACATTTCGCCGGCGACGTTGGCATCGCCCGCCACTTGCCAGCCCGACAGATAGATCGCCTTGAGTCCGGCCTTGACTTGCTGCATCGCCTGATTGCCGGTCAGCGCGCCGAGCGCATTGACGAACGGCTCCTCGTTGATCGACGCCCACAGCCGCTCGGCGCCGCGCCGCGCGAGCGTGTGCTCCGGCTGCACCGAGCCGCGCAGGCGCACGACGTCGTCCGCCGAATAGCCGCGCTTGATGCCTTTCCAGCGCTCATCGGTCTCCCATTGCTTTTGGAGTTGCTGAGCTTGTTGTTGACGTGCCGTCATAGCGTTTCTCCTTGGGATAAGGACTGAGCGACGAATGTTGAAGCGGTGTTCCTGGATGATGCTGAGCTTCGATGGCCGGGATTCGGTAGCCTGCGTTTGCTCAACTCTTATATAAGAGTCTAGACAAACGACGATCTTCGAAACACCCTGCAATCGGCGAATTCGTGAATAAATTTATCTAGTAAATTCAATCGGATAGACCTTATATTCCGTATTGCGGGATGCGGTTTTCTATCTCGCAACGGTCGCGTTTGTGCTGCGCAGCACATCTTTTGCGACGCAAAAGATCGTTGCGCATTGTGAAATGCGCCGATGAGACGAAAAAAAACCGATGCGCGAGGCATCGGTTTTTTCTACATGGGAAGCGGCGCTGAAAAGCCGCTTCTTGCGGGCCGCTTAGCTGCCGCGGCGCGGGGCGCGCGGGCCGTCGTTGCGGCGTGCGCTGTAGCCGTCGCGCGAGCCGTAGCCGCCTTCGCCACGGTTGCCGCCGCGATAGCCGCCGTCGCTGTTGCCGCCACGATAGCCACCGCCGTCGCGGAAGCCGCCTTCGCGCGATCCGGCGTTCGACTTGTTGCCGTAACCGCTCGCGTTGCCCGGACCATAGCCGCGACCGCTGCCGCTGCCGCCGCCGTTGCCGCCGAAGCGACGGCCACCGCCGTTGCCGCCCGGACGGCCGCGACCGCCGCCGAAACCGCCTTTGGGCGGCGCCTTGCGCGGCTCGAAGCCCGCCACGACGTTCACCGGCAGCGGCGAGCGCACGAAACGCTCGATGCGCTTCAGCGCGCCCATTTCCGCGTAGTGCACGAGGCTCACCGCCGTGCCGCTGCGGCCGGCACGACCGGTACGGCCGATACGGTGCACATAGTCTTCCGCGAACTTCGGCAGATCGTAGTTGAAGACGTGCGTGATGCCCGGAATGTCGATGCCGCGCGCGGCGACGTCGGTCGCGACCAGCACGCGCACGCGGCGCTCGCGCAGCGCGCGGATCGTGCGGTTGCGCGCGCCTTGCGGCAGGTCGCCATGCAGCGCGGCGGACTCGAAGCCCGCGTCGGCGAGGCGATTGGCGATCAGGTCGGCGTCGCTCTTGGTCGCCGTGAAGACGATCGCCTGATCGAGACCGGCGTCGCGCAGCAGGTGATCGAGCAGACGATCCTTGTGATCGCGGTCATCGACGTAATGCACGGTCTGGGCGATGTTGCTCTTCGCTTCCAGCTTCTGCACGATCTCGATGCGCTCCGGATCCTTCAGCAGACGCCCGGTCAGCGATGTGATCTTGCTGTCGATGGTCGCCGAGAAGAGCAGCGTCTGACGCGATGCCGGCGTGGCGTCGACGATCGTCTCGATGTCTTCGATGAAGCCCATGTCGAGCATGCGGTCGGCTTCGTCGAGCACGAGCATGTTCAGTTCCGACAGGTCGATGCGGCCGCGCTCGAGGTGATCGATCAGGCGGCCCGGCGTCGCGACGAGGATTTCGGGGTTCTTCGCGAGGAGCATCAACTGCTGGCCGTACGCGACGCCGCCGAGAATGCTGACGGTGCGCAGACGGCGCAGGTGCTTGCCGTACGTGGTCGCGGCGGTGGAAACCTGCATCGCGAGTTCGCGCGTCGGCGTGAGCACGAGCAGGCGCGGACGGGCGATCGGCTGCGGGCGACGGCCGCGCGGCGCGTTCGGGTCACGCGGCGCACGCGGCTGCTGCGCTTCGAGCTTTTGCAGTTGCGCGAATTTCTCGATGGCGGGCAGCATGAAAGCCGCCGTCTTGCCCGAGCCGGTCGGGCTGGAAACGAGCAGGTCGCGGCCGGCGAGCGCAGCGGGAATCGCGCGCTGCTGCACGGGCGTCGGGGATTGATAGCCCGCGGCGGTCAGCGCGGACACGATATCGGCGGAAAGGCCGAGGGATTCGAAAGTGGGGCCGGCGGGCTTGTCGGCGGGTGCGTCGGCTGCGGGCGTGTCGGCCGTGGGGGTGATGCCAGTTTGTGCTGCGAGATTGTCCAACGGGCTAGCGGTGAAGCTCGAAGTCATGTCGATCCTTGAAACGAGGAATAAGGCGTCGGCGCCAATCGGCATACCCAGGTCGTTGGATTCAGCGAGCGAAGAAACAGCGAGCAAATCGAAAAACGCAGGCTACTCGCGCGAACGTGCGGCGAGTATCTTTGTTAGAAGCTGTATCGGATTCGGCAGGCTCGATCGTTCCGAAGAGAACGACGGGCGCTGACGTCAGCCTGATGCATGACGGGCCGCGGAACAGACTGCGCACAATACAACGGCGCAACGGCCTAGCAGGGAGGGGACAGTTTCTAAACTGGATTGGGGCGAAACGCTACGAAGCGCCTTGCTGCGTGAGGCCTGCCGGGAGGCTTGCAACCCACAGTCGAGCGCTGAGTCGCAAGTATATCCGAATTTGCTGCACTGCGCCACATTCTGATGCATGACCGCGCCATCCCCGGGCATCGGCCGGCGCGGCCTCCGACTGGTGCGGCCCTCAGGCCGCTTCACCTCGGTTGAGCGATTCGACGAGTTCGACGTAGCGCGCCTTGGCGTCGTCGGCGGGCGTGCCTTGCAGCGCGGCCCACGCTTCGTATTTGTACTTCCCGGCGATGTCCGTGAAGCCCGGCTTCTCGCCTTGCACGTCGCCGACGCTCGCCTGTTTGAAAAGCGCGTAGAGCCGCAGCAGCGTCAGATTGCCGGGGCGCTCGGACAGTTGCGTCACGTCGGACTGGGCCCGAACGAATTGCTGGTCGATATCGGTCATGCGTTCTCCGTTCTTGTCGAGATGGGACCGAACGATCTTAGCAAGCGGGTCGGGCGCGGCGCGTCGAGGCTTTCCTCCAACCGAGGACGTCTTCCAGACACGATCCGGTTCGCCCGGCCTGTGCGGATCACGCGAATCGGGCGCATGTCCCGCATTACAATACCGGCTATGACACGCACCGTTTTGCTCGCCCTCGACACATCGACAGAGTTTTGCTCCGTCGCGCTTCTGCTCGCCGACACCGCTTCCACCCCCGATCCGGAAACTGCCGCGCCACAGTACGTGAACGGCGACACGCGCGTCTGGTGCCGCCACGAGGCGACCGGCGCCGTTTCGAGCACGCGCCTTTTGCCGGCCGTGCGCGAACTTTTCGACGAGGCACGCCTCGCGCTCGCCGATTGCGGCGCGATCGCGTTCGGTGCGGGGCCCGGCTCGTTCACCGGCCTGCGCACGGCCACCGGCGTCGCGCAAGGGCTGGCGTTCGGCCTGAACGTGCCCGTGGTGCCGGTGAGCACGCTGCTCGCTTGCGCGCAAGCCGCGCGCCTCGACGATCCGTCGATCCCGCCGCGCGTGCTGGCTGCGCTCGACGCCCGCATGGACGAAGTCTACTGGGCCGACTTCGAATTCGACGCCGCCACCGGCGACTGGCTCACACTGCATCCCGCCGCGCTCGATGCGCCCGGCGCGCTGCCGCTGCCGGACGTGCCGTTTGCGCTCGCCGGCAACGCCGCGGCCGCGTTCGGCGATCGTCTGCCGGCGCTGGCCGCTGCCGCGCGTGTCGATCGTGAGGCGCTGCCGCATGCACTGCCGGTCGCGTTGATCGGCTTGCGGGCGTTGCGGGCAGGCCGAACGGTCGCGCCCGAGCACGCCGCGCCCGAATACGTGCGCGACAAGGTTGCGCAAACCACGGCGGAGCGCATGCGGGCGCGTGAGGAGGCCCTTCGGTGAGCGGCGTGTTGCTGGCCGATCGGTATCTGACGCCGATGACCGAGGCCGACCTCGACGAAGTCGCCGCAGTCGAGAAACTCGCCTACGAGTATCCGTGGAGCCGCGGCAACTTTCAGGATTCGCTGCGCAACGGCTACTACGGCGTGTGTCTGCGCCATGTGACCGGCACGCTGATCGGTTATTGCGTGCTGATGCCGGTCGTCGACGAAATGCATCTGCTCAACCTGTGTGTCGCGCCGTCGGCGCAGCGCGCGGGCGCGGGCCTGACGCTGCTGCGCGAGGCGGTGCGCCTCACGCGCGCCGAAAAGCTGGACGGCGTGTTGCTCGAAGTGCGGCCGTCCAATCCGCGCGCGATCCAGCTTTACGAGCGCTTCGGCTTCACGGCCATCGGACGTCGCAAGAACTATTACCCCGCGCGCCATCGCTCGCGTGAGGACGCAATCGTCATGCGTCTGACGTTCATGAAGGAGAGTGCGCATGGCGCTCGATGAAATGCTGATCGAGGAGTTGGGAATCGGGCCGGTCTGGGTCCGGCGGGGGATGGCGCCCGAGGCGCCGCGCGAGCCGGAACGTCCGACGGTCGCCGACGTTGCCGAAGCGCCGGCGCCCGTCGAGGTGCGGCAAGAGCCCAAGCCTGTCGCGCAACCGCAGCCCGATTCCGACCTGCCGCCTCTCGACGCCTACGACGATCTTCCCTGGACCGACGACGCGCCGCTCCATGCCGAACCCGTCGTCACGGAAGCCCCGAGCGACGTCCACACGCTCGACTGGGACGCGCTCGCCGAGCGCGTCGCGAACTGCGAACGCTGCCGTCTGTGCGAACGCCGCACGAACACGGTCTTCGGCGTCGGCGATCGCGAAGCCGACTGGATGCTGATCGGCGAGGCGCCGGGCGAGAACGAGGACAAACAGGGCGAGCCGTTCGTCGGCCAGGCGGGCAAGCTGCTCGACAACATGCTGCGCGCACTCTCGTTGTCGCGCGAGTCGAATGTCTATATCGCCAACGTGATCAAGTGCCGTCCGCCCGGCAACCGCAATCCCGAGCTCGATGAAGTCGCGCGCTGCGAGCCGTATCTGCAACGGCAGGTCGAGCTGGTGAAGCCGAAGGTCATCGTCGCGATGGGGCGCTTCGCCGCGCAGAGTCTCCTGAAGAACGAGGCCAGCATCGCGTCGATGCGCGGCCGCGTGCACGCGTATCGCGGCGTGCCGGTCATCGTCACGTATCACCCGGCTTATCTGTTGCGCAGCCTGCAGGATAAGTCGAAGGCCTGGGCCGATCTCTGTCTCGCGCGCAACACATACCGCGATGCGCTCGCCGCGCTCGGCGTCGAGCAAGGAGCCGAGAAGGGCGGCATCTGATGGCCGCCGCGGCGAGCGAGCTCACGCGTCTCGTCGATCGTTTCGACGACGTCACGGTTCGCGATCTCGCCTGGCTGCTCTTTGCCCCCGATCTGCTTTGCGAGGGCGATGCCGCGCTGGCCCGACCGTTCGCATCGACCCACGAACGTGACGCGACGCTCGCGTGGCTTAAGGCCCTCGATGCCGCGCCACGACCGCTTCACGACCACGCGCGCGATCCCAAGTTCACCCGGCTCGGCATCTACGCCGAGAGCCTCATCCGATTCTTCCTGGCGCACGGACCCGCGGCGCGCCTCATCGCGGCGAACGTGCCGTTGCGGCACCAGCGGCGCACCATCGGCGAATGCGATTTTCTGCTCGAATCGGCCAGCGGCGCGCGGCTGCACTGGGAACTCGCGGTGAAGTTCTATCTGCATATCGGCGATGACGATGCATCCCGTCCGGCGCGCCTCTCGGATTATGTCGGGCCGAACCTTCAGGATCGCTTCGATCTGAAGCACGCGCGGCTCGTCACGCATCAACTCGCGCTCAGCTCGCGCGCCGAGTTCGCCGCGCTCGGCTTCGAAGGGCCGTGGCGCGCGCAGTTGTTCATCAAGGGACGGCTTTTCTATCATGGCCTGGACGACCGGCCCATCGAGCCCGCACCCGAGATCGGCACATATCATTTGCGCGGATGGTGGCTCACGGCGTCGGAATGGCGCAATACGCGGGCGCATGTCGCGGACGTCGAACGCGCGTGGGTCGTGCAACCGCGCATGGCGTGGCTCGCATCGCGGCGGCTCGATGCGAGCGCTGCCCGGACGTTGATCGCGGAATCGGAGGCGATCCGATCTCGTCTGGAAAGCGCGCTCGCGCCGACGATGATCGCCGCCTACGCGCGCGACGAGGCGGGCGGATGGATCGAGGAATCGCGCGGCTTCATCGTTCCGGACGACTGGCCGGCGCGGGCGCGTGAGTTCGCCGCGTCCGCGCGCTGATCAGGTCGCGTCGATCACCACCAGCGGAAGAAATGATGCACCGGCCCCACGCCGTGGCCGACGTCGAGCCGCGTGCTCGCTTCGATCGCGCCGGTCAGATAACGCTTCGCTTCGGCGGTGGCGCTCGCGAGATCATCGGTTTGCGGGATCAGCGCCGCTATCGCCGAGGACAGCGTGCAGCCCGTGCCGTGCGTGTTCTTGAGCGGCACGCGGGCGCCGCCGAGCCTGAGCGCGCCGCTCGCCTCGATCAGCCAGTCGGGGCTCTCGTTCGAGGCAAGATGGCCGCCTTTCATCAGCACGGCCTGCGCGCCGCGCGCGCGCAATGCTTCGCCCTGACGGACCATCGCGTCTTCGTCGGCGGCGCTTTCGGTGCCGAGCAGGGCCGCCGCTTCGGGCAGATTCGGCGTGACGAGCGTCGCGAGCGGCAGTAGTTCGTCGCGCAGCGCGGCGACCGCTTCCGGCACGAGCAACGCGTGATTGCTCTTCGAGATCATCACGGTGTCGAGCACGACGTGCTTCGGCCGATGACGCTGCAACGCATCGGCGACCGCGCGCACAATGCCCGCGTTCGCGAGCATGCCGATCTTCACGGCATCGATGCGGATGTCGTCGAACACGGCGTCGAGCTGCGCGGTGATGAACGCGGGCTCCGGCGCATGAACCGCCGTCACGCCTCGCGTGTTCTGCGCGGTGAGCGCCGTGATCACGCTCGCGCCGTACGCGCCGAGCGCGGAGAAAGCCTTCAGGTCGGCCTGAATGCCCGCGCCGCCGCCCGAGTCGGAGCCGGCGATCGTGAGAACGTTGGGAATGGATTTCGTGGCAGGCATATCGGAGTCAGGTTCGGGCGCGCGCGATGGTCGCGCACAAGGCCGCGGCTGCTGTGCGCGGGTCGGCGGCCTTGCAGATCGCGGAGACGACCGCGAGACCGGCGGGTCTGGCGCGCATGACCTCGGCGGCGTTGTGCGTCTGGATGCCGCCGATCGCCACGGTCGGCAAGCGCGCGGCGGCGCATAGTTCGGCGAGGCCATCGACGCCGCAGGGCGCGGAAGCGTCGGTCTTGGTCGGCGTCGCGTACACCGGGCCCGCGCCGAGATAATCGACGACACCCGCGAGCGCATTCGCATCGGCGGTTTCGTCGAGGTTCGAGACCGACAGCCCGATCAGCGCATCCGGCCCGAGCAAGCGCCGCGCGATATCGGCGGGCAGATCGCGCTGGCCGATATGCACGCCATCGGCGCCGGCAGCCAGCGCGACATCGACGTGATCGTTGATGACGAACGGCACGCCGTGCGCGCGGGTGATCGGCAACAGTTCGCGCGCGAGGTCGAGCCACGCGCGCTTGTTCCACTCGGGCGCGCGCAGCTGCACGAGGGTCGCGCCGCCTTCGAGCGCGGCGCGCGCGACGCGAACCGCTGCGTCCTGGCCGCCGCACTGCACGGGGTCGAGCACGAAGTAGAGCGAAAGATCGAATGGAGCGCGCATGGTCAGCTGGAAACGATATCGCGTTGCGCGAGCGTCTTCTCGAAGGCTTCGGCATCGATCGATGCGAGCCGGTCCAGATACGCGACGGCGAAGCTGCCGGGCAGAGCGGCGTCGCGCGCGGCGAGCTCGCCCGCGATGGTGGAATAGGCGATGGCGGCGACGGTCGCGGCCCAGAACTCGCCGCGCTCCGACGCCGTGCCGACGAACGCGGCAACGGTCGCGGACAGCGCGCAGCCGACGCCCGTCACGCGCGTCATCAACGGCGAGCCGTTGGAGAGCGCGATCACGCGGCGGCCGTCGGTCACGTAGTCGGTCTCGCCCGTCACCGCGACCACGGCCTGCGTTTTCAGCGCGAGAACCTGTGCGGCATCGAGCGCGGCGTCGGTGGCGGCGGTGCTGTCGACACCGCGTCCGCTGGCGGCGCCCCCCGACAGGCTGATGATCTCGGACGCATTGCCGCGAATCACCGCGGGCTTCGCATCGAGCAGTTCGAGTGCGAACTCGGTGCGAAACGCGAGCGGCCCGACCGCGACCGGATCGAGCACCCACGGTTTGCCCGCGTCGTTGGCGGCATCGACGGCGGCGCGGATCGCGCGGCTCTGCGGCACGTCGAGGGTGCCGAGATTGACCGACAGCGCGTTGGCCACGGCGGCGAACTCGGCGACTTCCTCGCGCGCGACGACCATCGCGGGCGCGGCGCCGATCGCGAGCAGCACGTTCGCGGTGAAGTTGGTGACGACGAGATTCGTCAGGCAGTGCACGAGCGGCGCGCGTTCGCGCACGCGGCTGACGAACGGAAAGAGGTCGGCGGCGAGCATGATGGGAGTCGATCGAAACGAGGGCGCGCGACGCGTCAGTGCCGCGCTTCGCCGATCAGCGCGACCGAATCGAACGCGCGCTGATTGGCCTGATGCCGGCGCATCACGAAGTACATCATGAGACACACGAAGGAGCCGAACAGCACGATGACGAACTGGATCGGCATGTCGAGCCACACGAGCACCGCGTAGAGGCACAGCATGACGAGCACCGAGAGGTTCTCGTTGAAGTTCTGCACGGCGATCGAATGGCCGGCGGAAAGGAGCACGTGCCCGCGATGCTGGAGCAGCGCGTTCATCGGCACGACGAAGAAGCCCGACAGGCCGCCGACGATCATCAGGAACACATACGCGATCAGCAGATAGCCGGGGAAGTGCATCTTGCCGAAGTAGATGCCCCAGTGCGCGGGAAAGAGATGGCGCGTGTAGAACGCCATCAGCATGACGGCGAGCCCCATGATGATGCCGACCGGCAGCACCGTGAGCGAGCGCTTGAGCGGCACGCGCGCGGCCGCGAGCACCGCGCCCGCCGCGACGCCGACGGCGATCACCGCCTGCAGGATCGCGGCCTGCGAGAGCGTCATGCCGAGCGACACCTCGGCCCATTTCAGGACGATGAACTGCAATGTCGCGCCCGCGCCCCAGAAGAGCGTCGTGACGGCGAGCGAGATCTGGCCGAGCTTGTCGCGCCACAGCACGAGAAAGCAGTCGGCGAAATCGGTGATGAGCTTGAGCGGCCGCGTCTCCTGCTTCGGATAGCGCGCGCCGGTGTCGGGAATGCGCAGGTTGAACATCGCCGCGACCACGTACATCAGCATGATGACGAGCATCGCCGCTTCGGCGGGCGTGTGGATACGCGGAATGTGCAGCGACAGCAGATGACTCGCGATATGCGGGCTGATCAGTGCGCCGCCCATCACCGTGCCGAGAATGATCGATCCGACCGTGGTGCCTTCGATCCAGCCGTTCGCGGCGACGAGCCGGTCGGCTGGCAGGAGCTCGGTGAGAATGCCGTATTTCGCCGGCGAATAAGCGGCGGCGCCGAAGCCGACGATGCCGTACGCGAGCAACGGATGCGCGCCGAAGAGCATCGTCACGCAGCCGACGACCTTGATCGAATTGGTCACGAACATCACGTGACCCTTGGGCCGCGAATCGGCGAAAGCGCCGACGAACGCCGCGAGAATCACATACGACAGGACGAAGAACAGCTTGAGCAGCGGCGTCATCCAGTTCGGGGCGTGAAGGTCTTTCAGCAGTGCGATGGCAGCGATCAGTAAAGCGTTATCGGCCAACGATGAGAAAAACTGCGCGGCCATGATGGTGTAAAAACCTTTTTTCATCTGATCCGAAGCTTTCCTCACTGCGGGTGATCCGCCCCGAGCGCCTGTCATGCGCGCGGGCTTATGCCTTTCGAAATGGGTTGTGCGCACGGCTTTATAACACGAAAATAGGCGCATTCTGACTAGCAGTAATCTCGATCGCGCGAGAAATGACCCGTCCGCGCTTGATATTCCTCATAAGATACTGATTCGCAATGCATCCCGGTCGGCGCAGCAGGACGCGTCCCGCTGTCGTATGCTCGTCTTTTCGACCGCACTCACTGCAATTCCACCACACGCTCATGCCGCGCCCCCTTTCTGCAACCATTCATACCGCCGCGCTCGCCAACAACCTCGCCATTGCTCGCAGGTACGCGCCGAAGTCCAAGGTCTGGGCCGTCGTCAAGGCCAATGCATATGGCCACGGACTCGCCCGGGCGTTCCCTGGGCTGCGCGCGACGGACGGCTTTGGACTTCTCGACCTCGAAGAAGCCGCGAAGTTGCGTGAATTGGGCTGGGCCGGGCCGATTCTCTTGCTCGAGGGCTTTTTCCGGCCGACCGATATCGACGTGATCGACCGCTACAGCCTCACCACGGCCGTGCACTGCGACGAGCAGTTGCGCATGCTGGAAATGGCGCGGCTGTCGAAGCCGATCAACATCCAGTTGAAGATGAACAGCGGCATGAACCGCCTGGGCTACACGCCCGAAAAGTTCCGAACCGCGTGGGAGCGGGCGCGCGCCGTGCAGGGCGTCGGTCAGATCACGCTCATGACCCATTTTTCGGATGCCGACGGCCCGCGTGGCATCGCGCATCAGCTGGAGGCGTTCGAGCGCGGGGCGGAAGGCATCGCCGGCGCGCGCAGTCTCGCCAATTCCGCGGCGGTGCTGTGGCATCCCGACGCACATGTCGACTGGGTGCGGCCCGGCATCATGCTCTATGGCGCATCGCCTTCGGGCGTGACGGCGGATATCGCCGGCACCGGTCTCAAGCCCGCGATGACGCTTCAGTCCGAACTGATCGCCGTGCAGACGGTCGATGCCGGAAGCAGCATCGGTTATGGCTCGACGTACACGGCGGGTGCGCCGATGCGCATCGGCGTGGTCGCGTGCGGCTACGCGGACGGTTATCCGCGCGTGGCGCCGGAAGGCACGCCCGTCATCGTCGACGGAGTAAGGACGCGGCTCGTGGGCCGCGTGTCGATGGACATGCTGACCGTCGACCTGACGCCGTGCCCGCAGGCGGGCATCGGTTCGCGCGTCGAGTTGTGGGGCGCGAATCTGCCGATCGACGATGTCGCGAGCTCGGCCGGCACGATCGGCTACGAGCTCATGTGCGCGATCGCGCAGCGCGTGCCGGTGCGCGCCGAATAATCTCATCAAGAACTCAAAGCAAGGCAGTGTGTGGCAAAAGCAGCGAAAGCAAAGACGCTCTATACGTGTAGCGAATGCGGCGGTCAGTCGCCGAAATGGACCGGTCAGTGCGCCGCGTGCGGGGCGTGGAACACGCTGATCGAATCGGTGGAGCAGGCGCCTTCCGCGCATCGCTTCCAGGCGCTCGCGAAAAGCTCGCCGGTACGCAAGCTCGCCGAAATCGAGGCGTCGGACGTGCCGCGCTTCACGACCGGCGTCGGCGAATTCGATCGCGTGCTCGGCGGCGGCCTCGTGCCGGGCGGCGTCGTGCTGATCGGCGGCGATCCGGGTATCGGCAAATCGACGCTGCTGTTGCAGTCGCTTGCCGAAATCGCGCGCGAGCGGCCCGCGCTCTACGTGAGCGGCGAGGAATCCGGCGCGCAGATCGCATTGCGCGCGCAGCGCCTCGGCCTGACCGGGGAGTCCGGCGCGGCGGGCGATCTCGCGCTGCTCGCGGAAATCCAGCTCGAAAAGATCCAGGCGACCATCGACGAGCATCGGCCCGAAGTCGCCGTGATCGACTCCATCCAGACGATCTACTCCGAGGCGCTGACCTCCGCGCCCGGCTCCGTCGCGCAGGTGCGCGAGTGCGCGGCGCAACTGACGCGCATCGCGAAGCAGACGGGTACGTCGATCATCATGGTCGGCCACGTGACGAAGGAAGGCAGTCTCGCGGGGCCGCGCGTGCTCGAGCACATCGTCGATACCGTGCTGTATTTCGAAGGCGACACGCACTCGTCGTTCAGGCTCGTGCGCGCTTTCAAGAATCGTTTCGGCGCGGTGAACGAACTCGGCGTCTTCGCGATGACGGAGAAGGGCTTGCGCGGCGTCGCGAATCCGTCGGCGCTGTTCCTGTCGCAGCACGAGCAGAGTGTCGCGGGCTCGTGCGTGCTCGTGACGCAAGAAGGCTCGCGGCCGCTCCTGGTCGAAGTCCAGGCGCTCGTCGATACCGCGCACGTGCCCAATCCGCGCCGGCTCGCGGTCGGTCTGGAGCAGAACCGGCTGGCGCTATTGCTCGCCGTGCTGCATCGGCATGCGGGCATCGCGTGTTTCGATCAGGACGTGTTCCTGAACGCGGTCGGCGGGGTGAAGATCACCGAGCCCGCCGCCGATCTGGCCGTGCTGCTCGCGATTCATTCGTCGATGCGCAACAAGCCGCTGCCCAAAGGGCTCATCACGTTCGGCGAAGTCGGGCTGGCAGGCGAGATCCGGCCGTCGCCGCGCGGGCAGGATCGCCTGAAGGAGGCAGCGAAGCTCGGCTTTTCGGTCGCGCTGATCCCGAAGGCGAATGCGCCCAAGCAGCCTATCGATGGCCTGAAGGTGATCGCGGTGGACCGCATCGAGGAAGCGATCGACCGCGTTCGCGACCTCGAATGATTTCGCGATCGGACCCTTCGTAATGAGGTGTAAAAATCTCGTTGCTCGATGTAACCCAAGCAACGCGCGGTTTTCCTATCCTTACAAGGCTACGGAACCGGCCAACTTCGCAAACCGCATTTCATCAAGCGAAGTGACTGGAAGGATCGAGAGGACCACGCATTGAAACACTCAAAATCAACCCGGCCGAAGCCCGCGTTCCATCTGCGCGGATGCCGAGTTTCCGCGCCGCTTCAACAGCCTTGGGGAAGCGGCTGCCGGATCGTCGAATGGATCGACGAGCAAGGACAGATCTCGCGCCGCGTGGTCGCGGCCGATGTCACCGAGGATGAAGTCGTCGCGACCATTCGCGAGCACGTGACAGGGCGCAAGCACGTGCTCGTCGACGACGAGCGTCAGCCGCGTCAGGTCCTGCCGCGGCGTTAGCCGTTCTTGAAAAGCGGGTGCGCCGCCGCTTCGGCGGGCGTCAGGACGGGCGCCACGCAGCAATCGAGCGGCTCCAGCAACGCCATCCATTCGTCGCGCGTGCGTTCAGCAAAGCACGCTGCGAGTTGCGCGGACAATTCCGCCGCGTCTGCTCCGCCGATCGCCTGACCGAGACTCCAGTGCCGCGTCGCCCAGTCGGGGCGGCCGAGCGCCTCGCACAAGGTTTCCCAGAACTTAAGCTCCAGCGCGCCGACTGCGACGAAGCGGCCATCGCGCGTGCGGTACACGTCGTAACAGGGCGCGCCGCCGTTCAGGAGGCCGGCGCCCGCGCGCGTGCCCGTTTCGTTGGCATTGGCGAGGGCGATGTGCGCCATCACGTTGTGCGCGTGCACCGCATGCGTCATCGACACATTCAGACAGCGTCCTTCGCCGCCGCGTGCGACCTGCCACGCGGCCGCGAGTATTTCCATGACGGCCGAAAGGGCGCCGCCGAGCAGATCCGCCAGCTGAAAATTCGGCGCGACGGGCGTGCCGTCCCGCGCCGCGAGCTGATCGAGCACGCCCGCATACGCGATGTAGTTCAGATCGTGACCGGCCTTGTGCGCGAACGGACCGTCGCTGCCGAAGCCGGTGATCGCGCAATAGACGAGCCTGGGATTGGCGGCGCGCAGCACGTCGTAACCGACGCCGAGCCGCGCCATCACCGAAGGGCGGAAGCTCTCGACCAGAACATCCGCATCACGAGCGAGCTCGATCAGCTTCACGCGGCCTTCGTCCGTTTTGAGATCGAGCGTGAGCTGCCGTTTTCCGCGGTTGACGATGCGATAGAACGCGCTCGGCCTATTGCTCTGCCGGTCGGCGTCGCTTTGCAGCATCGTGCGCGCATAGTCGCCTTCGCCGGGCGGCTCGATTTTCAGCACATCGGCGCCGAGTTCCGCGAGCCGCAGCGTGGCGATGGGGCCGGGCAAGAGCCGCGTCAGATCGAGCACGCGCAGGCCGGTGAGGGAGGGTGTCGTCAAGTGGCCGGTCTCCGGTTATGAGCCGATTTGCTCCAGTTCCTCGTGCGCTTCGAGCCATTCCATTTCGAGCGTTTCGAGGCGTGCATTCACTTCGCCCTGGCGGCGGATCGTTTCGGTGAGCCGGGTCTTCATCGCGGCTTCGTAGCTCGACGGATCGGCGACGAACGCATCGAGTTCCGTTTTCTCCGCGTGGAGCTTTTCCATCTCTTTCTCGATCTTCGCGATACGCGACTGCAGGGGTTTCTTCAGATGCGCGAGCTTCTGCCGTTCCTGCGCTTCCTGTCGACGTTGCTCCTTCCGGTTGAGCGCGCTGTCCTGCGCGTCGCCGGAGGCCGCGCCGCTCGCTTCCTTCGCGGCCGCCCGCGCTTCGGCGGCATGCTGCAGAAGCCAGTCGCGGTAATCGTCGAGATCGCCGTCGAACGGGCTCAGGCGATGCTTCGCAACGAGCATGAAGGTGTCGGTCGTCGCGCGAAGCAAATGCCGGTCGTGGGATACGAGAATCAGCGTGCCTTCGAACTGCGCGAGCGCCATAGTCAGGGCGTGGCGCGTTTCGAGGTCGAGGTGATTGGTCGGCTCGTCGAGCAGCAGCAGATTCGGCTTTTGCCAGATGATGAGCGCCAGCGCGAGCCGCGCCTTTTCGCCGCCCGAGAAGGGCGCGATTTTCGCGGTCGCCATCTCGCCGGAGAAGTTGAAGCTGCCGAGGAAGTCGCGCAGTTCCTGTTCGCGCGTATCGGGCGCGAGGCGCGCGAGGTGAGCAAGCGCGGAATCGTCCGGACGGAGCGTTTCCAGTTGATGCTGCGCGAAATAGCCGATTTGCAGGCCTTTGCCCTGCCGCACGCCGCCTGAAAGCGGTTCGAGCGTCTGCGCAAGCGTCTTGATGAGCGTCGACTTGCCCTGGCCGTTCGCGCCGAGCAAGCCGATGCGCTGGCCGTTTTGAATCGACAGCGTCACGCCCTCGACGATCGGAATCTCGCCGCCCGCGTCGTCGTGATAGCCGCAGCGCACGCCTTCCATGACCATCATCGGATTGGGTGCGGCGTCGGGCTCGCGGAATTCGAACGTGAACGGCGAGCTCGCGTGCGCGGGCGCGATCAGCTCCATCTTTTCCAGCGCCTTCACGCGGCTTTGCGCCTGCTTCGCCTTGGTCGCCTTGGCCTTGAACCGGTCGATGAAGCTCTGCAGATGCGCGACCGTTCTCTGCTGCTTTTCGTACGCGCCCTGTTGCAGCGCGATCTGCTGCGCGCGCAGCACTTCGAACTGACTGTAGTTGCCGCCGTAGCGCTTCACCTGGCGATTCTCCAGATGCAGCGTCACGTTGCAGACCGAATCGAGAAACTCGCGGTCGTGCGAGATGACGACGAGCGTGCCCGAATAGCGCCCGAGCCAGTCTTCCAGCCAGACGATGGCGTCGAGGTCCAGGTGATTGGTCGGTTCGTCGAGAAGGAGCAGGTCGGACGGACACATCAGCGCCTGCGCGAGATTCAGGCGCATGCGCCAGCCGCCCGAGAAGCTCGACACCGGCTCGCGCGTCTGCTCCAGTGTGAAGCCGAGACCGAGCAACAGCGTTTCGGCGCGGGCGGGCGCGGTGTAGCCGTCGGCATCCGCGAAGGCGGCGTGGGCTTCCGCGACGGCGACACCGTCGTGCGCGGCCGAAGCCGCCTCGATGCGCGCCTCGATCGCGCGCAGATGCGTGTCGCCGTCGAGCGTGTAATCGAGCGCGCTGCGGTCCGCCGCGGGCGTTTCTTGCGCGACATGCGCGATGCGCCAGGACGGCGGCATCGAGAAATCGCCGCCGTCCGCATGCAGCTCACCGCGCAGCACGGAAAAGAGCGTCGACTTGCCCGCGCCGTTCGCGCCGACGAGACCGGCCTTCTCGCCCGGATTGAGCGTGAAGCTCGTGTCTTCGAAAAGCGGCTTGGTGCCGCGGGACAGGCTGAACTGATTGAAGCGGATCACGTCGGAATGGCGGCGAAAAGGGCGCGGCTTGGAAGGAAAGCGCTATTTTAGACCGGACCGGTTGCGAGACAGGGGTCGGCCGTTCGGCCGATGGCGAACGAACGCGTGCCGGGTTAGCATCGCGTGGATCTCATCGAAATTTTTCGGAGCACGCCATGAGCGCAGCCAGCGAAGGCATCTACGGTTTCTCGGCCGAAACACTCGACGGCGCGACCGTCGGCCTCGACCAATATCGCGACAAGGTGCTGCTCATCGTGAACACGGCGAGCGAATGCGGTTTCACGCCGCAATACAAGGGTTTGCAGGACATCTACCGACAGTTCGCGGCGCGCGGTTTCGAGGTGCTCGGCTTTCCTTGCAACCAGTTCGGCAAGCAGGAGCCGGGCGACGCGGAACAAATCGGCGCCTTTTGCGAGAAGAACTTCGGCGTCACCTTTCCGATGTTCGCGAAGATCGAGGTGAACGGCTCGAACGCGCATCCGCTCTACAAATACCTGAAGGACAAGGAACCGGGACTGCTCGGCATCGAAGCGATCAAGTGGAATTTCACGAAGTTTCTCGTCGATCGCAACGGCAAGGTCATCAAGCGCTATGCGCCGCAGACGAAGCCCGAGTCGATCACCGACGACATCGAAAAGCTGCTCTGACGCAACTCAGAGGATCGGCGAGAACAGTCGCGCGACGTGCATCGCCATGCGCCGCCAGAACGCCTTTCCACGATAGTCGTTGCTGTCGATCTCGAACGATTGCGCGAAATCGGCAAGGAGCATCGCTTCGACCTCGCTTGCGAACGCGCGATCGACGGTCAGCACCGTGATCTCGAAGTTCAGGCGAAACGAGCGGTTATCGAGATTCGCGCTGCCGATCGAGGCGGCGATATCGTCGACGAGCACGACCTTCTGATGCAGAAATCCCGGCTTGTAGCGAAAGATGCGCACGCCCGCCTGCACCAGATCGTACGCATAGAGCCGCGACGCCGCGAACACCACGCGATGATCGCGCCGGCTCGGAATCAGGATGCGCACGTCCACGCCGCGCATCACCGCGAGCCGGAGCGCCGAGAACACGGCTTCGTCGGGAATCAGATAGGGCGACGTGATCCAGATGCGTTCGCGCGCGGCGTTGATCGCCTCGACAAAAAAGAGCGAGCAGGTTTCCTGTTTGTCCGCCGGGCCGCTCGACAGCACCATGCAGTGCATGTTTTCGCCGGAATGCGGCGCGGGACCGAGTTCGGGCAGGCGCTGCGTCGCCCAGTACCAGTCTTCGGTGAAGACGAACTGGATGCTCGCGACCGCCGGGCCACGCACTTCCACGTGCGTGTCGCGCCATGGCGAAAGGCGCGGATTGCCGCCGAGATACTCGACGCCCACGTTATGCCCGCCGATGAACGCGCACTTGCCATCCACCACGACGATCTTCCGATGATTGCGGAAGTTGATCTGGAAACGATGCACGAACTTGCGCGTCGCCGCGAACGGATGCGCCTCGACGCCGCCCGCGCGCAGCGCGTTCACATAGCGGTGCGGCAGATCGAAGCTGCCGATGCTGTCGTACAGGAAGTACACGCGCACGCCCGCCTGGGCTTTTTTGATCAGCGCGTCCTTGAGCATGTCGCCGAGCGCGTCGGCGCGCACGATGAAGAACTGCACGACCACGTAGCGCTCGGCCGCGGCGATCGCGTCGAGGATCGCGGCGAACGTGGCGTCGCCGTTGATGAGCACGCGCACCGAGTTGCCGCGCAGAAAAGGCATTCCGGACAGGCGCTGCAGCGTGCGGATCGTCGGATTGCCGAGATACGCGGCCGGTCCCGGCGCGAGTTCCCCGCGCGCGCCCGAGGAATCGACGAGCGGCGCGCCTTCAGGCGCGTCGCTGCGGGCGCCCGAATCCCATTCGGCGGGCTTCGAGCGGCTGCGCAGAATCTCGATCTCCAGCCTGCGCTCGTCGATGTAGCCGGCGAACTTGCTGCGGCCGAGAAAGAGATACGGAACCAGCGTGAAGTAGGGCATCGCGACGAGCGACACCGCCCACGCCACCGCGCCTTGCGATGTGCGTGTGTTGATGACGGCATGGATCGCGGCGATCACGCCGAGCACATGCGCGGCCATCACGAGCGTGCCCAGGTGTAGCCAGTCGGATGCTTGCATAGACGCGAGAAGGAGCGAAGTGCTTCGCTAATGGCGAGTTGCCATATTACCGAACCCTTCCGCGCGAAGTGTTAGCGATCGTTGCAGCGCCTGCGCCGCCGCAACGATCGTTCGGGCAGAGGCGTCAGGCCGGCAGGTCGGCGGCCTGGATCAGGAAGACATTGTCGTCGCCGGCGCTGGTCGAGAGCCACACGAGATCGAGGCCGCCCAGCGCGGCTTCCACGTTCGGGCGCTCGTTGCCGATTTCGACGACGAGCACGCCGTCCTCGGTCAGCCATTTGCCCGCGTCGCGCACGATGCGCCGCACCACGTCCATGCCGTCCGCGCCGCCGGCGAGCGCGAGTTCGGGCTCGTGCCGGTATTCCTCGGGCAGCGCCTGCATCGCGTCCGCGTTGACGTACGGCGGATTCGTGACGATCACTTCATAGCGCGCGGCAGGCAGCGGCGCGTACAGGTCGCCCTCATAGAGGCTCACGCGCTCGTCGAGACCGTAGTCGTCGACGTTGCGGCGCGCGACCGCGAGCGCATCGGCGGAAATGTCGACGGCATCGACATCCGCGTTTTCGAAGGCCTGCGCCGCGAGGATCGCGAGACAGCCCGAGCCGGTGCAGAGCTCCAGCACGCGCGTGACCTGGTCCGGGTCGGTCACATAGGGCTGCAAGCCGTCCTGCAGCAGCTCGCCGATGAACGAGCGCGGCACGATCACGCGCTCGTCGACATAGAAACGGCGGCCGTGCATCCACGCTTCCTGGGTGATGTACGCGGCGGGAATCCGCTCTTTCGCGCGGCGCTCGATCACTTTCATGACGGCGTCGATTTCGTGATCGAGCAGGCGCGCGTCGAGAAACGGCTCGAGCGTGTCGAGCGGCAGATGCAGCGTATGCAGGATCAGATAGGCGGCTTCGTCGTAGGCATTGGACGAGCCGTGGCCGAACGACAAGCCCGCTTCGGTGAAACGCGAGACGCCGAAGCGCAACAGGTCGCGCACGGTGGTGAAGGGCAGCGCCATCGAAGGCTCCTTTTTATTGTCAGATTTGAGTTAGGCGATCAGTTCTTCGAGCACGCGTCGGTACACGTTCTTCAACGGCTCGATGAAACGCACTTCGACATGCTCGTCGATCTTGTGGATCGTGCCGTTCGGCGGACCGAACTCGACGACCTGATCGCAGATCCGCGCGATGAAGCGCCCGTCGGACGTGCCGCCCGTGGTGGACAGCTCGGTGCGCACACCGGTTTCATCGAGGATGGCCTTTTCGAGCGCGTCCGACAGCGCGCCGCGCGGCGTGAGAAAGGGCAGTCCGCTCACGATCCACTGCAGATCGTAGTCGAAGCCGTGCCTGTCGAGAATCGCGCGCACGCGGCTTTGCAGGCTCTCGACCGTGCTCGCGGTCGAGAAGCGGAAGTTGAACATCAGGTCGGCGTGACCGGGAATGATGTTGGTCGCGCCGGTGCCGGAGTGCAGGTTCGACACTTGCCAGGTCGTCGGCGGAAAGTATTCGTTGCCCTCGTCCCAGCGCTCGGCCACGAGTTCCGCCAGCGCCGGCGCGAGCAGATGCACCGGATTCTTCGCGAGATGCGGATACGCGATATGCCCTTGCACGCCCTTGACGACGAGCTTGCCCGTCATCGAGCCGCGCCGGCCGTTCTTGACCATGTCGCCGAGCGTGTCGCTGGAAGTCGGCTCGCCGACGATGCAGTAATCGAGCCGCGTGCCGCGCGCCTTCAGTGCCTCGACGACCTTGATGGTGCCGTCGGTCGCGGGGCCTTCTTCGTCGCTCGTGATGAGAAACGCGAGCGTGCCGCGATGCCCGGGGCAGCGCGCGACGAATTCCTCGCTCGACACGACGAACGCCGCGAGCGACGCCTTCATGTCCGCCGCGCCGCGCCCGTAGAGCTTGCCGTCGCGGTGCGTCGGCGTGAACGGCGGCGAGCTCCAGTGTTCGAGCGGGCCGGTCGGCACGACATCGGTGTGGCCGGCGAACGCGAGCAGTTTGCCATTCGCGTCCGTGCCTCGCTTGACGGCCCAGAGATTCGTGACGCCGCCGGATTCGATCGTTTCGCATTCGAAGCCGATCGCCGCGAGCCGCTCGATCATGAGCGCCTGACAGGCCTGATCGTCGGGCGTGACGGAAGCGCGTTCGATCAGCGCTTCGGTGAGGGAAAGGGTGCCGGACATGGTCGTTTCGAAGTAATGCGACAAATGAGGCGATAAAAAAATGCCGGCGCACGGGCCGGCACTCGTAGCAAGCTTGCGATGACCGTCGAGTTCACAGTCATCGCGTTCACTCAGGCAAAGAGCGTTTCGTACTGCTCGGCGGAGAACCCGAGCGTTTTCACGCGTCCGTTCACCACGACGACCGGCCGCTTGATGATCGACGGCTTGTGGATCATCAGCGCGATCGCGCCCTTGGTCGTGTCGGCCTCGGCCTTGTGCACGTCGGACAAGCCGCGCCACGTCGTGCCACGCTTGTTGATGAGCTGATCGAGCGAAACGTCCTTCAGCCAGTCCTGAATCAGCTTGTCGTTCACGCCGGCTTTCTTGAAGTCGTGGAACTCGAACGGCACGCCGTGCTCCTCCAGCCACACGCGCGCTTTCTTCACGGTGTCGCAGTTCGGAATGCCGTAGACGACGGTCGTCTTGGCCAAATCAGTCGCCTCGCAGCAGTTCGTTCAGGCCGACCTTCGCGCGCGTCTTGGCATCGACCTTCTTGACGATGACGGCGCAGTACAGGCTGTGCGAGCCGTCCTTCGACGGCAGGTTGCCCGCGACGACAACCGAGCCCGCCGGAATGCGGCCATAGCTCACTTCGCCGGTTTCGCGATCGAAGATCTTGGTCGACTGGCCGAGATAGACGCCCATCGAAATGACGGAATTCTCTTCGACGATCACGCCTTCCACGACTTCCGAGCGCGCGCCGATGAAGCAGTTGTCCTCGATGATGACCGGGTTCGCCTGCAGCGGCTCCAGCACGCCGCCGATGCCCACGCCGCCCGACAGGTGCACGTTCTTGCCGATCTGCGCGCACGAGCCGACGGTCGCCCACGTATCGACCATCGTGCCTTCATCGACATACGCGCCGATATTCGTGTACGACGGCATCAGCACGACGTTCTTCGCGATGAACGAGCCGCGGCGCGCGATGGCCGGCGGCACGACGCGGAAACCGCCCGCCGCGAAGTCTTCGGCCGTGTAGCTGGCGAACTTCGAGGGCACCTTGTCGTAGAACTGCGAGTAGCCGCCCGCGGGCATCGGCGCGTTGTCTTCCAGACGGAACGACAGCAGCACCGCCTTCTTCAGCCATTGATTCACGATCCAGTCGCCGTCGCGCTTTTCGGCCACGCGCATCTGGCCCTTGTCGAGCTGCTCGATCGCATGCGCGACGGCTTCGCGGACTTCGGCGGGCGCGGCCTTGGGCGAAAGCTCGGCGCGGTTTTCCCAGGCGGTATCGATGATGCTCTGAAGTTGTTGCGACATAGTGATATCAAGGATGGAGAGTTAGGACCGGCAGGCTCAGACGACGAGCGTGCGGCAGAATTCGACGATGCGGCGGGCTCCTTCGACACATTCCGCGGTCTCGGCCACGAGCGCGAAACGCACGAAACCCTCGCCGGGATTCGTGCCGTGCGCGAAGCGAGCGAGAAAAGAGCCCGGCAGAACCGTCACATTATAGTCGGCGTACAGGCGCGCCGCGAACTCGGTATCCGTGAGCCCGGTGCCCGAGACGTTCGCCCAGAGGTAGAACGCGGCGTCGGGCAGGCGCACGTCGAGGACCTCGGCGAGCATCGGCGTGACCGTCTGGAATTTTTTCAGATATTGCGCACGGTTGTCGCGCACGTGCGTTTCATCCTGCCACGCGACGATGCTCGCGCGCTGAAACACCGTCGACAGCGCCGCGCCGTGATACGTGCGATACAGCAGGAAATCCTTCAGGATCGACGCGTCGCCCGCGACGAAGCCCGAGCGCATGCCCGGCACGTTCGAGCGCTTGGACAGGCTCGACAGCATCACGAGCCGGTCGAAATTGCGGTTGAGCAGCCGCGCGGCTTCCAGGCCGCCGAGCGGCGGATTGCTTTCGTCGAAATAGATCTCCGAGTAGCACTCGTCCGACGCGATCACGAAGCCGTGCTTGTCCGACAGCGCGAACAGCTCGCGCCAGTTTTCGAGCGTGAGCACGGCGCCCGTCGGGTTGCCCGGCGAGCAGACATAGAGCAGTTGCGTGCGCGCCCAGATGTCGTCGGGCACCGCGGAGTAATCACACGCGAAATTGCGCGCCGGATCGCTGTTGACGAAGTACGGCTCGGCGCCCGCGAGCAGGGCCGCGCCTTCGTAGATTTGATAGAACGGGTTCGGACAGAGTACGATGGGCGGTTTCGCGGCGTCGGTCGTGCGGCTGTCGATCACGGTCTGTGCCAGCGCGAACAGCGCCTCTCGCGAGCCGGAAACGGGCAGCACCTGCGTCGCGGGATCGATCGATTCGAGGCCGTAGCGCCGCATTACCCATGCCGCGATCGCCTGGCGCAGCGGTTCGCTGCCAAGCGTCGCCGGATACGTGGCGAGCCCGCCGAGCGAATCGATCACCGCGTCGCGGATCAGCACGGGCGTCGGATGCTTCGGTTCGCCGATGCCGAAGCTGATCGGCGTGAATCCGGCGCGCGGCTCGATGCCCTTGAAGAGCACACGAAGCTTTTCGAACGGATAAGACTGAAGTTTCTGAAGAAGTGGATTCACGGCGTGACCGGTAAGCAGTGAGCGATGCGCGCGAGGCATGAATGAAGCGCGAAGCGCCTGCGAGCGCGGCATCGGATGACATCGAACGGACGTGAAGCAAGCTGACGATTATAGCGCGCGGCCCCGGCTCGCAAGCGGGCGGCGGCACGCGCCGCGAAGGACACGGTACGAATGAACAAGCTCGAAAAGGGCGCGACGGGCGGAGCGCCGGCATGATCCGCAGCCTCCGCAATGTATGGCCGACACTCGCGATCATGCTCGGCGCGTCGGTGTGGGGCCTCGTCTGGTATCCGATGCGCATGCTCGCCGCGATGGGCCTCTCCGGCACGGCCGCGAGCGCGACGACGAGCGCCGCCGCGTGCGTGTTCGTGCTGTTCGCGAAGCGCCGCTCGATCAGCACGCTTTCCTGGCACTGGCTGCTCGTCGCGCTGGGCGTGGCGGCGGGCGTGACCAATATCGGTTTCGTGTGGGGCGCGATCCACGGTCAGGTGATGCGGGTGCTGCTGCTGTTCTACCTCACGCCCGCGTGGACCGCGGTCTTCGCCCACTTCATCCTGAGAGAACGTCTGACCCGCGCCGACGCCGCGCTTTCGCTGTTGTCGCTCGCGGGCGCCGTGACGATGCTGTGGTCGCCCGAACTCGGCATGCCGCTGCCCGCCGATCTCGCGGAATGGGCGGGTCTGATGGGTGGCATGGGCTTCGCAATGAGCAACGTGCTCGTGGTGAAAGTCACGCGCACGCTGCCCGCGATGAAGCCCGAGATGCGCACGGCGGTGATCTTCGGCGGCGCGGCGCTGATCGCGTCGGTCGTCACGCTGTTCGAGCCGATGCCTGCGCCGCCCGCCGCCGCGCTCCTGCCCACCGTGACGTTGATCGTGATCGGGCTCGGAATCGTGCTCGCCGGCAACAACATGATCGTGCAACTCGGCCTCGCGCGCGTTCCGGCCAATCGCGCGTCGATCATCATGCTGTTCGAACTCGTCGTCACGGCGCTGTCGGCGTGGCTCTTCGCGGGCGAGGTGCCCGGCCCGCGCGAATGGGCGGGCGGCGCGTGCATCGTCGTTGCGTGCGTGCTGTCGGCCTGGGTGCATCGCCAGGGCGCGTCGCGCTCGCCGCCCGCGCCCGAGGCGCTCGACATCGTCGAAGACACACGGGAAAGCAAAAAGAAATCGACTCGCGCGATGGTATGATGGTGTCCGCTTCGCCGGGCCTCTCGCGCACACCGTGCTGCGTGGCCGAATGCGATCGACGGGCCGTGCTTTGCGCCTGTCTGCCATCCATCTTCCGTCACTCATTCAAAACAGCGATATCGCCGTGCGTCTGACCTCGATAAAACTCGCTGGCTTCAAGTCCTTCGTCGATCCCACGCATTTTCAGGTCCCCGGCCAGCTCGTCGGCGTCGTCGGACCGAATGGCTGTGGCAAGTCCAACATCATCGATGCCGTGCGCTGGGTGCTCGGCGAATCGCGCGCCTCCGAGTTGCGCGGCGAATCGATGCAGGACGTGATCTTCAACGGATCGACCGCGCGCAAACCCGGCAGCCGGGCAAGCGTCGAACTCATTTTCGATAACGGCGACGGCCGCGCCGCCGGGCAGTGGAGCAGCTACGGCGAAATCGCCGTGAAGCGCGTGCTGACGCGCGACGGCACCTCCAGCTACTACATCAACAATCTGCCCGCGCGCCGCCGCGACATCCAGGACATCTTCCTCGGCACGGGTCTCGGTCCGCGCGCGTACGCGATCATCGGGCAAGGCATGATCGCGCGCATCATCGAGGCGAAGCCGGAAGAGCTGCGCGTGTTTCTCGAAGAAGCCGCGGGCGTGTCGAAATACAAGGAGCGCCGCCGCGAGACGGAGAATCGTCTGCATGACACGCGCGAGAATCTGACGCGCGTCGAAGACATCATCCGCGAACTGTCGACCAATCTCGAGAAGCTCGAAGCGCAGGCGGTCGTCGCGACGAAGTACAAGGAGCTGCAGGCCGAAGGCGAAGAAAAGCAGCGCCTGTTGTGGCTCTTGCGCAAGAAGGAAGCGGGCAACGAAGCCGAACGTCAGCAGCGCGCGATCCGCGAGGCGCAGGTCGAGCTCGAAGCGCAGACCGCGCGCCTGCGCGAGGTCGAGGCGCAACTGGAAACGCTGCGCGTCGCGCACTACAGCGCGAGCGACGCGATGCAGGGCGCGCAAGGTTCGCTCTACGAAGCCAATGCCGAAGTGAGCAGGCTCGAAGCGGAGATTCGCTTCATCGTCGAGTCGCGCAATCGCGTGCAGGCGCAGATCGCGGCGCTCACCGCACAGCGCGAGCAATGGCAGGTGCAGGCGCAGAAGGCGCGCGACGAAATCGATACCGCGACCGAAGCGCTCGCCGAAGGCGAGGAAAAGGCTGCGATCGCGCAGGAAAACGCCGCCTCGAAACACGACGCGCTGCCCGCGCTCGAAGCCCGCTGGCGCGACGCGCAGGCGCAACTGAACGAAGAGCGCGCGGGCATCGCGCGCGCGGAACAGGCGCTGAAGCTCGAAGCGGCGCATCAGCGCAACGCGGATCAGCAGCTTCAGCAATTGCAGCAGCGTCAGGAACGGCTGAAGAGCGAAGCCAGCGGACTGGATGCGCCCGACGAAGCGCATCTCGAAGAGCTGCGCATGCAGCTCGCCGAAAACGAAGAGATTCTCGCGCAGGCGCAAGCGCGCCTCGCCGATGCGCAGGAAACCGTGCCGCGGCTGGACGCCGAACGCCGCGCGGCGCAGGAGCGTGTGCAGAAGGAAAGCGCGCAGATTCACCAGCTCGAAGCGCGTCTCGCCGCATTGAAGCAGCTTCAGGAAAGCGTGCAGACCGAAGGCAAGATCCAGCCGTGGCTCGACAAGCACGAGCTCGGCGCGCTGCCGCGTCTGTGGAAGAAGCTGCACGTCGAGACCGGCTGGGAAGCGGCGCTCGAATCCGTGCTGCGCGAGCGGCTCGCCGCGCTCGAAGTATCGAATCTGGACTGGGTCAAGGCCTTCGCCACCGATGCGCCGCCGGCCAAGCTCGCGTTCTATTCGCCGCCTGTCGCGGGCAAGCCGGTCGAGACGCCGCAAGGCTTGCGCTCGCTGCTTTCGCTCGTGCGCATCGACGATCCCGGCCTGCGCGCCGTGCTCAACGAATGGCTCGCCACGACCTTCGTCGCCGAGGATATAGCGCAGGCGCTCGCCGCGCGCCATCAATTGCCGGACGGCGCCGCGTTCGTCGTGAAGGCGGGGCATGTCGTGACGCGCGTGGGCGTGCAGCTTTACGCGTCGGATTCCGAGCAGTCGGGCATGCTCGCGCGCGCCCAGGAAATCGAGAACCTGACGAAACAGGTGCGTGCGCAGGCTTTGCTGTCCGATGAAGCGAAAGCCAGCGCCGTACGCGCCGATGCCGCGCACACGCAGGGATCGCAGACGCTCGCGGAAGCGCGCGCCGCTGCCGAGCGCGCGACGCAGCGCGTCCACGCATTGCAGATGGACGTGCTCAAGCTCGCGCAGGCGCACGAGCGCTACACGCAGCGCAATACGCAGATCGGCGAGGAACTGGAAGAAATCGCCGCGCAGGTCGAAGAGCAGCGGGCATTGCGCGCGGAATCGGAAGCCGCGTTCGAGCGTCACGACGGCGAGATCGCGCAATTGCAGGCGCGTTTCGAAGACAACCAGCTCGCCTTCGAATCGCTCGACGAGGAACTCACGAACGCGCGCCACGAACTGCGCGAACTGGAACGCGCCGCGAGCGACGCCGGCTTCGCCGTGCGCGGCCTCGCCGCGAAGATCGACGAATACAGGCGCAACATCGATACGGCGCACGAGCAGAGCGAGCGCATCGCGGGTACGCTCGAAGATGCGCGCGCCGAACTCGAAACCATCAACGAACAGACCGCGCAAACCGGCCTGCAAGACGCGCTCGAAGTGCGCGCGGCCCGCGAGGAATCCCTGCATGCGGCGCGCGTGGAGCTGGACGATCTGACCGCGCGTCTGCGTCAGGCCGACGAGCAGCGTCTCATGGCCGAACGTTCGTTGCAGCCGCTGCGCGACCGGATCAACGAATTGCAGTTGAAGGAGCAGGCCGCGCGCATCAGCGGCGAGCAGTTCGTCGAGCAGTTGCAAGCGGCGGGCGTCGATGAAGCCGAGCTCGCCGAAAAGCTCACGCCGGACATGAAGCCCTCGTATCTGCAGGGCGAAGTCACGCGCCTGAACAACGCGATCACCGCGCTCGGCCCCGTCAACATGGCCGCGCTCGAAGAACTCGCGGCGGCGACCGAGCGCAAGCACTTCCTCGACGCGCAGTCGGCGGATCTGAACGACGCCATCGGCACGCTGGAAGACGCGATCCAGAAGATCGACCAGGAAACGCGCGCGCTGCTGCAAGGCACTTTCGACGAAGTGAACCGTCACTTCGGTGAACTGTTCCCACGTCTTTTCGGCGGCGGGCAGGCGAAGCTCATCATGACCGGCGACGAAATCCTCGATGCCGGCGTGCAGGTGATGGCGCAGCCGCCCGGCAAGAAAAATTCGACCATCCACCTGCTTTCGGGCGGTGAAAAGGCGCTGACCGCGACCGCGCTCGTGTTCGCTATGTTCCAGCTGAATCCCGCGCCATTCTGTCTGCTGGACGAAGTGGACGCGCCGCTCGACGACGCCAACACCGAGCGTTTCGCGAACCTCGTGCGCGCGATGTCGGCCAAGACGCAGTTCCTGTTCATCTCGCACAACAAGATCGCGATGGAAATGGCGCAGCAACTGATCGGCGTGACGATGCAGGAGCAGGGCGTGTCGCGCATCGTCGCGGTGGACATGGAAGCGGCGGCGGGCTTCGCGCAGAACGGCTGATGCATCGCGGTTCGCTACAGTATTGATCGAGTGAAGGGCCGGACGACGATCCGGCGGCGTGCGTCAAGGCGCGGAGTAGCGCGCATCGGCCAGGCGGCGGCGAGAAGCCGGAACGCGGCGCGATGCGTGCGACAGATCGCGCGGCGCTTCGTAACTTAAAAGGATGATGGAGCCTGCATGGACGAGTTGACACTCGGTTTGATTGGAGCCGGAGCCGTGGTGGTGGGCGGCGTGGTCGTGTACAACGCGTGGCAGGGCGCGAAGGTGCGTCGCAAGATGCCGCGTCCGATGCCCGACGAAGCGGCCGACGCGCTCGCACGCCAGGAAGCCGACGACGAGCAGCCGTTCATCGAACCGGTACGGCAGTCACGGCGTGAGCCGGTCGCGGGCGATGTCGATGGCGGCGACGATCAGCCGCGCGATACGCGGGTCGAGCCGAGCTTCGGCACGGCAAACGCGTCGACGGCCGTTCCGACCGTCGCTCCCGCCGATACCGCCGTCGATCTCCAGGCCGAGGCGACCTCCGCCAACGGCGTCGCCGAAGAAGCGCCAGGCGTCGGCGAAGAAGATGAACGCAACGAACCGGTGATGCCCGCCGCGACGACCATTTCGTCGGCGCCGCCGGCGGTCGTGGATCGACGCATCGATTGCGTCGTGCCGATTCGACTCGCCGCTCCAGTGGCCGGCGATCGCGTGATTCCGCTGGCGCAGCGTCTGCGTCGCGCGGGTACGAAGCCCGTGACGATCGAAGGCAAGGCGGAAGGCGAGAGCGCGTGGGAATTGCCGCGCAACGGCGTGCGTTACGAGGAGTTGCGCGCGGCCGCGCAACTCGCCAACCGCAGCGGCCCGCTCAACGAGCTCGAATTCTCGGAGTTCGTGACCGGCGTGCAGCGGCTTGCCGATGCGATCGACGGCGCACCCGAGTTCCCCGACATGATGGAAACCGTCGGCATGGCGCGCGAGCTGGACGCGTTCGCCGCGCAATGCGACGCGCAACTCTCGATCAACATCCTCTCCGACGGCGCGCCGTGGTCGGCGAATTACGTGCAGGCGGTGGCGTCGCAAGACGGCCTTTTGCTGTCGCGCGACGGCACGCGCTTCGTGAAGCTCGACGCGAAGCAGAATCCCGTCTTCATGCTCCAGTTCGGCGACACGAACTTCCTGCGCGACGACCTCACCTACAAGGGCGGCCAGATGATCACGCTGGTGCTCGACGTGCCCGTCGCCGATGAAGACATCCTGCCGTTCCGCCTCATGTGCGATTACGCGAAGTCGCTGTCGGAGCGCATCGGCGCGCGCGTCGTCGACGATCAGCGCCGGCCGCTGCCCGAGTCCGCGCTGCTCGCCATCGAAAAGCAGTTGATGACGCTGTACGCGAAGCTGGAGCAGGCAGGCATGTCGGCCGGCTCGCCCGCGACGCGGCGTCTTTTCAGCCAGTAATTTCGCGGCGCGCGGTCAGCCGCGCGCGTATGCTGCGAGCGAATCGCGCCCCAGACGGGGCGCTTTTCTTTGCGTGCGCGCTGCCGCACCGACGCCCGCACTTAGGCCGTTCGGCCGATGCCACGATTTACCGATCTTCTGAGACAATCGAACGGTCGGTTGACTGACTTATCCACTTTCCCGAAGCCGCATGTCCGCCAAAACAAAAGCCGAATCCGCCGCCACCGCCAAGTCGGGAGCCGCCGTGCCCAGCGCCGATCGTCCGGCCGAGCGCGCGGCGTGGCTGCGCTCGGAACTGGAGCGCGCGAACTACGCGTATTACGTGCTGGATCAACCGGATCTGCCCGATGCCGAATACGACACGCTCTTCAAGGAGCTTCAGGGCATCGAGAGCGCTCATCCGGATCTCATTACGCCGGAGTCTCCGACGCAGCGCGTGGGCGGTGAAGTCGCCGAGGGCTTCACACCAGTCGTTCACGACGTGCCGATGCTGTCGCTCAACAACGGCTTCGCGGACGAAGACATCGCGGCATTCGACAAGCGCGTGTCCGACGCGCTGGGCCACACGCCCGTCGAGTACGCGTGCGAACTGAAATTCGACGGCCTCGCCATTTCCCTGCGCTACGACGACGGCCATTTCGTGCAGGCCGCGACCCGCGGCGATGGCGCGACGGGCGAAGACGTGACGGCGAACGTGCGCACCATCCGCTCGATTCCGCTCACGCTGAAGGGCAAGAACGTGCCGAAGCGCCTCGACGTGCGCGGCGAAGTGCTGATGTTCAAGCGCGACTTCGAGCGCCTGAATGCGCGTCAGCGCGACGCCGGGCAGCGTGAATTCGCGAATCCGCGCAACGCCGCTGCAGGCGGATTGCGTCAGCTCGATCCGAAAATGACCGCGCAGCGCTCGCTGTCGTTCTTCGCTTACGGCATCGGCGTGCTGGATGGCGTGGAAATGCCCGCCACGCACGCGGCGCTGCTCGACTGGTACAAGGAAATGGGCTTGCCGGTGAATGCGGAGCGCGCCGTGGTCGAAGGCGCGGAGGGCCTGCTCGGCTTCTTCGGCAAGATCGGCGAGAAGCGCGACACGCTGCCGTACGACATCGACGGAGTCGTCTACAAGGTCGATCGACGCGACGAACAGGACAAGCTCGGCTTCGTATCGCGCGCGCCGCGCTTCGCGCTTGCGCACAAGTTTCCGGCGCAGGAAGCACTGACGGAATTGCTCGCGATCGACGTGCAAGTCGGCCGCACTGGCGCGATCACGCCGGTTGCGCGTCTCGCGCCGGTGTTCGTCGGCGGCGCGACCGTCACGAACGCGACGCTGCACAACGAAGACGAAGTCCGGCGCAAGGATATCCGCATCGGCGATACCGTGACCGTGCGCCGCGCGGGCGACGTGATTCCCGAGGTCGTCGGCGCGATTCTCGAGCGCCGTCCCGCCGATGCGGGCGAATTCGTCATGCCGACGGAGTGCCCCGTCTGCGGCTCGAAGATCGAGCGCCTGCCGGACGAGGCGATCGCGCGTTGCACGGGCGGCCTTTTCTGTCCGGCGCAGCGCAAGCAGGCGCTGTGGCACTTCGCGCAGCGCCGCGCGCTCGATATCGACGGGCTCGGCGAGAAGATCATCGATCAACTGGTCGACCAGAACCTCGTGCGCACGCCGGCCGATCTCTTCAACCTCGGATTCTCGACCCTCGCGGCGCTCGACCGCTTCGCGGACAAATCTGCCCAGAACCTGATCGATTCGCTGGAGAAGGCGAGCAAGACGACACTCGCGCGCTTCATCTACGCGCTCGGCATCCGGCACGTGGGCGAATCGACGGCGAAAGATCTCGCCAAGCATTTCGGCTCGCTGGATCCGATCATGGCTGCATCGGTCGAAGAGCTGCTCGAAGTCAACGATGTCGGCCCTATCGTCGCCGAGGCCATCCACAATTTCTTCAGCGAAGAACACAACCAGCACGTGATCGAGCAGTTGCGCGTGAAGCTGTCGTGGCCGGAAGGGCCGCCCGCGCCGAAGGCGCCACAAGGCGTGCTGGCCGGCAAGACCGTCGTGTTGACCGGTACGCTGCCCACGCTGTCGCGCGAGGACGCGAAGGAAATGCTGGAGACGGCCGGGGCGAAGGTGGCCGGCTCGGTATCGAAGAAGACCGACTACGTCGTGGCGGGCGCGGAAGCGGGCAGCAAGCTCGCCAAGGCGGAGGAACTCGGGGTTCCCGTCCTCGACGAAGACGGCATGCGTAAGCTTTTGGAAGGAGTCACTCCATGATTCGCGAAATACTGAAGATGGGCGATCCGCGGCTTTTGCGCATCGCGCAGCCGGTCGAGCATTTCGACACGCCCGAACTGCACACGCTCGTGCAGGACATGTTCGACACGATGCGCGACGCCAACGGGGCGGGCCTCGCCGCGCCACAGATCGGCGTCGATCTGCAGGTGGTGATCTTCGGCTTCGGGCAAAACGAGCGCTATCCCGACGCGCCTTCGGTGCCCGAGACGGTGCTCATCAATCCGATCATCATGCCGAACGGGCATGACATGGAGGAGGGCTGGGAAGGGTGCCTGTCCGTGCCGGGCTTGCGCGGCGCGGTGCAGCGCTTCTCGATGATCCGCTACCAGGGCTTCGATCAGTACGGCAACGCGATCGAGCGGCTCGCGGACGGCTTTCATGCGCGCGTCGTGCAGCATGAGTGCGACCATCTGATCGGCAAGCTCTACCCGATGCGCATCACCGACTTTTCGAAGTTCGGCTTCACGGAAGTGCTCTTTCCCGGACTGGATCCGGCGCGCGACGAGTGACGCTGCGCGGTTCGAATGGCAAGGAATCGGCGAGAAGCCAGAAGGCCGCGTTCGCGAGAAGCGGCCTTTTCTTTACGCCATTGTTTGGGGGCTGCCGGTGATATCGGGTTGACGGAACAGCGCGACATGTTCCGGATTCGCGGATGCCTGCAGGCGTCCGTCGGGCAGACGGGCGATCACCATTTCACCGACGCCGGGGCTCATCACGACGACTTCGTCGCGCAGGGCGAGCAAGGCTTCGAGCCGTCGTCGGCCGCTCACGATCTCCAGACCGGTTCCCGTCTCACGAACGATGATCTCAACTGACATGGCGATTCTCCATCAATGCCGTTCAATGCTGCTGATCCTGCTGCCGTTCACCCGATCGACGCGGCCGCGCGCTGCGCGTGCGCCTGATCGGTGTAACGGATCGATGACTCATTTTCTTTAGCCAAAAAGCGGCTGAAAACGAAAAGGCACGATCGAGCCTGCATCGTGCCGATTTATTCGCTGGAACGTCGTATTTTTGCGACGCAACATCATCCCGCACGCACGTTCGCTCTGACGTGGGTGCGGGATATCGGGTTGCCTAGAAGGTCTCGTTCGGACCGAGATAGCGCCACTGACCGGCCGGCAGCGTGCCGAGCGTCACGCGGCCCATGCGAATGCGCTTCAGGCCGACGACCTCCAGCCCGACCAGCTCGCACATTCGGCGAATCTGCCGTTTCTTGCCTTCGCGAAGCACGAAGCGCAGTTGTTCGCCGTTTTGCCAGCTCACTTGCGCCGTTTTGAGCGGGACGCCGTCGAGTTCGAGGCCGTGACGCAAGAGCGCGAGCTTTTCAGCGGGCAGATGCTGGTCGACATCGACCGTATGCTCGCCGAGGCGCACGCGAACGAGATATTCCTTGTCGACTTCCGAATGGCCGCCAATCAGTTGCTTGGCGATACGGCCGTCTTGCGTCAGCACGAGTAACCCGGTCGAATCGATGTCGAGACGGCCTGCGGGCGCGAGCGTGCGCAGGTGGCTCGGCACGAAGCGGATTCCCGAGCGGTCCTCGTCCCAGTGATTGGCCTGGCTGATGAGTGTGACTGCCGGCTCGTAGCCGTCTTCCGCCTGACCCGACACGTAGCCGACCGGCTTGTGCAGCAGGATCGTGACAAGTTGCGATTGCGCGGAATGCGCGGCGGGCAGGATCTCGATGTTCTGCGTCGGTCGGATGCGCGTGCCGAGCGTGTCGATGACTTCGCCGTCGACGAGCACCCAGCCTTTCTCGATCCATTCGTCGGCTTCGCGGCGCGAGCACAGGCCGAGTTCAGACATCACTTTGGACAGGCGCACGAGGCCGTCGTGGTGATCGCGGTGCTTCGGCGCGGATTCGACGATGGGCGCGGCGGGTTTCGGCGCGGGCTTGCGGTCGTCGCGTTTGGCAAACGGTCGGTCGTTCTCATCACGGCGGGCGGGACGCCTTTCCGAGGCGCGATCCTCCCGGGACTTGAACGGGCGGTCTTCGGCGGATCTCCGTGGGCCGCGTTCGCCGAACGCGGGGCGCGAATCCTCGCCGCGCGGCTTGAACGGGCGACGCTCATCGCTACCCGGCGCGCGCTCGCCACGCGGCGCTGGACGGCCTTCGAAAGACTTGCGCGGGCCGCGCTCACCGAAAGCGGGGCGTGAATCCTCGCCGCGCGGCTTGAACGGACGACGTTCATCGCTACCGGGCGCGCGCTCGCCCCGCGGCGCTGGACGGCCTTCGAATGACTTGCGCGGGCCGCGCTCGCCGAAAGCGGGGCGTGAATCCTCGCCGCGCGGCTTGAACGGACGACGTTCATCGCTACCGGGCGCGCGCTCGCCACGCGGCGCTGGACGGCCTTCGAACGACTTGCGCGGGCCACGTTCACCGAAAGCAGGGCGCGAATCCTCGCCACGCGGCTTGAACGGACGACGCTCATCGCCGCCCGGCGCGCGCTCGCCACGCGGCGCTGGCCGGCCTTCGAACGACTTGCTCGGGCCGCGCTCGCCGAAAGCGGGGCGTGAATCCTCGCCGCGCGGCTTGAACGGGCGACGCTCGTCGCCGCCCGATGGGCGCTCGCCGCGTACCGGAGGACGGCCTTCGAAAGACTTGCGCGGGCCACGTTCACCGAAAGCAGGGCGCGAATCCTCGCCACGCGGCTTGAACGGGCGACGCTCATCGCCACCCGGCGCGCGCTCGCCCCGCGGCGCTGAACGGCCTTCGAACGACTTGCGCGGGCCACGTTCACTGAAAGCAGGGCGCGAATCCTCGCCACGCGGCTTGAACGGGCGACGCTCGTCGCCGCCCGATGGGCGCTCGCCGCGTGCCGGAGGACGGCCTTCGAACGACTTGCGCGGACCGGAGCCCGGACGTGAATCGTCGCCACGCGGCTTGAAAGCGCGCGGCTCACGCGGCGCGTCGCTGCGCTTGTCGGCCGGCTGGCTCGCGCGCTTCGGACGCGCGTCCTCCGGCGCCGGCGCGCGAACGGGCTTGCGCCCGGTGGTCGTGCCGGCCCGAACCGGCGAGCGCGTCGCCGAAGTGGGACGCGGATGTTTGGCTGTCAGTTTGACGCGCATAAAGTCTCAGGCTGCGATCGCGCGCAGCAGTTCGGTTTCCACCTGGATCTGGGTGCGGTTGTTCGACAGGCTCTTGCCGTCGAGGAGAAACACGTCTTCGACGCGTTCGCCGAGCGTGTTGATCCGTGCCGCCTGCACGCCGATCCGGTGTTGCGCCAGAACGCGCGCGATCGAATAAAGAAGGCCCTGCCGGTCGTTGGCCGACACGGACAGGATGTAGTACTGGCCGCGATCGTCGGGACGCAGGTCCACGCGCGGGGTGATCGGAAACGTCCGCACGAGCCGCGACACGCGTCCCTTCGACGGTTCCGGCAGAATGCGCTCGTCCGTGAGCAGCGCGGCCAGTTGCTGCTCGACGAGATTGGCGATGTCGCGATAACTCCCGTCGTGATCCGGATGGGCGACGAGGAAGTTATCGAGCGCATAGCCGTGGCGCGTCGTCGTTACGCGCGCATCGAGCACGGACAGGCCGTTCTTGTCGAAATACGCGCAGATGCCGGCGAAAAGGTCGGGCCTATCCTTGAGATACACGAGCACCTGCAACGCCGCGCCGATGGGCGAGGGCCGCGCGCGCACGATCGGCTCTTCGCTCGCGACGTGCCTGTAAAGCACGCGCGTCTGCCACGCGATATCGGCCGGATCGTGACGCAGAAAGTAGCCGACGTCGAGCTGATCCCATAGACGCTTTTGCGCGCCTTCCGGAACCGTCTCGAGGCGCAGCAGCGCAAGTGCGGCTTCCTGGCGCGATTTGAGTTCCGAATGCGTGTCCGGCTGCGCGCCGCCGAGCACGGCCTGCGTCGCGCGGAAGAGGTCTTCGAGCAGCTTGCCTTTCCAGTTGTTCCAGACCTTCGGGCTCGTGCCGCGGATATCGGCCACCGTCAGCAGGTACAGCGCCGTGAGCCGTCGCTCCGTCTTCACGACGGAGGCGAACTGCTTGATCACCTCCGGATCGCTCGTGTCCTGTTTTTGCGCGACCTGGCTCATCGTCAGATGTTGCTGCACGAGCCACACGACGAGCTCGCTGTCTTCCTGCCCGATGTCGTGCTCGCGGCAGAAGCGGCGGGCATCGGCCATGCCGAGCGTCGAATGGTCGCCGCCGCGACCCTTCGCGATATCGTGAAAGAGCGCCGCGACATACAGCACCCACGGACGCTCGAAATTGCCCATCAGCTGGCTGCAGAACGGATACTCGTGCGCATGTTCGGCGATCGCGAAGCGCCGCAGATTGCGCAGCACCATCAGGATGTGCTGATCGACGGTATAGACGTGATACAGATCGTGCTGCATCTGCCCGACGATGCGCCGGAAGTTCAGTAGATAACGCCCGAGCACGCTCGTCTGGTTCATCAGGCGAAACGCGTGCGTGATGCCTTCGGGCTGCCTGAGGATCTCCATGAAAAGGCGGCGGTTCTCCGGGTCGCGCCGCCAGTTGCGGTCCATCAGATCGCGTGCGTTGTAGATCGCGCGCAGCGTGCGCGCGGAGAATCCCTTGATGCCGCGCGTCTGCTCGTACAGCAGAAAGGCTTCGAGAATGGCGTGCGGCTCGCGCTCGAAAACATCGTCGCGGGCGATTTCCAGCATGCCTTGCTTCTCGACGAAGCGTCCTGAAATGACGCGCGTGATGCCGCTCGTCGACGGAAAGAGCTGCGCTTCGACGTTCTGGATCAGGATGGTCGCGAGCTGCGTGACCGCCTTCGCCGCCCAGTAATAGCGACGCATCAACTGCTCGCTCGCTCGCTTGGCGGTGGTCGCCTCGAAGCCGAAGCTTTCGGCGAGCGGCGTCTGCAGATCGAAAACGAGAATGTCCTGACGGCGTTTCGCGATCACGTGAAGGCGCGCGCGCAGCGCTTTCAGAAAGCCCTCGTTGCGGCGCAGCTCGCGTGCCTCGCGCTCCGTGATCAGCCCGCGCGTGTCGAGTTCGCGCCAACTGCTGCCGAAACCCGCCGCGCGCGCGATCCACAGGATCAGTTGCAGATCGCGAAGCCCGCCGGGGCTTTCCTTGACGTTCGGTTCCAGGCTGTAAGGCGTGTCCTGGAACTTCGCGTGACGCTGGCGCATTTCCAGCACTTTCGCCTGGAAGAACGCGCGCGGATCGAGCGTCTCGCGATAGCGCGCCGAGAAACGCTGAAAAAGCTGCGTATCGCCGCAGATGCGTCGCGCTTCGAGCAGCGACGTCTGCACGGTGATGTCGTTGCCCGCCTCGGCGATGCATTGCTCGACCGAGCGCACGCTGCTGCCGATATCGAGCCCCAGATCCCACGCCATGCCGATAAAGCGCTCGACGCGGCCGTTGAGTTCCGCATCGCCCGTTTGCGGCGATGCGTCGGGCAGGAGCACGAGGATGTCGACGTCGGAGAAGGGCGCGAGCTCGCCGCGCCCGTAGCCGCCGACCGCAACGAGCGTGGCGCTCTCGGGCATGTCGCACGCGGACCAGGCGCCTTTGAGTGCGTCGTCCGTGGCGCGGGCGAGCGCGTGCATCAGCGGCTCGACATTCGACGTCGCCTGAAAGCGTTCGATGAGCGCCGCTTTCGCCGCCTTGTAGGCGGTGCGCAACGTTTCACAGGGCGTGGCGACGGCGGCGATGACGCTCATAGACGGAAGTGGCGAGGAGCAGCGAAAAGGACACGCCCGCGTGCAGACACGGCGGGCGCCGAAGGATGCGGGATCAGGCCGTCGCCGCGATCAACTGCGACGGCGCCTGGGTGCCCGCCGAGACGGTCAGCACTTCATAGCCGGTCGGCGTGACGAGCACCGTATGCTCCCACTGCGCCGAAAGGCTGCGGTCGCGCGTCTTGACGGTCCACTGGTCCGGCATCGTGCGGATTTCGCGGCGGCCGGCGTTGATCATCGGCTCGACGGTGAAGATCATGCCCGCCTGCAGTTCGATGCCCGTGCCCGGACGGCCGTAGTGCAGCACCTGCGGCTCCTCGTGGAACACCTGTCCGATGCCGTGGCCGCAATATTCGCGCACGACGCTGTAGCCCTGCGATTCGGCGTGCTTCTGGATCGCCGCGCCGATATCGCCGAGATGCGCGCCCGGGCGCACCTGGTCGATGCCGAGCCACATGCAGTCGAAGGTCGTCTGCACGAGGCGCTTGGCGAGAATCGAACCCTCGCCGACGATGAACATGCGGCTCGTGTCGCCGAAATAGCCGTTCTTGATGACGGTGATGTCGATATTGAGCGCGTCGCCGTTCTTCAGCACCTTTTCGCCGGGGATGCCGTGACAGATCACGTCGTTCACGGAGATGCAGGTGGCCTTCGGGTACGGCGGATAGCCGGGTGGCTGGTAATTCAGCGGTGCGGGAACGGTGCCCTGTTCCTTCACCATATATTCGTGGCAGAGGCGATCGAGTGCCTCGGTCGTCACGCCGGGAGCGATATGCGGCGTGATGAAATCGAGCACTTCGCTGGCGAGCCGGCAGGCGACGCGCATCTGCGCGATATCGTGTTCGTTTTTCAGCGTAATGGACATGACTTGGCCCGGAATTGCGTGTATGCGGCAGTGAGCCGCGAAAGCGGCATTATCGCACCTTAAGAAATGTGCCGCACCCGGATAGTTGGAGGCGGGCGGCGGGGCGGCAAGCCGTCGGCAGGAGGCGCTCGCGGTGTTCGCGCGGTTTTTGCGTCGTAGTTGCGCGGAGTTCGGATCGATCGTGCGGCTTGAGCCGTTCAATCCTCACATGCTATACTCGAAGGCTAAGTCGCAATCCATATTGCCGTCACGATTTCGTACGACAATCGGCTTGTAGCGGTAAAGCAAGCGTGGATCGCGGCTTGGAACTGAATGTTCAAGTCGATACGCAAGCCGGCGCACCCAGGGTGTCCGGCGTCCGGAAAATGCAAATTACCGGGCGCGGGATGCGGCAGCCGGCTTAAGACCTAACCCTCGCGGAGAATTTCCATGGCAGTCACGATGCGTCAAATGCTGGAAGCCGGTGTCCACTTCGGTCACCAAACGCGCTTCTGGAACCCGAAGATGGCCCCGTACATCTTCGGTCATCGCAACAAGATTCACATCATCAACCTCGAAAAGACCCTGCCGCTCTACAACGATGCGCTGAAGTACGTGCGCCAGTTGGCAGCGAACCGCGGCACGATCCTTTTCGTCGGCACGAAGCGCCAGTCGCGCGACACGATCGCGCAGGAAGCAGCGCGCGCCGGTATGCCCTTCGTCAACGCCCGCTGGCTCGGCGGCATGATGACCAACTTCAAGACGCTGAAGGTTTCGATCAAGCGCCTGAAGGACATGGAAGCGGCGCTGGAATCGGGTGAAACCGAGCGCATGAGCAAGAAGGAAGCGCTTCTGTTCGAACGCGAAATGGTCAAGCTGCAAAAGTCCATCGGCGGCGTGAAGGACATGGGCGGCATTCCTGATGCAATGTTCGTCATCGACGTCGGCTACCACAAGATTGCCGTGACCGAAGCGAAGAAGCTCGGCATTCCGGTCATCGCCGTGGTCGATACGAACCACTCGCCGGAAGGCATCGACTACGTGATCCCGGGCAATGACGACGCCTCCAAGGCGGTCGCGCTGTACGCTCAGGGCGTTGCCGACGCGATCCTCGAAGGCCGCGCGAACGCGGTGAACGAAGTCGTCCAGGCTGTCCGCAACGGCGAAGGCGACGAGTTCGTCGAGGTCAACGCAGAGGCGTAATCGAGCCCTGCGGCCGACAAAAAAGGGGGCTTTGCGAAAGGCCCCTTTTTTTTAGTCGGCGCGAGAGCAGTGCCCATTTTTCTGTCGTGGGCGAGTTTCAAAAGCCGGCGGCACGTATCAAACAGACTCAAGGAGCGAATGATGGCGGCAATTACCGCAAGCATGGTGGCAGAACTGCGCGCGAAGACCGATGCGCCGATGATGGAATGCAAGAAGGCGCTGACGGAAGCCGACGGCGACATGGCGCGCGCGGAAGAACTGCTGCGCGTGAAGCTCGGCAACAAGGCGAGCAAGGCGGCATCGCGCGTGACGGCTGAAGGCATCGTGACGGCGCACGTCGAAGGCGGCGTGGGCGCGCTCGTCGAGCTGAACTGCGAAACCGACTTCGTTGCGAAGAACGACGATTTCCTGGCCTTCGGCAAGACGATCGCCGAACTGGTCGCCAAGCAGAACCCGGCTGACGTCGCCGCGCTGTCGGCACTGCCGCTCGAAAGCTCGACGGTCGACGCAGTACGTCTCGCGCTCGTCGGCAAGATCGGCGAAAACCTGTCGATCCGCCGTTTCGTGCGCTTCGACTCCGCCAACAAGGTTGCGTCGTACCTGCACGGCACGCGCATCGGCGTGCTGGTCGAGTTCACCGGTGCGGACGAGCAAGTCGGCAAGGACGTTGCGATGCACGTCGCCGCGATGAAGCCGGTCTCGCTGTCGTCGGACGAAGTTCCGGCCGACCTGATCGCCAAGGAACGCAGCATCGCCGAGCAGAAGGCCGCCGAGTCGGGCAAGCCGGCTGAAATCGTCGCGAAGATGGTCGACGGCTCGATCCAGAAGTATCTGAAGGAAGTGTCGCTGCTTAACCAGCCGTTCGTGAAGAACGACAAGCAGACGATCGAGCAGATGCTCAAGGCAGCAGGCGCGTCGGTGCAGAAGTTCGCGCTGTTCGTGGTCGGCGAGGGCATCGAGAAGAAGCAGGACGACTTCGCGGCCGAAGTGGCGGCGCAAGTCGCGGCGGCCAAGCAGTCCTAAGGCACGCTAAGGCTCGCTTAAGCCGCGCGTGCTCTCATGACGCGGCCGCGTCGAGCCTGCAGTACGGCGGCGGAGTGCTCCGCCGCAAGAATTCAGCGATCCGGTTCGCACGCGCAGCGGGCGCGGTAGACTAGGGTAAACCCTGATCTATCGCGCCCGCCGCCCGATCCGGCCCGCTTGCGGTAAGTAATGTTTCACCCCTACAGTTCTACGTTGTTGCAACCCTCCTCGGCGCGATCGGAACCTCATATGCCCACAGCCTACAAACGCGTACTCCTCAAACTCTCCGGCGAAGCCTTGATGGGCGACGATGCTTTCGGCATCAATCGCGCAACGATCGAAAGGATGGTGGCGGATGTCGCGGAGGTGGTGCGGATCGGGACGCAACTGGCCGTCGTGATCGGCGGCGGCAACATTTTCCGCGGCGTCGCGGGCGGCGCGGCCGGCATGGACCGGGCGACCGCGGACTACATGGGCATGCTCGCCACGATGATGAACGCGCTCGCGCTGCAGGACGCCATGCGCCACGCGGGCATCGAGGCGCGCGTGCAATCGGCGCTGCGCATGGATCAGGTCGTCGAGCCGTACATCCGTCCCCGCGCGATCCGTCAACTGGAAGAGGGCAAGGTCGTGATCTTCGCGGCCGGCACGGGCAACCCGTTCTTCACGACAGACACGGCGGCGGCGCTGCGCGGCTCGGAAATCGGCGCCGAAGTGGTGTTGAAGGCGACGAAGGTCGATGGCGTATACTCCGCCGACCCGAAGAAGGATCCGGACGCTACGCGCTACAGCACGATCAGCTTCGACGAGGCGATCGGCAAAAATCTTCAGGTGATGGACGCCACCGCGTTCGCACTGTGCCGCGACCAGAAGCTGCCGATTCGCGTCTTCTCGATTACGAAGCCGGGCGCATTGAAGCGCATCGTGCAGGGCGACGACGAAGGGACGCTCGTCCACGTGTAAACTCTCGCGATATCAGGCGCCGCGCCGTGGGCGGAAAGCCTCGCGCGACAATGCGCCGCTATCGCCGGTAAAACCCAGGTTTGGAGGTTCAAAATGAGTGTGGCTGACATCAAAAAAGGCGTCGACCAGAAGATGCAGCGGTCGATCGAAGCGTTCAAGGCCGATCTCGCCAAGATTCGCACGGGCCGCGCCCACACGGGGCTGCTCGACCACATCCAGGTCGACTACTACGGCTCGAACGTGCCCATCTCCCAAGTGGCGAACATGACGCTCGTCGACGCGCGCACGATCGGCGTACAGCCTTGGGAAAAGAAGATGGTCGCGGTGATCGAGAAGGCGATCCGCGAGTCGGACCTCGGCCTGAACCCGGCCACGCAGGGCGACCTGATCCGCGTGCCGATGCCCGCGCTCACCGAAGAGCGCCGCCGCGAGCTCACGAAGGTCGTGAAGAGCGAAGGCGAAACCGCCAAGGTCGCCGTGCGCAATCTGCGCCGCGACGCGAACGATCAACTGAAGAAACTCGTGAAGGACAAGGAGATCTCGGAAGACGACGAGCGCCGTGCAAGCGACGAAGTGCAGAAGTTCACCGACAAGTTCGTCGCCGAGATCGACAAGCTCGTTCAGACCAAAGAATCCGAAATCATGACGGTGTGAGGCCGTAGAAACGGTCCTGCCAGCCTTGGACGTGCATGCTTCGGGCTGGCTCTCACTCCTTCAGATTCCCAGATTCAGCGGCCATGACCTATACCAGCTCTACCGTTACCGTGCCCGATGTCGCGGCTGTCCCGCGCCACGTCGCGATCATCATGGACGGCAATGGCCGATGGGCGACGGAGCGGCGTCTGCCGCGCGTCGCCGGTCATACGCGCGGCGTCGATGCGGTTCGTGCGACCGTCGAAAGCTGTGCACGGCGCGGCGTCGAATTCGTCACGCTCTTCGCGTTCAGCTCCGAAAACTGGCGCCGTCCGACCGACGAAGTGTCCTTCCTGATGCGTCTGTTCGTGACCGCGCTCGAGCGCGAAATCGGCAAGCTCCATGCGAATGGCATTCGTCTTCGCGTGGTCGGCGACATCTCCATGTTCGACGACCGCATCCGCGCGCTCATTCAACGCGCCGAGACCAAGACGGCCCGCAACACCCGCCTCACGCTGACCATCGCCGCCAACTACGGCGGGCGCTGGGACATCATGCAGGCGACGAAAAAACTCATCGCCGAGTCCCTGGAGACTGGCGTGCCCGCGCGCGTGGACGACGAATCGTTCGCCGCGCATCTTGCGATGGCCTACGCACCGGAGCCGGATCTCTTCATCCGCACGGGCGGCGAGCAGCGCATCAGCAACTTTCTGCTGTGGCAGCTCGCGTACACCGAGTTCTATTTCACCGACACCTACTGGCCCGACTTCGACGCCGACGCCCTCGATCGCGCGATTGCGTCTTACGGCGGCCGCGAACGCCGCTTCGGGCGCACGAGCGCGCAACTCGCTTCCCAATCGCAGAACGCCGACACTCTTTCATGCTAAGAACCCGTGTCATCACGGCAATCGTCCTGCTCGCGGTACTCGTGCCGATCACGCTGTTCGCGCCGATCGGCGCGTTCGGGGCGCTGATCGGGTTCGTGGTCGTGTTCGCGGCATGGGAATGGGGCCGGCTGCTCAAGCTGAACGGTGCGGGGCCGGTGGCTTACGCGCTCGTCGCGGGGCTCGCGCTCGTTTTCAGCACGTTTCTCGGCATCAAATCGACGCCGCTCTACCAGATGGCCGGGATCTTCTGGGTGCTGGCCGGTCCCTACGCCTTGTTGCGCAAGCCGACACTCGCCGCGCACGCGTGGCGCGCGTTCCTGCTTTTCGCCGGGATCGTCGTGTTTCTCGCCTGCTGGCACGCGGTGGTCGACGCGCGCACGCGCGGGGTGGCGTTCGTGCTATCGCTTCTGCTAGTAGTCTGGCTGGCTGATATAGGCGCATACTTCGCCGGAAAAGCACTCGGCCGCCACAAACTCGCACCGTCGATCAGCCCGGGAAAAACCTGGGAGGGCGCCATCGGCGGGTGGCTCGCCGTTATCATCATCGGCACGATCGCCGCCGCCACCGGCTTTTATGCGCCCACCGTATTCACTGCATTCGTCGGGCATCTCGGCTGGGATCGCTCATTCGTCGCGCTTTCCGTGCTGGTCGCGTTCAGCGTGGTCGGCGACCTGTTCGAGTCGCTGCTCAAGCGCCAGGCGGGCGTCAAGGACTCGAGCGGCCTCTTGCCGGGTCACGGCGGCGTCCTCGACCGCATCGACGCATTATTGCCTGTATTGCCGATTGCATTGCTCATGCTTGGCTAATCGGCTAGAGAAGAATTTATGCAAAAACGTCTCACATTGCTCGGCTCCACGGGCTCGATCGGCGACAGCACGCTCGACGTGGTCGCGCGGCATCCGGACCGCTTCTCGGTCTACGCGCTCACCGCCCACCGAAACGGCGACAAGCTCGTCGCCCAATGTCTGAAATTCCAGCCCGAAGTGGCGGTCGTCGGCGACGCCGAAACGGCCGCGCGCGTCGCGGCTGCATTGCGCGCACAGGGATGCAAGACCGAAGTGGCGCACGGCCCCGAAGCGCTCGTCGACGTCGCCCGCGCGGCGCAATGCGACACGGTCGTCGCGGCCATCGTCGGTGCAGCGGGCCTTGCGCCCACGCTCGCCGCCGCGCGCGCCGGCAAGCGCATCCTGCTCGCGAACAAGGAAGCGCTGGTGATGTCCGGCCAGATTTTCATGGACGCGGTGCGCGACAACGGCGCGATCCTGCTGCCGGTCGACAGCGAGCACAACGCCGTGTTCCAGTGCCTGCCGCCTTGCGCGGACAAGGAAGCGAAGCTGCATGGCGGCGTCTCGAAGATCATCCTGACGGCCTCGGGCGGCCCGTTCCGCACGCGCGAGCCCTCGACGCTCGTGAACGTCACGCCCGAAGAGGCCGTGAAGCATCCGAACTGGGCGATGGGCCGCAAGATTTCCGTCGATTCCGCGACGATGATGAACAAGGGCCTCGAAGTGATCGAGGCGCACTGGTTGTTCGATCTGCCCGGCTCGCGCATCGAAGTGCTGATTCATCCGCAGAGCGTGATCCATTCGATGGTCGCCTACGCCGACGGCTCGGTGCTCGCGCAACTCGGCAATCCCGACATGCGTACGCCGATCGCGCATGCACTGGCGTATCCTGATCGTGTCGATTCGGGTGTTGCGCCGCTGGATCTCGCGCAGATCGCGACGCTGACGTTCGAAAAGCCCGACTTTGCGCGTTTCCCGTGCCTCGCGCTGGCGATTGCTGCGCTGGAAGCGGGCGGCATTGCGAGCGCCGCGCTGAATGCGGCGAACGAGATCGCCGTGGAGGCGTTTCTCGAGCGCCGCATCGGCTTCATGGCGATCGGCGACGTGGTGGACCGCGTGCTGAACGCGTTGCCGAACACGAGCGCCGCGACGCTTGCCGACGTCCTCGCCGCGGACGCCGACGCGCGCCGTCTCGCATCCCGTTTCGTCGCAGAGCTCACCGCGAGCGCGCCAGGCGCCGAACCCATCGCCCATTGAGGCCGTCATGAACTTTCTGACCGAAATCGTCGCCTTCGTCGTCGCGATAGGCGTGCTCGTCGTCGTCCACGAATTCGGTCACTACAGCGTCGCGCGACTGTGCGGCGTGAAAGTGCTGCGTTTCTCGGTGGGCTTCGGCAAACCGCTCGTGCAATGGGTCAACAAGAAGACGGGCGTCGAATGGACGATCGCGGCGTTGCCGCTCGGCGGTTACGTGAAGATGCTCGACGAGCGCGAGGTCGATCCCGAGAGCGGCAAGACGATCCCTGCCGAGGACCTGCCGCGCGCCTTCAACCGCCAGAGCGTGGGCAAGCGCATCGCGATCGTCGCCGCGGGCCCCATTGCCAATTTCCTGCTCGCGATCGCGCTTTTTTCCGCGGTGTTCGCGGGCGGCGTCACCGAGCCGGCGGCGATCGTTTCGCAGCCCGCGCCCGATACCGCAGCGGCGCGCGCGGGCTTCGAAGGCGGCGAGACGATTCTCTCGATGCGCGACGCGCAAGGCGGCGAGACGCATCCGATCCGTTCCTGGTCCGACCTGCGCTGGAAAATGCTCGACGCGTCGTTCGATCATCGCCGCATCGTGCTGACGGCGAAGACCCACGACGGCAACTTCGACTTTCCGGTGACGGTCGCGGGCATCACCGATGCAGAAGCCGATCAGGACTTCATGGACAAGCTCGGCTTCGCGCCGGGCGGCGGCACACTGACGGTCGCGGGTGTGGAGGCGGGCAGCGCGGCGCAGAAGAGCGGCCTGAAGGCGGGCGACATGCTGCGCTCGATCGACGGCCGTGGCGTCGACAACGCGACGAGCTTCATCGATTACGTGAAGGCACACGGGGGCAAGCCGGTGACGCTCGTGATCGAGCGCAACGGCAAACGGGATTCCGTGCTGATCGTGCCGGACCTGAAGCGCGATGCCTCGATGGGCAAGGAAGTCGGCCGTATCGGCGCTGCGCTCGCCAATCAGTTGCCGACCGTGGACGTACGCTACGGGCCGCTCGAGAGCCTGCACCTCGGCGTGAACCGCACGTGGGACATCAGCCTGTACTCGCTGCGCATGTTCGGGCGGATGATCACCGGCGAGGCATCGCTCAAGAATCTCTCGGGGCCTGTCACGATCGCCGACTATGCGGGCAAGAGCGCAAGGCTCGGTGCGACAGCCTTCATTTCGTTTCTGGCGCTCGTCAGCATCAGCCTCGGAGTGTTGAACTTGTTACCGATTCCGGTATTGGACGGTGGGCATCTGTTATATTATTTGGTTGAGGCTGTTACCGGCAAGGCAGTATCCGATCGCTGGCAGCTTGTTCTGCAAAGGGCGGGCCTGGTCTGCATCGTCGCGCTGTCGATGATCGCCTTGTTCAATGACCTCGCTCGTCTGATTCGTTTTTGATCCACTTTGACAATTTCTGGCGGCGTCTTTCGAGCGACCGCCCGAACGAATGCAGCTTTAAATACTGGGGAAGCACGTTGTTCAAACCTCATCGCTTTGTTCCTAAGACGGCTGTGGCCGCGGCGCTCGCCGCAACGGGTATGGCGGCACACGCCACCACGCCGTTCGTCGTGCAGGATATTCGGATCGACGGTCTCCAACGCATCGAGCCCGGCTCCGTGTTCGCTTATCTGCCGATCAAGCAAGGCGACACCTTCACCGACGACAAGGCCTCCGAAGCGATTCGCGCGCTCTACGCGACGGGCTTCTTCAACGACGTTCAGATCGCCACCGAAGGCAACGTGGTGGTCGTGCAGGTGCAGGAGCGCCCGGCGATCTCGGCCATCGATTTCTCGGGCCTGCACGAGTTCGACAAGGACAATCTCACGAAGGCGCTGCGCTCGGTCGGCCTGTCGCAAGGCCGTTCGTACGACAAGGCGCTCGTCGACAAGGCGGAGCAGGAGCTCAAGCGCCAGTACCTGACGCGCGGCTACTACGCGGCGGAAGTCACGACCACCGTGACGCCGGTCGACCGTAATCGCGTCGCGATCCTGTTCTCCGTCGCGGAAGGTCCGAGCGCGAAGATCCGCCAGATCAACTTCGTCGGCAACAAGGCGGTGAGCTCGAGCACGCTGCTCGGCGAAATGCAGCTCTCCACGCCGAACTGGTTCTCCTGGTACACGAAGAGCGATCTCTACGCGAAGGAAAAACTCACGGGCGACCTCGAGAACGTGCGCTCGTACTACCTGAATCGCGGCTACCTCGAGTTCAGCATCGACTCTACGCAGGTGTCGATTTCGCCGGACAAGAAGGACATGTATCTGACGATCGCCGTGCATGAAGGCGAGCCGTACAAGATCAGCAGCATCACGCTCGCGGGCAATCTGCTCGACCGCCAGGCCGAGCTCAACAAGCTCGTCAAGATCAAGCCGGGCGAGCGCTTCTCGGCCGAGAAGCTGCAGGCGACAACCAAGGCGATCGTCGACAAGCTCGGCGAATACGGCTACGCGTTCGCGCAGGTCAATGCACAACCGCAGATCGATCAGGCGAACCACACCGTGGCGCTCACGCTGCAAGTCGACCCGAGCCGCCGCGTGTATGTGCGGCGCGTGAACATCGTCGGCAATACGCGCACGCGCGACGAAGTGGTGCGCCGCGAAATGCGCCAGCTCGAAAGCTCGTGGTTCGATTCGAGCCGCCTCGGGCTGTCGAAGGACCGTATCAACCGTCTCGGATACTTCACCGACGTTGACGTCACCACCACCCCGGTGGAAGGCACGAACGACCAGGTCGACGTTGACGTGAAGGTCGCGGAAAAGCCGACCGGCGCGATCACGCTGGGCGCGGGCTTCTCGTCGACGGACAAGGTGGTGCTCTCCGCGGGCGTGTCGCAGGACAACGTGTTCGGTTCGGGCACGAGTCTCGCGGTCAACGTGAACACTGCGAAGACGTACCGCACGCTGACCGTGACGCAGGTCGATCCGTACTTCACGATCGACGGCATCAAGCGCATTACCGACGCGTACTACCGCACGTATCAGCCGCTGTACTATTCGACCGATTCGAGCTTCAAGATCATCACGATGGGCGCCGACACCAAGTTCGGCATCCCGTTCTCCGAGCAGGACACGGTGTTCTTCGGCGTCGGCGCCGAGCAGAACACGATGGATGTCGACTCGAACACGCCGCAGTCGTACATCAACTACGTGAACGAGTTCGGGCGCGTGGTGAACAACTACCCGCTTACGGTCGGCTGGTCGCGCGACAATCGCGACAGCGCGCTGGTGCCGAGCCGCGGCTACTACATCCAGTCGAACGCGGAATACGGCACGCCGCTCGGCAACACGACGTACGCCAAGTTCGACGCGCAGTTCCAGTATTACTACTCGTTCGCGCGCGGCTTCGTGCTCGGCTTCAATCTGCAGGGCGGCTACGGCAAGGGCCTGCAAGGTCAGACGTACCCGATCTTCAAGAACTACTATGCGGGTGGTATCGGCTCGGTGCGCGGCTACTCGCCGAGCTCGCTGGGTCCGCGTGACGCGAAGACCAACGACCCGATCGGCGGCTCGCGCATGGCGGTCGGCAATATCGAACTGACGTTCCCGCTGCCGGGCACGGGCTACGACCGCACGCTGCGCGTGTTCACCTTCCTCGATGCCGGTAACGTCTGGGGCGATCCGAACCAGGGCGGCACGAGCGGCGGTGCGAACGGCTTGCGCTACGGCTACGGTGTGGGTCTCGCGTGGATCTCGCCGATCGGCCCGCTCAAGCTGAGCCTCGGCTTCCCGCTGCAGAAGCACGAAGGCGACCAGTATCAGAAGTTCCAGTTCCAGATCGGTACGGCTTTCTAAGCGGCCGGTCGATGAACGCAAACTTCATTTTTTTCGACGTAACGTGAGGAACACTTTGGGAACCGGTAAGCATTCGAAACATATGGCGCTGGCGCTTGCGTTGTCGATGGTTCTCGGCCTGGGCACGGCGATGTCCGCCAGTGCTCAGGAGGCGCGCATCGCGGCGGTGAATTCCGACCGCATCTTGCGCGAATCGTCTGCGGCGAAGGCCGCGCAGTCGAAGCTCGAGCAGGAGTTCTCCAAGCGCGACAAGGCGTTGCAGGACATGGCGCAGCGCCTGAAGTCGATGTCGGACAACATCGACAAGAACGGTTCCTCGATGACCCCGACCGACCGGGCAGCGCGCCAGCGTGACCTCGCGCAACTCGACGCGGACTTTCAGCGCAAGCAGCGCGAATTCCGCGAGGATCTGAATCAGCGCCGCAACGAGGAGCTCGCGGCGGTGCTCGACCGTGCGAACAAGGTGATCAAGCAGATCGCCGAGCAGCAGCACTACGACCTGATCGTGCAGGAAGCGGTGTACGTGAGCCCGCGAATCGACATCACGGATCAGGTGCTGAAGGCGCTGGCCGCCGGCGCGAACGGCACCGGCTCGCTCACGAACCCGAACTGACGAGGACTGAGACGAGATGGCATCAGGCATGGCGATCACGCTCGGCGAACTGGTGAAGCGCTTCGGCGGCGAGGTGGTCGGCGACGACGCGCACGCGGTCGGCAGTCTCGCGCCGCTCGACAAGGCGGGCCCCGCGCAACTCGCGTTTCTCGCGAACCAGAAGTATCTGCCGCAAGTCGAGACGACGCGCGCGGGCGCAGTGCTGATTTCTCCCGCAGACCTCGAGAAGGTGGCGAATCGCGCGGGAAGCAATTTCATCGTCACGCCGAACCCCTACGCTTATTTCGCGCGCGTGGCCCAGGCGTTCATCGATCTGGCGACACCGAAGGCGAAGCCGGGTGTGCATCCGAGCGCCTTTGTCGATCCGGACGCGAAAGTCGCGGCGAGCGCCGTGCTTGGACCGCACGTGACGGTAGAGGCGGGCGCGGTCATCGGCGAGCGCGTGAAGCTGGATGCGGGCGTGGTCGTTGGCCGGGGCGTCAGGCTCGGCGATGACGTCCACCTGTATCCCAACGTCACCGTCTATCACGGTTGCAAGCTCGGCGCGCGCGTGATCGTGCACGCGGGCGCGGTGATCGGCGCGGACGGCTTTGGATTCGCACCGGACTTCACAGGCGCAGGCGATGACCGCACCGGAAGCTGGGTGAAGATTCCGCAGGTCGGCGCGGTGGATATTGCCGAGGACGTGGAAATCGGCGCGAACACGACGATCGATCGCGGCGCGATGGCGGACACCGTCATCGAAGCATGCGTGAAGATCGACAACCTGGTGCAGATCGGTCACAACTGCCGCATCGGCGCATACACGGTGATTGCCGGCTGCGCGGGCATCGCGGGCAGCACGAGTATCGGCAAGCATTGCATGATCGGCGGCGCGGTGGGCATCGCGGGCCATGTGACGCTCGCGGATTACGTGATCGTCACGGCGCAATCCGGCGTGTCGAAGTCGCTCCTGAAGCCCGGCATGTACACGAGCGCGTTTCCGGCCGTGCCGCATGCGGACTGGAACAAGAGCGCGGCGATCATGCGCAATCTGGACAAGATGCGCGAGCGCATCAAGGCGCTGGAAACCGCGCTCGCCGATACAGGCAAGCGCGACGAGACGAGCGGCGGCGCATGAACGCCGGGCTCGTTCGAATGAAGAGCGAAGCATAAGCAAGAGCGGGCCCGTTCAAGCCGCCGAATCGAGATGGCAATCCCGAGCGGGCGTCTGGTACGGCCCGCCATCCAAATTTCCGCGCCCGACGCGCGCGTGAGCAGAACGACCATGAGCACAGAAAAAATCAATCTCGACATCCACAAGATCCTCACGCTGCTGCCGCATCGCTATCCGATCCTGCTCGTGGACCGCGTCCTCGAACTCGAGCCGCACAAGAGCATCAAAGCGTTGAAGAACGTGACGATCAACGAGCCGTATTTTCAGGGCCACTTCCCGACGCGGCCGGTGATGCCGGGCGTTCTGATTCTCGAAGCGCTTGCGCAGACCGCGGCGCTTCTGACGTTCGCGGAAGAGCCGCACGATCCGACCAATACGCTCTATTACTTCGTCGGCATCGACGGTGCGCGCTTCAAGCGTGTGGTGGAGCCGGGCGATCAGCTGATCCTCAACGTCAACTTCGAGCGGTATATGCGGGGCATCTGGAAGTTCAAGGCGCGCGCCGAAGTGGACGGCGTGACCGCCGCCGAGGCCGAGCTCATGTGTACCGTGAAGAGCACGGACGCCTGAGCGTACTCGCGTTTACACCGTGTTCAACGGAACAAGCAGCACGAACAGCATAGGCGAAAAGCGCATGAGCAAGATTCACCCAACCGCGATCATCGAGCCGGGCGCTCAGCTCGACGAGTCCGTCGAAGTCGGGCCGTACGCGATCGTCGGTTCGCACGTCGTGATTGGCGCGGGCACGACAATCGGCTCGCACAGCGTGATCGAAGGCCACACGACGATCGGCCGCGACAATCGCATCGGCCATTACGCGTCGATCGGCGGCCGTCCGCAGGACATGAAGTACAAGGGCGAGCCGACGCGCCTCGAAATCGGCGACCGCAACACCATCCGCGAATTCACGACGCTGCATACGGGCACGGCGCAGGACCAGGGCCTGACGTCCATCGGCAGCGATTGCTGGATCATGGCGTATGTGCACGTCGGCCACGACTGCCGGCTCGGCGACAACGTCATCATGTCGAGCAACGCGCAACTGGCCGGACACGTGTTCGTCGGCGACCACGCGATCGTCGGCGGCATGTCGGGCGTACATCAGTTCGTGCGCATCGGCGCGCATTCGATGCTCGGCGGCGCGTCGGCGCTCGTGCAGGACGTGCCCCCTTTCGTGATCGCGGCGGGCAACAAGGCGGAGCCGCACGGCATCAACGTGGAAGGCCTGCGGCGCCGGGGCTTCACGCCCGACGCCATCTCGGCGCTGCGCTCGGCGTATCGGATCGTCTACAAGAGCGGCCTGTCGCTCGAAGAGGCGAAGGCGCAATTGAAGGAGTTGAGCACGGCGGGCGGCGAGGGCGACGAGCCCGTCAAGGCATTCTCCGATTTCATCGCGGCGTCGCAGCGCGGCATCATCCGCTAGACACGCTGTACGATGACCCTGATCACCAACCCGCCACGCATCGCGATGGTCGCGGGCGAGCCGTCTGGCGACCTGCTCGCGGCATCGCTGCTCAAGGGCCTGAGGCAGACGCTGCCGGAAGGCACACGCTATAGCGGCATCGGCGGCCCGCGCATGACGGCCGAAGGTTTCGAAGCGCACTGGCCGATGGACAAGCTGACCGTGCGTGGCTATGTCGAGGCGCTGAAGCATATTCCGGAGATTCTCGGCATCCGCAACGAGATCAAGCGTCAGTTGCTTGCCGAGCCGCCTTCGGTGTTCATCGGCGTGGATGCGCCCGATTTCAATTTCGGTCTCGAGCAGCCTTTGCGCGAAGCAGGCATTCCGACCGTGCATTTCGTGTGCCCGTCGATCTGGGCGTGGCGCGGCGGCCGCATCAAGAAGATCGTGAAAGCGGTCGATCACATGCTGTGCGTGTTTCCGTTCGAAATGGCGTTGCTGGAAAAGTCGGGCGTGGCGGCGAGCTACGTCGGCCATCCGCTCGCCGACGAGATTCCGCTCGAACCGGACACCCTGGGCGCGCGCCGCGAACTCGGAATCGCCGAGGGCGGTCCGGTGATCGCCGTGTTGCCGGGCAGCCGCCGCTCGGAGATTTCGCTGATCGGACCGACCTTCTTCGACGCGATGGAACTGATGCAGCTGCGCGAGCCCGGCGTGCGCTTTCTGATGCCCGCCGCCAATCCGGCCCTGCGCGAGTTGCTGCAGCCGCTCGTGGCCGCACATCCGCATCTGTCGCTTACGATCACCGACGGCCGCGCGCAAACCGCGATGACCGCTGCCGACGCGATCCTCGTGAAAAGCGGCACGGTGACGCTCGAAGCCGCGCTGCTCAAAAAACCGATGGTCATCTCGTACAAGGTGCCCTGGCTGACCGGTCAGATCATGAAGCGGCAGGGTTATCTGCCGTATGTCGGCTTGCCGAACATTCTGGCGGGGCGCTTCGTCGTGCCGGAAATCCTGCAGCATTTCGCGACGCCGGAAGCGCTCGCCGACGCAACGCTGAAACAGTTGAACGACGAGGCCAACCGCCGTACCCTGACGGAAATCTTCACCGACATGCACATCGCGCTGCGTCAGAATACGTCGCAGAAGGCGGCCGAGGCCGTGGCGCGGGTGCTCGAAACGCGGAGGCCGCGATAATGGCGGCAGGACGATCGGCTCAGGCGGGACTCGATTTCAGTTCACCGCTCGACATCATCTGTGGCGTCGATGAGGCGGGGCGCGGTCCGCTGGCCGGTCCGGTCGTGGCGGCAGCCGTGATCTTCGATCCCGCCAAACCACGCATCAACGGTCTCGACGATTCCAAGGCGCTGAGCGCGAAAAGGCGCGAAGAGCTTTACGAGAAGATCGTCGATCGCGCGCTCGCGTATTGCATCGCGTCGGCGAGCGTCGAGGAAATCGACACCATCAACATTCTGCACGCGTCCATGCTCGCGATGAAACGCGCGGTGGAAGGCCTGTCGGTAGCGCCGACGCTCGTCAAGGTGGACGGCAATCGCTGCCCGGTGCTGGCGATCCGCACCGAAGCCGTGATCGGCGGCGACGCGCTCATCAAGCAGATTTCGGCGGCATCGATTCTCGCGAAGGTCACGCGTGACCGCATGCTGGTCGAACTGCACGAACGCTTTCCCGTGTACGGCTTCGACGCGCATTCCGGCTACGGCACGCCCCAGCATCTCAAGGCGCTGCGCGAGCATGGTCCGTGCGAGCACCATCGGCGTTCGTTCGCACCGGTGCGCGAGGCGCACATCCTGTTCGGCTCGGTGTTGCCGCAGATCGCACCCGAAGTGCTTCAGGCCGCGTCGGCGCTCGAAGACGATCCCGACGCGCGCGCCTTCTGAGCGTCATCCGAATCAACGTGAAACCCATCACTTCGCGGGACAACCCGCTCTACAAGCGCATCAAGGCGCTCGCCGGCTCGACCGCGCAGCAGCGCCGCAGTGGCCACGCGCTGCTCGAAGGTCTGCATCTGGCGTCGGCTTATCTCGACGCAGCGGGCCAGCCTGAAACCTGCGTCGTGACCGAAGGCGCGCTCACGCATGAGGAAGCGCGCACTATCGTCGCGCGCATCGAGCAAAGGCGCGTCGTGGTGTTGCCGGACGCGCTTTTCGGGCAGCTTTCGAGCGTCGTGCATGGCGTGGGCATGCTGTTGCTCGTCGAGAAGATCGATGCCGAATTGCCCGCGCGCATCGACGAAACCTGCGTGATCCTCGATGGCGTTCAGGACGCGGGCAATGTCGGCTCGATTCTGCGCAGCGCGGCGGCGGCGGGCATCACCCGCGTGTTCTGCGCGCCGGGGACGGCGTATGCGTGGTCGTCGAAGGTGCTGCGCTCGGGAATGGGCGCACACTTTCTGCTGGATATTTTCGAGGACGTCGAGCCCGCGGACCTGATCGCGCGCCTCGATGCGCCCGTGACCATCACCGATTCGCACGGCGCGGTCGCGCTGTACGACTGCGATCTGTCGGGCGCGCTCGCCTGGGTGTTCGGCAACGAAGGCGCGGGTGTGTCGCAAATCTGGCGCGATGCGGTGACACATCGCGTGACGATTCCGCAGCCGGGCGGCATGGAGTCGCTGAACGTGGCGGCCGCGGCGGCGATCTGTCTTTTCGAGCAGTGCCGCCAGCAGCGCTGACCACGATCAATAATACGAGGGCCGCTCCGGCTTGATCTCCTGCAGGATCGTCGTGGCGATTTCCTCGATCGACTTGTGCGTCGACGAGAGCCACTTGATGCCCTCGCGCTTCATCATCATTTCCGCTTCGTTGATTTCATAGCGGCAGTTCTCGAGCGCCGCGTACTTGCTGCCCGGACGCCGCTCGTTGCGGATCTCGGCAAGGCGCTGCGGATCGATCGACAGGCCGAACATTTTCGACCGGTGTTCGAGCAGTGGCGTGGGCAGCTTGCCGCGCTCGAAGTCTTCGGGAATCAGCGGATAGTTCGCCGCCTTCACGCCGTATTGCATCGCGAGATAAAGGCTCGTCGGTGTTTTGCCGCTGCGCGACACGCCGACCAGAATGACGTCGGCTTCGGCCAGATTGCGGTTGGACTGGCCGTCGTCGTGCGCGAGCGAGAAATTGATGGCCTCGATGCGGTTCTTGTATTCCTCGGTATCGGCGTTCTGGTGCACGCGGCCCATTGCATGCGTCGACTTCATTTCAAGCTCGTGCTCGAGCGGCTCGATGAAGGTCTGGAACATGTCGAGCACGAGCGCATTGCAGCCTTTGACGACTTCATTCGACGCGCTGTCGACGAGCGTCGTGAAGACGATGGGCCGGCGCCCGTCGAGCGCGACGGCCTCGTTGATCTTTTCGACGGTCGCATAGGCCTTGTCGATCGAATCGACGAAAGGCACGCGCACGAGCCGGAATTTTTGATCGAACTGGGCCATGATCGAATGCGCGAAGGTTTCGGCAGTGATCCCTGTACCGTCGGAGACGATGAATACGGAAGGCGGCATCGGCGAAAAGAGGGAACGTGTTGGAGCGACAGTGCTCAAACGCTGGTCGACGGGAAGCGCGAAAGCACGGACGCCGGAAAAACCTGTGTTAAGGTAGCTGACCGCTGACAGGCAGTAGAGTAGAGCGCCCGGGTGTGGGCGGACCCACGATCAGGCGCGAAAGACCTTGATTTTGCCGTGGAACGACTGCCCGGTCGAAACAAATTTGAAATACGGCAAGGTAGAATAGCGGCAACCTGTTCGATAAGCAATTGCGGACAAATTGATTCGGATTTTCGTCAAATCGCGGTCGTTTCGTGGCTTTTCGTTGGGTTAATCCACGTTTTCGAGCAGATTTCAGACGTTCCCCGCGTCTTTTTGAACGCGCCGCGGTTCTCGCGGGCGCGTGTTCCCCGATCATTTATCAAACAGGTTGTACGAGATGCAGCGGCGTTTCCAATGAGCGCCCCCGCATGTGAGCCCACTCGTGCGATCGTGAATTCCATCCACCTTAGGGGCTTGTATGACTAACGCAGTCAATGTTGCGAAAGATGTCGCAAAGGATCAGGCGTATGTAGTTCCATTCGAGCAGTTGCGAATGACCGACGTGGAAATCGTCGGTGGCAAGAATGCGTCGCTCGGCGAAATGATCAGCCAGCTTTCCGAAGCCGGCGTTCGTGTGCCGACGGGCTTCGCCACGACCGCGCTCGCCTTTCGCGACTTCTTGCAGCACAACGATCTGACCGAGCGCATCGCCAAACGTCTCGAGACGCTCGACGTCGACGACGTGAAGGCGCTCGCCGAATGCGGCAAGGAAATCCGCCAGTGGATCGTCGACGCGCCATTGCAGCCGCGTCTCGAAGACGAAATCCGCCGCGGTTTCGACATTCTCCAGAACAGCTCGCCCGAAGAGCTCTCGTTCGCCGTGCGCTCGTCCGCGACCGCCGAGGACTTGCCCGACGCATCCTTCGCGGGCCAGCAGGAAAGCTATCTGAACGTGGTCGGCATCGAGGACGTCCTCGATCGCATGAAGCACGTGTTCGCGTCGCTCTATAACGACCGCGCCATTTCCTATCGCGTCCACAAGGGCTTCACTCATGCCGAAGTCGCGTTGTCGGCGGGCGTGCAGCGCATGGTTCGCTCGGACGTCGGCGCGGCCGGCGTGATGTTCACCATCGACACGGAATCGGGCTTCAAGGAAACCGTGTTCATCACGTCGAGCTACGGCCTCGGTGAGACCGTCGTGCAGGGCGCGGTGAATCCGGACGAGTTCCACGTCTTCAAGACCACGCTCGAACAGGGCAAATACCCGATCATCCGTCGCTCGATCGGCTCCAAGCTCATCAAGATGGAGTTCACGAAGCCGGGCGAGCCGGGCCGCGTGAAGACCGTCGACGTGTCGCACGAGCAGCGCAACCGCTTCTCGATCACCGACGAAGACGTGATCGAGTTGGCCAAGTACGCGGTGATCATCGAGAAGCACTATCAGCGTCCGATGGACATCGAGTGGGGCAAGGACGGCCGCGACGGCAAGCTGTTCATCCTTCAGGCACGCCCGGAAACGGTGAAGAGCCAGGCGTCCGGCAAGGCCGAAATGCGCTTCAAGCTCAAGGGTCAGTCGAACGTGCTGGCGACCGGCCGCGCGATCGGCCAGAAGATCGGCGCGGGCCCCGTGCGCGTGATTCACGACCCGTCGGAAATGGAACGCGTGCAGCCGGGCGACGTGCTCGTCGCCGACATGACCGACCCGAACTGGGAACCGGTGATGAAGCGCGCGTCGGCCATCGTGACGAATCGCGGCGGCCGGACCTGCCACGCGGCGATCATTGCGCGTGAGCTCGGCGTGCCGGCGGTCGTCGGCTGCGGCGACGCCACCGACATCCTGAAGGACGGCGCGCTCGTCACCGTGTCCTGCGCGGAAGGCGACGAAGGCAAGATCTACGACGGCCTGCTCGAAACCGAAGTGACCGAAGTCCAGCGCGGCGAACTGCCGAAGATCCCGGTCAAGATCATGATGAACGTCGGCAATCCGCAACTCGCGTTCGACTTCGCGCAGTTGCCGAACGCGGGCGTCGGCCTGGCGCGGCTCGAGTTCATCATCAACAACAATATCGGCGTGCATCCGAAGGCGATTCTGGAATACCCGAACGTCGACGCCGATCTGAAGAAGGCGGTCGAGAGCGTCGCGCGCGGACATGCGTCGCCGCGTGCGTTCTACGTCGACAAGCTGACCGAAGGCATCGCCACCATCGCGGCGGCGTTCTATCCGAAGCCTGTCATCGTGCGCCTGTCGGACTTCAAGTCGAACGAGTACAAGAAGCTGATCGGCGGTTCGCGCTACGAGCCGGACGAAGAGAATCCGATGCTCGGTTTCCGCGGCGCGTCGCGCTATATCGCGGACGACTTCGCCGAAGCGTTCCACATGGAGTGCATCGCGCTGAAGAAGGTGCGTGAGGAAATGGGTCTGGACAACGTGGAGATCATGGTGCCGTTCGTGCGCACGCTCAAGCAGGCGGATCGTGTGGTCGAGCTGCTGAAGAAGTTCGGCCTCGAGCGCGGCAAGAACGACCTCAAGCTCGTGATGATGTGCGAAGTGCCGTCCAACGCGATTCTCGCGGAGCAGTTCCTGGAGCGTTTCGACGGCTTCTCGATCGGCTCGAACGACCTGACGCAGTTGACGCTCGGCCTCGACCGCGACTCCGGCATGGAGTTGCTCGCGGCGGACTTTGACGAGCGCGACGAAGCGGTTCAGTTCATGCTGAAACGCGCGATCGAAACGTGCCTTAAGCTGAACAAGTACGTCGGCATTTGCGGTCAGGGTCCGTCGGACCATCCCGACCTCGCCGAATGGCTTGCGAAGCAGGGCATCGAATCGATGTCGCTGAATCCGGACACGATCATCGACACATGGCAACAGCTTGCTAAGACGTTGTCAAAATAAGTTGATGACGCACCTTTCCGCTTGCTTTCGGATTGGTGCAGCGTGATATAAAAAACACCCCGGACTTTTCCGGGGTGTTTTCGTTTGGAGACCAACAATGGAAACCGGCGGGCTGATCTGGTGGGTCGCTGCGGGCGCGCTGATTGTCGCGGAGCTGTTTTCCGGCACGTTCTATCTGCTCATGATCGCGCTCGGCATGATCGCGGGCGGCGTCGCTCATGTGATCGGCGCATTGCCGCACGTTCAGATGGGCGCGGCCGCGGTCATCGCGCTGATCGCGGTCGCGGTGTTGCGGCGTTCGCGTTTCGGCAACAGGAAACGGCGCACCGATGCATCGCGCGATGCGGCCGTGAATCTCGACATCGGTGCGACGCTGGAAGTCGACGAATGGCGTGACGGCCACGCGCGTGCCATGTATCGCGGCGCTCAGTGGGACGTGGAACTCGCGCCGGGCGAGACCGAAGGGGCGCGGCTCTACCGCATCACGGCGCTGGACGGCAACCGGTTGATCGTCGCGGCCAAACGATAAGGTCATAAGGAGAAAAATATGTACTTCGCGCTAATCGTCCTCGTCATCGCGATCGTCATCGTGGTGAACACGGTCAAGATCGTTCCTCAACAGCATGCGTGGGTGCTGGAGCGGCTCGGCCGCTATCACGCGACGCTCACGCCGGGTCTCAATATCGTGCTGCCGTTCATCGACCGGATCGCCTACAAGCACATGCTGAAGGAGATTCCGCTCGAAGTGCCGAGCCAGGTCTGTATCACGCGCGACAACACGCAGCTTCAGGTCGACGGCGTGCTGTACTTCCAGGTCACCGACGCAATGAAGGCTTCGTATGGATCGAGCAACTTCGTGTTCGCGATCACGCAACTGTCGCAGACGACGTTGCGTTCGGTCATCGGAAAGCTGGAACTCGACAAGACATTCGAGGAACGCGACTTCATCAACCAGAGCATCGTGAATGCGCTCGACGAAGCCGCTTCGAACTGGGGCGTGAAGGTGCTGCGTTATGAAATCAAGGATCTCACGCCGCCGAAGGAAATCCTTCATGCGATGCAGGCGCAGATCACCGCCGAGCGCGAGAAGCGCGCGCTGATCGCGGCGTCCGAGGGTCGCAAGCAGGAGCAGATCAATCTGGCATCGGGCGCGCGCGAGGCCGCGATCCAGAAGTCCGAGGGCGAGCGTCAGGCGGCGATCAATCAGGCGCAGGGCCAGGCATCCGCGATTCTCGCGGTCGCCGAGGCGAATGCGCAGGCAATTCAGAAGATCGGCATGGCGATTCAGACGGCGGGCGGCATGGAAGCGGTGAACCTGAAGGTCGCGGAGCAATATGTCGGCGCGTTCGGCAATCTCGCGAAGACGGGCAACACGTTGATCGTGCCGGGCAATTTGTCCGATATGAGTTCGATGATCGCGTCGGCGTTGACCATCGTGAAGGGCGAGGGCGGCGGCGTCATCAAGAAAAGCTGACGCGACAAGGCAATCGGGGCGCCGATAAGCGCCCCGATTCGTTCAGCGTGAAGCTGTGCGCATCAGGCGCCCGCGCTCGCGTTCCCAGTCGCGCTTCTTTTCGGTCTCGCGCTTGTCGTGCAGCTTCTTGCCCTTCGCCAGGCCGATCTCGCATTTCACGCGGCCGTCCTTGTAATGGAAGTTGAGCGGCACGAGCGTGTGACCGCGCTGCTCGACCTTGCCGATGAGCTTGTCGATCTGGTCGCGATGCAAAAGCAGCTTGCGCGTGCGCACCGGATCCAGATTGGCGAATTTCGATGCCTCGGGCAGCGGGCTGATATGCGTGCCGATCAGAAAGAGCTCGCCCTGCTTGATCACGACGTAGCCTTCCTTGATCTGCGCGCGGCCCGCGCGCAGCGCCTTGACTTCCCAGCCCTCGAGCACGAGACCGGCCTCGTAGCGTTCTTCGACGAAGTAATCGAAGAAGGCTTTTCTGTTGTCGATGATGCTCATGAATGGAAAGTGCCCAACTCGTTTAAAATCCTGATTTTAGCAGCGCGCCGGCATGCGTTCGAACCAATGCCGTATTCTCTTGCGCGTTGCAGCCCAATTCAGCCACCGCTGCGCCCTATATGGCAGACGTCCAGAAAACCGTATTGATCCGCCATTCAGCGGAAGAAATGTTCGACCTCGTCACCGATGTCGCCGACTACCCCAATTTCCTGCCGTGGTGCGGCGGCGTCGAAATCGGCCGCCAGGACGAGAACGGCATGGAAGCGAAGATCGACATCAGCTTCAAGGGCATCAAGCAGCATTTCGCGACGCGCAACACCCAGAAGCGTCCGACCAATATCGATATGGAGTTCCTGAGCGGCCCTTTCAAGAAGTTCACCGGTTACTGGCGCTTTACGCCGCTGCGCGCGGACGCGTGCAAGATCGAATTCGCGCTGCACTACGAATTCTCCAACGTGATTCTCGAGAAGCTCATCGGGCCGGTGTTCAGCCATATCGCCAACACGTTCGTCGATTCCTTCGTGAAGCGCGCGGACCAGCGCTACGGCAAGCCATGATGCATGTCGACGTTTGCTACGGTCTGCCCGACGGGACTTTTTTGGAGCATGTCGAGCTGCGCGAGGGCGCGACGGTGCACGATGCGATTCTGGCGAGCGGCGTGCTGCGCGCGCATCCGGATATCGATCTGACGACGCAGAAGACCGGCGTGTTCGGCAAGCTGAAGCCGCTCGACGCGCCGCTCGCCGACTTCGACCGCGTGGAGATTTATCGCCCGCTCAAGGTCGATCCGAAGGCGGCGCGCCAGCGCCGCGTCGACAAGGCGCGCAAGGCCGGCTCGGTCGAAGGGCGCAAGTGGCAGTCGAAGGATTCGCGCTGAGACGGTTCAGTGCGCGGGCGCTTCCTTCGCCGCGACGGGCGCGGGCTCCAGCGTGTGTTGTCTGACCGACCAGATCACGCCGACGAGCAGCAGCACGATCGCGAGCACTTCGGGGAAGCGCGGCCAGCGGCCGTCGTAGACGAAGGCGTAGAGCAGGGCGAAGAGCGTCTCGAAGACGATCATCTGGCCCGACAGCGTGAGCGGCAGCCGTTTTGCCGCCGCGTTCCACAGCATGTTGCCGAGCCACGAGCCGCCCGTCGCCAGCGCAAAACACAGAATCCAGAAAAAGTGCCAACGCGTCGCCGGCACGCTCGCCTGCACCGTCCCCGCCGGCAGCATCCAGAGGAACGCGCCGAGCGCGAGACCGAGCAGGCCCGTCACGATGCCCCAGAGCACGGACCACTCGTTGCCGTCGAAATGGCGATTCGATTGCAGATAGCGCGCGTTGACGACCGCGTACCAGGTCCACGAGGCTAACGCGCCGAGCGCGCACGCCAGTCCGGCGAGGCGCGTGAGCACGCTCGTCGCGTGATCGCTGTCGCCGGAGGGGGAGAGTACGTCGCTGAACACGTCGAGGTTGATACATGCGATGCCGGCCAGCACCAGCAGCAATGGACCGATGAGCCGCCTGAGATCGACCGCGCCGTGATCGCGCCGGCCCGCGAGCGTGACGGTCACGGGCAGAATTCCAACGATCAGCGACGAAGGCGCGACCCCCACGAGCTGCACCGCGCTCGCAAGCAGCATGTAGTAGAGCAGGTTGCCGACCAGCGCGAGCTTCACGAGGGCGATGAAATCCGCGCGGGTGAGCTTGGCTGCGAGCCGTCGGGCGAACGGCAGCGCGACCGCGAGCGACACGGCGCCGTACATCAGATAGCGTCCGACGGAGAGCGTCAGCGGCGAAAAATCGGGCAGGAGCCGTGGCGCGAGAAAGATGAAACCCCAGATCGCTCCCGCCGCCATTCCATACATCACACCGCGCTGCATCGCCCGACTCCTGCCGTAATTTCAGTTGACGGCGCGAAGCGTAGCACGCGGCCCCGGGCGTCCGTCTTGTCGAAAACTGCAACGGCCGGTGCGCCCGGGCGGCGGCCGCAAACGGCCCGGAATTTGCGGCGGAATCGGCTAAGCTGCTGTTCGGGCAGTGAAAATGCAGGGAACTATCGGTATAATCTGCTTTTGCGCCCATAGGATTTGCCATGCGTCTGATCCAGAAAGCACTCACGTTCGATGACGTGCTCCTCGTGCCCGCCTTCTCCAGCGTTCTCCCGCGCGACACCAGCCTGAAATCCCAGCTGACTCGCAATATTTCCCTGAACATGCCTCTCGTGTCTGCCGCCATGGACACGGTCACCGAAGGCCGGCTCGCCATCGCGATGGCGCAGATGGGCGGCATCGGCATCGTCCACAAGAATCTCACCGCCAAGGAACAGGCTCGCGAAGTCGCGAAAGTGAAGCGCTTCGAGTCGGGCGTCGTGCGCGATCCGATCACGATTCCGCCGCAAATGCGCGTGCGCGACGTGATTGCACTGACGCAACAGCACGGCATTTCAGGGTTCCCGGTGGTCGAGGGCGCGCAACTGATCGGCATCGTCACCAACCGCGACCTGCGCTTCGAGGAGCGTCTGGACGAGCCGGTGCGCAACATCATGACGCCGCGCGAACGTCTCGTGACGGTCAAGGAAGGCACCTCGCTCGCCGAGGCGAAGGCGCTGATGCACAGCCATCGCCTGGAGCGCGTGCTCGTCGTCAACGACGCATTCGAACTGCGCGGCCTGATGACGGTGAAGGACATCACCAAGCAGACCGAAAACCCGGACGCCTGCAAGGACGAAGACGGCAAGCTGCGTGTGGGCGCAGCCGTGGGCGTCGGTGCGGACAACGAAGAACGCGTCGACCTGCTGGCGCAGGCGGGCGTCGACGTGATCGTCGTCGATACCGCGCATGGTCATAGCCAGGGCGTGCTGGAGCGCGTGCGCTGGGTCAAGCAGAACTACCCGCACGTGCAGGTCATCGGCGGCAATATCGCGACGGCGGCGGCCGCCAAGGCGCTCGTCGAGTACGGCGCGGACGCGGTGAAGGTCGGCATCGGCCCGGGCTCGATCTGCACGACGCGTATCGTCGCGGGTGTCGGCGTGCCGCAGATCACGGCGATCGCCAATGTCTCCGAAGCGCTGCGCGGCACCGGCGTGCCGGTCGTCGCGGACGGCGGCGTGCGCTTCTCGGGTGACGTCTCCAAGGCGCTCGCAGCGGGCGCGAATGTCGTCATGATGGGCAGCATGCTCGCGGGCACGGAAGAATCCCCGGGCGACGTGTTCCTGTATCAGGGGCGTCAGTACAAGTCGTATCGCGGCATGGGCTCGGTCGGCGCGATGAAGGACGGCGCGGCGGACCGCTACTTCCAGGACAACTCGGCGAACATCGACAAGCTCGTGCCGGAAGGCATCGAAGGCCGCGTGGCCTACAAGGGCTCGGTCAACGCGATCCTGTTCCAGATCGTGGGCGGCGTGCGCGCGAGCATGGGTTACTGCGGCTGCCGCACTATCGCCGAGTTGCACGAGAAGGCAGAGTTCGTCCAGATCACGGCGGCCGGCATGCGCGAGTCGCATGTGCACGACGTGCAGATCACGAAGGAAGCGCCCAACTATCACGTCGACTAATCTAGCGGACAGACCATGAAACCGTTGCTGCGGGTCGTGCTCGTCATCAACGCCCTGATTTTTCTGGCGTTCGGCCTGCTGTTTTTGCTGACGCCGTGGGCGGGCTTGTACGGCGCGCTGCAACTGGACGCGATCCGCGTGCAGCCCGCGCTTGCCGGGCAGTTGCTCGGCATCGCGCTCATCGGTCTGTCCTGGCTTGCGTTTCACGCAGCCGTCGACGGCGCGTTGACGGCTCGCGCAGCGCGCGTCTCGGGCCACGTGCAATGGCTCTCGGGCGTCGTCGTGCTGGTCTGGCTGCTCGGACTGCACACACCGCAGATCGATAGTCTCGGACAGATCAGCGCGGCAGTGGTCGGCGCCGTGCTGCTCGTGCTCGGTCTGGGCAGCGTCAGACTGTCGTCGGCGGTGCGGCGACGCGAACGCGCGGCGCTTGCCGGCGCGGCATCCGCGCAGCGGGCGGAAAAGAAGGCGGCGCAAAAGCGCGAGGATGTTCGCGCGAGCGCCTCGCCATCGCCAACCCGCGTCGAGCCGATCGAGACCGCGGTTCGTCCCGCGGCGCGCGCGCCGGAAGCGACAGCCTTTGATCCGGTTTCGGGCCGCGCGATCGATTCCACGGGGCGTCCGCTTGATTCCGGGTCACTGATTGCATCGGCCGCGGTGCGCGCGCATCCGGACGGCGCCGTCGATCCGGTCACGGGCGGCACGCTCGACCCGCTGACGGGCCGTGCGATCGATCCGGTCACCGGCAAGCGCATCGAGCCCGTCATCAGCGGTGAAATCGATCCGGTGACGGGTCGGAGAGTCGATCCGCTCGCGCCGGACGCGAGCCGCGCACCACGTTGAGCGCGAATTGCATGCGGCGCGCCACGCACGCGCAGCAACGGAAATACGCAGCACACGCACGGTCGGCCTTTGCGCCGGCCGTCGATTTATTGGCGGGCGCGGGGCGCAATGTCGCGTCCCGGCCGCACAGACATCACATTCGTTCACTTAGCCTTTGGCCGCAGCCATGCACGACAAAATCCTGATTCTCGATTTCGGCTCCCAAGTCACCCAGCTGATCGCCCGGCGCATCCGTGAGGCGCACGTCTATTCGGAGATCCATCCGTACGACGTCGACGAGACGTTCATCCGTGAATTCGCACCGAAGGGCATCATCCTGTCGGGTGGCCCGAATTCGGTCACCGAGGCGAAGTCGCCGCGCGCCCCGCAGATCGTCTTCGATCTCGGCGTGCCGGTGCTCGGCATCTGCTACGGCATGCAGACGATGGCCGACCAGCTCGGCGGCAAGGTCGAGCTCGGCAACGTGCGCGAATTCGGCTATGCGGAAGTGCAGGCGCTGAATCACACGGGCTTTCTGGAGGGCATCGAGGACTTCAAGAGCGCGCAGAGCGAGTCGATGCTCAAGGTGTGGATGAGCCACGGCGACAAGGTCGTCGACCTCCCCGCGGGGTTCAAGCTGATGGCTTCGACGCCGTCGTGCCCGATCGCCGCGATGGCCGACGACGACCGCCGCTTCTACGGCCTGCAATGGCATCCGGAAGTGACGCACACGGTGCAGGGCCGCGCGATGCTCGACCGCTTCGTGCTGGAACTGTGTGGCGCGAACGCGGATTGGGAGATGGGTCATTACATCGACGAGGCGGTGGAGAAGATCCGCGCGCAGGTCGGCAATGAGCACGTCATTCTCGGTTTGTCGGGCGGCGTGGATTCGTCGGTGGCGGCGGCGCTGTTGCATCGCGCGATCGGCGATCAACTGACGTGCGTGTTCGTCGATCACGGTCTGCTGCGTCAGAACGAAGCGGAGCAGGTGATGTCGACGTTCGCGGATCATCTGGGCGTGAAGGTGATTCATGTCGATGCGAGCGGGGAATTCCTGCAGAAGCTCGCGGGTGTCACGGACCCCGAGGCGAAGCGCAAGATCATCGGCGCGGAGTTCGTCGAGGTGTTCCACAAGGAATCGGACAAGCTCACCGATGCGAAGTGGCTCGCGCAGGGCACGATCTATCCGGACGTGATCGAATCGGCGGGCAAGGGCAAGAAGGGCGCGCACACGATCAAGAGCCATCACAACGTCGGTGGCTTGCCGGAGACGCTGAATCTCAAGCTGCTGGAGCCGTTGCGCGAGCTCTTCAAGGACGAAGTGCGCGAACTCGGCGTGAAACTCGGACTGCCGCACGCGATGGTGTATCGCCATCCGTTCCCCGGCCCGGGCCTCGGCGTGCGGATTCTCGGCGAAGTGAAGCGCGAATTCGCGGATCTGCTGCGTCGCGCCGATGCGATCTTCATCGAGACGCTGCGCAATACGATCGACAAGGAAACGGGCAAGTCCTGGTACGACCTGACGAGCCAGGCCTTCGCGGTGTTCCTGCCGGTGAAGAGCGTGGGCGTGATGGGGGATGGCCGCACCTACGAGTACGTCGTCGCGCTGCGCGCCGTGCAGACGCTCGACTTCATGACCGCGCATTGGGCGCATCTGCCGCACGAACTGCTCGGGCATGTATCCAATCGCATCATCAACGAGGTGCGCGGGATCAACCGGGTGGTGTATGACATCTCGGGCAAACCGCCCGCGACGATCGAGTGGGAGTGAGCGCCATTCGGGTAGGGAGCGCAAAGGCTCGCACGTGACTGGAGCATTTTTGCATCACGACGTGATCGCCTGCCGCTGGCGTCACGTCGCACAGGCGAAAATCGCATTTCTGCGGACGTAAGGGCCTTGTGGTCATGGGCAATTCGAGCGCGAGCGGTACCCACTTCACGATCAAGGTGAACAACACGCCACCCGTTGAGATACCGGTCGCGATCCCCTACACCGCAATGCGCGCCCAGGCGATTCCGAATGTTCCGCATATCCTGGTCTGCGGCGGACCGTTCATAACCAGGCGACGATCATTCCGGTGACGATCGGCGATGCGGGCGGCTCGATTGTGCGGCGTCACGTCCGGGACCGTACTGACCGCTTCCCGGAGCGCGAACGAAGAATATTGCTGATTGCCTGTGCCAAACCGCCGGGATTATCGTAGGCGATCATGTGCTCGGCATTGGCGACCAGTTCCACGGCGCAACCCGCTCGTTCAAATCGGGCGATGTCATCTCCCGTTGCCGAATCGGACAGAATCACGCCCTTGATCCTATTCAGATTTGCCAGATCGCTAAGCCAGTCTTCGGCATTATCATCGAGCGCCGATCTTGCCCATTGATATATGGCATACGGCGACGCAACGGAGAATGGACCCAGCCACGCCTCATTGGTGCCTTGGGCTTTCAATTGCGCCAGTAAATCCGAAAAGCCTTCATCGACGAATTGTTCCGCCGACATCGAAGCAGTCTCCGATAGCATCGCGATTCCGTAGTCGGTCAATCCGGGCTCGCATAAAATGAGCTTGTTGACCTCGATGGAAACGCGCTGCGCCAGTTTCAACGCAATGAACGCCCCGGCGCTGTGACCGAATATATTCACCGCGGAGAAACCCTGTTGAACGATGAGTTTCGACAGGACGTCAGCCTGCGCATCGGACGTATAGTGTCCGTCCTGCGGCTTGTCGCTGAACCCCGATCCCATGAGATCGACGAGCTGCGATCTGCATCCGGAGTAAGAGCCGGAGTTGACGACCGGCGGATAATCGCTGCTGGATGCACAGCCCAGGCCGTGGATATAAACTAGCGGTTCGTAACTGCCGGTCTCAGAATATAGGTCGATATAGCGGAGGACGTTTCCTCTGTCGTCTGCGGCAAATACGTTCATCGTTATCCTTGAGTCGCGGAGCGTTGCGAGTCGCATGCGGGGCGCGCGAATCTGTTGGCCAACGCAAGATTCGAAGTCCGCGCCAATCGATAGTACACCGATCGATGGCGCCGCGAATGCGTCGTCGCCCGAAGGCAAGGACATGGACGACGATCAGACCGAACGCAGCGGGCAACCGCGCCCCACCGAGTCGCTCTTTTTTGCGTTATATCCCGACGCACCCACCGCCGCGCGCATCGCCGAACTGGCGGCGCGGCTGCGCATCGAACACAAGCTGAAGGCGAAGCCGATTCCAGCCGATCGCCTTCACATCACCCTGCATTATCTCGGAGCCTTCTCTGGCGTTCCCGCCGATGTGACCGCGCAGGCGCGCGCCGCAGGTTCCCGGGTCGCGTTGCCGCCCGTCGATGTGACACTCGAGCGGATCGAAAGCTTTTCTGGCCGCCGCGCGAAACGCCCGCTGGTTCTTTCCGGAGAAGTCACCGAATCGCTCGGCGCGCTCGAACACACCCTCGGGGCCTTGCTCGATACCGCCGGGATTCCGCCGAGACGCCATCCCCGTTTCTCGCCGCATGTGACCTTGCTCTACGACGGCCACCGTATCGCGCGCCAGTCCGTCGAACCCGTCGCATGGACCGCGCGCGAGTTCGCGCTCGTGCGCAGCCTGCTCGGCAAATCGCAATACGAAGTCCTCGCGCGCTGGCCACTCGTGCCGTGAACCGCCGCAACTACCCGAAATAAAGGGTTTCGCGGATTTTTCTAACGCGTTAAGGTGCGTGTATCGGAATGAATCGATGCGAAACGCCTACATGACCCGATCCCGCCTGCTGCCTGTCACGCCCGAAACCCACCACGTCCAGATCGATCTCGTCTACGCGACCGATCGCAATTTCACCGGCAAGCCGATCTACAAGGCGCAGCACTGCCTGTTGCTGGAGCCTGCCGAAGCGGCGTTGCGCAAAGCCGTCGACATCGCGACGAGCATCGGCATGACGCTCAGGATTTTCGACGCCTATCGGCCGCCGCAAGCGCAAAAAGTGCTGTGGGACTTTCTGCCCGATCCGAACTTCATCGCCGAGCTCGGACGCGGCTCGAACCATAGCCGCGGCACGGCGGTGGACCTGACGCTCGTCGACAGCCATGGCAACGAGCTCGACATGGGCACCGGTTTCGATGCGATGGTCGTCGAATCCGAGCACTTCCACTTCGGCTTGCCCGAGCACGTGCAACGCAACCGCACGCTGTTGCTCGGCGTGATGCACGGCGCGGGCTTCACGCATATCAAAAGCGAGTGGTGGCACTACGAATTGCCAGGCTCGCGCGAACTTGCTCTGATCGACAACGAAGAAAGCGGCCCGCTGCGGCTGATGTGAACCCCTGATCTGATCCCGATACCCACTGGACGACCACACATGAAAAAGGCATTGGCAGCGGTCATGCTCGCATCGGCGCTGACGGCATTTGCAGGCCTGCCAAGTGCGCAAGCCGCCACGCCGAAAGACATGTTCGTCATGGCGACGCTGCTCGATGAATTCACCTCGCTCGATCCCGGGGAGATCTACGAACTGGTGCCCGAGGAATATGTCGCGAACACCTATGACCGGCTCGTGCGCGTCGATCTGAAAGACCCGTCGAAATTCAATGGCGACGTCGCCGAGTCCTGGACCGTGAGTCAGGACGGCCTCACGTTCACCTTCAAGATCCGGCCCGGCCTCAAGTTCCACTCGGGCAACCCGCTGACGGCCGATGACGTCGCCTGGTCGATCCAGCGCACCGCGCTGCTCGACAAGGGCGCGGCGGCCGTGCTCGCGGGCATCGGCCTGACGAAGGCCAACGCCGCGCAGAACGTGAAGAAGATCGACGACACGACCGTCTCCGTCACGACCGACCAACGCTACGCGCCGACTTTCGTGCTGAACGTGCTCGGGTCGTGGCCGGCGTCGGTGGTGGATCGCAAGCTCGCCGAGTCGCACGCGAAGGGCAACGACTACGGCAACGAGTGGCTGAAGACCAACGAGGCCGGCTCGGGCGCGTACAAGCTCGTGAAGTGGACAGCGAACGACAGCATCGTGCTGCAGCGCTTCGAGGGTTATCGCATGCCGCTCGCGATGAAGCGCATCGTGCTGCGTCATGTGACGGAAGCGGCGAGCCAGCGTCTGATGATCCAGAACGGCGACATCGACGTCGCGCGCGATCTCTCCCCCGACGATCTCGACACGCTCTCGAAGAACGGCGTCATCAAGGCGACGGCGATCCCGCAGGCGACGCTCATGTATCTCGGCCTCAACAACAAGAACCCGAACCTCGCGAAGCCGGAAGTCTGGGAAGCGATGAAGTGGCTGATCGACTATCAGGGCATCCAGAAGAATGTGATCCGAACGACCTACAAGGTTCACGAAACGTTTCTGCCTGAAGGCTTTCTCGGCGCGCTGAACGAAAACCCGTATCACCAGGACGTCGCGAAGGCGAAGGCGTTGCTCGCGAAGGCGGGGCTGGCGAACGGCTTCACCGTGAAAATGGACGTGCGCAACGACTACCCGTACAGCGAAATCGCGCAGGCCGTGCAGGCGAATCTCGCGCTCGCCAACATCAAGGTGCAACTCGTGCCGAGCGACAACAAGCAGACGCTCGGACGTTATCGCGCGCGGGCGCACGACATCTATATCGGCGAGTGGTCGGCGGATTACATCGATCCGCACAGCAACGCGCAGGGCTTCGTGTGGAACCCGGATAACTCGGATGCATCGAGCTACAAGATGCTCGCGTGGCGCAACGCCTGGGACATTCCGCAGTTGACGAAGGAAACCAATGCCGCGCTCGCCGAAAGCGATACGAAGAAGCGCGCGCAGATGTACGAGAAGATGCAGCGCGAAGTGCTCGCGAAGTCGCCGTTCGTGATCATGTTCCAGAAGGTGTCGCAGGTGGCGGCGCGTCCCGGCGTGACAGGCCTCGAAGTCGGGCCCATCAACGATCTCGTGTCGTACCGCAACATCAAGAAGCAGTGAGCACGGTCACGCTCATCGGATCGCGGCATCGGGGCGTGCGCATCGCGCTTGCGCTCGCGCGCTGGATCGCGATGCTCGCCATCACGTTCACGGGCCTGCTCGCGATCACGTTCTTCATTGGCCGAAGGATCCCGATCGATCCGGTGCTCGCGATACTCGGCGACCGCGCGTCCGCGGCGGCCTACGCGGCCGCGCGCCTGCGGCTCGGGCTCGACAAGCCGCTCATCGAGCAATTCCTGATCTATGCGCGCGATGTGCTGCACGGTAATCTCGGCATCTCGCTCCTGACCGCGAATCCGGTCATCGACGACATCAGGCGCGTCTTTCCTGCGACGCTCGAACTCGCGACGCTTTCGACCTTCACCGGCGTCGCGATCGGCGTGCCGCTGGGCGTCGCGGCGGCGGTGAAGCACAATCGCATCGTCGATCACATCGCGCGCGTGATCGGACTCGCGGGAAGCTCGGTGCCGGTGTTCTGGCTCGCGCTGATGGGCTTGCTGCTCTTCTACGCGCGGCTGCATTGGGTGTCGGGGCCGGGGCGCATCGATCCGGTCTACGACGGCATGGTCGACACGCGCACCGGCAGCTTGCTGATCGACTCGGCGATCGCCGGCGAATGGGATGTCTTCCGCAACGCGTTTTCGCATATCGCGTTGCCCGCGGGCGTGCTCGCGTTCTATTCGATCGCGTATCTGTCGCGCATGACGCGCTCCTTCATGCTCGAACAACTGAGCCAGGAATACGTGACGACCGCGCGCGCGAAAGGCCTGAGCGAGCGCCGCGTGATCTGGCGGCATGCGTTCGGCAATATCGCGGTGCCGCTCCTGACGGTGATCGCGCTCGCGTACAGCTATCTGCTCGAAGGTTCCGTGCTGACGGAGATCGTGTTCGCATGGCCGGGCATCGGATCGTATCTGACGGGCGCGCTGCTCAACGCCGACATGAACGCAGTGCTCGGCAGCACACTCGTGATCGGCGCGACCTTCATCGCGCTGAATCTTTTGACCGATGCGCTCTATCGCGTGTTCGACCCGCGCGCGCGCTGACATGGAGGACTCTCTCGGATGCAATCGCCCGCGGAGCGCACGCCGATGAAGCATGCGCGAAGGCCATGGCGAGCGTGGCTGCTCACCGATACGCCCGCGTCGCCGCGTCAGGCGGCGCTCGGCCGCGCGTATCGGCGTTGGCGGCGCTTTTCGTCGAATCCCTTGAGCGTGTTCGGGCTCGCGATCCTGCTGCTGCTGATCGTGGTCGCGGCGTTCGGGCCGATGCTCGTCACGCAGGATCCGCTGCAGCAAGTGCTCGCCGAACGTCTGACGCCGCCGGGCGCGGCGCACTGGTTCGGCACCGATCAGCTCGGCCGCGACATTCTCTCCCGGCTCGTGCACGGCTCGCGTCTCACGCTGGCGATCGCGGTGCTCGTCGTCGTGCTCGTCGTGCCGGTCGGGCTTCTGATCGGCACGGCGGCGGGTTACTGCGGCGGCATCGTCGATACGGTGTTGATGCGCATCACCGATGTCGCGCTCGCCTTCCCGAAGATCGTGCTCGCGCTCGCGTTCGCCGCGGCGCTCGGGCCGGGCGTACTCAACGCGGTGATCGCGCTGTCGATTACCGCATGGCCGCCGTATGCGCGTCTCGCGCGCGCCGAGTCGCTGCGGCTCGCACAGGCCGATTACATCCACGCGGCGCGTCTGCAAGGCGCGTCGCATCTGCGTATTCTGCTGCGCTATATCGTGCCGCTGTGCTCGTCGTCGGTGATCGTGCGCGCGACGCTCGACATGGCGGGCATCATTCTCGCCGTCGCGGGTCTCGGGTTCCTCGGACTGGGCGCGCAGCCGCCCAGCCCGGAATGGGGCTACATGGTCGCGGCGGGCCGCAACGTGCTGCTCGACGCCTGGTGGGTCGCGACGATTCCCGGCCTCGCGATTCTCGCGGTGAGCCTTGCCTTCAACCTGCTCGGCGACGGTCTGCGCGACGTCTTCGATCCGCGCCATGGCGGCTGACATGTCCGATGCGCTGGCGCAGATCGACGAACTGGAAGTGGCCTTCGCCGGTCATGACGGCGTGCTCGTGCCCGCCGTGCGCGGCGTTTCGCTGACGGTGCGGCGCGGCGAGCGGCTCGGCATCGTCGGAGAATCGGGATCGGGCAAATCGCTGACCGGACGAGCGCTCCTCGGACTCTTGCCGCCCGAGGCGGCATGGTCGGCGCGGGCGCTGCGCTTCGAAGGGCAGGACTTGCTCGCGATGCGCCCGAACGAGCGCCGGCGTCTTTGCGGCACGCGCATGAGCATGATCCTGCAGGACCCGAAATACTCGCTCAATCCGGTGATGACCGTCGCGCAGCAGATGCGTGAAACCTTCGTGCGGCAAGACGTGAAAGAGAGCCGGCGCGCGCTTCGCGAGCGCATCGTCGCGGCGCTGGAGGCGGTGCATATCCGCGATCCTCAACGCGTCGCGGATGCGTATCCGCACGAGCTTTCGGGCGGCATGGGCCAGCGCGTGATGATCGCGATGATGGTGTCGGCCGGTCCGCGTCTTCTGATCGCCGACGAACCCACGAGCGCGCTAGACGTCCTCGTGTCGATGCAGGTGCTCTCCGTGCTCGACGAGATGATCGAGCGCCACGACACCGGGCTCGTATTCATCAGCCACGACTTGCCGCTCGTGATGTCGTTCTGCGACCGCGTCGCGGTGATGTACGGCGGGCGCGTCGTCGAGACCTGCGCCGCGCGCGATCTCGTACACGCGACGCATCCTTACACGCGCGGCCTGCTCGAAGCGAATCCGCCGCTCGACGATCCGCCCGACGAATTGCCGACGTTGCGCCGCGATCCGGCCTGGCTCGACCAAAGGGATCCGCGATGATCGAGATCGAGCGCGCGCTCATTCGATTCAAATCGAAGACCGGCCACATCGATGCCGTGCGCGACGTGTCGTTGCGCGTGGAGGAGGGCGAGGTCTTCGGGCTCGTCGGGGAATCGGGCAGCGGCAAGTCCACGCTTTTGCGCGCGCTCGCCGGGCTGACGCCGCTCGCGGGCGGCAGCATACGCACCGGTTCGCGCGCCGTGAGTCGCGACGTGCAGATGGTGTTTCAGGATCCGTACGGCGCGTTGCATCCGCGCTTCACCGTCGACAAGACCTTGCGCGAGCCCCTCGCGATCAACGGCATCGGCGACGAAGACGCGCGCATCCTCGACGCGCTCGCCGAAGTCGGTCTCGGTCCGGCGTTTCGCTTTCGCTATCCGCATCAGTTGTCCGGCGGACAGCGGCAGCGCGTGTCGATCGCGCGGGCGCTGATCGTCGAGCCGCGCGTGCTCTTGCTCGACGAGCCGACTTCCGCGCTCGATGTCTCCGTGCAGGCCGAAATCCTGAACCTGCTGCGCCGTTTGCATCGCGAGCGCCGACTGACGATGCTTCTCGTGAGCCACAATCTCGCGGTGATCGGCTTTCTGTGTCAGCGCGTCGCGGTGATGCGCAATGGCGAGATCGTCGAGCAACTGGGCGTCGACGCGGTGCGTTCGCGCGACGTCGCCCACGAATACACGCGGCGGCTTCTGCGCGCGACCGAAGGCTACACGCGCCAGAGCGGGGCGCGCACCACGCCCGAGCAGGGCGCTTAGTCATCGTACAAGCACAATTGTTGTGACGCAGTCAACGATTGTTGCGCAAACGACGCATAAGCATCGCGATAAGCCCGGTATACGGTGGTGCGCGGCGAACGCGCGCGCGTGCGGTGAAAACCACTCCGTAGCCGCTGATAGAATAGCCACTGGATTGTCGAGACGTGCCGAACAACGCGCGAGCGTGGTCTTCCGGCTGCCTTCCGACTTCGAGCTAACCAACGGAAATCGTGACAGACCGCGCCCGTTCGCGGGTGAAAGCCGGTCGTAATCCCCGATGAAATTGCTAGATGCTTTGGTCGAACAGCGGATCAACGAAGCCGCTGCGCGTGGCGAGTTCAACAACCTGCCGGGCGCGGGCGCACCGCTCAACTTCGACGACGACGTCCTCGTACCCGAGGAAGTGCGTGTCGCCAATCGTATCCTCAAGAACGCGGGCTTCGTCCCGCCTGCTGTCGAACAGCTTCGCGCGCTGCGCGGGCTCCAGGAAGAGTTCGACAAGGTGACCGACCCCGCGGCCCGTTGCCAGTTGCAAGCCAAGATGCTCGCGCTCGACATGGCGCTCGAATCGCTGCGCGGCGGCGGTTGCGTACCGCACGAGTATCGCCGGCGCATCGCGGAGCGGCTGTCGGAGCGCGCGCAATCGCGCGTGGCCGTGGAAGCCAAGTGATCGGAATGTCGGACGCGCCCGAACCCGCGCCCAGCGCTTGCATTGCCGATCCTTCGATCGAACGCGATCGTCGCTTCATGGCGCTCGCGCAACGCGCCGCAGACGAAGCCCGTCGCGCGGGCGAAGTGCCCGTGGGCGCGGTGATCGTGCTCGACGACGAAGTCATCGCGACCGGCTTCAATCATCCGATCCGCGGACACGATCCGTCCGCGCACGCCGAAATGGCCGCCCTGCGGGCCGCCGCCGCGAAACTCCAGAATTACCGTTTGCCGGGCTGCGAGCTCTATGTGACGCTCGAACCCTGCCTGATGTGCGCGGGCGCGATCATGCATGCGCGCATCGCACGCGTCGTCTTCGGCGCGACGGACCCGAAAACGGGCGCGTGCGGCAGTGTCGTCGACATGTTCGCGAATGCGCAACTGAACCATCACACGACAGTCACGGGCGGCGTGCTCGCCGACGAATGCGGCCACGCGCTGAAAAATTTCTTCGCCGAGCGGCGCCGGCTCGCGCGGGAAGAACGCGACGCGCGCCGCGCGCGCGAAGCCGGGCACGCCACCGCCGCCGAATCCTCCGATCCCTCCGGTCCAATAACGAATCCAACGACAACATCGTGAAATCACGCACCATCGACCTCGTCGCGCCTTCTGGCTATCCGCATGATCCGGCAGCTGTCGAGCGCGGTCTCGGGCGATTGCGCAGGGAAGGGCATCGCCTCGAAAACGTCGACGCGACGCGGCGGCGCTTCCAGCGCTTCGGCGGCACCGATGCCGAACGCGCAGCCGACCTCAACCGACTCGCGGATCCGTCGCGCCCGTTGCCTGACATCGTACTTGCGGTGCGCGGCGGCTACGGCGCGTCGCGAATCTTGCACGGGCTCGACTATCTCGGGTTGCGCAGGCTCGCAGACCAGCCGGTCGCGATGGTCGGTCACAGCGATTTCACGGCGATCCAGTGCGCGCTTTTTGCGCACGCCGGCGTGAAGAGCTTCGGCGGCCCGATGTTAGCAGGCGATTTCGGCGCGGAAGAGCTGAGTTCGTTCACGATGAAGCATTTCTGGAACGCGATTTCCCATGCGAGCTTCACGGTGACGAGCAGCACGCCGCAACGCGAGAGCATCGACGCGACCGGTATGCTGTGGGGCGGCAATCTGGCGATTCTGGCTTCGCTCGTCGGCACGCCGTATCTGCCGCCGGTCGAAGGCGGGATTCTGTACATCGAGGATGTGAACGAGCATCCGTTTCGCATCGAGCGGATGATGTATCAACTGCATCAGTCCGGCGTACTCGGACGGCAGCAGGCTATCGTGATGGGCGAATTCTCCGGCGGCCGCCTCTCAGACTACGACAATGGATTTTCGCTCGACACGATGATCGAACAGATCAGGTCGGTGACGGGTATTCCGGTGGTGACCGGGCTGCAGTTCGGGCATGTCGAGAATCTGTTGACGCTGCCTTTCGGCGCAACGGCCCACCTCGTCGCAACCGAGCGCGGATTTTCGCTGAAGCTCTCCGATTACCCGCATCTGGCTTGAATTGGCAGCAGTGAGGCGCTCAATTGAGCGCCTGATTTTGTTCGCTAATTTGCAACTAACGGTCTGATTACGCTCCTCCATCCGCCGAAATGCGACCAGCAGGCTCGGCGCCGCGTATTGTCAACAAAAAAGTGCTGGCAATGCTGACAAAAACTTGTGAAATTCGCGCTAAGCCTTATCGATACTGGGAAACGGACGAGACGAGCGGCCCGGATTTGATCATCGGGCCGCAATTTTTAAAATGAATTGTTGACAATCTTTATGTCGATTCTAAGATGCTTAACATGCAAGCGAGCACATCATGTCCGACACCAAGCGTAGTGCTGCATCGAATGCTTCAGATTCCGCTCCGAACGGTGCGAATGCCGAGTCGATCGCCGAGAACATCCGCGCCGCGATCCTCGAGCATCGCCTTGCGCCGGGAGCCAAGCTGACCGAAGCGCAGCTATGCGACGTGTTCGCCGTGAAGCGCGGCACGGTTCGCCAGGCGCTCGCGCAATTGTCGAACGAAAGGCTCGTCGATCTGGAGCCGAATCGCGGTGCATTCGTCGCGAGTCCGTCGTTGCAGGAAGTGCACGAAGTGTTCGAAATGCGCCGCATCATCGAACTGGCGGTGGTCGACCGAATCGCGCAGGGACACGGCGTGCGCCGGCTGAAGTCGATCAGCGCGACGATCGGAAGAGAGCGCCGCGCCTTCGAAAGCCATGATTTTTCATCGTGGATCCGGCTTTCCGGCGAGTTCCATACCGAGCTTGCGGCGCTCACCGGCAACACGGTGCTGTGCGAATGTTTGTCGGGACTCGTCGCACGCTCGACGCTGATTTCGGCGCTCTATGAATCGCTCGGCAAGAGTTCGTGCTCGTTCGAGGATCACGAAGAGATTCTCGCGGCGCTCGATACCGGCGACGCGGCCAAAGCCGGCGTCCTGATGGCGCAGCATCTTCGCGATGTCGAATTGAAGATGCTCGAGCGGCCGGCGCGTGGCGCGGTCGATCTGAAGGAAGTATTCACGAGGCCCGCCGATCGCGAAAAGGCGCTGGATACGTAAGTCGTCGTAATAGGGCAGATTGCAGAATCTGCCATCGGCTTAATCAAGCAGGACTAAATAACTGGAGACCGTGCCCCGCGCGCCGCGCCGGGCACGCGGAGAGTCGCACGCGCGAAAAATGCGCAGCGTGCATCGCATCGAACAGGACGCTCATGTGAGCGTGAAATGAAAGCCGCCGCAGGGCGGGCGCGCCGGGCCAATGCCTCGCGCGCTCTCGGCCTCAAGCCCCGGGGCGACAACGCAAATCCCAAGAATGCCGTGCGGATCCGACACTTTCGATCCGTCAGCGAAGGCATCCGATCGAAGCTTCACTCGAGCATTTGCATTCTTTTCATTACGCAAGCAGCCAATGAAGGAGACGTCATGGCCCAGTTCAGTGCATCCGGCAGTTCAGCCCTGCCGCAATACGAAGAGCAGACATCGGAGCACGATCCGAATCTGCCCGCCGGTTACAGTGACCGCCTCTACAACGAGGACCTCGCCCCGCTCAAGCACCAGACCTGGGGCGCCTACAACATCTTCGCGTTCTGGATGTCGGACGTGCATAGCGTCGGCGGCTACGTGTTCGCGGGGAGTCTCTTCGCGCTCGGCCTGACGAGCTGGCAAGTGCTGGTGTCGCTTCTGATCGGCATCGGGCTCGTGAACGTGCTGTGCAACATGATCGCGAAGCCGAGCCAGGTGGCCGGTGTGCCGTATCCGGTCGCATGCCGCGCCACGTTCGGCGTGCTCGGCGCGAACATTCCCGCGGTGATTCGCGGACTCATCGCGGTGGCGTGGTACGGCATCCAGACGTATCTGGCGTCGAGCGCGCTCGTCATCGTCGTGCTGAAGTTCGTGCCGTCGCTGATGCCCTATGCCGACGTGCACAAGTACGGCTTCGTCGGACTCTCGGCGCTCGGCTGGGCGGGCTTCATGCTGCTCTGGGTGCTGCAGGCCGTCGTGTTCTGGCGCGGCATGGAGATGATCAAGAAATTCATCGACTTCGCCGGTCCCGCCGTCTATGTCGTGATGTTCATTCTCGCCGGCTACATGGTGTGGCGCGCGGGCATCAAGAACATCGGGCTGAATCTCGGTGGCGTGAAATATCACGGCATGGAAGTGATTCCCGTGATGATCACCGCGATCTCGCTCGTCGTGTCGTACTTCTCCGGCCCGATGCTCAACTTCGGCGACTTCTCGCGCTACGGCAAGAGCTTTCGCAGCGTGAAGCGGGGCAATTTCTGGGGCCTGCCGGTCAACTTCCTGGCGTTCTCGCTGGTGACCGTCATCACGACTGCCGCGACGCTGCCGGTGTTCGGTCAACTGATTACCGATCCGGTCGAGACCGTCGGCCGCATCGATCACCCGTCCGCTGTGATTCTCGGCGCGCTGACCTTCACGATTGCCACCATCGGCATCAACATCGTCGCGAACTTCGTGTCGCCGGCCTTCGACTTCTCGAACGTCGCGCCGAAGCTCATCAGCTGGCGCATGGGCGGCATGATGGCGGCGGTTGCGTCGATCTTCATCACGCCGTGGAACCTGTTCAACAATCCGGCCGTGATCCACTACACGCTGGATATTCTCGGCAGCTTCATCGGACCGTTGTATGGCGTGCTGATCCTGGACTTCTATCTCGTGAAGCGCGGCAAGCTCGCCGTCGACGATCTCTACACGACGTCGGAAGAAGGCAAGTACTGGTACACGAAGGGCGTGAACCGCCGCGCGGTGATGGCGCTCCTGCCGGCCGCCCTGATCGCGATTCTCTGCGTGATGCTGCCGTCGCTCGAAGGCGCCGCGAACTTCTCGTGGTTCGTCGGTGCGGGCCTGGGCGCAGTGTTCTATTACTTCCTTGCCGACCGCAAGCGTCCGGTCTAGAAACAAACAGACGGAACCTGAGAGAACCTTCAACAGCAGTCTCGCATTAAAGGCAATGGGACCGGAGCGCGTCGAAGCGCGACCTCCGGTCGACAGGAGAACAGCAATGCGCATCAAACTGATCAATCCGAACACGACGCAGCGCATGACCGACTCGATGGGCCGCTGCGCCCGTGAAGTCGCCGCGCCCGGCACGGAGATCGTCGCCGTCAGCCCGACGATGGGCCCGCCGTCCATCGAAGGCTATTACGACGAGGCGATCGCGTCGCTCGGGCTTCTCGCGGAAGTGGAAGCGGGCGAAAAGCAGGGTTTCGACGGCTACGTGATCGCTTGCTTCGGCGATCCGGCCCTTTACGCCGCCCGCGAACTGGCGCGCGGCCCGGTGATCGGCATCGCGGAAGCGGCGATGCATGCGGCGAGCGTCGTCGCGCCGGGATTTTCCGTCGTCACGACGTTGCAGCGCACGGTCGGCATGGCGTGGCATCTGGCAGAGCGTTACGGAATGACGCGCTTCTGCAAGAACGTCCGTGCGACCGACGTTCCCGTGCTGGAGCTGGATGTGCCGGGGTCGCCCGCGCGTCAGACGATCATCGACGAATGCCGCCGCGCGCTCGACGAAGACGGCTCGGACGCGATCGTGCTCGGCTGCGCGGGCATGGCGGAATTTTGCCGCGAGGTGGAGGATGCGATCGGCGCGCCGGTGGTGGAGGGCGTGACGGCGGCGGTGAAATGGGCGGAGGCGCTGATCGCGCTGAAGCTGCACACGGCGAAACGCGGCGACTATGCGCGTCCGCTGGCGAAACGGTACGACGGCGTGCTGTCGGATTTCAGTCCGCGCTGACGGCAGGCCCGGCCGAATCGCCGGGGACACATACCGATGACGTGACCCGGATTATCTGCCCTGATGTATGGGCGTGTCCGGGTCTTTTAGCTACACTCGATCGTCAACAATCCCGTTTTTTCAACGCTTGAGCTCAACGCCAGCCATGTCACTCGATCCGAATTACCCACGCGACCTGATCGGCTACGGCCGCCACCCGGTGCAGGCGAATTGGCCGGGACGCGCGCGCGTCGCCGTGCAATTCGTGCTCAATTACGAAGAAGGCGGCGAGAACTGCGTGCTGCACGGCGATCCGGGCTCGGAGCAGTTCCTCTCGGAAATCGTGGGCGCGGCGGCGTATCCGTCGCGTCACATGAGCATGGAGTCGATCTACGAATACGGCTCGCGCGCGGGCGTGTGGCGCATTCTGCGCGAGTTCGAGAAGCGCGGCATGCCGCTGACGATTTTCGGCGTCGGCATGGCGATCGAGCGGCATCCGGAACTGGCGAAGGCGTTCGTCGAGCTCGGGCACGAGATCGCGTGCCACGGCTATCGCTGGATTCATTATCAGGACATGTCGCCGGAGCGCGAGGCGGAACACATGCGCCTCGGCATGGAGGCGATCGAACGCGTGACGGGCGTGCGGCCGCTCGGCTGGTACACCGGGCGCGACAGTCCCAATACGCATCGGCTGGTCGCGGAATACGGCGGATTTCTCTACGACTCCGACAATTACGGCGACGACCTGCCGTTCTGGACCGAAGTCGAAGTGACGGGCGGCGGAAAGAAACCGCATCTGATCGTGCCGTACACGCTCGACACGAACGACATGCGTTTCGCGACGCCGCAAGGCTTCAACACGGGCGACCACTTCTTCACGTATCTGAAAGACGCGTTCGACGTGCTCTACGCAGAAGGCGACGAAGCGCCGAAGATGCTTTCCATCGGCATGCACTGCCGTTTGCTGGGCCGCCCGGGACGCTTCCGCGGCTTGCAGAAATTCCTCGATCACATCGAGAAGCACGATCGCGTGTGGGTCACGCGTCGTGTCGATATCGCGCGTCACTGGCGCGAGCAACATCCTTTCGACAAAGCTAACAACGGGACGGCGGCATGAAGGCGATGCAATACACACTCGACCAACTCAACACCATGCCCGCCGACACGTTCGTGACGGTGCTCGCGGGCATCTTCGAGCATTCGCCGTGGGTGCCGGAAGCGGCGGCGAAGCAGCGTCCCTTCAAGGACATCGACGCTCTGCACACGGCGATGTCGCATATCGTCGAAACAGCGGGCGACGAAAAGCAGCTCGCGCTCATCAACGCTCACCCGGAACTCGCGGGCAAGGCGGCGGTGCGCGGCGAACTGACGGCCGAATCGACGCGTGAGCAAAGCGGCGCGGGCCTCGATCTGTGCACACAGGAAGAATTCGACAGGCTGCAGGCGCTCAACGCGCAGTATCGCGAGAAATTCGGCTTTCCGTTCATTCTCGCGGTGCGCGGTTATGACCGCCACGGCATCATCGCGAACTTCGAGAAGCGCGTGAATCACGATCGCGCCGAAGAGTTGCGCACGAGTCTCGAACAGATTTACCGGATCGCGCGTTTCAGGCTGAACGACCTGATTCACGCGGCGTAATCCGCAACCACCGTAACCGAACGAAAAGCAAGGACAGAGACAATGGCAATCCCGACACTCGATCCCAACGCGCCCGAATTCACGCGCCGCTATGTGAACCTTGCGGACCCGCGTCTGGGCGCGCAGGCACTCGAGGCGAGCGACGATTTCTTCGCGCCGAAGGAACGCATGCTCAATCCCGAGCCGGCGGTGTTCATTCCCGGCAAGTACGACGATCACGGCAAGTGGATGGACGGCTGGGAAACCCGCCGCAAGCGCACGACGGGCTACGACTGGTGCATCGTCAAACTGGCGCGTCCGGGCGTGATCAAGGGTATCGATGTCGACACGAGCCACTTCACCGGCAACTTCCCGCCGGCGGCGTCGATCGAAGGCGCGCATGTCGTCGACGGCGCGCCGAACCAGTCGACGCAATGGACGGAGATCGTCCCGTCGACGACGCTGCAGGGCAACAACCATCACTATCTCGAAGTCGGGTCCGAGCAGCCGTTCACGCATCTGCGCGTGAACATCTATCCGGATGGCGGCATCGCGCGTCTGCGTGTCTACGGCCAGCCGCAACTCGACTGGAGCAACGCGGACCGCAACCAGCTCGTCGATCTCGGCGCGATGGAAAACGGCGCGTACATGGTCGGCACGAACAACCAGCACTTCGGTCTCGCATCGACGCTGCTGATGCCGGGCCGCGGCGTGAACATGGGCGATGGCTGGGAAACGCGCCGCCGTCGCGAGCCGGGCAACGACTGGTGCATCGTCGCGCTGGCGCAGCCGGGCATCATCAAGAAGGTCGAAGTGGACACCGCGCACTTCAAGGGCAATTTCCCGGATCGCTGCTCGTTGCAGGCGGCCTATGTGAAAGGCGGCACGGACAGCTCGCTCGTCACGCAGGCGATGTTCTGGCCGGTGCTGCTCGGCGAACAGAAGCTGCAGATGGACAAGCAGCACTTCTTCGAGTCGGAAGTGGCCGCGCTCGGCCCGGTGACGCACGTGCGCTTCAATATCTACCCTGACGGCGGCGTGTCGCGTCTTCGTCTCTTCGGAACCCTCGCATAATGAAAAAGCTCGCTATCGAACCGTTGACGCGCGCTGCGTTCAAGCCTTATGGCGATGTCATCGAACTCGATGGCGCGAAGCAGATCCCGATCAACCTCGGCACCACGATCCGCTTTCACGATCTGTGCAAGGTGGACGTGGAAGAGGGCGGCGGTCACGCGATCGTCAATCTCTTTCGCGGCCAGCCGCGCACGCTGCCGTTCGAATGCAAGATGATGGAGCGGCATCCGCTCGGCAGCCAGGCGTTCATTCCGCTCGATGACCGGCCGTATCTCGTCGTCGTGGCGCCCGCGGGCGATCTCGACGAGTCGAAGATTCGCGCCTTCGTCACGAGCGGCTGGCAGGGCGTGAACTATGCGAAAGGCGTGTGGCATCATCCGCTGCTCGCGTTGGGGAAGGTGAGCGATTACATCGTCGTCGATCGTGGCGGCGGCGAAGGGCACAACCTCAACGAGCTGGATCTGAAGGAATCGTTGTGGCTCACTGAAGAGGCGATGCGCTAAGGCGCTTCGTTCGGGCTCGGGAAGGACCGGTGCGGTACGGCCGGTCCTTTTGCTTTTGGGGCGTTAAGATAAGCAACTCTCTTCCGACGACCCCAACCCACGATGATCGATCTTCGCAGCGATACCGTCACCCGTCCCAGCACGTCGATGCTCGCCGCCATGAGCGCAGCCCCCGTCGGCGACGATGTCTGGGGCGACGATCCCACTGTCATCGAGCTGCAGGCCACGCTCGCGGAGCGCACCGGCAAGGAAGCAGGCCTGTTTTTCCCGAGCGGCACGCAAAGCAATCTCGCTGCATTGATGGCGCATTGCGCGCGCGGCGACGAGTACATCGTCGGTCAGCATGCGCACACGTACAAGTACGAAGGCGGCGGCGCGGCGGTGCTGGGCAGCATCCAGCCGCAGCCGATCGAAAACGCGCCCGACGGCTCGTTGCCGCTGGAAAAGATCACGGCGGCGATCAAGCCGATCGATAACCACTTCGCGCGCACGCGCTTGCTGGCGCTCGAGAACACCATCGGCGGGAAGGTGCTGCCGGCTTCCTATGTCGCCGCGGCGACGGCGCTCGCGCGCGAGCACGGCCTGTCGACGCATCTCGACGGCGCGCGCGTGTTCAACGCGGCCGTGGCATCGGACAAGCCGGTTGGCGAGTTGTGCGCGCCGTTCGACTCGGTTTCGATCTGCTTCTCGAAAGGCCTGGGCGCTCCGGTGGGTTCGGTGCTGGTCGGATCGAAGGCATTGATCGATGTCGCGAGCCGCTGGCGCAAGGTGCTCGGCGGCGGCATGCGCCAGTCGGGCCTGCTTGCCGCCGCGTGTCTGTACGCGCTGGATCATCACGTCGACGGCCTCGCGCAGGACCACGACAACGCCGCGCATCTCGCCGCCGGCCTCGCCCGGATCGATCCGATCGAGGTGCGCTCGCACGCGACGAACATGGTTTTCGCGCAAGTTCCCGAGGCGCATTGCGCGCCGCTCGAAGCGTACCTTAAGGAGCGCGGCATTCTCATGCAGATGCTCTATGCGTCGCGTTTCGTCACGCATCGCGATGTGTCGCGCGCGGATATCGACATCGTCATTCGCGCGGTGAAGGCCTACTTCGCGCGCTGATCGCGCTGAATGAAAAATGCCCCGCTTCGATCGAAGCGGGGCATTTGCGCAATCCGAAGCAGCGGGCTTATTCGACCGCGCCGCCCGCAAACCACGCGGCCACTTTCTGACGCTCCGCGTCCGTCATCTGCGTGACGTTGCCGAGCGGCATCGCCTTCAGCGTCACGGCCTGCTGATGCACGCGCTGCGCGTTCTGCTTGATTTCCGCGGGCGTATCGAGCAACACCCCGGCGGGCGCGCTGCCCATCATCGTCGGATGCGCGGAGTGGCACGTCGCGCAGCGCTGCTGGATGATCGGCTGAATGTCGGCGACCTTGATCGTCGGCGCGCCTGCGGCTTGTGCGACGGGCACGGTCGGGGCGGGCATCGTCCACGCGAATGCGCCGAGCACCAGCACGAGACCCGCGACCGGCATATACCACAGCACCTGGCCGCGATGACGCATCACGAAGAACTGGCGGATGAGCGCGCCCGCCAGCATGATCAGCACGAGGATCAGCCAGTTGTACTTGTGCGTGTAGGTCATCGCGTAGTGGTTCGACAGCATCGCGAACACCACCGGCAGCGTGAAGTACGTGTTGTGCACCGAGCGCTGCTTGCCGCGCTTGCCGTAGATCGCGTTCGGCGTTTCGCCCTTGAGCATCGCGGCGACCATCTTGCGCTGGCCCGGAATGATGACGAAGAACACGTTCGCCGACATGATCGTCGCGATCATCGCGCCGGTGATCAGATACGCGGCGCGGCCCGCAAACACGTGGCACGCGATGAATGCCGCGATCAGCACGTAGATGCCCACGCAGATGCCGAGCAGCTTGTCGTTGGTGCCGAGCACGCGGCACAGCGTGTCGTACACGATCCAGCCGGCCATCAGGAAGCCGAGCGCGGCGGACACGGCAACCACCGGGCCCATGTCGAGCACGCTCTTGTCGATGAGATACGTGCTCGGCGACATCAGGTACAGCACGAAGAAGAGGCCGAAACCCGACATCCACGTGGTGTACGACGGCCAGAACGACCAGTGCAGGTTCTCCGGCATGTCCTGCGGCGCGACGGAATACTTCTGCATGTGGTAGAAGCCGCCGCCGTGGACGTGCCAGAAGTCGCCGAACACGCCGCGCCGGCGCGCGTTCGGGTCGGTGGGCGGTTTCAAACTGTTGTCGAGCGCGACGAAATAGAACGATTCGCCGATCCATGCGATCGCGACGATGACGTGCAGACAGCGCAATACGAGATTGAGCCAGTCGGTGACAAAGCCTTCCATGTACTCCTCCACTACCTATTCGTTATGCGCACATCGTCACGATGATGGGGACGGGCGCGATGTGCTTGGGTGTTTCTTTTATTGGCTGCTGCGAATCAAGCGCCGCTCAGCTTCCGCGATACGTGCTGTACGCCCACGGCGACACGAGCAGGGGCACGTGATAGTGCGACGAAGCGTCCGCGATGCCGAAGCGCAGCACGACGCGATCGACGAAGCGCGGCTCGGGCACTGTCACGCCGAGCGCCGAGAAATAATCGCCGGCGTGAAACACGAGCTCGTATTCGCCGGTTTCGAACTCGGCGCCTTCGAGCAGCGGCGCATCGGCGCGGCCGTCGTCGTTCGTGTGGATGGTCTTGATCGCGCGGCGGGCGTCGCCGTTGAGCGCGAACAGCTCGACTTTGAGGTTCGCGCCGGGGCGGCCGTGCGCGGTGTCGAGGACGTGGGTAGTGAGCTTGCCCATTCGCAGTTTCCTTGAGTTGTGCGAGATCCGGCTTTGCGCATCGATCCGAAATTCGGCACCTCGATAATTCAGGTGCGTCTGCGGCGGATCGAGGCTCCACGTCAGTGGCTACATACCCGTCGGCGTTTCAGATGCGCGCCGTGTACAGCATTGTAGGAATTTGAGACGCGCTGTGCGCCCGCGATAGGAAAGATAATGCGCAACGCATGACAGCCGCGCGTAAGCCTTGTTGGGGCGGCCCCCGGCGCGCTTATGCACGCCGCTTTCGTCGATTTACGCCGATCCTACCCGCGCCAATATTCGGGAATATATTGCAGCCGTGAAGACGACTATGACGGCCGTCTGATTGCGTCCGATTTTTTTACCATGGACAGTGGCGGTGCGCGCGATATCGATGGATATTTGCGGCGTCCCGAAGACGGCGGCAGACGCTGGGTAACCGGGGCTTTTCACTGGTTTCCCCTAACTGTCTCTGGAGATATGGCCGATGCCACGCAGTCTTTTGGTCAAGAACGCCCACATGCTCGTCACGATGGACGAGAATCGCCGTGAAATCGCCGACGGCGGCCTGTATATCGAAGACAACCGCATCGTCAAGGTCGGGCCGACGAGTGAACTCCCGCAAACCGCGGACGACGTGCTCGACATGCGCGGTCATCTTGTGATTCCGGGCTTGGTCAACACGCACCATCACATGTATCAGAGCCTCACGCGCGCGATTCCCGCGGCGCAGAACGCCGAACTTTTCGGCTGGCTCACGAACCTCTACCGGATCTGGGCGCATCTGACGCCCGAGATGATCAACGTTTCGACCCAGACCGCGATGGCCGAATTGCTGCTGTCCGGCTGCACGACGTCGAGCGACCATCTCTATATCTATCCGAACGGAAGCCGGCTCGACGACAGCATCGCGGCGGCGCGCGAAATCGGCATGCGTTTTCACGCGGCGCGAGGCAGCATGAGCGTCGGGCAGAAGGACGGCGGCTTGCCGCCCGATTCGGTCGTCGAAAAGGAAGACGCGATTCTGAAGGACTCGCAGAGGCTGATCGAGACCTATCACGACGAAGGCCGCTACGCGATGCTGCGCGTGGTCGTCGCGCCGTGCTCGCCGTTTTCGGTGAGTCGCGAATTGATGCGCGATGCGGCGCTGCTCGCGCGCGAACACGGCGTGTCGCTGCACACGCATCTGGCCGAGAACGTGAACGATGTCGCGTACAGCCGCGAGAAATTCGGCATGACGCCGGCCGAATATGCCGAGGATCTCGGCTGGGTCGGTCATGACGTGTGGCATGCGCACTGCGTGCAGCTGGACAAGCCGGGCATCGAGCTGTTCGCGCGCACGGGAACGGGCGTCGCGCATTGCCCGTGCTCGAACATGCGGCTTGCCTCCGGCATCGCGCCGATCCGCGCGATGCGCGACGCGGGCGTGCCGGTGGGCATCGGCGTGGACGGATCGGCATCGAACGACGGCGCGCAGATGGTCGCGGAGGTGCGTCAGGCGCTGCTTTTGCAGCGCGTCGGCTTCGGCCCGGATGCGATGACCGCGCGCGAGGCGCTCGAAATCGCGACGCTCGGCGGTGCGAAGGTGCTCAACCGTGACGACATCGGTGCGCTCGCGCCGGGCATGGCGGCAGATTTCGTGTCGTTCGATCTGTCGCAGACGGCGTTTGCGGGTGCGCTGCACGATCCGGTGGCGGCGCTGGTTTTCTGCGCGCCGTCGCAGGTGTCGACGAGCGTCATCGACGGGAAGATTGTGGTGAAGGAAGGGCGTTTGACGACGGTGGACCTCGGCGCGGTCGTGGAGCGCCACAATCGTCTGGCGCGGGAACTGGTTGTGGCTTCGGGTTCGTGAGATTTCGCTGCGCGTGGCTTGGTGTGGGTTGATTCGGGTCCGGAAGACCGACGCAAAAACAGGATTCCACGATAGCCCTAATGAAGGCAGCGGCAAGGAAAGCAGCCCCGCGCAGGGGCTGCTCCGACAGACCGACACAAATCCAAGACTTCACGAAAACGCGAATCCAGAAAGCAAAAAACGCGGACCAGGGTCCGCGTTTCGAACGCCAAAGAGAGAATCAGTTCGCCGCCGGAATGCGCAGCACCTGTCCCGGATAGATCTTGTCGGGGCTCTTCAGCATCGGCTTGTTCGCTTCGAAGATCACATCGTTCTTCGAGCCGTTGCCGTAATACTTCTCGGCGATCTTCCAGAGGTTGTCGCCCGACACGACGGTGTAAAACTGCGATTCGGGCTCGCTATTCGGCACGGTCAATTGATCGTCGACCTTGTCGACGTTCTGCACGTTGCCCGCGGCGACGAGAATCTTTTCCTTCGTCGCCTGATCCGGCGCCTGACCGGCAACGGTCACGGTATGCGAGGTGCCGTCATATTTGACGTCGAGATTGTCCGCGTTGAGACCTTGCGAGCGGATGTACGTCGCGATGGCTTCGCCCGCCTTCTGATTCAGCGTGGCGACATCGACGGGCGCGGCAGCGGGAGCCGCCTGCGCGTTCGGCGTGACCGCGCCGAAGAGTTTCTCGCCTGCTTCCTTGATAAAGCTGAGAATTCCCATTGTTCAACTCCTTGATTAACGGTGGATGACGGCCCGCGAAGTCTAGGCAGATTAGTCGCCGCTACCACCAGATAGTTCTGAGTTTTAACAAAAGGATTTGTAGCACTGCACATGCGTCAACGGTAGGACGCAAACTGAAACAATCCGACGCGGACACCCGACGACAAACCGTCTGACCGACCAAGGCTTACCCGGCGCACCGCCGGGTGCCGCTTCTCGGACCCCACTTTGCCGCCCTCAGCCCAGAGCGGCATTTGTCCCGCGTGCCCATACGCGGGACGCCCCACGGTTCAGGTGATGCGAATTACGCAGCGGCCTTGCTTTGCTGCGGCTCTTCGGCCACCTGGAAGTTCGACATGATTTCGAGCGCGCGCACGAGCGCCGAGTGATCCCACGCCTTGCCGCCGTTCGCCGCGCACACGCTGAAGAGTTGCTGCGCGCTGGCGGTGTGGGGCAGGGCGAGGCCCATCTTTCGTGCGCCGTCGAGTGCGAGGTTCAGGTCCTTCTGATGCAGCTCGATGCGAAAGCCCGGATTGAACGTGCGCTTGGTCATGCGCTCGCCGTGCACCTCGAGGATGCGCGACGAGGCGAAGCCGCCCATCAGGGCCTTGCGCACGCGCTCCGGATCGGCGCCCGAGCGTGCCGCGAAGAGCAATGCTTCGCCGACCGCCTCGATGTTCAGCGCGACGATGATCTGGTTCGCGACCTTGCAGGTCTGGCCCGCGCCGTTATCGCCGATGAGCGAGATGTTCTTGCCCATCAGTTCGAACAGCGGCTTCGCGATGTTGAACGACTTTTCCGGACCGCCGACCATGATCGTGAGCGTCGCTTCGCGCGCGCCGACTTCGCCGCCGGACACCGGTGCATCGAGATAGTCGCAGCCGAGTGCGTTGATCTTCTTTGCGAAATCCTGCGTCTCGAGCGGGGCGATCGAGCTCATGTCGATCACGAGCTTGCCCTTCGTGAGGCCCTTCGCGACGCCGTCATCGGCGAACAGCACATTGGCGACATCGGGGGTGTCGGGCACCATCGTGATGACGATCTCGCTTTCCTGCGCGACCGCGGTTGAGTCCGCGACGACTTGCGTTTGCGCGCGGATATCGTCCGGCACCGGAAACTTGCCGTTCACGACGAGCTTGTGGCCGCCCTTGATGAGATTGCGCGCCATGTGCGCGCCCATGATGCCGAGGCCGATGAAACCGATGGTTGCCATACTTCTAGCTCCTCCTATGTGTCTGGTTAAGCGGTTGCGCCCTGCTTCACGCCGCCGATCGATTGAAGCCAGCCGAGGCCCGCCTGCGTGCCCTCGAGCGGCTTGTACTCGCAGCCGATCCAGCCCTGATAGCCGATCTCGTCGAGCAGGCCGAACAGGAACGGATAGTTGATCTCGCCCGTGCCGGGTTCGTTGCGGCCGGGGTTATCGGCGAGTTGAATGTGCGCGATCTTCGGCAGGTTCTTTCTGATCGTCGCGGCGAGTTCGCCTTCCATCCGCTGCATGTGATAGATGTCGTACTGCAGGAACAGGTTGTCCGAACCGACGGCCTGGATCACGTCCAGTCCTTCCCTCGATCGGTTCAGCGCGAAGCCCGGAATGTCGTAGGCGTTGCACGGCTCGACTAGCAGGCGGATGCCTTCTTTCTTCAGCGCTTCGGCTGCGAAGCGCAGGTTCTCGACGATCGTCGTGCGCGCCTGTTCCGCCGACACGCCCGCCGTCGGAATGCCGACGAGGCAGTTGAGTTGCGGCACGTTCAGCGCCTTCGCATACTCGATCGCGCGCGGCACGCCTTCGCGGAATTCCGCGACGCGATCAGGCAGACAGGCGATGCCGCGCTCGCCCGCTTCCCAGTTGCCCGCGGGCAGGTTGTGCAGCACGATCCGCAGATCGTTGTCCTTCAGGCGTTGCTGGATATCGCCGATCGAGAACGCGTAAGGAAACAGGAACTCGACCGCCTTGAAACCCGCGTTCGCGGCCGCGGCAAAGCGGTCGAGGAACGGGACTTCGTTGAACAGCATGGTCAAATTCGCGGCAAATTTCGGCATTGTTCTTTCCTGATGGTCGGTCAGTGGAGGCACGCCGCGCATTCCTTGCATGAACGCGCGGCGGCGATGCTCAGTCGAGCGGCGTGACGGCGGTCGGTGCGTCCGCTTTCGTTTCGGCGAGTTCCTCGAACTCGTTGATCGCGTCGATCTCGGTGCCCATCGCGATGTTGGTCACGCGTTCGAGAATCATCTCGACGACGACCGGCACCTGATGTTCGGCGGCCAATGCCTGCGCCTGCTTCAGCGCCGGGGCGATGTCTTCCGGCTTGTGCACGCGCAGCGCCTTGCAGCCGAGGCCTTCGGCCACCGCGACGTGATCGACGCCATAGCCTTCGAGTTCAGGCGCGTTGATGTTGTCGAACGCGAGCTGCACGCAGTAGTCCATGTCGAAGCCGCGCTGCGCCTGGCGGATCAGGCCAAGGTACGAGTTGTTCACGACCACGTGCACGTACGGCAGCTTGAACTGCGCGCCGACCGCGAGCTCTTCGATCATGAACTGGAAGTCGTAGTCGCCCGACAGCGCGACGATCTTGCGTTGCGGGTCCGCCGCACGCACGCCGAGCGCGGCGGGGATCGTCCAGCCGAGCGGGCCGGCCTGGCCGCAGTTGATCCAGTTGCGCGCCTTGAACACGTGCAGGAACTGGGCGCCCGCGATCTGCGAGAGACCGATCGTCGTGACGAAGCAGGTGTCGCGGTCGAACGCGAGGTTCATCTCCTCGTAGACGCGCTGCGGCTTCATCGGCACGTTGTCGAAGTGCGTCTTGCGCAGCATGGTGCGCTTGCGCTGCTGGCAGTCGGCCACCCATGCGCCGCGGTCTTTCAGCTTGCCTGCGGCCTTCCATTCCTTCGCCACTTCGACGAACAGTTCGAGCGCGGCCTTCGCATCCGACACGATGCCGAGATCCGGTCCGAATACGCGGCCGATCTGCGTCGGCTCGATATCGACGTGCACGAACTTGCGGCCCTTGGTGTACACCTCGACGCTGCCGGTATGGCGATTCGCCCAGCGATTGCCGATGCCGAGCACGAAGTCCGACGCGAGCATCGTCGCGTTGCCATAGCGGTGCGACGTCTGCAAGCCGACCATGCCGGCCATGAGCGGGTGATCGTCGGGGATCGCGCCCCACGACATGAGCGTCGGAATGACGGGCACGCCGAGCGTTTCCGCGAATTCGACGAGCAGGCTTTCCGCCGCCGCGTTCAGCACGCCGCCGCCCGAGACGATGAGCGGCTTTTCCGCGTCGTTCAGCATCGTGAGCGCTTTTTCGATCTGCGCGCGGGTCGCCTTCGGCTTGTAGACCGGCAGCGGCTCGTACGTGTCGATGTCGAACTCGATCTCGGCCAATTGCACGTCGATCGGCAAATCGACCAGCACCGGACCCGGACGGCCCGAGCGCATCAGATGGAAAGCCTGCTGGAACACGCGCGGCACGAGCGCCGGCTCGCGCACGGTGACGGCCCACTTCGTGACCGGCTTGGCGATCGATTCGATGTCGACGGCCTGGAAGTCTTCCTTGTACAGACGCGCGCGCGGCGCCTGGCCCGTGATCGCGAGAATGGGGATCGAATCGGCCTGCGCCGAATAGAGGCCGGTGATCATGTCCGTGCCGGCGGGACCCGACGTGCCGATGCACACACCGATGTTGCCCGGCGCCGCGCGGGTATAACCTTCGGCCATGTGCGATGCACCTTCGACGTGACGCGCGAGCACGTGGCTGATGCCGCCCGACTTCTTCATCGCCGAGTAGAACGGGTTGATGGCCGCGCCCGGCACGCCGAACGCGGTATCGATTCCTTCTTTTTCCAGCACGAGGACGGCTGCGTCGACGGCTCTCATCTTGGGCATGGTTGTCTCCTTCCTGGGGGTCTCTATCCGAAATCGCTGTCTGCATTCAAGCAGGGTTCCGTTGCACTTTAAGTCTGTGAAAAAGGTTTGATAAGATCAGCGACAGTCGCTTTTTTCCAAACAAAAAGTATTGAATGTCGATGCGACGCGGCTCAGGGAGACTCTGATGGATCGCTTCAAGCAAATCGAAACCTTCGTGCGCGTAGCCGAGGCGGGCAGCCTCGCCGCCGCGGCGCTGGAGGAGGGCGTGTCGCCGGTGATTCTCGGCCGGCGCATCGACGCGCTCGAAAAGCGCCTCGGCGTAAAGCTGATGTATCGTTCGACGCGGCGTCTCGTCGTGAGCGAAGAGGGCGCGGCATTTCTCGACCGCTGCAAGAACCTGCTCGCGGACTGGGATCAGGCGGAAAACGAACTCGCCGCTGGACGGCGCGCGGTGGGCGGGCATCTGATCGTATCGGCGCCGGCCGCGTTCGGGCGCATGCACGTGGCGCCGCACGCGCCGCCGTTCGTGCGCGACAAGCCCGAATTGCAGATGTCGTTCAATCTGACCGATCGCGTCGTCGATCTGGTGCGCGAGGGCTACGATCTGTCGATTCGCATCGGCGGAGCGGTCGATCCGAATTTCGTCGCCGTGAAGCTGGCGAGCAACCGGCGCGTCGTGTGCGGCACGCCCGCGTATTTCAAGAAGCACGGCCGGCCGAAAACCCTGGAAGACCTGCCGAATCACAACTGCCTCGCGTTCAACCTGCAAGGCGGGCAGAACCGCGGCTGGTATTTCCGGCGCAACGGCAAGGTCGTGACCGTGCGCGTGACCGGCAATCTCGATTGCAACGACGGCGAACTGTTGCACCGGTGGGCGTCGGAAGGGCTTGGACTCGGCTGGCGCTCGACGTGGGAAATCCAGCGGCAACTGGAGTCGGGTGAGCTCGAAACCGTGCTCGACGACTTCGAGCTTCCCGATTACGACATTCTCGCGGTCTACCCGCAGCAGCGCTACGTGCCGGCGCGCGTGCGCTATTTCATTGATTATCTTAAGGAAATTTATACGCAGCCCGGCTATTGGAGCCGTCCGCTGACGCTGCCCGGCGAACCGCTTGCCGAGCACGTGCATGGCCGCTAACTGCTTGAAAAACCGATGATTTGACTTGCCCGGAGCGCTTATTCGCGTTATAGTTTCGGGCTTCTCACTTGCCGCACCGGTCCGACGCCCGGGTGGCTTACTATCCAAAAGTCAGCACAAGGAGTGAACATGCGTCATTACGAAATCGTCTTTATCGTGCACCCCGATCAGAGCGAGCAAGTGCCCGCAATGATCGAGCGCTACAAGGGCACGATCACGTCGCACGGTGGCCAGATCCACCGCATCGAAGACTGGGGCCGTCGCCAACTGGCCTACATGATCGAGAAACTCGCGAAGGCTCACTACGTCTGCATGAACATCGAATGCGATCAAGCCACGCTCGAAGAGCTGGAGCACGCATTCAAGTTCAACGACGCCGTTCTGCGTCACCTCATCGTCAAGATGAAGAAGGCCGAAACCGGCCCGTCGCCGATGATGAAGGAAGTGCAGCGCGAAGAAGCCAAGAAGGCGGCCAGCCAGCCGTCCGAAGCGCAGGCTTAAGGCGAATATTCGCCACAGCCACCAAGGTTTAAGTGAACCGGCTGCAACTGACAGCGAGCGTCGTGGAACGCGAACCGGTGCGGTACACGCCCGCCGGCATCCCGATCGCAAGCTGCACGTTGCAACACGCAGCGGTTGTCGTCGAAGCGGGCATCGCCCGTCAGGTCGAACTGACACTGCAGGCGGTCGCGGCCGGAGAAGCGAGCGGCAGACTGGAAAGCTGTCCGATGGGCGTCGAAACACGCTTCACCGGCTTTCTGGCCAAAAAGAGCCGTAACGCACGAACCCTGGTGTTTCACATCACAGAATTGCAGGACATTGGAAAGGACTAATCATGCCCCGCCCGACTGGTAAGAAATTCGACAAGCGTCGTCAGCAACAAAATCCGCTCTTCAAGCGCAAGAAGTTCTGCCGTTTCACGGCAGCCGGCGTCGAGCACATCGACTACAAGGACACGGAAACGCTGAAGGACTTCATCGGCGAAAACGGCAAGATCACGCCGGCTCGTCTGACTGGCACGAAGGCGCACTATCAGCGCCAGCTCGACACGGCAATCAAGCGCGCGCGTTTCCTCGCGCTCCTGCCGTACACCGACCTGCACAAGGCCTAATCAGACGACGCACTAAGGAAAGCCAAAAATGCAAATCATTCTTTTGGAAAAGGTCGTCAACCTGGGCAACCTCGGCGACATCGTCAAGGTCAAGGACGGCTACGCACGTAACTTCCTGATCCCCGGCAAGAAGGCTCGCCGCGCGACCAAGGACGCGATCGCTGAATTCGAAGTTCGTCGCGCCGAACTCGAAAAGGTCGCCGCTGAAAAGCTGGCAGCCGCGCAAGCTCAAGGCGACAAGCTGAACGGTTTCACCGTGCAGATCTCGCAGAAGGCTGGCGTCGACGGCCGTCTGTTCGGCTCGGTCACGAACGCGGACATCGCTGAAGCGCTGAAGGCGCAAGGCTTCGCGGAAGTGGAAAAGGCGCAAGTGCGTCTGCCGCAAGGCCCGCTGAAGATCGTCGGCGATCATCCGGTTCAAGTGGCGCTGCACACGGACGTGCTGGTCGACGTCACGGTGTCGGTGCTCGGCGAGCACGCGTAAGTTCAGGCGAGGCCGCGCGCCTCGCGACGCAGGAAAGAAGGGCAGGAACCCCACAGGTTCCTGCCTTTTTTATTTGTCTGAGCGTTGTTCCTACGCGCCGAATTCATCGATAATTCCACCCCATGAACGCTCCGTCAAAAGACCCGCAACTCGACGCGCTGAAGGTCCCGCCGCATTCGATCGAAGCCGAACAATCCGTGATCGGCGGCCTGCTGCTGGACAACGCCGCATGGGACCGCATCGCCGACGTGATGCATCAGGGCGATTTCTATCGCTACGACCATCGCATCATTTATGAGCACATCGGCAAGCTGATCGCGGCGACGCGCCCGGCGGACGTCATTACCGTCTACGAAGCGCTCACGATGGCCGGCAAGGCCGAAGAAGTGGGCGGGCTCGCGTACCTCAACGCGCTGGCGCAGAACACGCCGAGCGCGGCGAATATCCGCCGCTATGCGGAGATCGTGCGCGATCGCGCGGTGCTGCGCCGTCTCGTATCGGTCGCCGACGAGATCTCCGCCGACGCATTCAATCCGCAAGGCAAGGAAGTCCGCCAGATTCTCGACGAAGCCGAGGCACGCGTGTTCTCGATCGCGGAAGACGGCGCGCGCGGCACGCAGGGTTTTCTGGAGATCGGACCGCTGCTGACCCAGGTCGTCGAGCGCATCGACACGCTCTATCACACGGCCAATCCTAGCGATGTGACCGGTACGCCGACGGGCTTCGTCGACCTGGACCGCATGACCTCGGGCATGCACGGCGGCGAACTGATCATCGTGGCAGGCCGTCCGTCGATGGGTAAGACGGCGTTCTCGATGAACATCGGCGAATATGTGGCGGTGGAGTACGGCTTGCCGGTCGCGGTGTTCTCGATGGAAATGCCGGGCACGCAACTGACGATGCGTATGCTCGGCTCGGTCGGCCGGCTCGATCAGCATCGCATGCGCACGGGCCGTCTGACCGACGAGGATTGGCCGAAGCTCACGCACGCGGTGCAGAAAATGAGCGAGGCGCAGCTTTTCATCGACGAAACCGGCGGTCTGAATCCGATGGAACTGCGCTCGCGCGCGCGGCGTCTGTCGCGTCAGTGCGGCAAGCTCGGGCTGATCATCGTCGATTACTTGCAACTGATGTCGGGCTCGGGCGGCGGCGAAAATCGCGCGACCGAAATTTCCGAAATCTCGCGTTCGCTCAAGAGTCTCGCGAAGGAGCTCGACGTGCCGGTCATCGCGTTGTCGCAGTTGAATCGCGGTCTCGAGCAACGTCCGAACAAGCGTCCGATCATGTCGGACTTGCGCGAGTCGGGCGCTATCGAGCAGGACGCGGACGTCATCCTGTTCATCTATCGCGACGAAGTCTACAACCCGGATAGTCCCGACAAGGGCACGGCCGAAATCATCATCGGCAAGCAGCGTAACGGTCCGATCGGTCCGGTGCGCCTGACCTTCCATGGGCAGTACACGAAGTTCGACAACTTCGCCGGCGCGCAGAACTTCTACGGCGGCGAATAAGACTTTCATCGCATCCACTGTCAATTCCTTGCGACACTCACCGCGGTGCGTCAGGCACGCGCGGTGCGTCCGATAGTGCGCGCAGGTACAATATGTCAGTTTGATGTACGTCTCAAATTGACCCACTTAGCGGGATTTTCATGTTCGGTCGTTTCATGCCCACCGAGGGCAAATTTTTCGAGATTTTCAACGCGCACGCGAAATGCATGGTCGATGCAAGCCGCGAGCTCGAACTGCTGATCGACAACCTCGACGACGCCGAGGTCCACAAGCAGAACGTCCAGGCCAACGAAAAGCGTGCTGACAAGCTCACGCACGAGACGATCGACCTGCTGCACAAGACGTTCATCACGCCGCTCGACCGCGACGAAATCCACAAGCTGATCACGACGATGGACGACATCCTCGATCTGATGGAGGACGTCGCCACGGCCATCTCGCTGTACGACGTGCGCGCGGTGACATCGGAGGCGAGTCAACTCGCGCATATCTGCACGAGCACGGTCACGCGCGTACAGCAAGCCGTCGAATTGCTGGCGGACATGAAGCGCGCGAGCGAGATTCTCAAGATCTGCGAAGAAATCGACCGCCTCGAGTCGGATGCCGACCGCGTGCTGCGCTCGGCCATGTCGAAGCTCTTCCGCGAGGAAGACGATGTCAAGACGCTGATCAAGCTGAAGGCGATTTACGAGCTGCTCGAGACGATCACTGACAAGTGCGAAGACGTCGCGAACATCATCGAAGGCATCGTGCTGGAAAACGCCTGACCGAGCCGTCCGAGCCCCCGGCGCGCGGCAGGCCCGCGCGCGGCGGGACACGAGAAACCGGGACGACAAACCGGCATTGCTTTTCAAGTCCGGTCAAAACACCACCAACCGATGCATTCGATTCAACTCGCCATCTGGGCAGTCGCCTTGCTCGTCATCGTCGCGCTTGCGTTCGACTTCATGAACGGCTTTCACGACGCCGCCAATTCCATTGCAACGGTCGTCTCGACCGGCGTGCTGAAGCCGCAACAGGCGGTCGCATTCGCCGCCGCGTTCAACGTCATCGCGTACTTCATCTTTCACCTGAAGGTCGCCGCCACCGTCGGCAAGGGCACGATCGATCCCGAGATCGTCGATCACTACGTCATATTCGGCGCGCTCGTCGGCGCAATCGGCTGGAATATCGTCACCTGGATCTACGGCATTCCGTCGAGTTCGTCGCACGCGCTGATCGGCGGTCTCGTCGGCGCCGCGCTCGCGAAGTCGGGCTGGGGCGCGCTCAACTGGGACGGACTGCTGAAGACGGTCGCGTTCATCTTCATCTCGCCGCTGCTCGGCTTCGTGCTCGGCTCGTTCTTCATGCTGCTCGTGTCGTGGCTCTATTTCCGCACGCCGCCCTCGAAGGTCGACCGGCGCTTCCGCCGCATGCAGCTCGTCTCGGCGGGGCTGTATTCGCTCGGCCACGGCGGCAACGACGCGCAGAAAACGATCGGCATCATCTGGATGCTGCTGATCGCGACCGGCTACGCATCGGCCACGGCCGACGCGCCGCCCGTCTGGGTGATCGGCCTGTGTTATCTGTCGATGGGGCTCGGCACGCTCTTCGGCGGCTGGCGCATCGTGCGCACGATGGGCCAGAAGATCACGAAGCTCAAGCCGGTCGGCGGATTCTGCGCGGAGACGGGCGGGGCGATCACGCTGTTCGTCGCGTCCTTTCTCGGCATTCCGGTTTCGACGACGCATACGATCACCGGTGCGATCGTCGGCGTCGGCGCGACGCAGAAATTCAGCGCGGTGCGCTGGGGCGTCGCGGGAAATATCGTGTGGGCGTGGATTCTGACCATTCCCGCATCCGCCGCGCTCGCCGCGGCCGGTTGGTGGGTCGGCCACCGCTTCCTTTGATTCGTTCTGCCCGCGGGCTTGCTCCGAGCCCGCGGCGCGTCAGATGATCGGCGACGACACGCCGTCCATCGGGATGATCGCCCCCGACACGTAACTCGCGCGGCGGCTCGCCAGAAAGAGCGCCACGTCGGCGATTTCCTCCGGTTTCGCGTAACGTCCGAGCGGCACCCTGGCCTGGCTGTCGGCGAGCACCTGATCGCGTGTGACACCTTGCCGCTTCGCCTCCAGATCGAGCGCCTCCTCGACGCGTTCGGTGAGCGTCGCGCCCGGGTTGATCGCGTTGATGCGGATGCCCAGTTTCGCGTAGTGATGCGCGAGTCCGACGGTGTTGAGCATCAGCGCGGCGTTGGCCGCGCCGCCCGCGATATGGATGTCGGTCGCGATCTTCCCGCCCATTCCCACGATGTTGACGATCGCGCCAGGCTCGGCGCCCGGGTCGTTGCGCAGGCGCTCGGCCATGCGCTTCAGCACGACTTGCTGCGGATACACATAGGAAAAATATTTGGCGTCCATCGCGGCCTTGTAGGCGGCGGCGTCGAGCGTGTCGGGATCGTAGCGGCGCGCGGCGCCGGCGCTGTTGATGAGGATGTCGATCGGCCCGAGCGCGGCGCTCGCTTCCTCGACGACATCCTCGGCGCTGTGAGCTTCGTGCAGGTCTGCGCGCGCGAGATGGACGTGATACCCCGCGCTCGCCAGTTGCTCACGGGCGCGGGCCAGATTTGCGGCATCGCGGGAGACGATCGCGACCTTCGCGCCCTCGCTCGCGAACGCTTTCGCGCATGCAAATCCGATGCCCTTGCTACCGCCCGTGATGAGGACGACCTTGCCCGCGAGTCCCAGGTCCATGGTGTTGCGCTCCGTCGACGAATGATCGGAACACGATAGCAGAGACGCGCATTGCGCGTCAGTTCGTGCCGGTCGCGAAACGGGCAATGGGATCGTCGCCCGGCGCGGGACGTGGCGCGGCGAGGGACCCGGTGGACGCGCGCATCACGCGAACGGGCGGATCGGCGGGATCGGCGTTGTCGTTGGTCACCTGAGCCGCGCGTGCCTGCTGGCGCGCCGCGCGGGAAGTCGGCGGAGGCGGCTCGAATGCGTCGGCGGCGGCCTGGATCGGATCGGGCGACGCGTTGATGCTGGCCGCCGCCGCAGGCGCGCTTGCACCCGCCGCCTGCGATTGCCGCTGAGCGGCGCTGAGCGTGGGCGGCGGCGGCTCGAAGGCATCCGCATTGACCGGCGCGGGCGCGGGCGCAGGCGTTGGCGCGGGCGATGCGATATACGTCGGCGCATCGAACGGCGTGGGCGCGGCCTTGGGCGGCGCGACGCGGCGGATGCCATCGAAACGCTTCGCCCAATACGGGTTCGTCAGATAGTCGAGACGCACGGTTCCGCCCGTCGAGGGGGCGTTCACGAAGCGCAGCTTGCCGACATAGATGCCCACATGCGAATGCGGCCGCCCGGTCGTGTTGAAGAAGATCAGGTCGCCCGGCGCGATCTCGTCCGGTTCGACGGATTCACCGCGCGAGCTCATATCGGCCGTGGTGCGCGGCAGATTCACCGACGCCGCGCGATCCACGACATAGCGCACGAGCCCGCTGCAATCGAAGCCCGCATCGGGCGTATTGCCGCCCCAGCGGTATGGCACGCCGACGAGGGACATCGCCTGAATGGAGATTTCCTCGCGCCCGACGCTGTGATCGACGAAATTCGGAAAGCCGGGAGGCGCCTTATACGTTCGGCTGGCGCTCGCGCTGGTAGTGGGCTTGCGCGCCGCCTGCTGCTGCGGCGCGGTTCCACACGCGGCGAGCAGTACGGTAGCGAGAAGCAGCAGCCAGATTCGACACATTGCAATAGGCGAACGAAATTCGCCAGGAAGGGGCAGTGTGCCGATACTAGCCCGCCGAACGGGCGTGCAGCAAGATGTCTTGAGGATTTACATGAAGTTTGTGCTGTAACTGTTGCAGTTGCAGAACGTTCAGACAAAAAGAAGCGGCCCGGCGGATTGCTCCGCCGGGCCGCCATATCGCGACGAATGCCGGGCGCTTACAGAATGTCGGAGGCGTAGTCGGCGAGGCGCGAGCGCTCGCCGCGCGCGAGCGTCACGTGACCGCTATGCGTCCAGCCCTTGAAGCGGTCGACGACATAGGTGAGACCCGAACTGCCTTCAGTCAGATAGGGCGTGTCGATCTGCGCGATATTGCCGAGGCACACGATCTTCGTGCCGGGACCCGCGCGTGTGACGAGCGTCTTCATCTGCTTCGGCGTGAGGTTCTGCGCCTCGTCGATGATCACGTATTTGTCGACGAAGGTGCGGCCGCGCATGAAGTTCATGCTCTTCACCTTCAGACGCGAACGGATGAGCTCCTGCGTCGCGGCGCGGCCCCATTCGCCGGCGGCGTCATCGGTTTTCTGCAGGACTTCGAGGTTGTCGTCGAATGCGCCCATCCACGGCTGCATCTTCTCTTCCTCGGTGCCAGGCAGAAAGCCGATGTCCTCGCCGACCGGAACCGTCGCGCGCGTCACGATGATCTCGTTGTAGCGCTTGTCGTCCAGCACCTGCGCGAGGCCGGCGGCGAGCGCCATCAGCGTCTTGCCGGTACCGGCCTGACCGAGCAGGGTCACGAAGTCGACTTCCGGGTTCATCAACAGATTGAGCGCGAAATTCTGCTCGCGGTTGCGCGCGGTGATGCCCCACACGTTGTTCTTGTGATGACCGTAGTCGCGCAACGTCTGCAGGAGCGCGGTCTTGCCGTTCAGCTCGCGCACGACCGCATGGAACGACGGCTCGCCGTTTTGCGGCTCGAGATAGACGAACTCGTTGACGAGCATCGACGGGCACAGCGGCCCGGTCACGCGGTAATACGTCGTGCCGGTCTTGGTGTCCTGCCAGCTCTCCATGCCCTTCGCGTGCTTGGTCCAGAAATCTTGCGGCAGCGCGCGCACGCCGGAGTAGAGCAGGTCCTTGTCTTCCAGAACCTGATCGTTGAAGTAATCCTCGGCGGGCAGGCCGAGCGCGTGCGCCTTGATGCGCATGTTGATGTCTTTCGACACCAGCACGACCTGGCGGTCCGGCCGCTCCCGCTGCAGCGCGCGCACGACACCCAGAATCTGGTTGTCCGCCTTGCCGACGGGCAAGCCTTCCACCGGCTCGATGTCGGTGAGCGTCGTCTGGAAGAAGAGCCGGCCGAGCGCATCGCGGTTGCCTTGCGCGGCGAGCGGCAGGCCTTCCGCCATCTTGCTGGCATTGCCGGCGTGCGCGACGAGCGCATCGAGCGTGCGGCTCACCTGACGCGCATTGCGCGCCACTTCCGACATGCCCTTCTTATGGTTGTCGAGTTCTTCCAACGTCATCATCGGCAGATAGACGTCGTGTTCCTCGAAGCGGAAGAGCGAGCTTGGGTCGTGCATCAGCACGTTCGTGTCGAGCACGAAGAGCTTGCGCAATTCGGCCTCGGCGCTCGTGCTCTTGCGGCGTTTGTTCTGCGCACGCGTGTCTTTCGCCGCAGCCGCGGCCGGTGCCTCGGACGCCACGGGAATTTCCGCGCGCTCCGTGCGGGCTTCGACCGCATCTGGCGTGGCGCGCGCGCCCGGCGCCGGCTGCAGGAGCGCCGCGGTCTGTTTCGATTTTCGCGCGCGCGTGGGCACCGTGCCCGGCGCGGGCGGCGGCGCGACCGCTTCAACGTGCGGTTCGGCCGGAATCTGGGTCAGCACTTCGCTCGCGATCGAGCGCAGCGTGTGCGCGGCGTTCTTGGCGGGACGCTCGGCGGCGACGGTATCGACCGCGCCGTAGGCGTCGTCATCGCTCGCCGCGGCTTGTTTCTTCGACTGTTTCGAAGGCCGGGCTTTGGCCTTGTATTCTTCAGCCGGAAGGAGGTGGCCGAGCTTGGCCGGGGCGGTAGGCAAAGGCATGATGTTCCCTCGAAAGGAATCGGGTCGTGTATCGTGCGCCGCCTGTCGCATCCTGCTCGTCCGCCCTCGAAGCGATACGAATTCAGCAGTTTGCGCCCGGTGGCGCGCTTCGTTGTCGAAATCGCCGGTTCGCCTAGGTTTCGATCTGCTCCTTGGAGGTTGCGTGCAACACGTCGCGCGCGAGCCGGTGAATCGTGGCTTTTATGCGACGCCAAATAAAAAAGCCGCCGTTCCGACTACCGGAACCAGCGGCTGACTTCTGCCAGAGGGCGCCTTTCCCTTGCCGAGTCCACATAGCCCGGGTCCATGCCGACCGTACCGACAGGCACACGGCGGCTCGCGCTAAACCAAAGGGAATGGGGAGGACAGGCGCTCATTGCGAACCAATATAACGTGCCTCAAATCGCTTGTACAGCCTCGACAATTGCCTCTACGTGGCCTGGCACCTTGACGCCGCGGAACTCGCGCCGAAGCACGCCTTTTGCATCGATGAGAAAGGTCGAGCGCTCCACGCCGCGCACTTCCTTGCCATACATCTTCTTCATTTTGATGACATCGAAGAGCGAGCAGATGGCTTCGTCGCCGTCCGAAACCAGCGTGTAAGGCAGCTCCAGTTTCGCCTTGAAGTTGTCGTGCGATCTCACGCTGTCACGCGAGATGCCGATCACTTCCGCGCCGGCCGCATTGAACTGGTCATAGTGGTCGCGAAATTGCAGGCTTTCGGTCGTGCAGCCCGGCGTGTTGTCCTTCGGATAGAAAAACAGCACGACCTTTTTGCCGCGCAGGCTCGAAAGCGTGAACTCGCCACCCGTCGCGGGTGCGGTGAAGTCGGGAACGGGCTGGTCGACTGCGACTGACACGTAGGTTTCTCCGGTTGTTTTGGATATTCGGTGAGAAAAACGACGAGACCCGGATGCGGCCACGCGCCGCTTCACCCCGGCTGGACGATCAGTTCGCCCGCGCGGCCCGGAATCTCGCCCCACGTCACAGGGTACGTGGGCAGTGACGCGCGGTCCAGCGTCGCATGGTAATCGCCCATCGTGGCGAAGCTGTGTCCCTGCGCGCGCCAGCCGGCGAGCAGTTGCTCGAACACGGGCGCGAGTTTCTGGCCTTCAAGCTCGGCGTGCAGCGTGAACACCTGATCGTGCGGATTGTTCGCCGTATGGCGCAGCACATGGGCCGCGACATTGCTTTCGTCGACGCCGTCCACGCCGAGCACTTCGTCGAGCGTAGGCAGCGTGGTGGGCATCTGGATGTGGTTCAGCGTGCGGCCGTCGAGCACGGGGACGTACGGTGTGTGGCCGCGGCCGTCGGACGCGTAACGCATGCCCCAGGCGTCGATCTGTTCGAACGCGTAACCGTTCATCTGCCAGCCGGCCGCGCCGTGGGTGACGGGCGGCCCGCCGAAGATCTCGATGAAGCGCGCATGGCTTTGCTGCATCTGCGCGACGGTCCAGTCGCGATCACGCCCGCGCACGTTGTCCTGCCAGTAGACGTGATCCCACGTATGGATGCCGCATTCGAAGCCGGCCTCGTGAATCGCGCGCATTTCCGACACGGCTTCGCGCCCGATGTCCGGCCCCGGCAGCAGCACGCCGTACATGAGCGTCTTCACGCCGTAATGCTCGACCACCGACGTGCGCGAGACCTTCTTGAGAAAGCCGGGCCGGAAGACGCGCCGCAGCGCCCAGCCGGTGTGATCCGGGCCGAGGCTGAAGAGGAACGTCGCGCGCGCGGCGTACTTGTCGAGCAGCCGCCCGAGATTGGGCACGCCTTCGCGCGTGCCGCGCAGCGTATCGACGTCGATTTTCAGAACGATGCGGGCCACGCGCGTACCTTAGGTCTGTTCCACCAGCTTGCGGGCTTCGCCCACATGCGCGCGGTACGCTTCGAAAATCTTGCGCAGCGCGTCGTCCATGGTGGCTTGCGGCGCCCAGTTGAGTTCCTGCATCGTGTTCTCGATCTTCGGCACGCGGTTCTGCACGTCCTGATAGCCGCTGCCGTAGTACGCGCCCGACGAGGTCTCGACGAGCTGCACCTTCTTCGCGCTGTCCGAATACTCGGGGAACTCGTTCGCGAGCGCGAGCATCTTGTTGGCGAGCTCGCGCACCGAGAAGTTGTTCGTCGGATTGCCGATGTTGTAGATCTTGCCCGACGCGACGCCGCCCTTGTTCTCGATGATCTTCATCAGCGCGCCGATGCCGTCGTCGATGTCCGTGAACGCGCGTTTCTGCGCGCCGCCGTCGACGAGGCTGATGTTCTCGCCACGCACGATATGACCGAGGAACTGCGTCACGACGCGCGACGAACCTTCCTTCGGCGTATAGATGGAGTCGAGGCCCGGGCCGATCCAGTTGAACGGACGGAACAGCGTGAAGTTGAGGCCTTCCATGCCGTAACCCCAGATCACGCGGTCCATCAATTGCTTCGAGCACGCGTAGATCCAGCGCGGCTTGTTGATCGGGCCATAGGAGAGCACGGAGTTTTCCGGATCGAACTGCTCGTCCGTGCACATGCCGTACACCTCGGAAGTCGACGGAAACACCAGATGCTTGCCGTACTTCACGGCCGAACGCACGATCGGCAGATTGGCTTCGAAGTCGAGCTCGAACACGCGCAGCGGCTGCTTCACGTAAGTGGCGGGCGTCGCGATCGCGACGAGCGGCAGAATCACGTCGCACTTCTTCACGTGATACTCGACCCACTCCTTGTTGATCGTGATGTCGCCTTCGAAGAAATGCATCCGCTCGTGATTCGCGAGGTCGCCCAGGCGATCGGTTTGCATGTCCATCCCGAAGACTTCCCAGTCGGTGGTTTCGAGGATGCGCTTGGACAGGTGATGGCCGATGAAGCCGTTGACACCCAGAATCAGAACTTTTTTCATGAATGACGAGAGGATTGAATGATTCGGCCGAATTCGGAAGGATCGATGGTGCGCGCTTCGCCCGACGATTGCGCATCGGCGTTCAGCGGCCGATGACGCAATTCGTGGATGGCGATGACGCGGCCGTCGCCGCAGACGCCAAACAGCGCATTATCCGCCACCCTTAGGCCCGGGGGCAAACTCCGCAACTCACTGAGCCTTTCGGGAGGGACACCCGGCGCGCCGGTTTCGGGCACGAGCCGCGCGCGCGCGACGATGAAACGATCCGCGCCGATGTCCGTGAACGCGCCCGGATACGGCGGCGCGACCGCGCGAATCAGGTTGTAGACGCCCTGCGCGGGCTGCGACCAGTCGATGCGGCCATCTTCAGGCTTGCGCCCGCCGTAGTAGCTGCCCGACGCGAGATCGTTCGGCAGATGCGGCGCTTCGCCCGCGAGCAGCGCGGGCAGCACGCGCCAGAGCGTCTGCTCGGCGGCGACGACGGTCTTGTCGAAGACTTGCGCCGCGGTGTCGTCGGGGAGGATGGGCACCGGCGTTTGCGCGAGGATCGCACCGGCGTCGGGTTTCTCCGCCATCTCGTGCAGGGTCGCGCCGGTCTCGGTCTCGCCGTTGATCACCGCCCAGTTGGTCGGCACGCGGCCGCGATACTTGGGCAGGAGCGATCCGTGCATGTTGTACGCGCCGCGCCGCGCGAGCGAAAGCAGCGCGACAGGCAGCATGTGCCGGTAATAGAACGAGAAGATGAAGTCCGGCGCGAGCTTTTCCACCGCGTCGTGGAGCTCGGGCGATTTGGGGTCGGCGGGTGTGATCGTGTCGATGCCGTGTTCCGCCGCGACCTGCGCGACGCTGCCGAACCAGATGTTCTCGCTCGCGCTGTCCTCGTGCGTGACGACGAGCGCGACATCGACGCCGCGTGCGAGCAGCACCTGCAGGCAGCGCACGCCGACGTTGTGATACGCGAAGACGACGGCGCGCGGCTTCATCGGTCGTCTTCCTCGCGCGTGACAACGGCCACGGGCTGCACGGCGTCCTGCAGCGGCTTGATCGCCGAGGGCAGGCCGTCGCGCTGTTCGAGGATCGTCTGCACGAGATAACGGGGCCGCGCGCGCACCTGCTGATAGATGCGGCCGATGTATTCGCCCAGCAGCCCGAGCGCGAAGATGATCACGCCGAGCATGAAGAACGTGATGGCGAAGAGGGTGAACACACCCTGGACTTCCGCGCCGAACATGAAGCGGCGAATCAACAGCAGCATGAACAGGCCCGCCGAGCCGACCGACAGGATCACGCCGATGAACGACAGCCATTGCAGCGGCACCACCGAGAACCCGGTGACGAGATCGAAGTTCAGGCGGATGAGGCTGTAGAGCGAATACTTCGATTCGCCCGCGAAACGCTCTTCATGCGCGACATCGACTTCGATCGGGTTCTGCGCGAACGTGTAGGCAAGCGCGGGAATGAACGTGTTGATCTCGCCGCAGCGATTGATCGTATCGATGATATGGCGGCTGTACGCGCGCAGCATGCAGCCCTGGTCGGTCATGCGAATCTTCGTGATGCGTTCGCGCAGGCGGTTCATTGCGCGCGACGCTTTCTTGCGCCACAGGCTGTCCTGCCGCTGCTGCCGAATGGTGCCGACGTAGTCGTAGCCTTCGCGCATCTTCTCGACGAGCTTGCCGATTTCCTCGGGCGGATTCTGCAGGTCGGCATCGAGCGTGACGACGATCTCGCCGCGCGACTGCTCGAAGCCCGCGAGAATCGCCATGTGCTGGCCGTAATTGCCGTTGAGCAGAATGACGCGCGTGGTGTCGGGCCGCACGTGGAACTGCTGTGCGAGCAGCGCGGCCGATTTATCGCGGCTGCCGTCGTTGATGAAGATCACCTCGTACGAGGTGCCGAGCGCATCGAGCGCCGGATAGAGGCGCTGAAAGAGGGCGGCCAGGCCGTCCTCCTCGTTGTACACCGGAATGATCACCGAAAGCTCGGGCGACGTCGCCGGAAAATCCAATTGACTCATGTTGCGCTGGTTGTCCTTGATGATCCGTATTACCCGTTATGTCCGAACTGCTCGCAGATCTCGTCGATCGACTTCACGACGTGCGTCACGTCTTCCCCGGTCATGCCCGGGAAGAGCGGTAGCGTCACGTTCGACGCGCCGTAACGCTCGGCATGCGGGAACATGCCTTCCTTGAAGCCGCGCGCGCGATACAGGGTGAACAGGTGCAGCGCCGGATAGTGCACGCCGCTGCCGATGTTGCGCTCCTTCAGTTGCCCCATGAATTCCGCGCGCGTGAGCTCGAGCTTGTCGAGCGGCAGCGCGATCTGGAACATGTGCCAGTTGTGATCCGTGAAGTTCTTCACCGGCAGGCCCATTCCGAGCCCGACCGCCGCGCCGCCTTCGAAGGCATCGAAATAGAGGCGCGCGAGTTGCCGGCGCGCTTCCGTGATGGCCTCGGTCTTGCGCAGCGACCCGAGCCCGACGCGCGCCGCCACATCCGTCAGGTTGTATTTGCCGCCGAGGACGTCGCAGTCCATGCCGTCGAAGCCGGTGCGCGTGATGCCCTGCAGCCGGTACTTGCGCGCGAGTTCCGCTTCGTCTTCGTTGTTGAGCACGAGCGCGCCGCCTTCGATCGACGTCACGTTCTTGTTCGCGTGGAAGCTGAACGACACGATGTCGCCGATCGCGCCGATGCGCTTGCCGCGCCAACTGGAGCCGAACGCCTGGGCCGCGTCTTCGATCACGCGCAGTTTGTGTGCGCGGGCGATCTCATAGAGCTTGTCCATGTCGACCGGCAGGCCCGCCAGATACACCGGCATGATCGCCTTCGTGCGCGGCGTGATCGCCCGTTCGAGCAGGTTCAGGTCGATGTTGCGCGTGACCGGATCGATGTCGACGAACACCGGCGTCGCGCCCACTTCGAGGATCACGTTGGCCGTCGACACCCAGGTCATCGGCGTGGTGATGACTTCGTCGCCAGCGCCGACACCCGCGATGCGCAAGCCGATTTCCATCGTGCAGGTGCCCGAGTTGAACGCGCGCACCGGGCGGCCGCCCACGTAGGCCGACAACTCCGCCTCGAACTGCTGATTCTGCGGGCCGGTCGTGATCCAGCCCGAACGCAGCACGTCCACCACGCCCTGAATGGTTTCTTCGTCGATATCGGGCTTCACAAAAGGCAAGAACGGCCGCGTTGTTTGAGTCATGGACTATGCGCTTAAAAAATGAATGGATACGGTCGACGCTTCGATCCGGCGAACTAGCCGCGCGCGAGCACCACGACGCCGACCAGAATGATGCCGATGCCGATGAGCCGCTGCATCGACAGCACCTCGCCGAACAGATACCACGCGGCGAACGCGTTGACGACGTAGCCGAGCGAGAGCATCGGATAGGCGATCGACACATCCACGCGCGACAGCCCGACGATCCACACGACGACGCTCAGCACGTAGCATGCGAGCCCGCCGATGATCGGCCACTGCGTCGCGATCCTGATGCCGACGGGCAGAATGTTGGCGGGCGTCAGGTCGAAATGGCCGACCGCGTTCACGCCGGCTTTGAGCAAAAGCTGCGCGCATGCGTTCAACGATACGCCGATGACGATGCAAATAAAGGAAATCGGGTTCATCGCGCGTTTTTCAAATGCGGAACAAGGATACTCGGTTCATCACGAAATGCCGAACGAGCGTGCAGTGCAGCATCGCGGCGGAGAAGGTAGCGATCGCTCACGGCTGCGGCTTCTCCACGATCACGCGGCGCTCATCGCGCGCGATCACCTGCATCGGCACGCGGCGGGCAGCGAGTTCGTCAAAGCGTGACGGCGGCATCAACGCGAGCGCGTAGCGCTCGGAGTCCCACCGCTTGACCCACTCGTCGATGCTCGGCACCCATTTTTGCGGCTCGGTCTGCACGCCAAAGGTCAGCTCGTCCGCCTCGCCGACCATGATCATGGTGTGGCCGAGGTAGAAGGGCATCGTGTGATCGAGCTTGGCGATCGAATAGAACGGCGTGTCGGGCGGCAGCTTCGCCATCGCGGCCTTCACGGCCGGCACGAGTCGCACGCCGGAGCTCTGCGTGCCGAACACGTCGTGGCCCGAGCCGGCGATCGTGCCGAGCAGCAGCCAGGCCGCGCCCAGTCCCGCCGCGCCCGCGAGCACGCTGCGCCGGTTCAGCCAGATCGCGAATATCGTGACGAGGAACGCGACGGCGAGGCCCGCGTACACCCAGACCTGGAACGCGCGATAGAGCGCGTTGGGCGTGTTGGCGCTGCCTGCCCGGCCGATGAAAATCGCGCCGAACGCCGCGGCGATCAGAAACATCGCATAGCCGATCAGATGCATGCGGTACTGCGCCTTCGTCAGCGACGGCAGATAAAGCCCGATCACGAGCGCGAGCGCGGGTGCGACCGGCAGCACGTAGGAGACGAGCTTCGAATGCGACGCGCTGAAGAACAGGAAAATGAAAGCCGACCAGACAAGCAGCATCGTGACCGGCGCGAAGCCGTTGGGCTGGCGCGGCGCCTTCAGACCGTGGCGCACGCTCTGAAAGGCGATCGACAGCCACGGCAGAAATCCGACGAGCAACACGGGCACGAAATAGTAGAACGCGCCGGGACGGTTTTGCTCGGGTGTCAGATAGCGCTTGAACTGCTGAACGATGAAGAAGAAGTCGAAGAACTCGGGGTTCTTCATCTGAACGAGCGCGAACCACGGGCCGGTCACGATCAGGAACACGATCAGCCCGCTGCCGATATAGAGCCGCTTCCAGAGCGCCCAGTCGCGCGCAACGAGCGAATAGAGGATCAGGACCGCGCCCGGCAGGATCAGGCCGACGAGACCCTTCGAGAGCACCGCGCCGCCCATGCCGGCCCAGCAAAGCCACATCCACAGGCGCACGTTGCGCGTTGGCAAGCCGGGGCGCTGGGCGAGCAGGAGCGCGCAGAGCGTCAGCTCCATCCAGAACGACAGGCCCATGTCGAGCGTGTTGAAGTGGCCCATCAGGTTCCAGTACGGGCACGTCGCGAGGATGACCGCCGCGGCGAAGCCCGTCATCGCGTTGAACACGCGGGTGCCGGTATAGCCGACGAGCAGCACGCCCGCGAAGCCCGTGAGCGCCGTATATAGGCGCGCCTGCCATTCGCCGATGCCGAACCACGCGAAGGTGAGTGCGTTTGCCCAGGTCTGCAGCGGCGGCTTTTCGAAATACTTGTAGCCGTTATAGCGCGGCGTGATCCAGTCGCCGGTCACGAACATCTCGCGCGCCATTTCGGCGTAACGGCCTTCGTCGCTCGGCACGAGATGGCGAAAACCGAGCGGCGCGAACCAGATGATTGCGAGCGCAAGTAACAGAAGAATGAGCGAAAGACGCGTGAGCGGTAGCCGGGTGGGCGTATCGTTCATGAAGTCGACCTGTCCGATGCCGCGACGCGCGGCGCTAGTGAAAACGAAATGGGCGGTGAGGCGGCTGTCCGAGGGCAGAGCACCCGCATGCTCTGGCACGCATTTTCGACGTGAGTTCGCATATTCGGGCACGATGCGCAGTGCGCATTCGATCGGCGTCCCGAGACCAACCCGGCGAATGCCCCGTTCGATGCGTTCGCGCCGCGCTGCTCATCCGTCGAGACGGATGCCGGGCGGGAGTGTAGCGCACGGCCGGCCGCCACTCGTCAAAATTGATTCGTGGCAGGCGCCGGCCCGCGCCGATGTCGGACGGGAGGCGGCAGTCTGCCAGCGCTTCCTTAGCGTTTCCTTAGGTGTTTTCTCAACCTTCGATCAACAGTGCGGCGGCCACGCGGCGGCCTTCGGACATCAGAATGTTGTAGGTGCGGCAGGCCGCGCCGAAATCCATCGTCTCGACGCCGATGCGGTGTTTCGCCAATTGCGCCGTAAGCCGCGGATGCGGAAAGCGCAGTCGCGACCCGCTGCCGAAAATGACGACTTCCGGCGCCGCCTGAACGAGCGCTTCGAAGTGCTCGGGCGTGAGCGCCTCGAACGAAGAGACCGGCCACGCCGCGACGGGCGTCTCGGGCATGACGATCACGCTGCCTTCGTGCCTTTCGAGATTGATCGCGACGAATCCGTCTCCGTAGCTCGTGATGGTGTTGAGCGCGCTGTTGGATTCCTGGTGCAGTTTCAAAACAATGATCCGGCAAGGGAAAAGGGAGAGGCTCGGCGCGCGCGGCGGCGTGCGGAGCGGTCCGCGCACGCGTTCGCACAGTCAAGTGCGCCCGGTCCGGCGCATTCGATTGGTGCATTGCGGAACTGAGCCATAATCAGTAAATTATAACTTTTCGGCTGCCGGGCTCGCTCGTGCGCCGCCGTTGCGCTCGCGTGCCGCCACAAGCCGCCTTCGACACGCAATCCGGTCCGCATCGCCCATGCCTTACCTGGCGCGGCGTCTAAAATGCATCGTTTCGGCGCTCGGCAACGCGCGAGTCGTCCGGGCGAGCCGCCATCAGGCTTCACCCTCGGTTTTATCGGCACGTCCGTTCGCTTTCCGCGCGCGAGGCCGCGTGCCCGAAGTACCGAGCCGCACCTGATCGCATCACAAAAACCAGTCCGCATTCACACCAGACCCAGGGCGCCAGCCGTGAAACCGATTCTCAAATCCAACAAGCTGCAAAACGTCTGCTACGACATTCGCGGGCCCGTGCTCGAACATGCGAAGCGCCTCGAAGAGGAAGGCCATCGCATCATCAAGCTGAATATCGGCAATCTGGCGCCGTTCGGCTTCGAGGCGCCGGACGAGATCATTCAGGACATGATCCGCAACCTGCCGGGTTCGTCGGGCTATTCGGATTCGAAAGGTGTGTTCGCCGCGCGCAAGGCGATCATGCATTACACGCAGCAAAAAGGCGTGGCGGGCGTGGAGCTGGACGACATCTACATCGGCAATGGCGCGTCCGAGCTGATCGTCATGGCGATGCAGGCGCTTCTGAACGACGGCGACGAAGTGCTCCTTCCGGCTCCGGACTATCCGCTGTGGACGGCCGCGGTGAGCCTGTCGTCGGGCACGCCGCGCCACTACATGTGCGACGAGAGCAACGGCTGGATGCCCGATCTCGACGACATCCGCGCGAAGATCACGCCGAACACGAAGGCGCTCGTCGTCATCAACCCGAACAACCCGACGGGCGCGCTCTACTCGGACGAACTGCTGCGCGAACTGATCGGGATCGCGCGCGAGCACGGCCTCATCATTTTCGCCGACGAGGTCTACGACAAGATCGTCTACGACGGCCAGACGCACACGTCGATGGCCGCGCTGTCCGAAGACGTCGTCACGGTCACGTTCAACAGCCTGTCGAAAAGTTACCGTTCGTGCGGTTATCGCGCGGGCTGGATGGCGATTTCCGGGCTGATCGAGGAAAACCGCCGCCGCGCGAAGGATTACCTGGAAGGCTTGGGCATTCTCGCGTCGATGCGGCTGTGCCCGAACGTGCCCGGCCAGTACGCGATCCAGACCGCGCTCGGCGGCTATCAGAGCATCAACGACCTGATCGTGCCGGGCGGGCGTCTCTACAAGCAGCGCGAGCTCGCGTACGAGATGCTCACGGCCATTCCGGGCGTCACCTGCGTGAAGCCGCAAGCCGCGCTCTACATGTTCCCGAAGCTCGATCCGAAGATGTACCCGATCCAGGACGACCAGCAGTTCATCACCGACCTGCTGCTCGAGGAGCGCGTGCTGCTCGTGCAGGGCACGGGCTTCAACTGGCCGACGCCGGATCACTTCCGCGTGGTCTTTCTGCCCAACGTCGACGATCTCGCGGATTCGATCCATCGCATCGCGCGCTTCCTCGACGGCTATCGCAAACGACATTCCGCTTAATCTCTCTTTAAAGACTCGCGCTGCATGGAACCGATCAAAGTAGGACTCTTGGGCTTCGGCACGGTAGGCAGCGGCACTTTCACGGTGCTGCGCCGTAACCAGGAAGAAATCAAACGACGCGCGGGACGCGGCATCGAAATCGCGCGCGTCGCGGTGCGCACGCCGGCGAAGGCCGAAGCCGCGAAGCAGGAAGGCATCGCGGTGACGGACGACTTCAACGCGGTCGTCGACGATCCTTCCATCGACATCGTGTGCGAAATGATCGGCGGCACGGGCTTCGCGCGCGAGCTGGTGCTGCGCGCGATCGCCAACGGCAAGCATGTCGTGACCGCCAACAAGGCGCTGCTCGCGGTGCACGGCACGGAGATTTTCGAGGCCGCGCGCGCGAAGGGCGTGATGGTCGCGTTCGAAGCGGCGGTGGCGGGCGGCATCCCGATCATCAAGGCGCTGCGCGAAGGGCTGACGGCGAACCGCATCGAGTACATCGCGGGCATCATCAACGGCACGACGAACTACATTCTTTCGGAGATGCGCGACCGCGGGCTCGACTTCGCGACGGCGCTCAAAGCCGCTCAAGAATTGGGTTACGCCGAAGCCGATCCGACGTTCGACATCGAAGGCGTCGACGCCGCGCACAAGGTCACGATCATGAGCGCGATCGCGTTCGGCGTGCCGGTGCAGTTCGATCGCGCGTACGTGGAAGGCATCAGCAAGCTCGCCGCGATCGACATTCGTTACGCCGAGGATCTCGGCTATCGCATCAAGCTGCTCGGCATCGCGCGCCGCTCGGAGAAGGGCATCGAGCTGCGCACGCATCCTACGCTGATCCCCGCGAAGCGCCTGCTCGCGAACGTGGAAGGCGCGATGAACGCGGTCGTCGTGCACGGCGACGCGGTCGGCACCACACTGTATTACGGCAAGGGCGCGGGCGCGGAGCCGACCGCCTCCGCCGTGGTCGCTGATCTCGTCGACGTGACGCGCCTGCATACGGCCGACCCGGAGCATCGCGTGCCGCATCTGGCGTTCCAGCCGGACAGTCTCTCCAACACGCCGATCCTGCCGATCGACGAGGTGACGAGCGGCTACTACCTGCGCCTGCGCGTCGCGGACGTGACGGGCGTGCTCGCGAACATCACGCGCATTCTCGCCGACAAGGGCATCTCCATCGACGCGCTCCTGCAGAAGGAATCGGAAGAGGTCGACGGCGCGAACAAGGGCGAGACGGACATCATCCTCATCACTCACGAGACGCTGGAAAAGAACGTGAACGCGGCGATCGGGCAGATCGAGGCGCTGTCTACGGTCGTCTCGAAGGTGACGAAGCTGCGCATGGAAGCGCTCAACTAAGGGCAAGCACGATGAACTACATTTCGACGCGCGGCGCCGGCAGCAACGAGCGCCACACGTTCTCCGACATCCTGCTGGGTGGCCTCGCGAAAGACGGCGGCCTGTATCTGCCGTCTGACTACCCGAAAGTCAGCGCCGATGAACTCGCGCGCTGGCGCACGCTGTCGTACGCGGATCTCGCATTCGAAGTGCTGTCGAAGTTCAGCGACGACATTCCCGCCGACGATCTGCGCTCGCTCACGCGCAAGACGTACACCGCGCAGGTGTACAGCAACGTGCGCCACGAAGAGAGCGCGGCGCAGATCACGCCGCTCAAGACGCTCGGCGAAGAAAACGGCGCGACGCTGTCGCTGCTGGAGCTGTCGAACGGTCCGACGCTCGCCTTCAAGGACATGGCGATGCAACTGCTCGGCAATCTGTTCGAGTACGCGCTGGCGAAGCACGGCGAGACGCTGAACATCCTCGGCGCGACCTCGGGCGACACCGGCAGCGCAGCCGAATACGCGATGCGCGGCAAGGCCGGCGTGCGCGTGTTCATGCTGTCGCCGCACAAGAAGATGAGCGCGTTCCAGACCGCGCAGATGTTCTCGCTGCAAGACCCGAACATCTTCAATCTCGCGGTCGAGGGCAATTTCGACAACTGCCAGGACATCGTGAAGGCCGTGTCCAACGATCACGCGTACAAGGCGAAGCACAAGATCGGCACGGTCAATTCGATCAACTGGGCGCGCGTCGTCGCGCAGGTCGTGTACTACTTCAAGGGCTATTTCGCCGCGACGCGGAGCAACGACGAACGCGTGTCGTTCACGGTGCCGTCGGGCAACTTCGGCAATGTATGCGCGGGGCATATCGCGCGCATGATGGGCTTGCCGATCGACCAGCTCGTCGTCGCGACCAACGAAAACGACGTGCTCGACGAGTTCTTCAAGACCGGCGTGTATCGCGTGCGCGGCGCGGCGGAGACGTATCACACGACCAGCCCGAGCATGGACATCTCGAAGGCGTCGAATTTCGAGCGCTTCGTGTACGACCTGCTCGGCCGCGATCCGGCGCGCGTGCTGCAACTGTTCCGCGACGTGGAAGAGAAAGGCGGCTTCGATCTCGCGGCGAGCGGCGATTTCGCGCGTGTGAAGGAATTCGGCTTCGTGTCGGGCAAGAGCGGCCACGACGACCGCGTGAAGACGATCCGCGACGTGTTCGAGCGCTATCACACGATGATCGACACCCACACGGCGGACGGCGTGAAGGTCGCGCGCGAGAATCTGAAGCCCGGCGTGCCGATGATCGTTCTCGAAACCGCGCAGCCGATCAAGTTCGGCGAGACGATTCGTGAGGCGCTCAATCGCGAGCCGGAGCGGCCGTCGGCGTTCGTGGGACTTGAAAAACTGCCGCAAAGATTCGATATCGTTCCTGCGGATGCAGGCGTGGTGAAGGCATTCATTGCCGAGCGGACCTGATCGCGTCGCGGCGCTTGCAGATATCTGTGCGGCGCCGCGAATGACAGTTTAGAAAAAGCGCGTCGGGAATTTTCGCGAGAGCATCAATTTCCAGATGCCGGCGAATATTGTCGCTTCCCGATCGTAGAAGTCTTCGGGAACGCAATTGACTTCGTCGAGCAAGGTCGTGTGAATCAGCGCCGATTCGTTGAACATGAGTTTTCGAAAGGTATCGTACACCACGTTTGTCAAACTCTCGATCTCCGGTTGTATCTGAGTTCGCCTGGATTCCGGTGAAAGTGAGGTAATAAAAGGGAAAATGAAAGAAGCGCTCAATTCGCCAGCCACGATCATATTTCTGATGGCGAGGTCGTACGGTAAATCGAGTGAGTCGAAGGACTTCAAGGCGGCCAGGACCTTTTGCTTCGATTCCACGTCGGGGAGGACGTAGGCGGTCGATGCAGCAAAATGAATCTCGCGGCAGTCGCCGACGGCGACAGCATCGCCCTGGAAGTCGCGGCGCAACCTGAAGAGGGACAACATCGACTCGATACTCGTGATGGCCAAGTCCGTGAAGAGTATGTCGACATTGCGACTCGTTGCGAGCGTGCGGTTCAAAATTTTCATGGCGCGCGTCCCGAGAATGGCGTCGTCTTCGAGTATCAGAGACGGCCCGGCATACTCGAGTGAAGTCTCGACGGCTTTCGCATGGCTCAGAAAACATCCCTTTTCCGCGGGGCGAATCGATCCTGGTATCTTTTCTCGCAAAACGTGCTCGGCAGAAAGCGCAGGGATTCGACGGAAAGGTACGCCACCCGCAAACTCGGCGATATTTTCTTCTATCCGGCTTCGGCGTTCTACAGCCTGATCGAGATTTATATAAAGAATATTCACTAATATTTGGTTCGAGTGGAACGCGGGGTAGTGCTTGACGGCACGATTCCGGGCTGGTTTTGGGGCGCGAAGGAAATTGTCGGGTTGCAGGGTACATTTCGACGACACCGTCGTGTGTGACAGTGTGTGCGCAGATCGGAGTCAGACCGTCCATTCGGCGAGCCAGCGCGCATGATCTGGCACCCACTTCGGCCCGAAGACGATGGTCAACTTCTGCTAAAATCTCAGGTTTTTCGTCGTACCCCATTCAAAAGGACGCGCCGTGCTGTCTACCGCCAATATCACCATGCAATTCGGGCCCAAGCCCCTCTTCGAGAACATCTCGGTCAAGTTCGGCGAAGGCAACCGCTATGGACTGATCGGGGCGAACGGCTGCGGCAAGTCGACCTTCATGAAGATCCTGGGTGGCGATCTGGAGCCGAGTTCCGGCAATGTCATGCTCGAGCCGAACGTCCGTCTCGGTAAATTACGCCAGGACCAGTTTGCGTATGAAGACATGCGCGTGCTCGACGTCGTCATGATGGGCCACACGGAAATGTGGGCCGCGATGACCGAGCGCGACGCGATCTACGCGAATCCGGATGCCACCGACGACGACTACATGCGCGCCGCCGACCTCGAAGCCAAGTTCGCCGAATACGACGGCTACACGGCCGAAGCGCGCGCGGGCGAGCTGCTGCTCGGCATCGGCATCAACATCAACGATCACAATGGCCCGATGAGCAACGTCGCGCCCGGCTGGAAGCTGCGCGTGCTGCTTGCGCAGGCGCTGTTCTCGAAGCCCGACGTGCTGCTGCTGGACGAGCCGACCAACAACCTCGACATCAACTCGATCCGTTGGCTGGAAGACGTGCTCAACCAGTACAACTCGACGATGATCATCATCTCGCACGATCGGCACTTCCTGAACCAGGTCTGCACCCACATGGCGGACATGGACTACGGCACGCTGAAGGTCTGGCCGGGCAACTACGACGACTACATGCTCGCGTCGACGCAGGCGCGCGAGCGCCAGCAGGCCGCGAACCAGAAGGCGAAGGAGCGTGTGGCCGACCTGCAGGACTTCGTGCGCCGCTTCTCGGCGAACAAGTCGAAGGCGCGTCAGGCCACCAGCCGTCTGAAGATGATCGACAAGATCAAGATCGAGGAATTCAAGCCGTCGTCGCGCCAGAATCCGTTCATCCGCTTCGAGTATGAAAAGAAGCTGCACAACATCGCGGTGGTCGCGGAAGACATCACGAAGAAGTACGACCGCACGATCTTCCAGAACTTCAGTTTGAGCGTGCAGCCGGGCGAGCGTATCGCGATCATCGGCGAGAACGGCGCGGGCAAGACTACGCTGCTCAAGTCGCTCAAGGGCGCGCTCGACCTCGATCACGGCAGCGTGAAATGGGCGGAGAACGCGAACGTCGGCTACATGCCGCAGGACACGTACGAAGAGTTTCCGAAGGACGAGACGCTCACCGAGTGGATCGACCAGTATCGCAAGGAAGGCGACGACGAGCAGATGATGCGCGGCACGCTCGGCCGTCTGCTCTTCAACGCGGACGACATCAAGAAGAACGTGAAGGTGCTGTCGGGCGGCGAGAAGGGCCGCATGATCTGGGGCAAGCTGATGCTCGGCCGCCACAACGTGTTGCTGATGGACGAGCCGACGAACCACATGGACATGGAGTCCATCGAATCGCTGCAGATCGCGCTGGAGAAGTTCGAAGGCACGCTGATCTTTGTGTCGCACGACCGCGAATTCGTGAGCGGGCTGGCCGATCGCATCATCGAAGTGAAGACCGATGGCACGCTGCGCGACTTCGGCGGGAACTACGAAGATTTTCTGACGAGCCAGGGCATTCAATAATCACCCGCTCCGCCCAGGATTCGAAGAACGGCCCGTCTCGAGAGAGCGGGCCGTTTTTTTGCGGTCAGAGCCTGTCGTTGCGAAAACGCATCGCCGTTCCCTCGCGCGTGATCCGTTCCCAGATCGCGCGCTTTTCCTCGTCGTTCAGGAACACCCAGTTCGACACCTCGCCGGCCGTGCGGCCGCAGCCTTTGCAGATTTCGTCGAAGAGCGTGGAGCACACGCCGATGCAGGGGCTATCAGGCAGATCGTGAAGATTCGAAGACATTAGGCTAACTCGCGACCGCATCGGCGCCGGGAAAGAACGGCGGCAACGCGGCATTCAAAATCGTAAAAAAAGCTCAGCGCGCGATACTGTAGCCTATTCGCGCGATCCAGTGATGTCGCTGGTTGTAATCGAGGATGTCCTCGCCATACCCGTTGAAGTAGCTCACGAACAGATACCCGCCCCACGCGCTGCCGATCAGCTTCGCGAGCGGGTAGGTGAGCTGCGATTCGACGCTGCCGTACCAGTGTTTCGTGCCTTTGCGCAGGGTCGTCGCGAGCTGCCAGCCGTCCGGGCTGCCGTACTTCACCAGAAAATCGACATAGCCGCGGTAATCCGCGATGTCCTCGTTGCCGGCTTTCGACAGGTAGTAGTAGAACTTCGGCGAAAGCGTCAGGTGATTGCCGTTCAGATCGCCGAAATCCCACGTCGGGCGCACGAACGCGATGTTGATCGAGCGCGATTCGTCTCCGCTCCTGCCGTTCGATTCATGTCCGATCCCCGCCGCGACGCCCATGCGCGTGAAGAGCGCGCTTTTCCAGCCGGTGTCCTGCACGTAGTAGAACAGTTGCGGCTGAAAGCTGATGTCGCGAAACGGCACGGACTCGGCAGAGAGATTCCATATCGCCGTCTGCGTGTATCCGAAATAGAGATTGTCGAGAAAACCGCGTGAGCGCGGATCGTCGGGCAGATGCAGCCGGTATTTGAAGCTGAACTGGAATTTCGCGAGGTTATCGCCGTTCTTGCCGTCCGCGAAATACACCGGTTCGAAGGTCGAGAAGCGGCCGGAAAGCAAGGTGTCGCTCGTGGACGTCGGCGTGGCGACGGTGTTGGCGGCGGCTGCCGCGCTCGCGAGTTGCTCGGGCGTCGTCGCTTGCGACTCGCGCTTTTCCGCGGCGGCGACCTCCGTCTGTGTTTCGCTGCGATTGATCGTGACGAGCATCGGCGATGCATCGAAGCCCACCGGATCGATTTTCACGGTGCCGCGCGCCGCATCGGGCCACGGCGCGGAAAAGCGCACGCGTCGATATTGGCCGGGCGCGAGGCGCAGGCGGTCAGGGACTTGGGGATCGCGTACGAGCGTCAGCGGCGCGGGCGGCAGATCGCCGTTCGTCAGATTCACGGTCAGTTGCTTCGGCACGTCGACGGTCAGGGGTTTCGCGTCGTCGTCGGTATAGAGGAGCGTCAGTTCGAGCGGCTGGGAAGCGGCGGCTTCTCGCGCGGGTTGCAGTACCGCGACGGTCGCATGAACCGCTCCGCTTGCGCCGAGAGCGAGGAAGAGAAGCGTGAACGTGCGTGCGCGCCCGGCAAGGCGACGCGAAACTGCGAGTGAGAGCGATCGTAGGCCGTGAGCCATGTATTTCGTGTCCTGTTTCGGGCGGGGGCGTCAGTGCAGTGTGACAACACGAACCATGCCGCGATCCCGAAATCAGGACGAAATCGGGACGAAATCGACTCGTCAGCCCGGAAACATCGCCTGCCAGAGCATCGCGCCGTTCAACGCGACGATCACGCCCGCGCATGCCCATGCCAGCGCGAGCGGCGCGCGCGCGATGCGCCAGCGGCCCATCAGCCTGGCATCGGAGGCGAAGCGCACGAGCGGGATCACCGCGAGCGGCAATTGCAGGCTCAGCACGACCTGCGTCGCGACCAGGAGCGCGTTCGAACCGTGCTGGCCGAAGCTCGCGACCGCGACCAGCGCCGGACCGATCGCGAGGCCGCGCGTCAGGAGCGCCCGGGCCCAGCGCGCCATCTTCAGCCGCAGAAAACCCTCCATGACCGCCTGGCCGGCGAGCGTGCCGGTGACCGTCGCGTTCAGCCCGCAAGCGAGCAGGGCGGTGGCGAACACGACGCCCGCCCAATGACTGCCGACGAGCGGTGCGATGAGACGGTGCGCATCGGCGAGATCCTCGACTTCGGTATGGCCGTTCGCGTGGAAGACCGCGGCCGCGACCACCAGCAACGACGCGTTGACGATAAACGCGAGCCCGAGCGAGCCGAACGTGTCGATGTTCACGCCGCGAAGCGCGCGCCCGATGGCCGCGTCCTCGCGGGCGCCCGCGTGCTCCTTGACGAGCGCGGAGTGCAAGTACAGGTTGTGCGGCATCACCGTTGCGCCGAGCACGCCGGCGGCGAGCCAGAGCATGCCCGCATCGCGCAGAAGCTCGCGCGACGGCGCGAGCCCGTGCATCGCCGCGCGCCACACCGGATGCGAGAGTGCGAGTTCGACGACGAAGCAAAGGCTCACGAAGACGATCAGCGCCGTCACCACCCGCTGGAGCGGGCGTTTGCCGCGGCTTTGGAGCGCGAGCATCGCGAAAGTCGCGACCGCCGAGATCAGCACGCCCGCGGTGAGCGAGAAGCCGAAGAGCATCTGCAGCGCCACCGCGCTGCCGACAACCTCCGCGACGTCGCACGCGATGATCGCGATTTCGCACGCGATCCACAGCAGGAGCGTCGTGCGCCGGCCGTAGCGCTCGCGGCACAGTTGCGCGAGATCGCGCCCGGTCACGACGCCCACACGCGACGCCACCCATTGCAGCAGCATGCCCATGAGACTCGCGACCAGGACGACGAAAAGCAGCGAGTAGCCATAGCGCGCGCCGCTCGCGAGCGCCGTCGCCCAATTGCCGGGATCCATGTAGCCGACGGCGACGAGCGAACCCGCGCCGGCGAAGGAATACCAGCGCCCGCGCGAGCGTGGAGCCGGTGGCCGATCGTCGCGGCGCGCCCCGGGCGACTGCACGTCGGATTTCGCGGCTGAAAGCCGGGCGAGCGCGGACGGATGGATGTTCATGCGGGATGCGGCCTCGAATAGCGATGCAACGGGCGCGGCATGTCAGCCGTATGCGCGTGCGTTGCCGGTTCAGAAGACGCCGCGCGTCGCGGCGTACGTCGAATTGGCTCGCAACAAATGTTCCGCTGGCTATTCGTAAGGCTCGGACGCCCGGCTTTCCCTGTGCTCGCCTCGCTCGTACGAAGTCATACGAACGCTGGGGCGAACGGGATGCGCGCGGCCGACGACGAATCATGACATTGCATCGCGCTTACGCTCGCGTGTCACTTTGACGAGTGTGGTTTTATCAGGTGCCGCCCGGGACGATTAAGGGCTAAAATGCGCGCTCTTTCCGGCTGCCCGCGCGCGGCCGGAAGCCGTGCAGAGGCCCTCGTGACAGGACTGTGGCCGCAAGGCGCAAGCGCGTGTGCATTTTGCGCGACAAGCGGTGCATTAGTTTTTTGTCGCGCTTGCGTTTAATGGTAGTTTTCGGGGTTTTGAGGGAGTCGCGGGCCGATCGGCAATGACACGTTGAGCTGGGTCCGCACGGCACGACGCCGTGACAAGTCGGAACAAGGGAGAATCGAGATGAACGAGAAACTGGCGAGCCGTACGGCCAAGCTGGCGGGCGCCCTGGCATGCGCCGCGATGTTGACTCCGCTTGCTGCATTCGCGACGGACACGCAGTTGAACGTGTACAACTGGTCGGACTATATCGCGAAGGACACCATCCCCAACTTCACCAAGCAGACCGGCATCAAGGTGAAGTACGACAACTACGACAGCGACGACACCCTTCAGGCGAAGCTTCTCACCGGCCGCTCCGGCTATGACATCGTCGTGCCGACGAGCAATTACGCGGGCAAGCAGATCGCCGCGAATATCTTCTCGCCGCTCGACAAGTCGAAACTGCCCAACCTCAAATATCTCGATCCCGACCTGATGAAGCTCGTCGAGGGCGCCGATCCGGGCAACAAGTACGTGGTGCCCTGGGCCTACGGCACGACCGGCCTCGGCTATAACGTCGACAAAGCCAAACAGATTCTCGGCCCGAACGCCGAGCTGAATAACTGGGACATCCTCTTCAAGCCCGAGAATATCTCGAAGCTGAAGGCGTGCGGCGTCTCGGTGCTCGACGCGCCGGACCAGATGTTCGCGGCCGCGCTGCATTACATCGGCAAGGATCCGATGAGCACGAATCCGGCCGATTATCGCGAGGCGCTCGCGATGATGAAGAAGATCCGTCCGTACATCACGCAGTTCAACTCGTCGGGTTATATCAACGACATGGTGGGCGGCGACATCTGCTTCACCTACGGCTGGTCGGGCGACGTCGTGATCGCGAAGCATCGCGCCGTCGAGGCGAAGAAGCCGTTCAAGATCGAGTACTACATTCCGAAGGGCGGCGCGCCCGTGTGGTTCGACGTGATGGCGATTCCGAAGGACGCGAAGAACAAGGACGCGGCGCACGAGTGGATCAACTACATCGAGACGCCGCAGGTTCACGCCGCGATCACGAACGCCGTGTACTACCCGAGCGCGAACCTCGAGGCGCGCAAGTACGTCGACAAGGATGTCGCGAACGATCCGGCCGTGTATCCGCCGCAGGACGTCATCAAGACGCTGTTCCTGCTCAAGCCGCTGCCGCCGGAGATCCAGCGCCTGCAGACGCGGCTCTGGACGGAATTCAAGTCCGGCCGATGAAATCCCGAAGCCGGTTATTCTTTTGAATCGACGAAGCCCCTGGACCTCCGGGGGCTTTGTTCGTGATCGCATCGCGCGTCGGCGCGAGTCACGAAAGACGCATGGAAGCAAGGAGTCGAACAGGCAATCATGAGTGAGCAGTCGAGCGCGTTGAAGGCAGCGCCTAATTCCGGCCGGCGCGAGCCGGGCAGTGTTCCATCGGCCCAGGGCACGGACGACAACTTCGTGCAGATCGTCGACGTCGTGAAGAAATTCGGCGAGACGACGGCCGTGCGGGGCGTCAACCTGTCGGTGAGGAAGGGCGAGCTGTTCGCGCTGCTCGGCAGTTCGGGCTGCGGCAAATCGACCCTTCTGCGCATGCTCGCCGGGCTCGAATCCGTGACCGAAGGGCAGATCCTGATCGACGGGGAAGACCTCGCCAAAATGCCGCCGTACAACCGGCCGGTCAACATGATGTTCCAGTCCTACGCGCTCTTTCCGCACATGAGCGTGGAGTCGAACGTCGCGTTCGGGCTGAAGCAGGAAGGCGTGAAGGGCGGCGAGCTGAAGGATCGCGTCAACAACGCGCTCGAACTCGTGCAGATGGCGAAGTTCGCCAAGCGCAAGCCGCATCAGTTGTCGGGCGGGCAGCAGCAGCGTGTCGCGCTCGCGCGCAGCCTCGTGAAGCGCCCGAAACTTCTGTTGCTCGACGAGCCGATGTCCGCGCTCGACAAGCAGATCCGCCAGCGCACGCAGATCGAGCTCGTCAACATTCTCGATCAGGTGGGCGTCACCTGCATCATGGTGACGCACGATCAGGAAGAGGCGATGACGATGGCCAATCGCCTCGCCGTGATGAGCGAAGGGCAGATCGTGCAGCTCGGCACGCCGCACGAGGTCTACGAGTATCCGAACAGCCGCTTTTCGGCGCAGTTCATCGGTTCGACGAATCTGTTCGACGGCAATGTCGTCGAGGACGAGCCGGATCACGTTTTTGTCGAATCGCCCGACTTGCCGGTGCGTCTCTACGTGAGCCACGGCATCACCGGGCCGCTCGGCATGCCGGTGACGATTTCCGTTCGTCCGGAGCGCATCGCGCTCACGCGCAAGCCGCCCGAAGGCACCTACAACTGGGGCCGCGGCAAGGTGACGAACATCGCGTACATGGGCGGCTACACGCTCTATCACGTGACGCTCGATTCCGGCAAGGTCGTGGTCGCGAACCTGTCGAGCCTCGCGATCGGCGAGATCGATTCACCCACTTTCGGCGACGAAGTCTACGTGCGCTGGAGCGCGTCGGCGGGCGTGGTGCTGACCGCATGATGATGAACTGGCTCAAGCGCATAGGCGTCTCCGGGCGCACGCTCGTCATCGGCGGGCCTTATCTGTGGCTCCTGCTGCTGTTCTTCGTGCCGTTCCTGCTCGTCGTGAAGATCAGCTTCGCCGACAGTCAGCTCGGCATTCCGCCGTACACGGATCTCGTGTCGATGGAAGAAGGCGTGATGCATATCGCGCTCGATTTCGCGCACTACGCGTTCCTCGTGCAGGACAGCCTGTACTTCGCGACCTACATGAACTCGCTGCTGGTCGCGGCGGTGTCGACGGTGCTGTGCCTGCTGATCGGCTATCCGATGGCGTACTACATCGCGCGCTCGAATCCGGCCACGCGCAACATCCTGATGATGGCCGTGATGCTGCCGTTCTGGACCTCGTTCCTGATTCGCGTGTATGCATGGATCGGCATCCTGAAGAACAACGGCTTGCTCAATAACTTCCTGATGTCGATCGGCCTCCTGCATTCGCCGATCGAGCTGTATCACACGAACATCGCGGTATATATCGGCATGGTGTATTCGTATCTGCCGTTCCTCGTGATGCCGCTCTACGCGCATCTCGTGAAGATGGACCTGACCTTGCTCGAAGCGGCCTACGATCTCGGCGCGAAGCCCTGGAAGGCGTTCGTGCAGATAACGTTGCCGCTGTCGAAGAACGGCATCATCGCGGGGTGTCTGCTCGTGTTCATTCCGGCGGTGGGCGAGTACGTGATTCCTGAATTGCTCGGCGGCGCGGACACGCTAATGATCGGCCGCGTCATGTGGAACGAGTTCTTCAACAACGCCGACTGGCCGATGGCTTCCGCGGTCACCTGCGCGATGGTCCTGCTGCTGCTCGTGCCGATGGCGCTCTTCCAGCATTTCCAGGCGAAACAACTGGAGGAGCGGCGATGATCAAGGTGAGCCGTCCGCTGCAAATCACCGCGCTGGGCCTCGGGTTCGCGTTTCTGTATATCCCGATCCTGAGCCTCATCGTTTATTCGTTCAACGATTCGCCGCTCGTCACCGTCTGGACCGAGCCGTCGCTCAAGTGGTATCGCGCGCTCGTCAACGATGACGAGCTGATCAACGCCGCGTGGCTGTCGTTGCGTATCGCGTTCCTGACCGCGTGCGCGTCGGTCGTGATCGGCACGTGGGCGGGCTTCGTGCTCGCTCGCATGGGACGCTTCAAGGGATTCACGCTCTACGCGGGCATGATCAACGCGCCGCTCGTGATTCCCGAAGTCATTCAGGGCATTTCGCTGCTGCTGCTGTTCGTCGAAATGGCGAAGCTCATCGGATGGCCGGATCGCGGCTTCTTCACGATCTGGATCGGGCACGTGATGCTGTGCATCTCGTATGTCGCGATCATCGTGGAGTCGCGCGTGCGGGAGCTGAATCCGTCGCTGGAGGAAGCCGCGCTCGATCTCGGCGCAACGCCGCTGCGCGTGTTCTTCTCGATCACGCTGCCGTTGATCTCGCAGGCGCTCGTCGCGGGCTGGCTGCTGTCGTTCACGCTGTCGATCGATGACCTCGTGCTGTCGGCGTTCCTGTCCGGTCCCGGCTCGACGACCTTGCCGCTCGTCGTGTTTTCGCGTGTGCGTCTGGGCCTGAATCCGGAGATGAACGCGCTCGCGACCTTGTTCATCGCGCTCGTGACGGTCGGCGTGATCGCGGCGAATGCCTTCATGCAGCGCAGCGAGCGCAGACGGCTCGCGGCAGTGATGTAACGATGGATTCGAACGCGGCCCCTGAACGGGGCCGCGCGCATTTCAGGCGTGCGCCAGATGCTTCGCGAACGTGGCCGGATCGGTATTGGTGCCGCACAACAGCACGCCGACGCGCTTGCCTTGCAGACGTTCGCGCAACGGGCCGAGCAGGGCGGCCGTCGCGGCGGCGCATGCCGGCTCGACGCCGAGCTTGAGTTCGTTGAACAGTTGCAGCATGCCGTGCCGCAGCGCGTTGTCCGACACGGTGACGATATCGTCGATATGCCGCCGGCACAGCTCGTAGCTGTACTGCTCGGTATGCGGCGCCATCAGCGAATCGGCGATGCCGTGCATCGTGCCCATCTTGATCGTGTGATTCGCCTCGAAGCTGCGCCGCATCACGTCCGATCCCTCGGGCTCGACGCCGTAGACATGCAGCGACGGATTCGCGAGGCGCATCGCAGTCGAGACGCCCGCAGCCAGGCCGCCGCCGCCGATCGGCAGGATCACCGCATCGAGGTCGGGCGCCTGCGACGTCCACTCGTAACCGAGCGTCGCCGTGCCGAGCACCGTGCGATAGCCGTTGAACGGATGGATGAAGACGCGTCCCTCTTCCGCTTCGACGCGCCGCACGACATCGAACGCCTCGGCGACGTTCTCCGCGAACACGACTTCCGCGCCGAAGCGCCGGCACAGCGCGACCCGCGCCGGGCTCGCGCTCTTGATGATGACCACCTTCGCGCCCACGTCCATGCGCTGCGCCGCATACGCCACCGCCACCGCGTGATTGCCCGCCGATACGCACGTGACGCCCGCCGAACGCTCGCTGTCGGTGAGCGCGAGGATGTTCGAAAACGCGCCGCGCGCCTTGAACGTGCCGCTCGCCTGCAGCAGCTCGAATTTGAACGTGATCGGCGTGCCTTCTAGCGTCGGAAAATCATGTCGCTCGAAGGTCGGCGTGCGCGCGACCCACGGCGTGAGCGCCATGTGCTGCTCGGCGATCTCGTCGAGCGTCGGAATGGGCGTGCCGTCGATCGTGTTGTCGGTGTGCTGCGTGGCTGTGGACATGGCGTGTGGGTCGATCAGAGAAGGTCAGCGGGCCTGTGCCTCGACGGACATGCTGTGGATGAACTTGCCGAGAAACGCCTCGCACTGAGCGAGTTGTTCGAGCGACACGTACTCGTTCGCCTTGTGCGCCTGCTCGATATTGCCCGGCCCGCACACGATGCTCGGCACGCCGGCATTGGCGAACAGACCCGCTTCGGTGCCGTAGGCGACCTTGCGCTTGTCCTGGTTCTCCGTGAGCGCGCGCACGAGCTGCGTGATCGCGGCCTGCTCGGTCGCGTCGAGGCCGGGCGCGGACGCGAGTTTCCTGAATTCGATCGCCGCGCTGCCGTGCTCCTTCAGCATCTTCGGCAGCAGCGTTTCGTGCGCGTACGACTCGATGCGCTTGAAAATCTGCTCCGGGTCGATCGTCGGCAGATTGCGGAACTCGAATTCGAAGTTGCATTCGGCGGGCACGGTGTTGATTGCGTTGCCGCCTTTGATGGTGCTCGTCTGACCGGTGGTGAAGGGCACGTCGTAGAGTTCGTCGAAGGGGCCTTGCGCGCGGAATTCGTCGACGAGATCGCGGATATGGCAGATGAGCCGCGCCGCGTACTCGATCGCGTTCAGGCCTTTCGGCGTCAGCGACGAATGCGCCGCGAAGCCGCGCACGCAGCAGTGGTACGTGTTGATGCCCTTATGCGCGATGATCGGGCGCATCGAGGTCGGCTCGCCGACGATGCAGCCATCCGGCTTCACGCCGCGCTTCTGCAGGTCGGCGATCATCAGCGGCGCGCCGGCGCAGCCGACTTCTTCGTCGTAGGAGAGCGCGAAGTGGATGGGCCTCGCGAGCTTCGTCGCCTGCATCTTCGGCAACATGGCGAGCGCCGCGCCGATGAAGCCCTTCATGTCGCACGAGCCGCGTCCGTAGAGCAGGCCGTCGCGCACTTCGGGCCTGAACGGGTCGCTCTGCCAATCCTGGCCGTCGACCGGCACGACATCCGTATGACCCGAGAGCACGATGCCGCCGTTGGTCTCGCCATCGTGCGCCGGGACCGTGGCGAAAAGATTCGCCCACTGTCCGCGCGGATCGCTGGTGATGGTCGCTTCGATGCCCGCGCGGCGCAGTTCGTCGCGCACGGTTTCGATCAGCCCGAGATTCGGATTGCGGCTGACGGTATCGATGGAAACGAGGCGCTCGATCCACGGCAGCGAGATCGGCGATGCGGTATCGGACGAGGAAGATGAGGCTTCGAGATGCGCCGTATCAGCGATCTGTGACATGTTTTGACTCCTGCGGATAGAGTTCGATCATAGCCCAAACGAGGGCTTTCCCGCAGGAGTCAAAATCCGGCAAAGCCTTTACCGCAGTGCAGCAGCCGGCTGTCGCACCGGGCCGCCCAGTGCCCGCAACGTCTCTTTCACGGTCGAAATCCGCACGGCGAGATCGGGGCTGCGCGACTCGATGCGCAGTTTGTCCTGGCCCGCCAGCTTGATGTGCTTGTGCTTCTGCACCATGTCGATGATCTTCATGCCGTCGACGGGCGGGTTCGGAATGAACTGAAGCGAGATGGATTGCTCGCCCGCGTCGATCTTCGAGATGCCGAGCGGTTTCGCGGCGAGGCGCAGCCGATGCGTCTCGACGAGCGCATGCGCCTGCGGCGGCAACTTGCCGAAGCGGTCGATGAGCTCTTCGAGAATGCCATCGATCGCATCGCTCGACTCACAGTTCGCAAGACGCTTGTACAACGACAGACGCTCCTGAACGTCGCCGCAGTAATCGGCGGGCAGGATCGCAGGCGCATGCAGATTGATCTCGGTCGTCGCCGCGAGCGGCGCGTTCAGATCCGGCTCGCGGCCTTCGCGCAGCGCGCGCACGGCGTCGTTCAGCATGTCGGTATAGAGCTGGAAGCCGATCTCCTGAATCTCGCCCGATTGCTTGTCGCCGAGCACTTCACCGGTGCCGCGGATTTCGAGATCGTGCATCGCGAGATAGAAGCCGGAGCCCAGTTCCTCCATCTGCTGGATCGCTTCGAGCCGGCGCTGAGCCTGCTTCGTCAGTGACTGCGGATCGTGCACAAGCAGATACGCATATGCCTGGTGATGCGAGCGCCCGACACGGCCGCGCAACTGATGCAACTGCGCGAGACCGAACTTGTCCGCCCGATGCATGAGGATCGTGTTCGCGCTCGGCACGTCGATGCCGGTCTCGATGATGGTCGTGCACAACAGTACGTTCGCGCGCTGGCCGACGAAATCGCGCATCACGCGCTCGAGCTCGCGCTCGTGCATCTGGCCGTGCGCGACCGCGATGCGCGCTTCAGGCACCAGCGCTTCGAGCATCGTGCGGCGATTCTCGATCGTCTCGACTTCGTTGTGCAGGAAGTACACCTGGCCGCCGCGCTTCAACTCGCGCAGCATCGCCTCGCGGATCACGCCGTCTTCCTCGCGGCGCACGAAGGTCTTGATCGCGAGCCGCTTCTGCGGTGCGGTCGCGATCACGGAGAAATCGCGCAGGCCTTCGAGCGCCATGCCAAGCGTGCGCGGAATTGGCGTCGCGGTGAGCGTGAGCACGTCGACCTCGGCGCGCAGCGCCTTCAACGCTTCCTTCTGCCGCACGCCGAAGCGATGTTCCTCGTCGATGATCACGAGCCCGAGCCGCTTGAACTTCACATCGCCCGACAAGAGCTTGTGCGTGCCGATGACGATATCGACCGAGCCTTCGTTGATCTGCTGCACGGCCGTCGATACTTCCTTGCCGGTCTTGAAGCGCGACAGCTCCGCGATGCGCACCGGCCAGTCGGCGAAGCGGTCGGTGAAGGTTTGCGTGTGCTGTTCCGCGAGCAGCGTCGTGGGCGAAAGGATCGCCACCTGCTTGCCCGCCATCACCGCGATGAATGCGGCGCGCAGCGCGACTTCCGTCTTGCCGAAGCCGACATCGCCGCACACGAGGCGGTCCATCGGCTTGCCGCTCGTCATGTCGCCGATGACGGACGCGATCGCCGCGGCCTGATCGGGCGTTTCCTCGAAGCCGAAGCTCTCGGCGAACTTGGTGTAATCGCGCGGTTCGAGCTTGAACGCATAGCCTTCGCGCGCGGCGCGGCGTGCGTAGAGGTTGAGCAGTTCGGCCGCCGTGTCGCGGATCTGCTGCGCAGCCTTGCGCTTGGCCTTTTCCCACTGGCCCGAGCCGAGCGTGTGCAACGGTGCGCTTTCCGGATCCGCGCCGCTGTAGCGCGAGATCACGTGCAACTGGGCGACCGGAACATAGAGCTTCGCTTCGTTGTGGTACTCGAGATGCAAAAACTCGGTCTCGCCTTCGCCGAGATCCATCGACACGAGGCCCATGTATCGGCCGATGCCGTGCTGCGCATGCACGACGGGATCGCCGACCTTCAGTTCGGCGAGATCGCGGACCATCGAGTCGACGTTGCTCGCCTGTTCCTGGCGGCGTCGGCCGGCACGGCGCGCGAGCGGTCCGTAAAGCTCCGTCTCGGTGACGATCGACAGTTTTTCCGCCGGCAGCGCGAAGCCGTTGGCCAGCGGCGCGATGCCCAGCGTGAATTTGCCGTCGCTCGTGAGCCATTCCTGGAACGTGTCGCGCAGCTCGCCGCGCAGGCCGTTGTCCGCGAGCAATTGCTGGATCGTCTCGCGTCGTCCCGCCGATTCCGCGACGAGCATCACGCGGTTCTCCGTCTGCTCCAGATAGTGGCGCAGCGCGAGCAAGGGCTCGTCGGCGTGACGGTCGATCGCGAGTTCCGGCAGCGGCACGGCCCAGCCGCCTTCCGGCGTGGCGGGGAATTTCAACTGCGCGAAGGGCTTCGCGAACGTGAAGAAATCGTCGTCGGTCAGAAACAGCCGGCGCGGTTCGAGCAGGGGCCGCTCGCGATCGTGCGAGAGGAAGTCGTAGCGTTGCTTCGTGTCGTGCGTGAAGCGCTTGATCGCGGCATCCATGTCGCCGACGAAGGCGAGCTGCGAGCCTTCCGGCAGGTAGTGAAAGAGCGTCGCGGTCTCGTCGAAGAAGAGCGGCAGATAGTACTCGATGCCCGCCGACGGCACGCCGTTGCCGATGTCCTTGTAGATCTGCGAGCGGCTCGGGTCGCCTTCGAAGACCTCGCGCCAGCGGCTGCGAAACGCCGTGCGCGCGGCTTCGTCGAACGGAAATTCGCGGCCAGGCAACAAACGCACGTCGCGCACGGGATAGAGGCTGCGCTGCGTGTCGGGGTCGAAGGCGCGGATGGAGTCCACTTGATCGTCGAACAGGTCGATGCGATAGGGCAGCGCCGAACCCATCGGATACAGATCGATCAGCGAGCCGCGCACGCAATATTCGCCCGGCCGCACGACCTGACTCACATGCTCGTAGCCCGCGAGCGTCAGTTGCGCCTTGAGCTTCGCTTCGTTCAGACGCTCGCCTTGGGTGAACGAGAACGTGTAAGCCGCGAGAAACGACGCGGGCGGCATGCGGTAGAGCGCCGTCGTCGCGGGCACGATCAGGATGTCGCAGCGGCCTTCGCCGAGATCGTGCAGCGTCGCGAGACGTTCGGAGACGAGATCCTGGTGCGGCGAGAACGTGTCGTACGGCAGCGTTTCCCAGTCGGGCAGAAGGCGCACGCGCGCATCGGGCGCGAAAAAGGGCAGCTCGGCGGCGAGGCGCTGCGCGTCGACCGCGCTCGCGGTGACGACCGTCAGGAGCGGCACGCTCTCGCGATACGCGGCGTGATAGCGCGCGATGGCGAGCGCATCGGAGGAGCCCGACGCGCCGTCGAAGACGAAGCGCTGACCCGCTTTCACGAGCGCGATGGGAGAACTGGACTGCGCGTTGACGGCTTTGGAAGGCATAAGGTGTGCATGGAGCCGTCCGGCGAACGCGGGTTCGGAGAGTCGAACCGGCGTGCGCGGGACGTGGTCGCGAAAGACCTATTATAAAATCCGGGCTTCAACTTTGACTTGCCCACTTTATTTGCCCGTGACTACGCGCCTGTTCTCACTGATTCCCTGCGCCGGCACCGGCAGCCGTTCCGGCGCGCCGATGCCGAAGCAATACCAGACGGTCGCGGGGCGCCCGATGCTCGCGTACACGCTCGCGGCGTTCGACGCGTGCTCCGAATTCTCGCAGACACTCGTCGTGCTCGCACCGGACGACACGCATTTCGACGCGCGCCGCTTCGCCGGATTACGCTTCGCGGTGGAGCGCTGCGGCGGCGCCTCGCGGCAGGCGTCGGTGTACAACGGGCTCATCGCGCTCGCAAAATTCGGTGCGCGCGACGACGACTGGGTCCTCGTGCACGACGCCGCGCGCCCAGGCATCACGCCGGAGCTGATTCGCAAACTTGTCGCGGAATTGCGCGATGATGCGGTCGGCGGCATTCTCGCGCTGCCGGTCGCGGATACGCTGAAGCGCGTCGCACCGAACATGCCCGATGTGCCCACGAACGACGCACGCATTGCGCGCACCGAGTCGCGCGACGGCCTCTGGCAGGCGCAGACGCCGCAGATGTTTCGGCTCGGCATGCTGCGCGAAGCGATCGAGCGTGCGCGGCACGACGGCCACGACCTGACGGACGAAGCGAGCGCCATCGAATGGCTCGGGCACTCGCCGAAGCTGGTTCAGGGCAGCTTGCGCAACTTCAAGGTGACGTATCCGGAAGATTTCGCGCTCGCCGGCGCGATACTTTCCGCGAACGCCTGACTCACACTCAATAAAGGTTTGGATCGATGGATTTCAGAATCGGACAAGGGTACGACGTCCACCAGCTCGTCGAAGGGCGCCCGCTCATCATCGGCGGCGTGACGATTCCCTATGAGCGCGGACTGCTCGGGCATTCCGATGCCGACGTGCTGCTGCACGCGATCACCGATGCGCTCTTCGGCGCGGCGTCGCTCGGCGATATCGGCCGGCATTTTCCCGACACGGCGACCGAATTCGCCGGCGCGGACAGCCGCGCGCTGCTGCGCGAGGCGTCCAGGCGCGTGTCGGAGGCGGGATTCGCGATCGCCAACGTCGACAGCACGATCATCGCGCAGGCGCCGAAGCTCGCGCCCCATATCGATGCGATGCGCGAGAACATCGCCGCCGATCTCGACCTGCCGATCGATCGCGTGAACGTGAAGGCCAAGACGAACGAGAAGCTCGGCTATCTCGGCCGCAAGGAAGGCATCGAGGCGCAGGCCGCGGTGCTGCTGCGGCGAACGTCGATCGACCACTGAAACGTCGCCGCGCCGACGCGGCGCGGCGACGTTGCAAGACTTACTGCCCTTGCGCTTCGATCGTCAGCGCGACCGCGTTGATCACCGCCGCGATGCGGCCGACATCGCGCAATTGCGTCGTCGACATGCCTTCGGCCACGAGATTCTCGTAGTGCGATTTCACGCAGAAATGGCACTTGCCGACGATCGACGCCGCGAGCGCGTACATCTCGAAGCGCCGCTTGTCGACGCCGCCGTGCGACGCATACGCGTTCATCCGCAAGCCGGCGGGCTGCGTCTTCAGGTCGGCGTTGTCGGCCATCTCCAGATACGGGTACCAGACATTGTTCATGCCCATCAGCGCGGCCGCGGTGAGCACGGCGTTCGTCTCTTCGGGCGAGAGCACGCCCGCATCGCGGATGATGCCGACGAGCTTCGTCGCTTTCGCGGCAAATGCCGCGGCCAGCGCGACGCCCGCCGCGTCGTTGCCTTCGAGCGATGAGCGCGCGATCGTGCCGTCGACGTTCAGGCGAATGTCCTTCGCGTAGTCGGGCACCAGCTCCTTGATTGCAGACAGAAATTCCATGGTTTTCTCCTGGTCGATGGCGTTAAAAAGCCCGCCACGGCCGAGCACGCTCGGCGCGATGACGGGCTTTGCGGCATCCGGAAACGCTTAGAGCGTCGCGCCGCCGACAGCGCGGTTGCACGGGCAGAGTTCGTCCGTTTGCAAACCGTCGAGAATACGCAGGACTTCTTCCGGGCTGCGGCCGACGTTCAGGTTATTGACCGACACGTGCTGAATGACGTTGTCCGGATCGACGATGAAGGTTGCGCGCAGCGCCACGCCGGCTTCCTTGTCGCGCACGCCGAGCTGGTCGATCAGTTCGCCTTTCACGTCGCCGAACGCGTAGTGGTTCAGCTTGTTCAGGTCCTTGTGCTCGCGGCGCCAGGCCAGCTTGACGAACTCGTTGTCGACGCTGCCGCCGAGCAGAACCGCGTCGCGGTCCTCGAAATCCTTGGTGAGCTTCGCGAACTCGACGATTTCCGTCGGGCACACGAACGTGAAGTCCTTCGGATAGAAGTAGATGATCTTCCACTTGCCCGGAAAGGACTGCTCGGTGATTTCCTCGAAAGCGGACTGGCCGTTTTCTTCGTGATGATTGAAACCCGGCTTTGCAGCGGTGACAGTGAATGCTTCGACTTTATCGCCAACGGTCTTCATGCAGAAACTCCTGTGAAATCGTTGAAAGGACAAGCGCCAACCAAACTACTGAATCGCCGTAACGCTCGCGTGACACTTTCATGCCAGACGCGATGCGCGTTAACCCGCCTCATCTTAGCGTTATTCAAATATCTATCTCAATAGTTTTTGTCTATTGATCTGGATAGATTTTCCCGAATGGGCAGCAGACCGGCGCCTAGCCCTCGAAGCGCACGCCGCCTTTCATCGGCGGGAAATCGATCGTCACTTCGAAACCGGGTTGAGGCGTGCGATTGCGCAGGCGCAGCGTGCCGCGCTGACGCGTGACGAGGCGTTGCACGATCGCCATGCCGAGACCCGTGCCGTTCGCCTGCGTGCGCGCGGTATCGACCCGATAGAACGGCCGCGTGATGAGCGCGACCTGATCGTCCGGAATGCCGCGGCCTTCGTCCATCACGGAGAGTTCGACCTTGCCGTGCGCGACACGCGTCTGGAGCGTGATGCGCGCGACATCGTCGTGTGCGCTGCGACCATACTTGCGCGCGTTTTCGAGCAGATTGCCGACGACGCGGCGCGCATCGGTCGGATCGCCCTCGATGACCGCGCCCTGCGCGAGATCGGTGTGCATGACGACGCCGTCGTCGGCCTGGAAGCGGGCAGCGAGTTCGCTCGCGATCATCGACAGATCCACCGCCTCGGGCATGCGCTGCATCGGCCGCGCATAGTCGAGGAAGCGGCCGATGATCATGTCCATCTGCTCGATGTCGTCGATCATCGCGAGCTTGGTCGCTTCGTCCGACGGACTCATTTCCGTTTCGAGACGCAGGCGGGCAAGCGGCGTGCGCAGATCGTGCGAAATGCCCGCGAGCATCAGCGCGCGGTCTGCCTCGAGTTGCTCGAGATCCTGCACCATCTGGTTGAAGCTTCGATTGGTTTCCGCCGCGACGCCCATGCCGCGTTCGGGCAACGGCTCCGGTGACTGCCCCGAGCCGACCTTGCGCGCCGCGAGTGCGAGCCGCGCAAACGGCCGGTTCACGAGGCTCGTGATGAACGCCGCGCCGAACAGCGAGAGCGCGAGCGCGAACACGCCCCATCCGGCCCATTGCAGGCCGGTGACGGTGTCGAGCTGATCGCGATCGAGTGCGACCCAGTAATCGTCGTCGTCGATCTTGAAGCTGATCCACACACCCGGAATGTCGTTCACCGACTGCGCGATGATCGTCTCGTTGCCGAGCCGCCCGCGCACGTCGCGCTCGATCAGCCGGTTGAGCGATTCATCCGGCTGGAGTTTGTACTTGTCGGTGGTCTCGCGCGGATACACGCGCACGCCTTCATTGCTCTCCAGATCCTGAAGCAGCGCGCGGCGCAGATCGGGATCGGAATAGAGCAGGGCGGTGCGCGTGAGCTTGACCACGGCGACGAGTTGCAGCGCCACGCGCTGCGCGCGCGGTTCGCGCTCGATCACGCGAAAGCTCTGGAACCACGCCGTGAGACTGACGGCGATGAGCAGCGCGATCAGCGCGAAGGTCCGCCAGAACAGGCCGCCGAACGCGAGCGCCAGTAGCCGCCTGTCGATGCGCATGGGTCTGTCGGGTTCAGCTCGGTGAAGGGGAGAAAGCGTGACGAAACTCGCTCAAGGATCGATCAGGCAGCGCCGTCGGGAATGAAGACGTAGCCGAGGCCCCATACGGTCTGGATGAAGCGCGGACTGCTGGGGTCGGGTTCGATCAGCTTGCGCAGACGCGAGATCTGCACGTCGAGGCTGCGATCGAACACTTCGTATTCACGGCCGCGGGCGAGCTCCATCAGCTTTTCGCGCGAGAGCGGTTGACGCGGATGGCGCGCAAACACCTTCAGCACGGAGAATTCGCCGGTGGTCAGCGGAATTTCCTGGCCGTTCTTCGTGAGCGTGCGCGTCGCGAGGTTCAGCGCAAACTCGCCGAACTCGAACACTTCGGTGGTTTCGGACGGCGCGCCCGGCAATTCGGACGGCGTCTGACGACGCAGCACCGCATGGATCCGCGCGACGAGTTCGCGCGGATTGAACGGCTTCGGCAGATAGTCGTCCGCGCCCATCTCGAGGCCGACGATGCGATCGACATCTTCGCCCTTCGCCGTGAGCATGATGATCGGCGTGCGATCGTTGCTGCCGCGCAGACGACGGCAGATGGAAAGACCGTCTTCACCAGGCAGCATCAGATCGAGCACGAGCAGATCGAAACGCTCGCGCACCCAGAGCTTGTTCATCGACGGCGCGTTCTCCGCGACGTACACGTTGAAGCCCTGCTCACCGAGGTAACGCCTCAGCAGATCGCGCAGGCGCGGATCGTCGTCGACGACGAGAATTTTTGAAGGGTTCTTGGTTTCCATGGCGGCATCTTAGCGCGTTTGTTCAAACGCCGAGTTTGTAACAAAAGCGAGTGTAACAGTTCGTTACAAAATTTACGGAGGCTGTGGCACGGCCTAAGGGTTTGGTGCGTACACTGCTTTACCTAAGCCCGCCATTCGGTAGATACTCCATTAGACCAGCGCGTCGTGCGGCCCGACCAAGCCACGGCGAGACGCGAAAAGACTGAGGCTGTCCGGTTGTCGAGCAACGAAGGGAACAACATGAAGGGAGCGCGGCAGCGCGGACCTGTGCGCACCGAGCGCATTTTCAGAAAGACACTTCTTGCCAGTGCGCTTTACGCAGTACTGAGCACGCCTCACGCCTATGCGCAATCGACGGGCTTCGATCGCGGCATCACGAGTTCCCCGAATCGATTCGACGGCCGCATGATTCGCGCGCAGCAGCGCGTGAGCAAGAGCTCGGCTTCTTCGACTCACGACCACGATCCGAAAGCACCGGCCATGCAGCCCATCCAGCAGGTCGACCAAACGCCGCCCGCGCGCCCGCCGCGTCACACGGTGATGACTGCCGACGAGCGGCGTCTCTTGCGTCAGCACATCGAAGAAGCGGTGCGCGATCTCTACAAGCGATAAGCAGCGCATCTGCTCGATGAACCGACGTCAATTCCTCTCGATTGCCGGCGCGTTCGCGGGATGTGCGTGCAACGTAGCCGATGCGTTCGCTGGCGCACATTCCGATGCTTCATCTCCCATTCGCTCGCTCGTGCTCGTCGATCTCGACGGTGGCAACGATGCGCTCAACATGGTCATTCCTATCGCCGATCCGCGCTATCGCGTGCTAAGGCCGAGTCTCGCCATTCCGAAAGATCGGGCGTTGCCGCTCGATGAGCACACGGCCCTGCATCCGTCGTTGCTGCCATTGATGAGCGCGTGGCGGGCGAAGGATCTGGCGATCGTGCAGGGCGTCGGATATGACTCACGCAACCGCTCGCATTTCCGCTCGCGCGAGATATGGGACACCGCGTCGCATGCGGATGAATATCGTGCCGATGGCTGGCTCGATCGCGTGAACGGTTCGCGTGGTCGCGGCGTGAAGGTCATCCACGTCACGTTGCACGGCTTCGATACGCACGAAAGCCAGGCGCATCGGCATGCGGCGCTTCTTGCCGATCTGGCGCAAGGACTCGCGACGCTGCGAGCGTCGTTGATCGCGTCCGGCGCTTGGGATCGGACACTCGTGATGACGCGCTCGGAGTTCGGACGCGCTGCGCGAGAGAATGACGCGGGCGGCACCGAGCACGGCGCGGCGGCGGCGCATTTCATGATGGGCGGCAGCGTGCGCGGCGGACTCTTCGGTGCGCCGCCGCGACTCGATCGGCTCGATGCGGACGGCGGCCTGCCCGTCGGCATCGATTTCAGAAGGCTCTATGCGACGGTGCTCGAAGCGTGCTGGCGGATCGATGCCGCGTCGATTCTCGGCGCGCGTTTCGAGCCGCTGCCGATGCTACGCGCCTAACGCGTTTTCCATGTGATCCACAGCTTGCGGATCGGCGTGAGCGCGATGCGTTGATGCAGCACCTGAAAGTTCTCCCGCTCGATCTCGTCGAAGAGTGCAAGCGAAAGCGCGGCCTGCGCGCGCAGCACACGTTGCGTCGCGCGTTCCGAAGCGGGAACGGCGGTCAATGCATCGCCGAGCGCTTGCCGGGCGCGGCTGGTCTGAAAACGCATGAGGTCGGTGAATGCGTCGCCGTACTTGCGATTGATGATGTCCGCGGCCGTTACGTTGAAGCGCTGCAACTCATCGATGGGAATATAGATGCGGCCATGTCGCGCATCGTCGCCGATCTGCTGGACGCGCTCGGCGAGCAACAAGGCCGATCCGAGCGGCGCCGCCCATGCCGCGGCGTGCTGCGGATCTCGCGCGCTCGCGCGTGCCACCGCCGTCGCGAACGCGCCGCCGGTCTGGTCGAGGTAGCGTCTGAAGCCGGGCCAGTCGAGATAGCGCGCCTGATCCAGATCCATGCCGAAGCCGTCGACGACCGCCGCGAGCGATGCGCGCCCGGCATCGTCCAGAACGGGGTGCGCGGTATCGCCCGCATGCGCCTGCAACGCCTTCGTGACCGGGTGCGTGGGCTCGCCGCCGTCGAGCCGGCCGAGTTCGCTTTGCCACCACGCGTGCTTCGTGCGGCCGATGGTCGGATCGCTGGTTTCCTTCACGGTCTCTTCGAGCTCGCGATAGAGCGCGTAGAGCGCGGTCAGCAGCGGCTGATTCGCCGCCGGCGCGCGGCGCAGCGCGTAGTACGTGCCGGATCCATCAGGGGCGGCCTTTTGCTGGCAATAGTCGTCGAAATTCACGAACGGGGCTTGTGGGAGTTCGAAGGGGAGGCGTCGTGGTTCTTGTCTTGCGGTTTCGCCACACGGGCGCTCATTTTATCCGGCGAGGCGCGGCTTCGCTGCCGGCGGGCCAGCCCGGCAAGATTGTGCGCCGAGCCACCGACGCCGCGCGTCGTGCGCGCGACACTGCGGCAATCGACTCCATCGGCTGGCGAAGCCGGAGGCATCCATGGCCTTGAGCAAATCCGAGAACAGGCAATTCGGCGACAGATGTCTGCCTCACCTCGTGAGAAGCGTGGCGACGGATTTCGGCTTCGACTTTCGGGTGTGTCCGCGGCAGATGCACGTCTCGCCGACGACAGGCCTGCATATCACCGCGAGCCGTCGTGCCGACGCGAGGCTCACGTATCCGCTCAACGTCTTCGTGATCTGGCAGCCGACGTGCGTACGGCGCTTTCTCTCGCACGTCGACCGGCCGATCGCCGCTGCCCGCGCAAGCGAGCGAATTCCGGAAGAGATCAGGCGGATGATGGAACAGGCGGGCATCGACGTCGCGGGCCGCTCGCAGGCAAGAGGCGAGGTGATGATGGTGGAGCTCGGCGATATCAATATCTAGTCCGGAAAACAAAAAACCCCTTTGCCGATCAAAGGGGTTTCGTGTGGTGCGAGGAGCGGGACTCGAACCCGCACACCCTTGCGGGCGTCAGGACCTAAACCTGGTGCGTCTACCAATTTCGCCATCCTCGCAGCACGGCAGGCGCTCTGGGCTGATGCGGCGATGACCGCGCCCGGCGATGCCGCCGTGTCCGGCACCGGTCCACTGTGCCAAGCCCGAGATTCTAACCGATTCGTCTGGCGATGTCTGCGAAATTGCGTCGACGCTTCGCATGCGGAAGGCGGCCGGCACGCCGCATGAGCATCGATCCCGGGCATACGTGGCCGAAGATTGCGGCTCGTCCATCGGCTGCCTACAATCTCGCTCATTCTCCCGGCATCGGCATTTCCTCTCATGACCCGCAACGCGCGCAATCGCTTCGTCGCATGGCTCGGCATCGCCGCCATGTGGCTTGCCATTGTCGCACCGGTCATCAGCCAGACGCTTGCCGCGCGCAATGCTGCGACCGATCCTCGAGCGGTGCTATGTGCGGTCGATGCATCCGCAACCGATGCGCATGCCGGTCATCACGACGCCGCGAGTCATTTCGATGCGTGCTCGTACTGCGGACTGCTCGCGCATCATCTGCCGATCGGCGCGGGTATCGCGCACGATGTCGCGCTGGTCGAGCGCGTCACCCGCGTGTCGCCATTCGCGAACGTCGGCAGCGTCGCGTCGAAGTCCTTCAACGCCGCGAGTCCGCGCGCGCCTCCCGTTCTCTCCTGAAGCTCTCCCTCGTCCGATCGCATGCGGCGTGATCGATCGCGGCCGCATCACGGCCGGGAATACAGTCACATCGCGCGCGGTACCTGACTCGGGCGGCGATATCGCTCGCTCGACAACACCCAATCGAATCCGGATACGTGCGGCGGCACGGGCACGTATCCGGTCGTCGCGTTCCATCTCGAAGGGCGTAGCCCTGTCCGACGCTTCTTCACTGAAACGCACGCACTCAACGAGAATCACCATGCTTGCACCCAATCTGAACGCGGCAGCAGCAAAGTCGAACGCAGAGGTCATCGCGCATCGCCGCACGCTCTGGCGCTGGCATTTCTATGCGGGACTCTTCGTGATGCCGCTCCTGATCGTGCTCGCGATCACCGGCACGCTCTACTGTTTTCAGCCGCAGATCGAACCGCTGCTGTATCGCGACAGGATGATCGTCGCCGATACACACGGCCCGCAGCTTTCACGCGACGTCCTGCTCGCGAAGGCTGCGGCGAGCGAGCCGCCCGGCGCCGTGCCGACCCTCGCGCAGATCGAAACCGATCGCACGCGCAGCGCCGAGTTCGTCTTTCGCCTGCCTTCGGGCGAGAGCGAAAGCGTGTATGTGAACCCGTATGACGGCGCGGTCCTCGGCACGCTTTCCATCGAACATCGATTGATGAAGCAGGTGCGCGATCTGCATCGCGGCCTGATGCTCGGCAAGACCGGCGAACTGCTGATGGAGCTCGCGGGATGCTGGACGCTCGTGATGATCGGCACTGGCATCGCGTTGTGGTGGCCGAACCGGTCGAATGAGAGAAAGGGCGGTGTGTGGCTGCCGCGCCTGTCGCTGCAAGGCCGCGCGTGGTGGCGCGATCTGCACTCGGTGGGCGGCCTCTGGCTCGCCGTCGGCGCGCTTTTTTTCGTGCTCTCCGGCTTGCCGTGGTCGGGCTCGTGGGGCAAGCAGTTCAAGGCGCTCGCGACATCCGCGTCGCTCGGCTATCCGAAGGGCGCCTGGGGCGAGGCGCACGTGCATTCGACGGCGCCCGGCGCGGCATCGCGTGAAGCAAAAGACATGGGCGAACACGCGATGCACGGCATGCCGATGAAGATGGACGATCTGCCGTTGCATCAGACGCCGTGGGCCGTCGGCGCGACGACTGTGCCGGACGGCGAAAAGGCGTCGTCATCGGCTACGCGCCTGTCGATCGACGAAGTGGTCGCGCTCGCCGCGAAAAACGGTGTCGCTGACGACTACGGCATCGCGCTTCCGAGCAAGCCCACGGGCGTCTACACGGTGTCGTATTTTCCCGCCGATCCGCGCGCCGAACGCACGTTGCACATCGATCAGTACAGCGGCCGCGTGCTCTCGGATATCGACTACGCGAGCTACGGGCGCGTCGCGCAGTGGATCTCGTACGGCACCTCGCTGCATATGGGACGCTACTTCGGGCTCGCGAATCAGATCGTCTGCTCGGCGATCTCGCTCGGGCTCGCGGCGCTGGCCGTGACGGGCTTCATCATGTGGATGCAGCGGCGCCCCGCGCGCGAGCTCGGCGCGCCGGCGCGACCGGCCAGACGTCCGCCGATGCGTGCATGGCGCGGCAGCCTGACGTTGCTCGGCGTGATCTTCCCGCTGATGGGTGCAACGATGCTCGCCGTCTGGTGCCTCGACCGGCTCGCGTTCGGAGCGAGGCGCGCGGCTGCCTGATGCGCGCGCGCCGCGCCCGGATTTATCGGGAACCGAACCTCAGGCGCGTGAGCTGCTCGGCTTCGTTGGCGAGCAGCCGCGCGGCATCGCGAATCGCCGTTTCGAGCGTGATCGGGCCGGGCGCCGGCGAGAAGCAGCCGCTGAAGAACTCGGAAAGTCGCGGCAACGCGGCCGAATCGACGGCGCCCGACAGCAGCGACGCCGGCACGCCCCGGTCGCGCGCGTGCTTGCAGGCGATGAACGGCGCCTTGCCGTGCAGCGTTTGCACGTCGGAGCGCCCTTCGCCCGTAATGAGCCAGTTCGCGCCTTCGAGCGCGGCGTCGAGTCCGATCTCGCGCGCCACCACTTCCGCGCCGGTCTCGAAACGCGCGCCGAGCATATGCAGCGCGAAGCCGAGTCCGCCCGCCGCGCCCGCGCCGGGTTCGTTGCGTTTGGCGACGCCCATCGCCGGTTCGAGCAGATCGGCGAAATGGGCTAGAGCGGCGTCGATCGTCGCGACCTGCTCGGGCGTCACGCCTTTTTGCGGGCCGAAGACGGCGGTCGCGCCGTGATCGCCGGTAAGCGGATTGTCGACGTCCGACATGCCGACGAACGCCGCGTCCTTCACGCGCGGATCGAGCCCCGATGCGTCGATGCGCGCGACCTGCGCGAGCGCCGACGGCACCGGATCGAGTTCCTTGCCGGCCGCATCGAGGAGTTTCAGTCCGAGTCCGACGAGCAGACCCGCGCCGCCGTCGTTGGTGCTGCTGCCGCCGAGCGCGACGTAGAACTTGCGCGCGCCCGAATCGAGCAGCGCGCGGATCGCCTCGCCCATGCCGAGCGTGCTGCGCTCGGTGACGGGCACGGCCATGCCGTCCGGATCGGTGATGCCGACGACTTCCGCCGTCTCGATGATCGCGCCGCCATCGTCGAGCAGCCCCGTGGCGGCGTCGCGGCGCGCCGCGGCGGCGCCGCGCACGTTCAGCATGCGGCGCTCGCCGCCTGCAGAGAGCATCGCGTCGAGCGTGCCTTCGCCGCCGTCGGCTATCGGGCGGATGCGGATCTCGGCGTCCGGCCGCGCACGCCTGATACCTTCGGCGATGGCGTTCGCGACGCCTTCCGCGGAGAGCGAGCCCTTGAAGGAATCCGGAGCGATGACAACTACGGGAGCAGCAGACGTGGCGTTAGGCATGGTGTCTCGATGTTCTGATGTGGAGGGACGATTGAAAAGCTGCCGCGACGCCCAATCTATGCAGTCGTTGCATGTGCTCCATGCCTTGTGGCAATGGATTGCGCAGCGGGCGGCTTCGTCGCGTGAATCATGCGCCGGCAAGCTTATCAGCGTGACGCGCGACGCAAAATAGCGCCGTGCCGATAGCGGGAATTGTGCGCGTGCGAGTGCGCCGGGAAAACGCGGATTTACGCCGAAATCTGCCCCGAAAACGGGCATTTTTTCGGGCAAATCCGCTGGAATCGCCGTGTCGACGAATTCGTCGGACGGGCTCGCCGAAATTGTTTGCTAAAATGCTTGGCTCTGTTGACTGACACCGCGTCGGGCGACGTTCCGGCACGACCGCGAGACGCGTTTTTTGCGCGTCTTCCGATGCCAGGCGTCGATTTCGGCCGGCTCACGCAGAGCCCGCACCCGGACCCGCGCCTTTAGAACCGCGGAAGAACCGAACACCGAATTTACGATTTACTCTAGGACGATTTCAGCCATGGCTAACGTAGTTGAGAACCTCGGCAAGCTCGAACGCCGCGTGACGATTTCCCTGCAGAAGGATACGGTGCAGAAGGAAGTGGATTCGCGCATCCGCCAGTTGGCCAAGAACGTGCGCATGCCGGGTTTCCGCCCGGGCAAGGTGCCGCTCAAGATGGTGACGCAGCAGTACGGCGGCCAGGTCGAGGCGGAAGTGCTGAGCGACAAGGTCGGCAAGGAATTCTTCGACGTCACGCGCGCTGAGAACCTGCGCGTCGCGGGCCAGCCGAGCTTCGCGCCGAAGTCGGAAGCAGCAACCGACGCCTACGCGTTCGACGCGACCTTCGAGGTCTATCCCGAAGTGCAGCTCGGCGACGTGTCGACCGCTGAAATCGAACGCACGGTCACGACCATTTCCGAAGCGGAAGTCGATCGTACGCTGGACATCCTGCGCAAGCAGCGCGTGCATTTCCATGCGCGCGGCGAATCCGGCGAACACGGCGACGGCGGTGCGGACACCGCAGCCAAGGAAGGCGACCGCGTGACGCTCGATTTCGTCGGCAAGATCGACGGCGTCGCGTTCGAAGGCGGCAGCGCGCAGGACTTCGCGTTCGTGCTGGGCGAAGGCCGCATGCTGCCGGAATTCGAGCAAGCCGCGACGGGCCTGAAGGACGGCGAGTCGCGCGAGTTCGACCTCAAGTTCCCGGAGGACTACCACGGCAAGGACGTGGCGGGCAAAACCGCGCAGTTCACGATCACGATCAAGAAGATCGAGTGGCCGCATCTGCCGGAAATCAACGCGGATTTCGCGAAGTCGCTCGGCATCGAAGACGGCGATCTCACCAAGATGCGCACCGAGATCAAGGACAACCTGGAGCGTGAAGCGAAGCGCCGCACGCAGCAGATCGTGAAGAACCAGGTGATGGACGCGCTCCTGAAAATCTCCGAGCTCGACGTGCCGAAGGCGCTGATCGAGCAGGATCAGCAGCGCCTCGTCGAAATGGCCCGTCAGGACCTGCAGCAGCGCGGTGTGCCGAACGCCGCCGACGCGCCGATTCCGGCCGAAATGTTCGCCGAGCAGGCCGAACGCCGCGTGAAGCTGGGCCTCGTGCTGGCCGAACTCGTGAAAGCCAACGAACTGCAGGCGAAGCCCGAGCAGATCCGCGCTGAAGTGGACGAATTCGCCAAGAGCTACGAAGACCCGAAGGAAGTCGTCCGCTGGTATTATTCGAACCAGCAGCGCCTCGCCGAGATGGAAGCGTACGTCGTCGAAAGCAACGTCGTCGATTTCGTCCTGGGCAAGGCCAAGGTGACCGACAAGGAAGTCAGCTTCGAGGAACTGGCCAGCGCAACGGCGCAAGCCTGACGCGAGTGGCAAGGGGCGTGCGGAGTCGTCGGACTGACGGCTCGCACGCCTTTTTTGCATTAAAGTTTGGGCGTTTGCATGCCGTTCTACCGGGTGTTCCTTTGTCGTTCAGTATCCCTATTCCGAACAAGGAAATTGCATGACCTTTCGCGCTGAATTGCTCGACACGTTGGCGTCCCACGCACCGCGGGATTTCGAAACCCAGGCGCTCGGCCTCGTTCCGATGGTCGTGGAAACGAGCGGCCGCGGCGAGCGTGCCTATGATATTTACTCGCGCCTCCTCAAGGAGCGCGTGGTGTTTCTCGTCGGTGAAGTGAACGACCAGTCGGCTAACCTCGTCGTCGCTCAGTTGTTGTTCCTGGAAAGCGAGAACCCGGACAAGGACATCAGCCTGTACATCAACAGTCCCGGCGGCTCGGTCTCGGCCGGCATGGCGATCTACGACACCATGCAGTTCGTCAAGCCCGATGTCTCCACGCTGTGCATGGGGCTCGCCGCGAGCATGGGCGCGTTCCTGCTGGCGGCCGGTGCGAAGGGCAAGCGCGTTGCGCTGCCGAACGCCCGCGTGATGATTCACCAGCCGCTCGGCGGCGCACGCGGCCAGGCATCGGACATCGAAATCCAGGCGCGGGAAATCCTGTATCTCAAGGAGCGTTTGAATCAGTTGCTGTCGCACCACACGGGTCAGCCCGTCGAGCGCATCGCGCGCGACACGGATCGCGACAACTTCATGTCGGGCGACGACGCGCAAGCTTACGGCCTCGTCGACCAGGTGCTTCACAAGCGTCCCTGAAGGCGTCCGGAGCGGCGCCGCGCCGGCGCGCGGAGACGACGTGCCGGCCGAGAGTGCGAAGTCGCGCATGCGGCGCAACGCCAGAACGCGCTTCGTTCGTCCTCGCGGGTGCGAATCTGCGACGGCGAATCGAAGGGCGTATCATGTAACAAGAGTGTCCGGAGGCTCACACATTTATGGCGGACAAAAAAGGTTCCAGTAGCGAAAAGCTGCTGTATTGCTCGTTCTGCGGCAAAAGCCAGCATGAGGTGAAAAAACTCATTGCTGGTCCGTCGGTGTTCATCTGCGATGAATGTATCGACCTGTGCAACGAGATCATTCGCGACGAGGCAGCCGGTGCGGCGGAAGAGGCTGGGCTGAGCAAGTCCGACCTGCCGAGCCCGCAGGAAATCAGCGATATCCTCAATCAGTACGTGATCGGCCAGGAACGCGCGAAGAAAATTCTCGCGGTGGCGGTGTACAACCACTACAAGCGTCTCAAGCATCTCGACAAGAAGGACGAAATCGAGCTGTCGAAGAGCAATATTCTCTTGATCGGGCCGACCGGCTCGGGCAAGACGCTGCTCGCGCAGACGCTCGCGCGCATGCTGAACGTGCCGTTCGTGATCGCGGATGCGACGACGCTGACCGAAGCCGGCTACGTCGGCGAGGACGTCGAGAACATCATTCAGAAGCTGCTGCAGAACTGCAACTACGAAGTCGACAAGGCGCAGCGCGGCATCGTGTATATCGACGAAATCGACAAGATCAGCCGCAAGTCGGACAACCCGTCGATCACGCGCGACGTGTCCGGCGAGGGCGTGCAGCAGGCTTTGCTCAAGCTGATCGAAGGCACGATGGCGTCGGTGCCTCCGCAAGGCGGCCGCAAGCACCCGAATCAGGACTTCATCCAGGTCGATACGACCAACATTCTGTTCGTCTGCGGCGGTGCGTTCGACGGGCTGGAAAAAGTCATCACGGATCGCACCGAGAAAACCGGTATCGGTTTCGGCGCGAGCGTGAAGAGCAAGCAGGATCGCGACGCGGGCGAAGTGCTGCGCGAAGTCGAGCCGGAAGATCTGATCAAGTTCGGTCTGATTCCGGAACTGATCGGCCGTCTGCCCGTCGTGGCGACGCTCGGCAAGCTCGACGAAGCGGCGCTCGTGAAGATCCTGATCGAGCCGAAAAACGCGCTCGTGAAGCAGTATCACAAGCTCTTCGCGATGGAACGCGTGGAACTGGAAATCCGTCCGGCGGCGCTGCAGGCCATCGCGCAGAAGGCGATTCGCCGCAAGACCGGCGCGCGCGGCCTGCGTTCGATTCTGGAACAGGCGTTGCTCGACGTGATGTACGAACTGCCGACCATGAAGGGCGTTTCGAAGGTGATCGTCGACGACAACACGATCGACGGTGACGGCAAGCCGCTGCTCATCTACGAAGACGCACCGAAAGTAGCAGGATCGAACTGAAGCAGGCTGTGTGTCGGCGAAAGGCCGTTCATGGCAACGTGAACGGCTTTTTATTTTTTTCGGTTTATCTTGTGGACGTTACTGACGCGATCTTTGACTAACGACTTTTCCCTTCCGATAAAGGCTTGCAATAGCTCTGAACGGCCTTACTTACGACTGAACTGATTCCACTAATGGGGAAATGAAATGTCAGGAACCCAACTCCTCCCGCAGGAACGCATCACGCTGCCGCTGCTCCCGCTGCGCGACGTAGTCGTTTTCCCGCATATGGTGATTCCGCTCTTCGTCGGGCGGCCCAAGTCGATCAAGGCACTCGAAGCCGCGATGGAAGGCGGCAAGCACATCATGCTCGTCGCCCAGAAAACGGCGGCGAAAGATGAGCCGACCGAAAAAGACATGTACGAAGTAGGATGTGTCGCCAACATCCTGCAAATGCTGAAGCTGCCGGACGGCACGGTTAAAGTGCTCGTCGAAGGCCTGCAGCGCGCGAAGACGCTTACGATCGAAGAACAGGAAACGCAATTTTCCTGCGATGTGATGCCGCTCGAGCCGGACCACGCCGACAGCGCCGAAACCGAAGCGCTGCGCCGCGCGATCGTCTCGCAGTTCGATCAGTACGTGAAGCTCAACAAGAAGATTCCGCCGGAAATCCTGACGTCGCTGTCGGGGATCGACGAGGCGGGTCGTCTTGCCGACACCATCGCCGCGCACTTGCCGCTCAAGCTCGACCAGAAGCAGCACATCCTCGAGATGTTCCCTGTGATCGAGCGTCTCGAGCATCTGCTCGCCCAACTCGAAGCCGAAATCGACATCCTTCAGGTCGAGAAGCGCATTCGTGGCCGGGTGAAGCGCCAGATGGAAAAGAGCCAGCGCGAGTACTACCTGAACGAACAGGTCAAGGCGATTCAGAAGGAACTGGGCGAAGGCGAAGAGGGTGCGGATCTCGAAGAGCTCGAGAAACGCATCACCGCCGCGCGCATGCCGAAGGAAGCCAAGAAGAAGGCCGATGCCGAGCTCAAGAAACTGAAGCTCATGTCGCCGATGTCCGCGGAAGCGACCGTCGTGCGCAACTATATCGACACGCTGATCGGCTTGCCGTGGCGCAAGAAGAGCAAGGTCAACAACGACCTCTCGAACGCCGAGCGCGTGCTCGATGAAGACCACTTCGGTCTCGAGAAGGTGAAAGAACGCATTCTCGAGTATCTCGCGGTCCAGCAACGCGTCGAGAAGGTGAAGGCGCCGATCCTGTGCCTCGTCGGGCCTCCGGGCGTCGGCAAGACCTCGCTCGGGCAGTCGATCGCGCGCGCGACGAATCGAAAGTTCGTGCGCATGGCGCTCGGCGGCGTGCATGACGAGTCCGAGATTCGCGGCCACCGCCGCACGTATATCGGCTCGATGCCCGGCAAGATCCTGCAGAGCCTCGCGAAGGTCGGTGTGCGCAATCCGCTTTTCCTGCTCGACGAAGTCGACAAGATGGGCATGGATTTCCGTGGCGATCCGGCCTCGGCGCTGCTCGAAGTGCTCGATCCGGAACAGAATCACACCTTCGCGGACCACTACATCGAAGTGGACTTCGACCTGTCCGACGTGATGTTCGTCGCGACGTCGAACTCGCTGAACATCCCGCCGCCGCTGCTCGACCGGATGGAAGTCATCCGCCTGTCGGGTTACACGGAAGACGAGAAGGTCAGCATCGCGACGCGTTACCTTCTGCCGAAACAGAAGCGCAACAACGGCCTGAAGGACGGCGAAATCGATCTCACCGAACAGGCGATCCGCGACATCATTCGCTACTACACGCGTGAAGCGGGTGTGCGTTCGCTCGAGCGCGAAGTGTCGAAGATCTGCCGCAAGGTCGTGAAGATGCTGCTGCTGAAGAAGGCCGAAGGCGCGGTGAAGGTCGATGGTTCCAACCTCGACACCTTCCTCGGCGTTCGCAAGTACGACTTCGGTCTCGCCGCGAAGGAGAACCAGATCGGTCAGGTCACGGGTCTCGCATGGACGGAAGTCGGCGGCGATCTGCTGACGATCGAAGCGGCGGTGATGCCTGGCAAGGGCGGTGTGATCCGCACGGGTTCGCTCGGCGACGTGATGAAGGAATCCGTCGAAGCGGCGCGCTCGGTGGTGCGTTCGCGTTCGCGGCGCCTCGGCATCACGGATGAATCTTTCGAGAAGAAGGACATCCACATCCACGTGCCGGAAGGCGCGACGCCGAAGGACGGCCCGTCCGCCGGTATCGCGATGACCACGGCGCTGGTGTCGGTGCTGACCGGCATTCCGGTTCGTGCGGATGTCGCGATGACGGGCGAAATCACGCTGCGCGGCGAAGTGCTGCCGATCGGCGGGTTGAAGGAGAAGCTTCTGGCGGCGCATCGCGGCGGCATCAAGCTCGTGCTGATCCCGGAGGAAAACACGAAGGATCTGGCCGACATCCCCGATAACGTGAAGAACGCCATCGAGATCGTGCCGGTTCGCTGGATCGATCGCGTGCTGGAACTGGCGCTCGAACGTGCGCCGGAATCGTTGCCCGAAGACGAAGCGAAGGCGACGCCGGTGGCGGCCGAACAGCAGAAGGACGCGCCCGCATCGGGCGAAGTCGTGAAGCACTGAGCGCATCTCGCGACACGGTTTCATCGCCGTGTTGCGTGATCGAAACTAAAAACCCGTGGGCGTCCGCCCGCGGGTTTTTCTTTTTGTGCGCAGCTTTTCGAAGAGGTCTTCTAAAACGCCCGAAACCCCCGTCGAATAAGGCTCAACCCCCGTTGACACGCCTCTTTCGGCTAAGTTAAATGGGCGCCGCATCCAATCTTATCGAGATGCCATTCGCATCGATGCTGAACCAGATCGATTACAACGTGCCAATACTGATTCGGGGATCACAATGAACAAGACGGAACTGATCGACCATATCGCGCAGCAAGCCGATATCTCCAAGGCCGCCGCGGGTCGCGCGCTCGAGGCGGTAATCGGCGGCGTGCGCGCGACGCTGAAAAAGGGCGGGACTGTGACGCTCGTCGGCTTCGGCACGTTCGCCGTGGGCAAGCGCACCGCGCGCACGGGCCGCAATCCGCGCACCGGCGATGCGATCAAGATCAAGGCCGCGAAGGTGCCGAAATTTCGCCCTGGCAAAGCGCTGAAGGATGCGCTAAACTAGCGGACTCGCTGGATACGGAACTTCGTAAAACGAGGCCCTGATTCAGCGCAGCGCAAACCGAGTGAATTGCGGACCGGGTGCTTAGCTCAGTTGGTAGAGCGGCGCCCTTACAAGGCGTAGGTCGGGAGTTCGAGCCTCTCAGCACCCACCAGGTCTCAGTTCATTGCGCGCTACCCAGGAGCGGTAGTTCAGTTGGTTAGAATACCGGCCTGTCACGCCGGGGGTCGCGGGTTCGAGTCCCGTCCGCTCCGCCAGATTCGACAAGAAATCCCGTAAGCTTCACGGCTTGCGGGATTTTTGTTTTTGCGCGCGCTCATTAAGAATACTAACGATTGCATCAAGGCAGTGAATGCCGATTGGAAGCAAATTTTCGAAAGACACCGTCCATTGCGCAAAAGCGACGCGACAATTTCGCCTCCAGTCACGCAAATCCCTCCCGCCTTTCGCCTTTTCCCCGCCCACTGTTGTAATATCGAGCGTTTTGTTATAACCACGCAGCGCTACGCATGCTCGACTTCTTCCGTAATCACCAGCGCCTGATGATGGCTCTGCTGATCCTGATCATCGTGCCCGGTTTGGGCATGGTCGGGATTCAGGGCTTCAGCAACTATTTCGACGAAAGCTCTTACGTCGCCAGCGTGAATGGTCACAAGATCACGCGCGCCGAATTCGACAGCGCCTTCCGGCAACAAGTGGACCGCGCGCGCTCGATGCTCGGCTCGCAGTTCGACGCCAAGATGTTCGACACGCCCGAGGCACGCGCCGCCATGGTCGACAGCCTCGTGCAGCAACGCGCGATGGCCGACGAAACGCAGCGCCTGCACCTGACCGCCTCCGACGACGCCGTGCGCCGCGCGCTGCTGTCCGATCCGGTGATCTCGTCGCTGAAGAAGCCGGATGGCAGCATCGACCTCGAACGCTACAAGCAACTGCTCGCGATGCAGGGCATGACGCCCGCGCAGTACGACGAGCGCATGCGCTATACGATCGCGACCGAGCAGATTCCGGGCAGCATCCAGGCGACTTCGTTCACGTCGAAATCGCTCGCGCAGAGTCTGACCGAACTCGCGGAGCAAAAGCGCTCGGTGCAGGGTTTGTCGCTGCGCGCCGCTGACTACACCGCCAAGGTTCAGCCGACCGACGCCCAACTCACCGCGTACTACGAAGCGCACCGCAACGACTTTGCGACGCCCGAAACGGCGACGATCCAGTATCTCCTGTTGTCGCCATCGACGATCGCGGCGGCATCGAAAGCGAGCGACGCCGATCTCAAGAAGTACTACGACGACAATATCCAGCGCTATCGCACGGAAGCGGAAGTGCGCGCGAGCCACATTCTCGTCAACGCGCCGAAGGACGCAAGCGCGGCGGAAAAGGCCAAGGCCAAACAGAAGGCCGAAGACCTGCTCGCGCAAGTCAAGGCGCATCCGGACCAGTTCGCGCAGATCGCGCAGAAGAACTCGGACGACCCGGGCTCCGCGAGCAAAGGTGGCGATCTCGGCTACTTCGCGCACGGCCAGATCGCGGGCGGCAAGGCGTTCGACGACGCCGCGTTCGCGCTGAAGAAGGGCGAGGTGAGCAATCTCGTCGAGTCGGATTTCGGTTACCACATCATCCAGGCGACCGACGTGAAGCCCTCCGTCACGAAGTCGTTCGATGAAGTGAAGGACGCGATCGCGAAAGACTATGCGGCCCAACAAGGCACGAAGGGTTTCGCCGATGCCGCACAGGGTTTCACCGACCTCGTCTATGAAAAGTCCAAGACGTTGCAGCCCGCGGCTGACAAGTACAAGTTGACGGTCCAGACCGCGACAGTCGGCCCGAAGCCGAGCGCGCAGTTGCCGCAAGACAATCCGCTCAACAATCCGAAGTTCCTTGCGGCCGTGTTCGCGCCGGACTCGGTGAAGGATCGCAACAACACGCAGGCCATCGACGTCGGCAACAACACGCTGATCGCCGCGCGCGTCACCGACTACAAGGCATCGACCGTTCCGGCGTTCGACGTCGTGAAAGACGATGTGCGCAAGAAGGTCGTCGCGGACATGGCTGCTGCGATGGCGAAGAAGGAAGGCGAGGCGAGGCTCGCGGACCTGCAGAAGTCGAAATCGACGGATGGCTTCACGTCGCCGGTCACGGTGTCGCGCAACGACGCGCAGGGCCTGCCGCCTGCCGCGCTGAGCGCGATCTTCAAGGCGGATGCATCGAAGCTGCCGTCGTATGTCGGCGTGGATCTCGGTGCCGAAGGCTACGCGATCTATCGCGTGAACGGCATCGAGAAGGCGACGCCGGTCGCCGCCGATCGCCTTGCCGGGGCGCAGCAGCAGGTCGCGCAGGTGTACGCACAGGCCGACATGGAGGCGTACATCAACTCGTTGAAAGCTCGCTCGAAGGTCAAGCTGAGTCAGGCGCCGCCGCCGTCGTCGAACTGATTGGCGCGCACGTCGTGAAAAAGCCCCGCATCCGAAAGAATGCGGGGCTTTTTGTTTGGCTACGCCGCCATGAGGCGGCAAGCGGGCGTCAGAACCCTGCTTACAGGCAAGCCTGAATGTCGCCGGTCGCCTGGCTGCCGGCAGCGCCCGAGGCGCGGAAACCGACCCACGTACCTGAACCCGACCATGCCGGATGCACGACGGCTGCGGCGCCGTTCGGCGGCTGCTGGCCGGGAACGTACACGTCGACGCCCTTGTCGTTCGCCAGCGTGTCCTGCGACACGACTTGCTGTTGCGACTTGTCGGCCCACTTTTGCGCGATGCACTGCGCGACCACGTTCGGTGCCTTCTGGCTCGTGCCGACCTGCTGCACATTGGCGGGCGGCTGAGCAGCACAGGCCGAGATCGCGACGGTCAGGGCGAGAAGAGGGATTAATTTCACGTGACCTCCTTGTAGAGTCGCTCAATAGACGAGCGGGGTTATAAGAGTTACGCGAAAGTCTCAGATATCTGAATCCTGGCCGTGTTCCGCGTCGGATTGCAAAGCTGTCGCGGCTGGCGTCTTTCTAGTGTGACGCCTTGGCGCCCAGCAAGGGTTTCAAGGTTGGCCAGACGTTATCCAATAGCAAAGGCTGGGCCTGCACCGTCGGATGGATCTGATCCGACTGGAACATGGCAGGCTTGTCAGCGATGCCGGCAAGCAGGAAAGGCACGAGCGGCACGTTCTTGTCCTTCGCGATGCGTTCATAGACTGCATGGAACTTTTGCGTGTAGTCGGGGCCGTAATTGGGCGGAACATACATGCCGATGAGTAAAACCTTCGCATGTGCGGCCTGCGACGCATCGACGATGCTGCGCAGATTCGTCTCGGTGGTCGCGAGCGGCACGCCGCGCAATGCATCGTTCGCGCCGAGTTCGACGATCACGATAGCCGGCCTGATGCGCGAAAGGACTGCGGTCAGTCGCGCGCGCCCGCCGCTCGTGGTGTCGCCGCTGATGCTCGAATTGGCGACGCTATAATCGAAATGCTCCTTCGTTAGCCGCTCGCGCAAAAGATTGACCCAGCCGGTGTCGCGCGGCAGGCCGTATTCGGCCGAGAGGCTGTCTCCCAGCACGACGATGGCGGGCTTCGGTTGCGGCGCCGCTTGCGCATCTGCGGCGTGCGCGCTCGCCGAGCACGCCGCCATCAGCGCGACTGCGGGAACGAGGCCGCGCACGTTCTTTTTCAGAGTGTCCATGCAAAACAATATCGAGCCGGTCATCGAAGTACGGGGATTAAGCAAGCGAGTGAAGGACGCAACGGGCGAGCTCACGATTCTCGATCAGATCGATCTGTCGATTGCGAAGGGCAGCAGCGTCGCGATCGTCGGGGCATCGGGCTCGGGCAAGTCGACCTTGCTCGGCCTGCTCGCCGGATTGGACAGCGCGAGCGAGGGCTCGGTTCGTCTGCTCGGCAAGGAGTTGTCGAGCCTGAGCGAAGACGAGCGCGCGGCGCTCAGAAGCGGCGCCGTCGGCTTCGTGTTTCAGTCGTTCCAGCTGATGCCCCATCTGACCGCGCTCGAAAACGTGATGCTGCCGCTCGAATTGCGCGCGGAGATGCCGCACGGCGAGATCGCCGCGCGCGCACGTTCGCTGCTCGGCCAGGTCGGTCTCGCGCAACGCACGGGTCATTATCCGAAGCTGCTGTCGGGCGGCGAGCAACAGCGCGTGGCGCTCGCGCGCGCGTTCGTCACGCATCCCGCCGTGCTCTTCGCCGACGAGCCCACCGGAAGCCTCGATGCCGCCACGGGCTACGCGATCATCGATCTGATGTTCGAAATGAACCGCCGCAATGGCGCGACGCTCGTGCTCGTCACGCATGATGCGGAACTCGCCGAGCGCTGCGACGCCACGGTGACGATCGAAGCGGGGCGGCTCGTCAACGGCCTCGGCGTATAAAAAGGCCCGCAACGCCGAAGCGCTGCGGGCCACGCGCTCGATGCGCGCGTCAGCGCTTCAATGCCTTGCGCGCACGCGCGATCAACGCCGACGTCGACGAGTCATGCTTGGCCGGATCGGCGCTCGCGGCGGTGATATCGGCCTCGACGACCTTGCCGAGAATCTTGCCGAGCTCCACGCCCCACTGATCGAACGAGTTGATGTCCCACACCGTGCCCTGCACCAGCACCTTGTGCTCGTAAAGTGCGATGAGCGCGCCGAGCGACTGCGGCGTGAGTGCATCGAGCATGATGGTCGTGGTCGGGCGATTGCCGGGGAAGCTCAGATGCGTCGCGAGTTCTTCCTTGCCCGGGCCCGCGACCTTCTTCGCTTCTTCGAGCGTGCGGCCGAGCATCAGCGCTTCGCTCTGCGCGAAGCAGTTGGCGAGCAGCTTCGCATGATGATCGACGAGTGGATGCTCCGGTGTCAGCACGGCGATGAAGTCGATCGGGATCAGCGTCGGCCCTTGATGCAGCATCTGGAAGAACGCGTGCTGGCCGTTCGTCCCCGGCTCGCCCCAGATCACAGCGGCGGTCGGATAGTCGACCATCTTGCCATCGAGTCGCGCGGACTTGCCGTTGCTCTCCATCTCGAGTTGCTGGAGATATGAAGGCAGGTAGTGCAGCGCCTGCGAATACGGCGCGACGAGATCGCTTTGCGAGCCGAAGAAGTTGCGGTACCAGATGCCGATCATGCCCATCAGCACGGGCAGGTTCTTGTCGGGCGGCGCGGTGCGGAAGTGCTCGTCCATCGCGGCCGCGCCTTGCAGCAGCGCGTCGAAGTTCTGCGGCCCGACCGACAACATGATCGACAGACCGACCGCCGACCACAGCGAATAACGGCCGCCGACCCAGTCCCACATCTCGAAGACATTTTCTTTCGCGATGCCGAACTTCACCACTTCGGCCGGATTGGCCGACACGCCGACGAAATGCTTCGAAAGCTGGTCTTCAGGACAGCCGGATTTCAGGAACCAGTCGCGCATCGAGTGCGCGTTGGTCATCGTTTCGAGCGTCGTGAAGGTCTTGGATACGACGATCGCAAGCGTCTCTTCGGCGTCGACTTGTTGTAGGACACTCCAGAGATCGGCGCCGTCGACATTCGATACGAAATGCGTGTCGAGATCCTTCGACGCCAGATGATGCAGCGCGTGCACGACCATCTTCGGCCCGAGATCCGAGCCGCCGATGCCGATATTCACGACATGACGAATGCGCTTGCCGGAATAGCCTTTCCACGCGCCGTCGCGAACCTTCTCGGCGAAGGCGGCCATCTTGGCCTTTTCCTTCTGCACCTGCTCGTAGAACGGCGCGTCGGGCGACTGGGCGCGCAGCGCGGTATGCAGCACCGCGCGATGTTCGGTGATGTTGACGATATCGCCACGGAACATCGCATCGCGGCGTTCCGTGACCTTGGCCTGCTGCGCAACCTCGACGAGCAGCTTGAGCGTTTCGTCCTTGACGCGGTTTTTGGAGAAGTCGATCGCGAGGCCGCCGCCCGCGAAGGTCAGGCGCTCGGCGCGTGTCGGCGCGGTGTCGTTTTGCGGCGCGAACCAGTCGCGCAGGCGCTCGCCGGAGATGGCATCGTAGTGCGACTGGAGCGCCGACCAGGCAGGAAGCGAATTGAGCATCGAGTGTTGGGTCATGAGCGGTCCGTTAGTCTGAGAGTGACAGAGGAATACGTTCGTGCGATTGCGGCCCGGCTTGCCTGTGCGTGTCGTGTTTGGTGAACGCGACTAAACGGCCGCGGTTGCCCGAATCAAAAAAGAGTATAGCGACGATGCATGAACGAATGCTTGCAAAGCGTTACGACGACTTTCGCAAGCAACCGTCCGAACGCGGTCAGCTTCGCGCGTGTTCCGCGTAGAAGCGGCGATTGACGAGACTTCGCACGGCGGGGGCGAGCTCGCCCGCGGTCAATCCCGCCGGTCCGATGCCGGCGTCGGTCAACGTCTGCGCGGCGAGGCCGTGCAGATAGACGCCCGCGAGCGCCGCTTCGTACGCGGGCAGTTTTTGCGCAAGCAATGCTCCGATCAATCCGCCGAGCACGTCGCCGGTGCCGCCCGTGGCGAGTCCGGCGTTGCCGGTCGGATTCACGGCGACGCGGCCATCGGGCGAAGCGACCACCGTGCCCGATCCCTTGAGCACCGCGATCGCGCCATAGCGCGCCGACAGTTGACGCACGGCGGCGAGGCGATCGGCCTGGACGGCTTTCGCGTCGGTCTGCAGGAGCCGCGCCGCTTCGAGCGGATGCGGCGTCAGAATGCACGGATCGCCCTGCGCGCCGCGCGCGGCGACCGCGGAGGCGAGCGCGTCGTCTTTCGCGACGAGGTTGAGCGCGTCGGCGTCGAGCACTTTCGGGATGTCGAGCTTGAGCGCCTCGGTCAGCAACTTCCCGGCGCGTTCGCTCGTGCCCATGCCGCAGCCGATCGCCAACGCATCCATTTTGCCGAGCGCGAAGCCGTCGGCGTGATGCAGCATCAGTTCGGGATGCGGCGGATCGTAGGGCGGAAAACCTTCGCCCAGAAACGCGACGTGAACCTTCCCCGCGCCGCCGAAAAGCGCCATGCGCGCGGCGAGTATCGGCGCGCCGCACATGCCCGTGTCGCCGCCGATCACCGCGAGCGAGCCGAACGTGCCCTTGTTGGTCGCGTTGTCGCGCGGCGGCATGCAGGCGTCGAAGAGCGCGGGCGCATTGAGCACGACCGACGGCGCGGCGCTCGCGTCGACCTCCAGCGTCGAAACGAAAAGCCGTCCCGTCAGATCGCGGCCGAGCGATGTGAAATGCCCCGGTTTCGCGCCGATGAACGTGATGGTGTCCGTCGCTCGCACGGGCTCGCCGCCGCTCACCGGCGTGCCAGTGTCGCTGTTCAGGCCGCTCGGGACATCGAGCGCGAGCACGCGGCCCGAAGCGCGCGAGCGGCGCGTCATGCGCGCGGCGATATCGGCGAACACGCCTTCCAGCGCTCGCGTGAGACCGATGCCGAACATGCCGTCGACGAGCCAGCCGAAGCCGTCGAGCGACGCGGGCGGCTGGCCGTCGATCGTGACTCCCGCCGCGCGCGCCGCTTCGAGCGCCCAGCGTGCGTCGTCCGGCTTGACTTCGACGGGCATGCACACGCGCACGCCAATGCCCGCGCGATGCAGATGCTCGGCCATTACGAGCGCGTCGCCGCCGTTGTTGCCGGGGCCGGCCGCGATCCACACCGGCAGCGCGCGCGAATCGGGATCGTGCTCCAGCGTATCGATGAGACATTGCGCCGCGGCGGCGCCCGCGCGCGCCATCAGCGTGTGCGGCGGCAGCGCGGCGGCGGCGCGCGCTTCGAGCGTGCGCAACTCGGCGAGCGTGAGCAGCGCGAGCGGATCGTCTTTGGGCGTGAAGTAGGGGGTGCGGGCAGCGGTCATGGCGGCGGACGGAAGGGCGCTTCGAGAGTCGAATCGTTCGGAAACCCGGCTCTGCCCGCACGCGACATGCCCGTCAGGGCCGTGCGCGCCGCACCGTCAGAAGCGTTCGACGCTCATCGCAGCGAGCGTGCCGGCGGGAATATCGGGCGTGATGCCGGAAACGAGGTCCGCGATCACTTTAGCAGACCCGCATGCGAGGCCCCAGCCCGCGGGGCCGTGCGCCGCGTTCACGAAAAGCCGCGGATGCCGGGTCGCGCCGACGAGCGGCAGTCCGTCGGCGGTGATGAGCCGCAGTCCATCCCACGCGCGTGCGGCGGAAACGCGCGCCGCGCCGGGAATCCAGTCGTGCGTGCCGTGGCCCAGCAGGTCGAGCGCGCGGCGCGAGAGCGTGGCGTCGAGCGGCTTGTCGGCCTTCGACGCGCTCTGGAACACGCCCGCGCCACCGACGCGCAGGCGCTGGTTGATGCGCGTCATCGTGATGCGCTTGATCGAATCGACGACCGTGAGATGCGGCGCGCGCTCTTCATAGGCGACGGGCGCGGTGAGCGTATGCACGCGCAGCGGGAAGACCGAGGACGCCGACTTGATGCCGCCGATGAGTTGAGGCGTGCCGGCGCCCGCCGCGACGACGATCGCGTCCGCCGTGATCAGCTCGACATCGGCGCTGCGCCTCTTGCCCTCGTTCGGATCGGCCAGCTCGACGGCGGCGCGCGCGCCCTCCAGACGCACCGAAGCGACCGCCCGATGCATGCGGAACTGCACGCCGTCGTCTTCGAGCATCTGTTTCAGTTGCTTGGTGAAGAGCGGGCAGTTCGCCGTGCGCTCCTCGGGCAGCAGCACGCCGCCCGCGAATTCCGGGTGATCCGGCACGGAAGGCTCGACCGCGACGCATTCCTCGGGCGTCAGCAGCCGATAGGGGACGCCGCAGGCCTTGAGCAGGTCGATCGCCGGCTGCGCGTCGTCCAGCTCGCGCTGCTGCCGGAACACATGCAACATGCCGCGGCGCTGCTCGAAATCGAGCTCCAGCCGGTTTTCGATGTCGGCGAGCACACGCCGCGACAGATCGACGAGCGGCTGCAAATGCGCGTACTGGGCGGCGAACGCTTCGGGATCGCGCAGCGTCGCGAGCTGCTTGAGAAAATCGCGCGCGGCCGAATCGAACCCGGTCTTGACCACCATGCCGCTTTGCTTCGCCCGGCTCGCGGCCATGAAGGTCGGCCCGAACCAGACATCGAGCGGCGAGGGCAGCAGCGCGCCGCCCTGGCCGTAGGTGGCGCCTTGCGCGACGGTCGCGTGACGTTCTACCACGCAGACGCGATGGCCTGCCGCGTGCAACTGACAGGCGGTGGCGATGCCGGCGATTCCTCCGCCGATGACGATGACATCCATGACTTTTTGTGCCCGAAAGGCGCGAGATTGCAGTGCGACGCGGTGTGAAGCGAGGCGCGAGCGCCCAGCATCTTCGTGATTCCGTGCGCGTCGACGGTAAAACGACAGGACCGGCGGCCTGATTCCGCGCGCCGTACCCGAAGAAAGCGCGCCATGATAGCGCCAAAATCGTTTGCCAGGGACCGCGAGCCGCGCCGTCATGCGGGGTGCGGCTTGTCCCGTTCCACGCGTGCGAACGAGACCGGAGCGATTTCGGGATACGCGACGCTGCATTTCGCGTGGCGGGCCCGCCGCCGCTCGGCGCCCGGACCGACCGCCGCGTCCGATTTCGAGACGCTTCCGGGGTATAATCGCGGTCTTCCTTTCGCCTCACGCCGTTTTGCGTGCTCCAGTCCGAATTTGCAAATTTCCGGATTTGCAAACGAGCGAGCGTCGCGCGAGCGGCACACAGACGTCATCGACGCACCGTCACAATGGCCCACTTCTCGTGTTTCCCCGGCGCTTCGGCCCTTTCCGATTTCCGTCAGACCCGCCTTCTCGAAACGCTCGCCCGCATCGACGCGAATATCGTCGGCGTGCGCGGCCAGTTCCTGCATTTCGTCAACTCGTCCGAGCCGCTCAGCGGCGATGACGACAGCCGCATCGCCGCGTTGATGCACTATGGCGCGCCGTTCGAGGAATCGAAGGAGCGCGGCCATGTCGAGACGTTCATGGTCGTGCCGCGCTTCGGCACCGTTTCCCCGTGGGCGAGCAAGGCCACCGACATCGCGCATCATTGCGGGCTGGAGAAAGTGCGGCGCATCGAGCGCGGCGTCGAGTACTCCGTCGTCATGAAAACGGGCTTCCTCGGCGGCAAGAAGGCGCTGTCGGACGAAGCGCGCGCGGCCGTCGCTGATGCGTTGCACGACCGCATGACGGAAAGCGTCGCGGCATCGCGCGACCAGGCGCTGCATCTGTTCGACGAACTGCCCGCCAAGCCGCTGCAGACCGTCGATATCATCGGCACGGGACGCAAGGCGCTCGAAGCGGCGAACACCGAGCTCGGCCTCGCGCTGGCGGAAGACGAAATCGACTATCTGGTGAACGCGTTCGAAGGCCTGAAACGCAATCCGAGCGACGTCGAACTGATGATGTTCGCGCAGGCCAACAGCGAACACTGCCGTCACAAGATTTTCAACGGCGAATGGACCATCGACGGCGAGAAGCAGGACATGTCGCTGTTCCAGATGATTCGCAATACGGAAAAGCTGAATCACGAAGGCACGATCGTCGCGTATTCGGACAACTCGGCGATCATGCGGGGCGGCGTGGCCGAGCGCTGGTTTCCGCGCGGCAAGGACGAGCAGTATCGGCGCAATGTGGAAATGACCCACACGCTGATGAAAGTCGAGACGCACAATCACCCGACCGCCATTTCCCCGTTCGCGGGCGCGGCCACCGGCTCGGGCGGCGAGATCCGCGACGAAGGGGCGACGGGCCGCGGCGCGCGTCCGAAGGCCGGTCTCGCGGGCTTCACCGTCTCGAATCTCGATTTGCCGGACGCGCGCGAGAAGTGGGAAAACGACCGCGACTCCGCCGTGCCGCTGACTTCGCGCAACCCCGCCGACAAGCACGAGCCGTACGGCCGTCCGGACCGCATCGCGTCGCCGCTGCAAATCATGATCGACGGGCCGATCGGCGCGGCCGCGTTCAACAACGAATTCGGCCGTCCGAACCTCGGCGGCTATTTCCGCACCTATGAGCAGAATGTCGCGGGCGGCGTGCGCGGCTATCACAAGCCGATCATGATCGCGGGCGGCATCGGCAATATTTCGGATCAGCACACGCACAAGAACGATCTGCCGGCGGGCACGCTGCTGATCCAGATCGGCGGGCCGGGCATGCGCATCGGCATGGGCGGCGGCGCGGCATCGTCGATGGCGACCGGCGCGAACACCGCCGAGCTCGATTTCGACTCGGTCCAGCGCGGCAATCCGGAAATCCAGCGCCGCGCGCAGGAGGTCATCAACACCTGCTGGCAGATGGGCGAGGGCAATCCGATCCTGTCGATTCACGACGTCGGCGCGGGCGGCATCTCGAATGCTTTCCCGGAACTCGTCGATGGCGCGGGCAAGGGCGCGCGCTTCGAACTGCGCAAGGTGCAACTCGAAGAAAGCGGTCTGTCGCCGCGCGAGATCTGGTCGAACGAGGCGCAGGAGCGTTACGTCCTGGCGATTTCGCCCGCCGATCTGCCCGCGTTCCAGGCGATCTGCGAGCGTGAGCGCTGCCCGGTGGCGGTCGTCGGCGTGGCGACCGAAGAGCGTCAGCTGAAGCTCATCGACGACGCCAACGACGGCCAGGAGCCCGTCGACATGCCGATGGACGTGCTGCTCGGCAAGCCGCCCAAGATGCATCGCGACGTGAAGCGCCAGAACGTCCGATTCACGCCCGTCGACGTCACCGGGCTGCCGCTGTCCGAAGTCGCCGTCGACGTGTTGAAGCATCCGACGGTCGCGAGCAAGTCGTTCCTCATCACGATCGGCGACCGTTCCGTCGGCGGCACGACCGCGCGCGACCAGTTCGTCGGCCCGTGGCAGGTGCCCGTCGCCGATTGCGCCGTGACGACGATGGACTATGCCGGCTTTCGCGGCGAAGCGATGACGATGGCCGAGCGCACCCCGCTCGCCGTCATCGACGCGCCCGCGTCCGGCCGCATGGCCGTGGGCGAAGCGGTGACGAACATCGCGTCGGCGCCGATCGAATCGCTCAACAAGCTGAAGCTGTCGGCGAACTGGATGGCCGCATGCGGCAGCGCGGGCGAAGACGCCGCGCTCTACGACACCGTGAAGGCGATCGGCATGGAGCTGTGCCCGGCGCTCGGCATCAGCATTCCGGTCGGCAAGGACTCGCTGTCGATGCGCACCAAGTGGCAGGACGCGCGAGGCGGCGCGAAGGAAGTCGTGTCGCCGGTGTCGCTGATCATCTCGGCGTTCGCGCCGGTCGAAGACGTGCGCCGTCATCTGACGCCGCAACTCGTCGACGATACGAATACCGTGCTCATCGCGATCGATCTGGGCCGCGGCCGCAACCGCATGGGCGGCAGCATTCTCGCGCAAGTGACGCAGCAAGTCGGCGACGCGGTGCCCGACGTCGACGATCCCGAAGACCTCAAGCGCTTCTTCACCGCGATCCAGGCGCTCAACGCCGATGGCAAGCTGCTCGCCTACCACGACCGCTCCGACGGCGGCCTGTGGGCGACCGTTTGCGAGATGGCGTTCGCGGGTCACGTGGGCGTGTCGCTGAACATCGACATGCTGACGCTCGACGCCGAGCACGAATCCGATTACGGCGACGCGAAAGACTGGGCCAAGCAGACGAGCGGCCGACGCGAAGACCGCACGATCCGCGCGCTGTTCTCGGAAGAACTCGGCGCGGTGGTGCAGGTGCGCGCAGCGGACCGCGACGCCGTGCTCGGCGCGCTGCGCGAGCATGGCTTGTCGGCGTGCTCGCATGTGATCGGCAAGCCGAATGCAAGCGGCGCGATCGAGATTTATCGCGATGCGAAGAAGGTTTTCGATGCGCCGCGCGTCGAGTTGCATCGCGCATGGAGCGAGGTGAGCTGGCGCATCGCGCGTCTGCGCGACAACCCCGCCTGCGCCGATGCCGAATACGACGCGCTGCTCGATGCCGCCGATCCCGGCATTTCACCGGCGTTGACCTTCGATCCGGCTGAAGACGTCGCCGCGCCGTTCATCGCGACGGGCAAGCGTCCGCGCGTCGCGATCCTGCGCGAGCAGGGCGTGAACTCGCATCTCGAAACGGCCTACGCATTCGACCGCGCGGGCTTCGATGCACACGACGTCCACATGAGCGATCTGCTCGAAGGACGCGCGACGCTCGCCGATTTCGCAGGCGCGGTCGCGTGCGGCGGCTTCTCGTACGGCGATGTGCTGGGCGCGGGCGAGGGCTGGGCGAAGACGATCCGCTTCAACGCGCAACTGGCCGACATGTTCGCGGCGTTTTTCGCGCGTCCCGATACCTTCGCGCTCGGCATCTGCAATGGCTGCCAGATGATGTCGAGCCTTGCGTCGATCATCCCCGGCGCGGACAACTGGCCGAAGTTCACGCGCAACAAGTCGGAGCAGTTCGAGGCGCGTTTCTCGCTCGTCGAAGTGCAGAGCTCGCCGTCGATCTTCTTCGCCGGCATGGAAGGCTCGCGCATTCCGGTGGCGGTCGCGCACGGCGAAGGTTTCGCCGACTTCTCGCAGCAAGGCGATCAGGCGAACGCGCTCGTCGCGATGCGCTATATCGATCATCGCGGCAATGCGACCGAACAGTATCCGTTCAACCCGAACGGCTCGCCGCAGGGCATCACCTCGGTGACGACGCCCGACGGCCGCTTCACCGTGCTGATGCCGCACATGGAGCGCGTGCATCGCAACGTGCAGATGAGCTGGACGCCCGGCGACTGGACCACCGACGGCAGCCCGTGGCTGCGCGTGTTCCAGAACGCGCGACGCTTCCTCGGCTGATCGCGCGCATCGTCGAACGAAACACCCCGAAGTCGAACCTTCGGGGTGTTTTGCTTTGCGCGCGTGATGTAACGCTGCCTTTCGACAGCTATCCCAAAATAATCGGCTTGTAAGTTGCGGGTATAGTGAGTCGGCGCGCCGTCGGGCGGCGCGGTTGAGAACGGAGGAGAAATGAGGCATTTGCAATCAAGATATTTAGGAATACAAAAAATATTGACAATGGCGATCGTCGCGACGTCATGTCTCGTCACGGCTTGCGGGGACAGCTCGGACTCCGGTTCGGCCAACTTGTCTCCGACCGCGCGCGCGGCCGCCCTCGGCGCGAACCTCATGGTGCGCGTCGAGATCGACACTAACGATGCGGCGAAATCCGGCACGAATTGCGCCGATCTCGGCGCGGACTGGGCCAGTTGCGCGCGCGGCAAGCTGATTCTCGAGAACACCGGTAGTCGAAGTCTCGCTGCGGGCGGCTGGACGCTGTATGTGCACAGCATCCGCCGCATTCTGATGGTCGAGCATCCCGCGTTTGCGTGGAAACACATCACGGGCGATCTCTACGCGCTCACGCCGCGCGCGGGCGCTTTCACACTCGGTGCGGGCGAGCGCATCGACGTGCCGTTCGTCGGCGAGTACTGGTATCAGCGCTACAGCGATCTGCTGCCGCGTGCCTATGTGGTCGCCGACGGCAACGCGACGCCCGCCATCCTCGAGCACAACGATACCGACGACGAGACGCGTTACGTCGATCGCATTCCGCCGAGCGCGGACAACGCGGCGGCATTCTCCGCGACACCCGCGCAAGTGCAACGCGCACGCGCCGAAGCGGCCCTGCCTTCGGCGCAGCAGACGGCAGCGCGCGCATTGCCGGCCGTGCTGCGGTCGGCGCGCGGCGAAGGCGCGGCGCAGATCGGAGGGATCGATCTGGCCTTGTCCGGGTTGACGTCGTCGCAAGCGGCGGCGCTTGCTTCACGTGCCGCGGCGCTCGGACTGACCGGTGCGGCTACGCGCGTGAGCGGGCAGATCGCGGGCGGTGCGCTGCCGGCCGATATCGCGCGCTCCGGCGGCTATCGGCTAACGATCGCGCAAGGCGGCGTGAATATCGAAGCCTTCGATTCCGCCGGGCTTTTCTACGGCGTGCAGACCTTGCTGTCGCTCACGCCGGCGGGCGGCGGCAGCGTGCCGGCGATGTCGATCGAAGACGCGCCGCGCTACCCGCATCGCGGCATGCATGTGGACATCGCGCGCAATTTCCGACAGCCCGCCACGCTGCGCCGCCTGATCGACCAGATGGGCGCGTACAAGCTCAACCGCCTGCATCTGCATCTGTCGGACGACGAGGGCTGGCGTATCGAGATTCCCGGCTTGCCCGAGCTTACCGAGATCGGCGCAAAGCGTTGCCACGATCTCACCGAAACGCGGTGTCTCGTGCCGCAGCTCGGCTCGGGTCCGGACAATCGCTCCGGCGGCGGCTATCTGAGCCGCGCCGATTATGTCGCGCTGGTGCGTTACGCGGCGGATCGCTTCGTCGAGATCATCCCGGAGATCGACATGCCCGGGCACGCGCGCGCGGCCGTCATGTCGATGGAAGCGCGTTACCAGCGGCTGGCCGCGCAGGGCAACAAGGCGGGAGCGAGCACGTACCGTCTGCTCGATCCGGCGGATACGTCGAACGTCACGACCATTCAGTTCTACGATCGCCGCAGCTTCATCAATCCGTGCTCGGACGGCGCGCTGCGCTTCGCGACGAAAGTCGTCGGCGAAATCGCGTCGATGCACCGGGAAGGCGGCGCGCCGCTCTCCGTGTGGCACTTCGGCGGCGACGAGGCCAAGAACATCATGTTCGGCGCGGGCTTCCAGCCACTCGACGGCACCGACGCCGGGCGCGGGCGCGTGAACCTCGCGGCGCAGGACAAGCCGTGGGGACGCTCGCCGCAGTGCGCGGCGCTGATCGCGTCGGGCAAGGCTGCATCGGTGGACGAATTGCCGTCGATGTTCGCGCGTCAGGTGAGTCAGATCGTACGCGCGAACGGCATCGGCACGATGGCCGCGTGGCAGGACGGCATCAAGCACGCGAACGGCGCGCAGGATTTCGCGACATCGAACATGATGGTGACGATGTGGGACACGATCTTCTGGGGCGCGTCCGACACCGTGCAGATGCTCAGCAGCCAGGGCTACAAGACCGTGCTCGCGCTGCCGGACTACCTGTACTTCGATTTCCCCTATGCGTTCGATCAGCACGAGCGCGGCTACTACTGGGGATCGCACGGAACGGACAGCTTCAAGACGTTCTCCCTCGCGCCGGATAATCTGCCGCAGAATGCGGAGATCATGGCCGATCGCGACGGCAATCCGTTCGAAGTGACGAGCGCGGGGCCGGCGCCGCATATCGAAGGCATTCAGGGGCAAGCCTGGGCCGAAGTGATGCGCACCGATCAGCAGTTCGAGTACATGGTGTATCCGCGTCTGCTCGCGCTCGCGGAGCGCGCGTGGCATCGGGCGGGGTGGGAGCGGCCGTACGTGCAGGGCGAGCGCTACAAGCTCGGCGACACCGACAAGGTCGACAAGGCCGCGCTCGCGCAGGACTGGGCGGGCTTCATGAGCGTGGTTCAGAATCGTGAGTTGCCGAAGCTGACGCGGGCGGGAGCGGTGGTGAGGACGAAGCTGGGCGGTTGATGCCGCATTGAATGGGCTTTCGAAACGACAAAGCCGCCCGAAGGCGGCTTTGTCATGGATGCACGAGCAGCGCGCTTACTTGATCACTGCCTTGCTCCGCAAGCCTTCTTCGAACGCCTGCAGCTTTTCCTGCTGAATCTGCTGCGCGATCTGCGCCTTCACCTGATCGAGCGGCGGCGGGGCGACTTCACGCGAGTCGTCCAGACGGATGACGTGCCAGCCGAACTGCGTCTTTACCGGCTCGGGCGTCACTTCGCCCTTCTTCAGCTTTTCCGCGGCCGCGCCGAATTCCGGCACGTAGGCAGAAGGCGACGACCAGTCCAGATCGCCGCCGTTCTTGCCCGATCCCGGATCCTTCGAATATTGCTTCGCGAGGTCTTCGAAGCTCGCGCCGGCCTTGATCTTCGCGATCAGATCCTTCGCCTGCGCTTCGTCCTCGACGAGAATGTGATGCAGATGCAATTCCTTGCCGCCGCCGTTTTGCTTGACGAGCTGGTCATATCGCGCCTTGATCTCGGCGTCGGTCGGCGTGTTCTTCTTCACGAAGTCTTCGATCAGCGCGCGCAGCACGACGGTCTGCTGCGCGACGGCGATTTGCGCCTTCACGTCTGGGCGCGTCGCGATGCCTTCACGCGCGGCTTCCTGCATCAGGATTTCGCGGTTGATGAGTTCCTCGCGCACCGCCTGCTGAAGCTGCGGCGAATTCTGCTGACCCTGCGCCACGAGTTGCTTCACGAGCGCATCGGCGCGCGACGTGGGAATCGGCGTGCCGTTGACGACGGCGATGTTTTGCGCAAACGCGGGCGCAGCCGCGAATGCAGCCAGCAACACCCAGACGCGGGTTTTTTTCAAAGTCATCGGAGGTTCCTAACTGAGCAAACAGACGCCTTGGAAGGCGAGAATTTAAGAGGCAAGGCTTATCGGTGAACCGCGCGTGGGCTTATTCGAATTGTTCTGCGAACTCCTGCGGCGTGTAAGCCCGGATCGCGAGCGCGTGCACGCCGCGCCGCATTTCCTCGGCCAGCGCATCATACACCAGTCGATGTCGCGCCACGCGCGGCTTGCCCGCGAAGCATTGCGCGACGATCGTCACCGTATAGTGGCTGCCCGCGGCCGCACCCGCATGACCCGCGTGCGCGGCGCTGTCGTCGTCGATATGCACCGACTGCGGCTGCAAGGCCGCGTTCAGACTCGCCTCGAGATGCGCGATCTTGTCCGCGGCCGACGCGCTCATGAAATCGAACGATGCGCTCATTGTCCGTCCTCCTTCATGTATTTCGCGAGCCAGAAACTCTGCGCGACGATGAATACGACAAGACATCCCGTCGCGCCGAAGAGCTTGAAGTTCACCCACTGGTCCGTGGTGAAGTTATACGCCACGAACAGGTTCACGATGCCGAGCAGCGCGAAGAATACCGCCCACGCGACATTCAACTGGCCCCAGACGCGATGCGGCAACACGATCTGCTTGCCCATCATCGCTTCGATGAGATTCTTTCTGAAACCGATCTGCGCGACGATCAGCGCGAATGCGAAGAGCCAGTAGAGCGCCGTCGGCTTCCATTTGATGAACGTGTCGTTGTGCAGCACGAGCGTCGCGCCGCCGAATACGACGACCACGCCGAGACTCACCCACAGCATCGGATCGACCTTGCGATGCCGGAACGCGACCCAGGCGATCTGCACCAGCGTCGCCGCGATCGCAACGGCCGTCGCGGTATAGATGCCCCAGACCTTGAATGCGACGAAAAAGAGGATGATCGGAAACAGATCGAACAGAAATTTCATTGGCGTGCGGACGTGATGGGCATCGAATGGATGCAAGGCGCGCGAGGCGAGAGCGCCCGCTCGGGTCGAGCGGAGCGGGCGCCGGTACGGCTGGATGCACGGGCGCTCCGCGCGCCCATGCCGGGCTCGCGCTTACTTGGGTTCGAATTGTAGCGCAGCCGAGTTGATGCAATACCGCAGGCCGGTCGGCGCGGGGCCGTCTTCGAAGACGTGGCCGAGATGCGCGCCGCAGTTCTTGCACACCACTTCGATACGAAGCATGCCGTGCGAGCGGTCGGTTTTTTCCTGGATCACTTCGCCGTTGATCGGCTTGAAGTAGCTCGGCCATCCACAGCCCGCGTCGAATTTCGTGTCCGATTCGAAGAGCGGCGTGCCGCAACACACGCAGTCATAGACACCGCGCTCCTTGTGATCCCAGTATTTGCCGGTGAACGGGCGCTCGGTCGCGGCGTGGCGCGTGACCTGATACTGCATGTCGTCGAGTTCGCGGCGATAGGAGGCGTCGTCTTTTTGCAGCGGATAGCTCGCCGGGGTGTCGTCTCTGCTCATCTGTCGTTCCTTTGATCTGGCCGGGAAGGCTGGGTATATATGGGCGATCCTACGAAGAACAACTCACTTCGAGCTCGCTCGCCCAGTCGGGCGGAAGGGCGGCGTAGGCTTCGTATTGCGGCTGTTCGTCGTACGGATGACGCAGCACGTCGAGGAGCCGCGTCACTTCCGAGAAGTCTTTTTCGTTCGCCTGGCGGATCGCCTGCTCCGCCAGATGATTGCGCAGCACGTACTTCGGATTCACGCGATTCATCGCCTCGGCGCGCGCGGCGTCGTCGCGCGGCTCGTGAGCCAGACGCTCGCGATACTGCGCCGCCCACGCATCGAACGCGGCGCGGTCGAGGAACAGATCGCGCACGGGGGCGTCCCGGCCCGCGTCGGTTTTCGAGAGCTTCGACAGGTTCCGGAACGTGAGCGTGAAGTCCGCGCGATTCGCATGCATGATTTCGAACAGACCGTTGGCGAGCTTGTCGTCGCCTTCGCGCTCGATGTCGAGGCCGAGCTTCGCACGCATCTTCGCGACGAGAGCGGGCCCGAAACGATCCTTGTAGCGTTCCATCACCTTTTGCGCCGCTTCGACCACGCGCTCGGCACGGCCTTCTTCGGGCAGGTTCGCGCCAAAGAGCGGCACGAGCGCCTGCGCGAGACAGAAGAGGTTCCAGTAGGCGACCTGCGGCTGACGGCCGTACGAATAGCGGCCTTGCGTATCCGAGTGATTGCAGATGTGATGCGCGTTGAAGCCATCGATGAAACCGAACGGGCCATAGTCGATCGTGAGGCCGAGGATCGACATGTTGTCGGTGTTCATCACGCCGTGACAGAAGCCGACCCCTTGCCACTGCGCCATCAGATCGGCGGTCGTGCGCACGGCTTCGTCGAGCAGCGCGAGGTAAGGATCGTCCGCTTCGCGGCAATGCGGATAGAAGCGCTCGATCACGTGATCGGCGAGCATCTTCAGATCGTCGATGCGATCGTTCGAATAGAAATGCTCGAAGTGGCCGAAGCGCACGAAGCTCGGCGCGACGCGCGTGACGATCGCCGCCCGTTCGATGGTCTCGCGCCGCACCGGCAGATCCGAGCCGATGACGGCAAGCGCGCGCGTCGTCGGGATGCCGAGATGATGCATCGCTTCCGAGCACAGAAACTCGCGGATCGACGAGCGCAGCACGGCGCGGCCATCGCCCATGCGCGAATAGGGCGTGCGGCCCGCGCCCTTCAGTTGCACTTCGAGCCGCGCGCCGTCGCGTTCGGCTTCACCGAGCGTGAGCGCGCGGCCATCGCCCAGTTGACCCGCCCACACGCCGAACTGGTGGCCCGAGTACACGGCGGCATACGGCAATGCATCGCCCGGCCAGTCGCGCGTCGGATTGCCGGCGAACCAGGCGGCGAAGGCCTCTTTTTCAGCGCCGGTGGCGACCTGTGGATCGAAGCCGAGCGCTTCGGCCATCTCGCGCGACAGGCCGACGAGGTACGGATCGGGCGCCGGCGCGGCAGGAAGACGGGTGAGAAAAGCGTTGCCGAGCGCCGCGAACGAGCCGGGCTCGCCGACCCGGATCGCGCTCGCGATTTCGCTCACGGAACGCGCAAGGGCGGGGGTCTCGTCGAGCGCGGCGCGCACGGCATTGCTTGGGGAAAACGACATATTGAGCGCCTCTGAGTTAAACGATATTGTAATTCCGCGCCTGCGGGCCTGCAGGAGTGTGGCCCGGCCATCCGACCAGCAATCGACTCATCCGAGGACATCGCCTATGACGTCGCCGCCGCTTCACAGTCATCTCCTTGGCCAGATGATGGAGATACCGTTGCTCGCGTCGTCTCTGCTGTCCCATGCCTCACGCCACTTCGGCGACAACGAGATCGTGTCGCGCCGCATCGAAGGCGATATCCACCGCTACACCTACCGCGATTGCGAGAAGCGCGCTAAGCAGCTTGCGCAGGCGCTGACCGCGCTCGGCGTCGAACAGGGCGAGCGCATCGGCACGCTCGCATGGAACGGTTACAGACATCTCGAATGCTATTACGGCGTGAGCGGCATGGGCGCCGTATGCCACACGATCAACCCGCGACTCTTTCCCGATCAGATCGCGTTCATCATCGATCACGCGGACGATTCATACGTCTGCTTCGACATGACCTTCGGTCCGCTCGTCGAGCTCATCGCGCCGCAGTGCCCCAACGTGAAAGGCTGGATCGCGCTCGGCGATACCGCGTGCATTACCGAGCATCTGTCGAACATGAGCGTGCCGGTCATGAGCTACGAGACGCTCATCGGCGAGCACGACGGCAACTACGAATGGCCGGTGCTCGACGAGCGTCAGGCATCGTTTCTCTGCTACACGTCGGGCACGACGGGCAATCCGAAGGGCGCGCTGTACTCGCATCGCTCGACGGTGCTGCACGCTTACGGCGCGGCATTGCCCGACGCGATGGGTGCATCGTCGAGCGATTCGATTCTTCCCGTCGTGCCCATGTTCCATGTCAACGCGTGGGGCATTCCGCACGCGGGTCCGCTCGTCGGCGCGAAGCTCGTGTTGCCGGGCAAGGATCTCGACGGCAAGTCGCTCTATGAGCTGATGGAGTCGGAAGGCGTCACGTACTCGGCCGGCGTGCCGACCGTCTGGATGAGCCTGCTCACGTACATGAAGCAGCAGAACGTGCGCTTTTCGACGTTGCGGCGCACGGTGATCGGCGGTTCCGCGTGCCCGCCCGCGATGCTGCGCATCTTCGAGGAAGAGTACGGCGTGCAGGTGATTCACGCGTGGGGCATGACGGAGATGTCGCCGCTCGGCACGCTGTCGCGCTTGAGCTTCAAGCAGAAGCAACGTCCGCGCGAAGAGCAGCGTCGCTCGCTGGAGAAGCAGGGTCATACGCTCTTCGGCGTCGACATGAAAGTGGTCGGCGACGACGGCCGCGAACTGCCGTGGGACGGCAAGTCCTTCGGCGATCTGTACGTGCGCGGGCCGTGGGTCATCGACCGGTATTTTCGCCGGGACGACTCGCCGCTCGTCGACGGCTGGTTTCCGACGGGCGATGTCGCGACCATCGATCCGGACGGTTTCATGCAGATCACCGATCGCAGCAAGGACGTGATCAAGTCCGGCGGCGAATGGATCAGCTCGATCGATCTGGAGAACATCGCGGTGTCGCATCCGCACGTGGCGGAAGCGGCGTGCATCGCCTGCTCGCATCCGAAATGGACGGAGCGGCCGCTGATCGTCGCTGTCCTGAAGCCCGGCGCTACGCTCACGCGCGAAGCGTTGCTCGCGCATTTCGAGGGCAAGGTCGCGAAGTGGTGGATTCCGGACGATGTCGTGTTCGCCGAGGAATTGCCGCACACGGCGACCGGAAAACTGCAAAAGGTGCGCCTGCGCGAACAGTATCGCGATTACGTGCTGCCGGGCGCGACCGAAAATTCCGTTTAGCGCTTTCTCCGCGTCCCCGAAGCCCCGGTTCGCCCGCGCGACACCGGGGCTTCGCGCATTTCCACAGCAGAATCCGCATGATCAGCGAGTTTGAACGATCGTGCTTTTTTGTGTATTCTGCGTCGATCAACCACAATCATTCCGATATCTGGTCGACAGGAGGCACCTTCATGGCAGTGGACTACACGATCCGCGGCGGCGTTGCCGTCATCACGCTCGACAATCCGCCCGTCAACGGGCTCGGTCATTCCACGCGCGTCGGCATCGTCGAAGGCATCGAGCGCGCGAACGATGACCGCGATGTGCGCGCCATCGTCATCATCGGCGCGGGCAAGGCGTTCTCCGGCGGCGCGGACATCACCGAATTCAATACGCCGAAAGCCACGCAGGAACCGACGCTGATGACCGTGATCAAGGCGCTCGAAGCGAGCGCGAAGCCCGTGGTCGCGGCGATTCACGCGGTCGCGATGGGCGGCGGCCTCGAACTGGCGCTCGGCGCGCACTACCGCATCGCCGCGCCCGGGGCCCAGATCGCGCTGCCGGAAGTGAAACTGGGCCTCTTGCCCGGCGCGGGCGGCACGCAGCGTCTGCCGCGCGTGCTCGGGCTGGAAACGGCGTTGAACATGATCGTGTCGGGCACGCCGGTGCTGTCGGAAAAGCTCACGCAAACCGCGCTCTTCGACGAGATCGCCGAAGGCGATTTGCTCGAACGCGCGTTGTCGTTCGCGAGCCGGGCCGCCGATCGCGGCGGTCCGTATCCGAAGGTGCGCGATCGCAAGATCGAGCATCCGAACGCCGAGGGCTTCATTCAGTTCGCGCGCAACGGTGTCGCCACGGTCGCGAAGCATTTTCCGGCGCCGCACAAGTGCATCGACGCGATCGAAAAGGGTGTGAAAGAAGGCTTCGAGCGCGGCCTCGCGTTCGAGCGCGAATGCTTTCTCGCGCTCGTGCAGACGCCCGAGAGCCGCGCGTTGCGGCACGCGTTTTTCGGCGAACGCGCGGCCGCCAAGATCGCCGATGTGCCGTCGAATACGCCCGCAAGGAAGATCGAGCGGATCGGCGTCATCGGCGCGGGCACGATGGGCGGCGGCATCGCGATGAACTTCCTCAACGCGGGCTTGCCCGTCGTGCTGCTCGAAACGAAGCAGGATGCGCTCGATCGCGGCCTCGCGACGATCCGGCGCAACTACGAAGCGCAGGTTAAAAAGGGCAAGCTCACGCAGGAAAAAGTCGACGAGCGCATGGCGCTCATCGCACCGACGCTTTCTTACGGCGATCTGGCGCAGGCCGATCTGATCATCGAAGCCGTCTTCGAAGAGCTGGGCGTGAAGGAACAGGTGTTCCGCCAGCTCGACGAATGCGCGAAGCCCGGTGCGATCCTCGCATCGAATACGTCGACACTGAACCTCGACAGGATCGCGTCGTTCACGAAGCGTCCGGGCGACGTGATCGGCATGCACTTCTTCAGCCCGGCGAACGTGATGAAGCTGCTCGAAGTCGTGCGCGGCGAGAAGACCGAAAAGGACGTTCTCGCCACGGTCATGCAGCTCGCGAAGAAGATCAGGAAGACGGCAGTGGTGTCGGGCGTGTGCGACGGCTTCATCGGCAATCGGATGATCGAGCAGTACATCCGGCAAGCGCTCTTCATGCTGGAGGAAGGCGCGCTGCCGGCGCAGATCGATCGCGCGATCGAGAAGTTCGGCTTCGCGATGGGCCCGTTTCGCATGAGCGATCTCGCCGGCAACGACATCGGCTGGGCGATCAGAAAGCGCCGCTATCGGGAACAGCCGGACCTGCACTATTCGCGCGTCGCCGATCGTCTGTGCGAGGCGGGCCGCTTCGGTCAGAAAGCCGGCGCGGGCTGGTACGACTATCAGCCGGGCAAGCGCGACGCGCTGCCATCGAAGGTGGTCGACGACATGATCGTCGCGTATTCGAAGGAACGCGGCATCGAGCGGCGCAGGATCGGCGATGAAGAGATCGTCGAGCGTCTCGTGCTCGCGCTCGTGAACGAAGGCGCGAAGATTCTCGAGGAAGGCATCGCGGGCAAGGCATCGGACATCGACATGGTCTATCTGACGGGCTACGGCTTTCCGCTCTGGCGCGGCGGCCCGATGCTCCATGCGGACACCATCGGCCTCTACAACGTCGAACGCGCGATGCGCAAATACGCGAAACAGGCCAACGGCGAAGCGTGGCGAGCCGCCGCGCGCGTGACAGAACTCGCGCAATCGAACGGACGCTTCAATGACTGAGATGAAACCCATCGAAGACGTATTGCTCGCGGTGGACGTGCAATACGATTTCATGCCGGGCGGGGCGCTCGCCGTCGCGCGCGGCGATGAAGTCGTGCCGGTCATCAACACGCTCGCGCGCAGGTTCTCGCATGTCGTGCTGACGCAGGACTGGCATCCGCGCTCGCATGTCTCGTTCGCGGCGAATCACGCGGGCCGCCAGCCGTTCGAGACGATGACGCTGCCCTATGGCGAGCAGGTGTTGTGGCCGGTGCATTGCGTGCAGGATACGCAGGGCGCTGCGCTGCATCGCGATCTGCATGTGCCGCATGCGCGGCTCGTGATTCGCAAGGGCCATCACGAGCATGTCGACAGCTACTCCGCGTTTCTCGAAGCGGATCGCGCGACGCCGACCGGTCTAGAAGGCTATCTGCGCAACGTCGGTGCGAAGCATGTCTGGCTCGCCGGACTCGCGACCGACTATTGCGTCGCGTGGTCCGCGCTCGATGCGCGCGCGGCCGGCTTCGAAGTGACCGTGATCGAGGACGCATGCCGCGCGATCGATCTGAACGGTTCGCTCGCCAAGGCCTGGCAGGACATGCGCGACGCGGGCGTGCAGCGCGTGACGGCAGAAGAGATCTTGAAAGCAAGGGAGACGACATGACCGATGCAGTGATCGTATCGACGGCGCGCACCGCGCTTGCCAAATCGTGGCGCGGCGCGCTCAACATGACCCACGGCGCGACGCTCGGCGGCCATGTGACGAAGGCGGTCGTCGAGCGCGCGGGCATCGATCCGGCGCGCGTCGAGGACGTCATCATGGGGTGCGCGAATCCGGAGGGCGCGACGGGCATGAACATCGCGCGGCAGATCGCGTTGCGCGCGCAGTTGCCTGTCTCGGTGCCGGGCATGACGGTCAATCGCTTCTGCTCGTCGGGCTTGCAGACGATCGCGCTCGCCGCGCAGCGCGTGATGACGGGCGAGGGCGATGTGTTCGTCGCGGGCGGTGTCGAATCGATCTCGTGCGTGCAGAACGAGATGAACCGTCACATGCTGACCGAGGGCTGGCTTAACCGGCACAAGCCCGAAATCTACTGGTCGATGCTGCAGACCGCCGAGAATGTCGCGAAGCGCTACGAGATATCGAAAGCGCGGCAGGACGAATACGGCGTGCGCTCGCAGCAGCGCGCGGCGGCAGCGCAGGCCGCCGGCAGGTTCGACGATGAAATCGTGCCGATCACCGTCCTCGCCGGCATCGCCGACAAGGCAACGGGTCGCATGTTCACGAAGGAGGTGACGCTCGCCGCCGACGAGGGCATCCGCGCCGACACGACGCTCGAAGGCGTGTCGAACATTCGCACCGCGCTGCCCGGCGGCGTCATCACGGCGGGCAACGCGAGCCAGTTCTCGGACGGGGCGTCCGCATGCGTCGTGATGAACGCGACGCTCGCGGAAAAGGAAGGCCTGACGCCGCTCGGCATCTTCCGCGGCTTTGCGGTCGCGGGCTGCGAGCCGGACGAGATGGGCATCGGTCCGGTCTTCGCCGTGCCGAAGCTTCTGAAGCGCGCGGGCTTGTCCGTCGACGATATCGGCTTGTGGGAACTGAACGAAGCGTTCGCCGTGCAGGTGCTCTATTGCCGCGACCGGCTGGGCATTCCCGACGAGCGCCTGAACGTGAACGGCGGCGCGATCGCGGTCGGTCATCCGTATGGCGTGTCGGGTGCGCGTCTGACGGGCCACGCGCTCATCGAGGGCAAGCGGCGCGGCGCGAAGTTCGTCGTGGTCACGATGTGCATCGGCGGCGGGCAGGGCGCGGCGGGTCTGTTCGAAATCGTGTGAGGGTTGCGCGGCGTTCGGGTGCGCTTCGCCGCACGGCGATTTTTGCTACGCTTCAGTTCTCGTTAGATACCAGGAGTCGCCGTGCTACGTCACATCGTCATGTGGAAGCTGAAGGAAAACGCCGAGGGCGCGAGCCGCGCCGAGAACGCGCAAAAGCTGAAGGCGAAGCTCGAAACCTGCCGCAGCATCGTAAAGGGACAGGGGCATTTCGAAGTCGGCACCGCGCAACCGGGTTTCGACTGCACCTATGACGTCGTGCTCGTCTCCGATTTCGACGACAAGGCCGCGCTCGAAGCCTATCAGGTCCATCCGAAACATCAGGCGCTGAAGGACTTCGTCGCGGCGATCCGCGAAGATCGTCAGTGCGTCGACTACGAAGTGTGAACGCGATGTCCTCTTCCGATCAACCGTCGGGCAACGTCTCGATCGAAAGCCCGTTCATCGACGCGCTCGGCGTGCAGTTCGTCAAGGCCGCGGACGGCGAAAGCGAAGTGCGCATGCCGCTCCAGGACGCGCACATGAATACGTGGGGCATCGCGCACGGCGGCGTCACGATGACGCTGCTCGACGCAGCGCTCGCGCTCGCCGCGCGCAGCGTCGCGGGCGACGGGATCGGCGTCGTCACCGTCGAGATGAAAGTCAATTTCATGCAGCCCGGACGCGGCGAACTGCGCGGTTACGGGCGCGTGCTGCATCGCTCGACGACGATGGCCTATTGCGAAGGCGAGATTCGCGACAGCGAAGGCCACTTCGTCGCGAAGGCGCTCGGCACGTTCAAGTACATGAAGCGGCTCGCGGTCGGGCGCGATATCGTCCGGCAGAAGATGCGCTCCGATCCGAAGGCGACGCCGGGACCGAGCGACGCCTGAATCCAGTTCGCGAAGGAGAAACCACATGGCAGACGCCCAGATCAACCGTCAGGTTTTGCTCGTGTCGCGCCCGCAGGGCGAGGCGTCGGTGACGAACTTCAGGCTCGTCGAAACGCCGCTCGCGCCGCTGCAGGACGGCGAAGTGCGCGTGCGCAATCACTATCTGTCGCTCGATCCGTACATGCGCGGCCGCATGGACGACGCGAAGTCGTACGCCGCGCCGCAACCGCTCGATGAAGTGATGATCGGCGGCACGGTGGGCGTCGTGACCGAATCGCGCAATCCGGCGTTCGAGGCGGGCGATAGCGTCGTCGGCATGCTCGGCTGGCAGGAATACGGCACGTCCGACGGCAAGGCGCTGAACAAGGTCGATGCATCGCGTGTGCCGCTGTCCGCGTATCTCGGCGCGCTCGGCATGCCGGGCGTCACGGCGTGGTATGGACTGAACCGCATCATCGAGCCGAAGGCGGGCGAGACGGTCGTCGTGTCGGCTGCGAGCGGCGCGGTGGGCAGCGTCGTCGGGCAACTGGCGAAGGCGGCGGGATGCCGCGCGGTGGGCATCGCGGGCGGGGCGGAGAAGTGCCGCCATGTCGTCGAGACACTCGGCTTCGACGCGTGCGTCGATTACAAGGCGGGCAAGCTCTACGAAGATCTGAAAGCCGCGACGCCGGATGGCATCGACGGCTATTTCGAGAACGTCGGCGGCGACGTGCTCAACGCCGTGCTCGCGCGCATGAACGCGTTCGGGCGCATCGCGGTGTGCGGGATGATCTCCGGCTACGACGGCAAGCCGTTGCCGATGGATGCGCCCAGGCTGATCCTGACTCAGCGGCTCAAGCTGCAGGGCTTCATCGTCTATGAGCATCTGGATATCTGGCCGCAGGCGCTGAAGGAGCTCGGCGAGCGCATCGCGACCAAGAAACTGCAGTTTCGCGAGAGCATCGCGCAAGGGCTCGAGAATGCGCCCGAGGCGTTTCTCGGCCTTCTGCGCGGGAAGAACTTCGGCAAGCAACTGGTGAAGCTCGTTTAAGCGCGAAGGAAGACACGTGGATCGCTTCGAAGGCAAAGTCGCCGTCATCACGGGCGCGGGCAGCGGATTCGGACGCGAGTTCGCCACCCGGGGCGCGGCGCTCGGCATGAAGCTCGTGCTCGCCGATCTCGACACCGCAGCGCTCGCCGCAACCGTCGAGGCGGTGCGCGCGGCGGGCGGCGACGCGACCGGCGTCACGACGGACGTGGCGGACCCGGCTCAGGTGCTCGCGCTCGCCCGAACGTCGCTCGATGCCTATGGCGGCGTGCATCTGCTCTTCAACAACGCGGGCGTCGGCGCGGGCGGCTTCGTGTGGGAAAACAGCGCGAACGACTGGCAATGGGTCTTCGGCGTGAACGTGATGGGCGTCGCGAACGGACTGCGCGCGTTCGTGCCGATCATGATCGAGCAGAACGAGCCCGCGCATATCGTCAACACGGCGTCGGTGGCGGGCCTGCTCGCCGCGCCCGCGATGGGCGTCTACAACGCGTCGAAGCATGCGGTCGTCGCGCTGACCGAGACGCTTCATCACGACTTGCGGCTCGCGGGCGCGTCGATGATCGGCGTGTCGCTGCTGTGTCCCGCGTTCGTGCCGACGGGCATCGCCAACGCCGAACGCTCGCGGCCCGAGGCGCTCGCCAACGAGACGCCGTACACCGCGTCGCAGAAGCTCGCGGCGCGGCAACTCACGAGGGCGGTGGAGGGCGGCAAGCTCTCCGCGCGCGACATCGCCGAGCTGACGTTCGATGCGGTGCGCGAAGGGCGCTTCTACGTGATCACGCATCCGGGCATCATGCCGTCGGTGCAACTGCGGCTCGACGATATCGCGCAACTGCGCAACCCGACCGATCCGATGTCGCTGAAGCGTCCGCATTAGCGGCGCGCCGTTCGTGGCATCATCGTGTCCCTTTGACGCCCTTTTCGCCGATGCCGCTCAATCCGAAGATCGCGCAAATTCTGGAGATGGTCGCGCGCGCCAATCGACCGCCGTATCACACGCTCACGCCGCAGCAGGCTCGCGCGGCCTACGCGATGAGCGCGCCGATTCTCGATATCGCGCCGTTGCCGATGCAAAGCGTCGAGGACCTGCGCATCCCCGCGCGCGATGGCGAGCGCATCGGCCTGCGCGTGTATCACACGGTCGAGCCGAGCTGGGCCGCACCCGCACCCGCGCTCGTGTATCTGCATGGCGGCGGCTTCACCGTCGGCAGTGTGTCGACGCACGACGCACTGTGCCGCAAGCTCGCGCACGATGCGGGGTGCGCGGTCGTATCGGTGGACTACCGGCTCGCGCCGGAGCACAGGTTCCCCGTCGCGGCGAACGATGCGTTCGACGCGCTGCAATGGCTGGCCCGCGAGGCGCCCACGCTCGGCATCGATCCGGCCCGGCTCGCGGTCGGCGGCGACAGCGCGGGCGGCACGCTGGCGATCGTGTGCGCGGTGCTCGCGCGCGACGCGGGCATCGGCTTGCGGCTGCAACTGCTCATCTATCCGGGCACGAGCGCGTGGCAGAAGAGCGAATCGCATGCGCGCCTCGCCGATGGATATCTGCTTTCCGGCGAGACGATCCAGTGGTTTTTCGCGCAGTATCTGCGCGACGATCGCGACCGCGACGACTGGCGTTTCGCCCCGCTCGACGCAGCGGACGGCGTGCCGGACTTCGAGGGCGTCGCGCCGGCGTGGATCGCGGCGGCGGATCACGATCCGCTTTACGACGAGGACATCGCGTTTGCCGCCAGGCTCGAAGATGCGGGCGTGCCGGTCACGCTCATGCGCTACGAAGGCATGATTCACGAGTTCTTCAAGATGGGCGGCTTCGTGCCGGAAGTGGCGCAGGCGCATGCGGATGCGGTGAGGGCGCTGCGAGAGGCGTTCGACATCACGTAGCCGACGGGCAGCGCATGACCGGGGTCCGAATTTTCCGGCATCGTCGCGACCGTGTACCTTGCGCGACGACGAGGGTGATCACGGCAACTCGAACGCAAACGCCCGCTCGAACGCCCCCGGCCTGACGATGCGGTGCGAGCCGTCATCGTCGCTGCGTTCCTTGATTTCCAGCGCTAACCCAGTCGACGTCAGATTCACACGCAAGGCCGTCGTGCTGCGCGTGCCGTAGTCCGCCGTTTCGATGAACGCCGCCGACAACACGCGCTCACGCTCGATCGAAATTCCCGTCGACGGCAAATGATCGTCGTTCGCGATGCGCGGGTCGCGCAAGGTCTCGATGAGCACATCGAGCGCCGGGCGTTCATCGGCGTGAATCAGATCGCACAGTGCCTCGCGTTGCGCGACGAGCTTCGGCCACGGCGTGTTCAAGAGGCTGTTCGACAAGCCGTGCACGCCCGCATCGAGCAGAGCGGGAGAGGCGTCCGCGCGATTGCCGTACCAGCCGAGTTCGCGTCGCGTGAAGTCGGCGCAAAGAAGATTGAATCCGTTGTACCGATGACCTTCCCGCGCGACGCCGCGCAGATAATCGAGCGGCGCCATGCGCTCGCCGGCGAGAAATGCGCTCACGAGCGTGCCGCGTGTCGGCGCGTTCGGCCGCATCTCGCTCGGAGCGCGATAGTTGGTCAGCGCCGCGAACCGGCCGTCGCGCGATACGCCGAGCCACGTCCCGCCGCCCGTCAGATCGCGGCCGGCGAGCACGCCCGGCGCATCGTGCCACCAGTGCATCGGTTCGGCGTCGCGGCGAAAGAACTCGTCGCGATTGGCCGAAAGCGTCAGCAGCGCGCGGCCGTTTTCAGGCGAAGCCCCGGGCTGCCAGTCGAAGACAATCAGGCACATGCTCGCGCGACCTCAGGCGTCGACGGGAAAAGCGTAGGGCAGCGGCACAAAAGCGAGCGCGGGGCCGGCGGCTGAACCGATATGCACCGAGCCGTTTTCGAGCGCGGCGAGCTTGATCTCCACGAGACAATCCGCGCCGCCGTTCTCCGCGGGCGCCACGTTGACGACGAGCCCGCATGGCTGGCCGGGATCGTCGGAATGAAAGAGTTCAGCGCCGGGCGCCGCGTCGTCGTCGACGTGCGCGAGCGCCGTGCGCCGCTTGATGGTGCCGCGATACTGGCTGCGCGCGACGATTTCCTGTCCCGGATAACAGCCCTTCTTGAAGTTCACCGCGCCCAGAATGTCGAAGTTCACCATCTGCGGAACGAACTGCTCGACCGTCGCGTGAGTGATGCGCGGCTCGCCCGCGTGGATGTCGAGCCAGTCCCACATCTGCTCGGGCGCGCGCTTGAGCTTCTCATCGAGTTTCGCGAGCCGGGCCTCGACCTCGGCCTTCGGGCCGACCCACAGAAAGCGCGGCCGATGCGCCGCATCCGGCACGCGGATCAGCGAGCCGTGCGGGCCTTCGACTTTCACATGCACGCCGTCGGGCAGCGCATCGAAAATGCCCGAGAGCGCCGCGCGCACGTCGCCCGCGAAACCGACCGCCGTCACCTCGGCGCTCGCGTCGGTGAGCTTCGCCTTCGAGCGCAGCACGAACATCGACAGGCGCTTCTGCACGGCGGCCTGCGTGTCCCGCGCGATCAGGAGCCGCACCGCGTCGGCGGTGCGCCACATCAGGAACGAGCCGAGCAGCCGGCCCTTCGGCGAGCAGTAGCCCGCGAGACGCGCGGTCGATGCATCGAGATGCTGGACGTCGTTGGTGATCTGGTTGTGCAAAAAAGAGGCGGCGTCCTCGCCCTTGACGTCGATCACGCCGAACTGGGTGAGCGGCATATATGTGCCGGAGGTCTTGACGGAATCGAAGTCTGAGGCGGCGAGAGCGATGGTCTGGGAATTCATGAGTCGGCGGGTTGTCAATCCTATCGTTTGGGCGCAGGCCGCGGAATGCGGCTCCGGCGCAGGCGGCAAGTTATTATATTGGTCTTATCTCAAGCGTGTTTCGCATGTCCTTTCTGAAGAAATGCGTCGTGGCGGCGGTCCTCGCCGCAATGCTCGCGGCTGCCGGCGCGGGCGGCGTGTACTGGTGGGCCAACCGGCCCATGGAATTGTCGACGCCCGAACTCGACGTCACCATCAAGTCTCATAGCAGCCTGCGCAGCGTGAGCACCCAGTTGAATCGCGGCGGCGTGCCCGTCGAGCCGGAGCTTTTCGTGCTGATGACCCGTGTGCTCGGCCTGTCCGCGCAGTTGAAATCCGGCAACTACGCGTTCAAGACCGGCATCACGCCTTACGAGGTGCTGCAGAAAATCGCGCGCGGCGACGTGAACGAATATGTCGCGACCGTCATCGAAGGCTGGACGCTCCAGAAAATGCGCGGCGAGCTCGACAGCAATCCCGCGCTCACGCACGACACGGCAGGCATGACCGACACCGACTTGCTGCGCGCGATCGGCGCGACCGAAGTCGACAAGGCATCCGCCGAAGGCCTGTTCTTCCCCGACACCTATCTCTTCGACAAAGGCACGAGCGATCTAGCCGTGTACAAGCGCGCGTATCGGCTGATGCAGGCGCGCCTTACCGAGGCCTGGAACACGCGGGCGCAGAATCTGCCTTACAAGACGCCCTATGATGCGCTGATCATGGCGTCGATCGTCGAGAAGGAGACGGGGCGCGCGTCGGACCGGCCGCTCGTCGCGGCGGTGTTCGCGAACCGGCTGCGCATCGGCATGCCGCTGCAGACCGACCCGAGCGTGATCTACGGCCTGGGTCCGGCCTACGGCGGAAAACTCAAGAAAAAGGACCTGCAGACGGACACTCCGTACAATACCTACACGCGCATGGGTTTGCCGCCGACGCCGATCGCGCTGCCCGGCGTGGCCGCCTTGAACGCCACGCTCAACCCCGCCGCGAGCAACGCGCTCTATTTCGTGTCGCGCGGCGACGGCAGCAGCATCTTTTCCGACAATCTGGGCGACCACAACAAGGCCGTCGACAAATACATCCGGGGTCAATGAATGGCGCGCGGCAAGTTCATCACGTTCGAAGGCATCGACGGCGCGGGCAAGACCACCCATCTGAACTGGTTTCGCGAGCGGCTCGAATCGAAAGTCGAGCCGGGCGGCCATCAGGTCGTCATGACGCGCGAACCGGGTGGCACGCCGCTCGGTGAAACGCTGCGCGGCATTCTGCTGAACCAGCCGATGGACCTCGAAACCGAAGCGCTGCTCATGTTCGCCGCGCGCCGCGAGCATCTGGCGCAAGTGATCGAGCCGGCGCTTTCGCGTGGCGACTGGGTGCTGTCGGACCGTTTCACCGACGCGACATTCGCCTATCAGGGCGGCGGGCGCGGGCTGCCGCGCGACAAGCTCGAAGCGCTCGAACGCTGGGTGCAAGGCGGTTTCCAGCCGGATCTGACCGTGCTCTTCGACGTGCCGACCGACACCGCGAGCGAGCGCCGCTCGGCCGCGCGCGCGCCGGACAAGTTCGAGAGCGAGTCGGAGGCGTTTTTCGAGCGTACGCGTAACGAGTATTTGCGCCGCGCGGATGAATCGCCGCAACGGTTTTTCATCGTCGATTCGACCCGGTCCATCGACGAGATTCGCAAAAAACTCGAAGAAGTCGTTGCAAGCCTCTGATTTAACGAAGAAACATATCGATGATCTACCCTTGGCAAACCGGCGACTGGCAGCGACTCCAGCAACTGCGCGCGCACTGGCCGCATGCGCTGTTGCTGCATGGCGAGGCGGGCATCGGCAAACTTCAGTTCGCGCAACATCTGGCGCAGGGACTACTGTGCGAGACGCCCGCTGCAAACGGCGAGCCGTGCGGGACCTGTCCGGCGTGTCGGTGGTTTTCGCAGGGCAATCATCCCGATTACCGCGCGGTGCTTCCTGAAGCGCTGGCGGGACTGGCTGCCGGAGCCGGCGACGCAGCCGATGCGCCCGCCGAAAAATCCGACGGCGACGAAGGCAAGAAGACGCGCACGCCCAGCAAGGAAATCAAGATCGAGCAGGTGCGCGGGCTGCTGGATTTTTGCGGCGTCGGCTCGCATCGGGGCGGCTTGCGCGTCGTCGTGCTCTATCCGGCCGAGGCGCTCAACGTCGCGGCGGCGAATGCGCTGTTGAAGACGCTCGAAGAGCCGCCTTCGGGCGTCGTGTTCCTGCTGGTGTCGGCGCGCATCGACCGGCTGCTGCCGACGATCATCAGCCGCTGCCGTCAATGGCCGATGAGTGTGCCGCCGTCGGACGAAGCGAGCGCGTGGCTCGCATCGCAAGGCGTCGACGATCCGGCGGGGCTGCTCGCGCAGTCGGGCGGCGCGCCGCTCGCCGCGCTTGCGCTCGCCAACGACGAGAACCGCGCGCTGCGCGACTTCACGCTCGCGCAACTCGCCGCGGGCCCGAACTGCGACGCCTTCGCGTGCGGCGAGAACCTGCAGAAGCTGCCGGTGCCGCTCGTGCTTGGCTGGCTGCAGCGCTGGCTTTACGATCTGCTCGCCGAGCGCACGGCCGGACGGCCGCGTTATTTTCCCGGCGCGGCGAAGGCGCTCGCACGTTGCGCGCAAGGTGCCGATCCCGCCGCGCTCGCGCGCTACATGAAGACCGTCACGCGGCAGCGCGCGGTGGAAAACCATCCGCTCAACGCACGCCTCGTGTTCGAGGAACTGTTCGTCGGCTATCGCGGAATCTATACGGCCTGAAGGCATCGAGCGCGCGACGCAGGATACGCATTAAGGAGCACCGGATGTTCGTCGATTCACACTGTCATATCAACTTCGAAGGGCTCGCGGACCGTCTGCCCGACGTGCTCGACAAGATGCGCGCGCACGCGGTCACGCATGCGCTGTGCGTGTCGGTCGATCTGGAGACGCTGCCCTCGGTGCTGGCAATCGCCGAGCAGCACGAGAACGTGTACGCATCGGTCGGCGTGCATCCGGATCACGAGGACGCGAAGGAGCCGAGCGTCGCCGAACTCGTCGAACTGGCCGCGCATCCGAAGGTGTGCGCGATCGGCGAGACCGGGCTCGACTACTATCGCCTGGAAGGACGCAGCATCGCCGACATGGAATGGCAGCGCGAGCGCTTTCGCACGCACATCCGCGCCGCGCATCAGACCGGCAAGCCGCTCATCGTCCACACGCGCTCGTCGTCGGAAGACACGCTGCGCATCATGGAGGAGGAGCGCGCGGGCGTGCCGGGCGGCGTCATGCATTGCTTCACCGAGCCGTGGGAGACCGCGGAAAAGGCGCTCGCGCAGAACTTTCATATTTCCTTGTCGGGCATCGTCACGTTCAAGAAAGCGACGGAGGTGCAGGACGTCGCGCGGCGCGTGCCGATCGAGCGTTTGCTCATCGAAACCGATTCGCCGTATCTCGCGCCGGTGCCGTATCGCGGGAAGCCGAATGAACCTGCGTACGTGAGTTATGTCGGACGTTTCATCGCGCAATTGCGCGAGCAGCCGGAAGACGCCATCGCGCAAGCGACCACCGACAACTTTTTCCGGCTCTTCAAGATCGCGCGGCCAGTCTGAGGGCGGCCGGCCCGCGCGCGAAAAACCAGTTTCAAGGCACTCCGAAGGTCACTTATGAACAATTCCCCGATGCTTTCCACTTTGTCCGCGGCGAGCGCGCCAAACGTTTCCCGTGCACGCGACGCACGTAAAGGTGTGGCCGTGCGCGGTCTCGTCGCCGGTGCGCTGCTGGCGGCGTGCGCGATCGCGCAGCCGGTCTGGGCCGCCTCCGTGGACTCGCTCATCAAGGCGGTCAAGTTCGACGACGTATCGGCTGTCAAGAAACAGCTCTCGCAGGGCGCGGACCCGAACACGATCGACAACACCGGCACGCCGATCATCGTGATCGCCGCGCGCGAGAAATCCGACAAGGTCGGCCAGTTGCTCGCCGACAACCCGAAGACCGATCTGGAGAAGCTCGATCCCGCCGGCGAAAACGCGATGATGCTCGCCGCGCTCAATGGCGACGCGACCTTCGTGAACCTCTTGATCGCCAAGGACGCCGAAGTGAACAAGAAGGGCTGGACGCCCTTGCACTACGCGGCGACCAACGGCCATGACGATATCGTGAAGATCCTGGTCGACCATTCGGCCTATATCGACGCCGGCTCGCCCAACGGCACGACCCCGCTCATGATGGCGGCGCGCGGCGGTCATCTTTCGACCTGCAAGCTGCTGCTCGACGAAGGCGCGGACCTGCGTGTGAAGAATCAGCTCGGCATGACGGCGGTGGACTTCGCGCGCAAGTACAACGAAAAGGACGTCGCCGAAGGCCTGCAGGCGCGTCTCGATTCGATGCCTCAAAGCGGTGGCAGTGGCGGCGGCGCTGCGCAAAGCGGCTCAAACGGTGCAAAATAACGCTGCGCGACATTCGAGTCCCGGGGCAGGCGCGGTCAGGCGCGGCCGCACGTTGCCCCGATCCGGTCGCCCCAATCAAGCCGCCGCTCAACATAAAAGGAAGATCATGCTGCGGGAATTCGTCCTCGCCTGTGCTCTCGCGACGCCCGTGTGCGCGTTCGCGTTTACCGGCAACGATCTGAACAAGCTCTGCACCAAAACGGATCCCAACTCGCGGACCGCCTGCGCGGCCTATATCGAAGGCGCAGCGGACGGCATCTACAACACGATCGAGGCGATCGGCGGAACCTCCGGGCCGCAGATCGGCCAGTACTTTTGCCTGCCGGCGGACGTGAAGCCGCAGCAACTCACGGACGCGGTGCGCAAGTACATCGCCAATAATCCCGATAAGGCCGACTTCAATGCGACCACGATGGTTTCGCTCGGCCTCGGCAAGGCGTTTCCCTGCAAGCCGGAACGCTAGGCGCATTTCGATGGCGGGACGCGGTCGCGTCCTGGCGTCACGCATCTGACACACCCTGAACGCGTCGGTCGCGCCCGGACGACCGTCGCAAAGAAGCCGCAGCATCTCGCATCCCTGCGATGCGACCGCCGTATCCACCTCGCCGCTTACACTTTATCGAGGCTGATCCCGCGACGCTCATGCTTTCATTCGATCACTTCCTGGATCTAGCAGAACGGCCGCTCGGCACTTGGCCCGGCGCGTTCGTCGTCGCGGCCATCGCGGTGGCGTTCGCGGTGGGCGTGCATCGCATCGGCGCGCGCATCCTCGTGCGCATCGCGCGGCCTTATCCGCTGATGAGCGTCGTGCTGCGCTACATCGAAACGCCCGCGCTCGTCCTGCTCATCATTCTCGCGATCGGTTTCGTGATCTTCGAGGCGCCCGATACGCTGCCCTTCATCGGCGTGCTGCGCGATGTCGAGACCGTCGCACTGATCGGCGCGCTCACGTTCCTCGCGGCGCGCTCGGCGGGCGCGGTGGGCGAGGCGATCGTCCAGGCGCATCCGCTCGACACCGACGACAATCTCAACGCCCGCCGCATCCACACCCAGGCGCGCGTGCTCGCGCGTTCGGTGATGGTGGTGATCGTGATCATCGGCTTCGGCGGAGCGCTGATGGCGTTTCCGAGCGTGCGGCAGATCGGCGCGAGCCTTCTGGCGTCGGCGGGCGTCGCGGGTCTCGTCGCCGGTATCGCCGCGCGCCCTGTGCTCGGCAATCTGATCGCGGGTCTGCAAATCGCGCTGTCGCAGCCGATTCGCCTCGACGACGTCGTCGTGATTCAGGGCGAGTGGGGCCGCGTCGAGGAAATCACGGGCACCTATGTGTCGATCCGCATCTGGGACCAGCGGCGGCTCATCGTGCCGTTGCAATGGTTCATCGAGAATCCGTTCACGAACTGGACGCGCAACAGTTCGCAGATCATCGGCACGGTGTTTCTGTATGTCGATTACCGCATGCCGATCGCGCCGCTGCGCGAGGAACTGGAGCGCATTCTCGCGCATGCGCCGGAGTGGGATGGCCGCGTGCAGGTGCTGCAGGTCACCGACGCCACCGATCGCGCGATGCAGCTCCGCGTGCTCGTGAGCTCGTTCGATTCGGCGCTCAACTGGGACCTGCGTTGCCGAGTGCGCGAAGGGCTCGTGAATTTCGTGCAGGCCGCGTACCCGCAGTATCTGCCGCGCGCCCGCGCGGATCTGTCGACCGACAAGGAGCGTCACGTCGATTTCGCGCCGCCGCTAGAGCGAGCCGGCACGGCGCATGCCGCGAGCACGGCCAATACGCCCGCCGACCCGGTCGCGAGCCGCGGCGAGCAGACCGGGCCGGACCCTCGCGCGCATGCGGCGGCGTCCACCGCGCCCACGCCGGCCGAAAAGACATGACGGAAACCCGCACGGCGGTTCCGGGTCGAAAATTTCGGGTCTATCCTGAAACGGCAACGTTCGAAGAGGAAAGGGAAAGCATATGAGTCGTCTCGTCGTCGTATCCAACCGGGTCGCCACGCCGACCGAAACCAAGGGCTCCGCGGGCGGGCTCGCCGTCGGCGTCTTCGGCGCGCTGAAGGACAGCGGCGGCGTCTGGTTCGGCTGGAGCGGCGACGTGGTGAGCGAAACCGTCGCGAATCAGGGGCCCAAGCTCGAACAGGACGGCGCGGTGACCTTTGCGACCGTCGGCCTGCCGAAGAAGGACTATGACCAGTACTATCGCGGCTTCTCGAACGCGATGCTGTGGCCGGTTTTCCACTACCGCAACGACCTCGCCGTCTATGACCGCGACGAATACGCGGGCTACCGGCGCGTGAATGCGTGGCTCGCGCACAAGCTCATCAAGCTGCTCGAACCCGATGACGTCATCTGGGTTCACGACTATCACCTGATCCCGTTCGCCGAGGCGCTACGCTCGGCGGGCATCACGAATCGAATCGGCTTTTTCCTGCATATTCCGTTTCCGTCGCCGCAGATTCTCCTGAACATCCCGCCGCACGAGGAACTGGTGAAATCGCTGTGCTGTTACGACGTCGTCGGCTTCCAGACCGAACGTGACCGCATCGCGTTTCACGACTACATCGTCCGGCACGGGCGCGGCACCGCGACGTCCGACGGGCGCGTCGAAGCGTTCGGTCGACAGGTCAGGACGAACGTTTATCGCATCGGCGTGTTTCCCGATGAAATTGCCGAGCAAGCCGAACGCGGCGAGGCGCGTCAGGACGTGATGGATCTGAAGCAAAGCCTCGAAGGCCGCAAGCTCATCATGAGCGTGGACCGGCTCGATTACTCGAAAGGACTCGTCGAGCGCTTCCGCGCGTTCGAGCATTTCCTGGAGAAGTCGCCGGAATGGCGCGGCAACGTCACGCTCGTGCAGATCGCGCCGCCGACGCGCTCGGACGTCGAAACGTACCAGCAAATCCGCCAGAACCTGGAGTACGAAGCGGGGCGCATCAACGGACGCTATTCCGGGCTCGATTACACGCCGATTCGCTATCTCAACCAGCGTTACGACCGCTGGAAGCTGATGTCGCTCTTTCGCGAATCGCAGATCGGGCTCGTCACGCCGCTGCGCGACGGCATGAATCTCGTCGCGAAGGAATACGTCGCCGCGCAGAATCCGGCGGATCCGGGCGTGCTCGTGCTCTCGCAATTCGCCGGCGCGGCCGATGAAATGACCGGCGCGGTGATGGTCAATCCGCACGATATCGTCGGCACGAGCGAGGCGATCGGGCGCGCGCTGGCGATGCCGCTCGCCGAGCGCAAGCAGCGTTACGACACCAACATGGCCGCGCTGCGCAAGCACGATCTGGGTGTGTGGCGCGACGATTTCCTCGCGGATTTGCGCGGCGAGCGCAAAACGTAACCGGCTCGCGAAACGGATGTTTCGGCGCTGTAACAGAGCGATGAAAGTGCAAGAGACGTCCGTAGCTTGAGCCTTTGCACTCGATAATGCGTGATATCGCGCTGGCGACGGCCGGCGCTCGATCAGGCATCGGCGAACGGCGCGAGACGGAATAACGCGTAAGGGCAAACCTCGTTGGCCGACCTTACGGCCCGCTGTCATACTCGATGCGCGCCGCGACCGGTATGCGAAATCCGTCGCACGTCGATATCCGCATGGAGACGAGAACGATGAGAATTGCCCAGATTGCTCCGCTGACCGAATCGGTGCCGCCGAAGCTCTATGGCGGGACCGAGCGCGTCGTGTCGTACCTTACCGAGGCGCTCGTCGAGCTCGGTCACGACGTGACGCTCTTCGCAACCGGCGATTCGCAAACCAGCGCCAACCTGGAAGCGGTATGGCCGCGCGCGTTGCGGCTCGATCCCGCGATCCGCGACCGCATCGCGCCTCACATGCTGCTGATGGAACTGGTGCGCCGCCGCGCGGAGGAGTTCGACGTCCTGCACTTCCACATGGACTATTACTCGTTCTCGCTCTTCAAGCGGCAGGACACGCCGTTCGTCACCACGATGCACGGCCGCCTCGATCTTCCCGAGCAGCAGCCGGTATTCGATACGTTCAGCACGGCGCCCGTGATCTCCATTTCCGATGCGCAGCGTCATCCGCTGCCGCAGGCAAAGTGGGTCGGCACGGTCTATCACGGCTTGCCGGAGACGCTTTATACGCCTCAACCGGTGGAGCAAAAGTATCTGGCTTTTCTCGGGCGCATTTCGCCTGAGAAGCGGGTCGATACGGCCATTCGCATCGCGGGCCGGTGCGGCTTGCCGATCAAGATCGCCGCCAAGGTCGATTTCGCCGATCACGAGTATTTCGAGCGCGAAATCGCGCCGTTGCTGGAGTTGCCGTACGTCGAATATGTCGGCGAGATCAACGACAGTCAGAAGGCCGAATTTTTGTCGGGCGCGCATGCGCTCCTGTTTCCGATCGACTGGCCGGAGCCTTTCGGGCTCGTGATGATCGAGGCGATGGCGTGCGGCACGCCGGTGATCGCGTTCAACCGTGGCTCCGTGCCGGAAGTATTGGATGAGGGGATTTCTGGCTTTATCGTCGAAGATGAAATCGGCGCGGTGGCCGCGGTGAATCGTCTGCATACGCTGTCGCGCGAACGCGTGCGCAAGCGCTTCGAGGAACGCTTTACGTCGCACCGCATGGCACGCCAGTATCTGGACGCGTATCAGTCCGTCGTGCGGGCGCAGAAGCGTGCGCGCTTCAAGCTGATCGACCGCGCGACGACGACCTGAGCGCTCGAAAATCCAGAAAAAAACCGCCGTGCGGCGCGACCCGAAAGTCGCACCACACGGCGGTTTTGCATTCGCCGCGAGGAAAGGGCGACGCGCTCAGTACTTGATGCGCGAAACCTTCGTGCCCTGGAGCGAAACGTCGGCCATCAAGCCGGCGTTGGTCAGCACGATCGCTTCGACAGGCTTGGTGGCCGTGGTCGTGTCGATCACGCCGTTCGCGCCCATCTTGACCAGTGCCACCGATGCGTCCGCACCTGCCGACCAGCCGTCGGAGTTACGGAATTTGTCGAGCGCATCCTGCGTCATGAACAGGAAGATCAGCGCCTTCGACTGCGCGCCTGCCTGCAGGCCGAACGAGCCGGACGTCGTGCTGTAGTAGCCGACGCTGCTGCCGCCTACACGCAACGCGCCCTTGCCGTATTGCGCGCCGACGATGAAGCCAGCCTGAAGCACCGACGGGAACACCAGCACGCCGCGCGCTTTCGCGACCAGTTCACGCGAGCCGCCGACGGTGGCATAGAGACGCTGAATCGTGCTGTCGACATCGGCGTCGATGGCGCGGCGGTCATCGGCGGCGCCCGCAGCCGCTTCGCTGCCGGCGTTCCGGTTTGCCGTGCAGCCGGCAAGCGCGAGGCCTCCCAGCGCCAGAACGGCGGTCGACTTGAGCATGAAGTTTCGTCTTTGCATCATTGTTCTCCATCGTGGAATTTAGGAAACCCCATAGAGCGGGAGGGTGAGGCACGCCAAGTTATAGCACAGCAACATGAAATGCGAGCCCGCTCATGCGTCGAAAGCCTTGTCAGGCTTGGGTTTTCAGGCTCCGCAACATTCGGGCGCAAACAATCGGACCTAGCTTACTCCGAATCCGTCCCCATAACCGAGCGTCGAGACGCTAAATTACATAAATCTTTCAAATTCGTCCTCCGCTTCATACTAGCGTAGACGAATCTTCGACCAAACCGAAATGGAAACGGCGTTTTTGCCCGACGTGCGGCCTCCAGGCAAGCATAATTTTCGTGAAGCCGCCTTAAGGTCGTACGAGAAAACCGCAACATGAAGTAGCAACGACCGTACCCGGGGGGCGCTCATGAATGGGTCGTCGTTTTTACTTCGGCGGACCGCGGCGACGGTGCGCGTTGCGGGCGACGCAGCGCACGCCTGATGCCGCCGATCAACATGCCGAGCACCAGCAGGAATGCAGCCGGCACGACCCAGTAGCCGACAAATGCATGCCACAGGTAATCCGCGAGCGTCGCCTTGCGATGCGCATACTCGTCGAGCGCTTCCTGATGCTTTTGCGCGTTGGCTGCGATGACATCGGCCGGGCAGCCGGCGGCGCGCGCTTCGTCGGGCGCGCCGTGGCAGCGGGCAGCGAGGCCCGCCGCGCGTTGTGCGTCGGTCAGCGCCCAGGTCGAGAGCGCCTTTTGAAGATCGGCGTTGTTGTACGCCATCTCCTCGCGCACTTCGTTCACCGCGACGATCAGCACCGGCACGAACCAGAACGTGATCGTCACGAGCCACCGCCTGAACCAGCGGTTTTTATGTCTCCATGCCATCCAATGCCTCCATGCGTGGCATTTCGCCTCGCTCGAAACGGCGGCGGCCGATGGCGTATGTCTTGTATTCGTGAGGGGGCCGCCTTCGCGCCATCTTATGAGAAAAAGACGACGGTGCGAATCACCAGCTTGGGTGCAGTGCAATATCGGCCGGCAGGAAGAGTAAATACGATAGGGTCGCCGCGCGCGAACGGCGCGGCGCGAGCGTGAAAGTCGGCGGGATCAGCCCTTGTTGCTGAGGCAGCTCTTCATGAACGACTTGCGGTCGTCGCCTTTCTTGTCGCCTGCCTGGCTGTTGCACGCGGTCATCTTCTGCTGCTGCGTCATCGGCGCGGAAGCGGCGGCGGGCGCGGCCGACAGACAACTCTTCATGAATGCCTTGCGGTCGTCGCCTTTCTTGTCGCCCGCCTGCTTGTTGCAGTCGGTCATCTTGCTTTGCTGGCTGTTGGCGGCGAAGGCCACGTTTGCGCCGAGCGTCAGGCTCAGCACGGCGATGAGGGCGGTGGCTCGAATGGTCATGTGACGCTCCCTGATTTGAGTGACGGTTATTCTTCGACGGCGCGTACCCGTAGCGGCGTGCCGCCCGCGCATTATGGCAAACCCAATATGAACGGTGTGTGGGATAAGGTGAAATCGGGAGGCACGGCGTTCGACGCACAGGAATGGCGCTTGCAAGCGCCTTTCATTGCGGCGATCCGCACACGGAGCGCAGCCGACGTATGATCGTGCGATGCATGTCCAACGAGAAAGGAGACGGTTCATGTCCACGCCGCTGTCCGACCATTACAAGGGATTCGAAATCAAGGTGCAGGCATTGCGGCGCGCGAAGGAGCGCGACGAGCCGGATGACGGCCCGCGCCATTTCGATATCGTCGTGACGATCGCGAAGAGCGCGCATGGCGAGAGCGGCCGCTCGGTGATGTTCGGCGTGCCCGAACAGGCGCCGTTCGATAGCCCGATCGACGCGACGCGCGCGGGCATCGACTACGCGCGCGACATCATCGACAACAAGGTGGAAGGGCAATCGGTCGACGATCTCTGACGCGCGCAGGCATCCGTTCACCACGAACCCCCGGCAACGCCGTCGATCTCCCGGTCGACGGCGTTGTCGCATGCGGACTACACGTTAGCCCGATTGACCTCGGGCGTCTGTCCAACGAGAATCGACGGCGGGCAAACGTTGAAACCGCGCCCGAAACGGCGATCGAAGGCTTTGGCGCGTGATCGCACGACGCGGATGAAAACGCGTTGCTCGTGTTCGCTGCATCTCGCAAAACCAGACAAACCAGAAAAAACACTGGAGATCCGCATGAACCGAACCATCCGCCGGCGCGTCCTGACGGCTGCCGTCGCGCTTGCCGCCTGCACCGCCTTGCCGTTCGCCTCGTCATCCGCATTCGCGCAAGCGGCGGGCAAGCCCAAGGTCGCGCTCGTCATGAAGTCGCTCGCCAACGAATTCTTCCTGACGATGGAAAACGGCGCGAAGGACTATCAGGCGCATAACTCCAGCCAGTTCGACCTGATCACGAACGGCATCAAGGACGAGACCGACACCGCCGCGCAGATCCGCATCGTCGAGCAGATGATCGTCTCGAAGGTCGACGCGCTCGTCATCGCGCCGGCCGATTCGAAGGCGCTCGTGCCGGTGATCAAGAAGGCGGCGGACGCGGGCATCATCGTCGTGAACATCGACAACCGGCTCGACCCGGACGTGCTCAAGTCGAAGGATCTGAACGTGCCGTTCGTCGGACCGGACAACAAGAAGGGGGCGCGAAAGGTCGGCGACTATCTCGCGCCGAAACTCAAGAAGGGCGATGAAGTCGCGATCATCGAGGGCGTGACGACCACCACGAACTCGCAGGCGCGCAGCGCGGGCTTCAAGGAAGCGATGGACGCGGCCGGCATGAAGGTCGTCGCGCTGCAGTCGGGCGAATGGGAAATCGACAAGGGCAACGCGGTCGCGTCGCAGATCCTGAACGCCAATCCGAACGTGAAGGCGCTCCTGTGCGACAACGACAACATGGCGATCGGCGCCGTGTCGGCGATTCGCGCGGCGGGCAAGGCGGGCAAGGTGCAGGTGGTCGGCTTCGACAACATCGGCGCGATCAAGCCGATGCTGAAGGACGGCCGCGTGCTCGCGACCGCCGATCAGTACGCGGCGAAGCAGGCGGTGTTCGGCATCGACGTCGCGCTGAAGGCGATCGCCGGCCACAAGAAGCAGTCCGATCTGTCGCAGGTCGTGGAAACGCCCGTCGATCTCGTGACGAAGTAAGTCCGCCGCGAGGCCTCAAGTTCGCGGCCAGCCTGCCGATAACATACTGACGAGCGCGCAAGGCAGACGGCGCGGGCAGGCTCCGCGCACTTCGGCGGCTTTTTCGCGCGCAAGGTTCCGGAACACGCTCCGAGCCGCGCCTGCAACGGCGCGGGCGTTTTCCGAAGCCTTGCGGAACCCACCAGAGGATGCACAGCGAAGCCTTCAGACGCCCCATGACCGGACCGAACGATGCGAACGTGCTGACGGTGACGGGCATCGGCAAGACATATGTCGAGCCGGTGCTGGCGGACGTGTCGCTGGACCTCGTGCCCGGCGAAGCGCTCGCGCTCACCGGCGAGAACGGCGCGGGCAAGAGCACGCTGTCGAAGATCATCGGCGGGCTGACGGATCCGACCACGGGCTCGATGATGCTCGCGGGCCAGCCCTACGCGCCGAAGAGCCGCTCGGAGGCGGAGTCGCTCGGCGTGCGCATGGTCATGCAGGAGCTGAACCTGCTGCCGACCTTGTCAGTGGCGGAAAATCTGTTTCTGAACCGCCTGCCGCGCAAGGGCTTCGGCTGGATCGACCGGAAACGGCTCGCCGACGACGCGCGCCACGCGATGGCGCAAGTCGGGCTCGACGCGATCGATCCGGACACGCTCGTCGGCGGTCTCGGCATCGGGCATCAGCAGATGGTGGAAATCGCGCGCAATCTGATCGGCGATTGCCGCGTGCTGATCCTCGACGAACCGACCGCGATGCTGACCGCCCGCGAAGTCGATCTGCTGTTCGAGCAGGTCGAGCGGTTGAAGGCGCGCGGCGTCGCGCTCGTCTATATCTCGCACCGGCTGGAGGAATTGCGGCGCATCGCCGAGCGCGCGGCGGTGCTGCGCGACGGACGCCTCGTGCATATCGGCCCGATGGACGCGCTCACGAGCGACCGGCTGGTCACGCTGATGGTCGGACGCGAGATCGGCGAGCGCATCGATCTGGGCCAGCGCCGGATCGGCGATGTCGCACTGAAGGTGGAAGGCATGACGCGGCTGCCCGCGGTTCGCGATGTGTCGTTCGAGGTGCGCGCGGGCGAGATTTTCGGCGTGAGCGGGCTGATCGGCGCGGGCCGCACCGAGCTCATGCGGCTCATCTACGGCGCGGATCGCGCGGACGCGGGCACGATTTCGCTGGCGCGCAACGGACAGGCGCTACGGCGCGTGTCGGTGCAATCGCCGTCGGATGCGGTCGACGAAGGCATCGCGCTCATCACGGAGGATCGCAAGGGCGAGGGCCTGTTGCTCAGCTTGCCGATCGCCGCGAACGTTTCACTGGGCAACCTGGGCGCGGTCGCGCGTCACGGCGTGGTCGACACGCGCCGGGAAGCGGCGCTCGCGCAGCGCCAGATCGACGCAATGCGCATCCGCACGTCGGGGCCGGCGCAGGCGGTGTCGGAGCTGTCGGGCGGCAATCAGCAGAAGGTCGTGATCGGCCGCTGGCTCGCACGCGACTGTTCGGTGCTCCTGTTCGACGAGCCCACGCGCGGCATCGATGTCGGCGCCAAGTTCGACATCTACGGGCTGATGGGCGCGCTCGCCCGCGAAGGACGCGCGCTCGTCGTCGTGTCGAGCGATCTGCGCGAACTGATGCTGATCTGCGACCGCATCGGCGTGATGTCGGCGGGACGCATGAGCGGCGTGTTCGAGCGCGCGAGCTGGACGCAGGACGCGCTGCTCGCGGCGGCGTTCTCGGGTTACGCGAAGCGTGAGGCGATCCTGCACGAACCCATCGTCCCGGACGCGAAAGCGCCCGAAGACAACGTGGAGCATTGAATGAGCGAAGCGAATCTGCCCGCCGACGCACCGAAGAGCGGCAAAGGCGTCGGCACGCGTCTGGGCATTTCGAACTATCTGGGGCTGGCGGGCGCGCTCGCCGCGATGATCGCGCTGTTTTCCGTGCTGAGCTCGCACTTTCTGACCTATGACACGTTCAGCACGATCGCGAACCAGATTCCGGATCTCGTCGTGATGTCGGTCGGCATGACGTTCGTGCTGATCATCGCGAGCATCGATCTGTCGGTCGGCTCGGTGCTGGCGCTGGGCGCGTCGGTGGTGAGCGTGGCCGCGCTGAAGTGGCACTGGCCGGCGTTTCCGGCCGCGCTGATCGGGCTCGCGGCGGCCGCGCTCACCGGCACGGTGACCGGCCTCGTGACGGTGGCGTGGCGGATTCCGTCGTTCATCGTGTCGCTCGGCGTGCTCGAAGGCGCGCGCGGGCTCGCGTATCAGATGACGAATTCGCGGACCGCGTATATCGGCGATGCATTCGATTTCCTGTCGAATCCGATCGCCTTCGGTATCTCGCCCGCGTTCCTGATCGCGGTCGCGGTGATGATAATTGCGCATTTGGTCTTGACCCGGACGGTTTTTGGCCGATATCTGGTAGGAATCGGCACGAACGAGGAAGCCGTGCGGCTCGCGGGCGTGAATCCGCGGCCCTACAAGGTGATCGTTTTCGCGCTGATGGGCGCGCTGTCGGGGCTCGCCGCGCTGTTTCAGATTTCCCGGCTCGAAGCCGCCGACCCGAACGCCGGCGCGGGGCTGGAGCTGCAGGTGATCGCGGCGGTCGTGATCGGCGGGACGAGCCTGATGGGCGGGCGCGGCTCGGTCATCAGCACGTTTTTCGGCGTGTTGATCATCTCCGTGCTGGCCGCGGGACTGGCGCAGATCGGCGCGAACGAGCCGACCAAGCGCATCATTACCGGCGCGGTGATCGTGGTGGCGGTGGTGCTGGATACATACCGCAGCAGAAGAAAGCGTGTGTAATCGATAGCCGGAACGAGGAAGGCGCAGGCAGGCGCTCCGCACGGGGTGGAGAGGCGGCCGGCGGCGGTGGCAGGCGGCAGCGGCGGGCGGAATCTCGCAGCCGCCGCGGACAATGAAGCAAGCAGGGCGCGGGGAAAGCAAAGCGGCGCATAAAGGACGTGCGCGCCGGACGCCTTACGACCAATAAGAGCAGTTGGACCAAAGCATAGCGAAGGACGATGTATGGCGACGATCAAAGACGTGGCAGCCATTGCCGGGGTGTCGTTTACGACGGTATCCCATGTAGTGAACAATTCGCGGCCGGTGTCGGCCGACGTGCGGGCGAAAGTCGAGCGGGCGATCCGTGAGCTCGACTACGTGCCGTCGGCGGTCGCGCGCTCGCTGAAGGCGCGTTCGACGGCGACCATCGGCCTGCTCGTGCCGAACGCGACGAATCCGTATTTCGCCGAGCTCGCGCGCGGCGTCGAGGACGGCTGCGCGAAGAACGGCTATTGCGTGTTCTTCTGCAACTCGGACGACGATCCCGCGAAGCAGCGCAACTATCTGCGCGTGCTGCAGGAAAAGCGCATCGACGGGCTCGTGATCGCGTCGGCGGGCGAGGACTCGGTGCTCGCGCAATGCCTCGCGGGCGCGCGTGAGCCGCTCGTGATCGTCGATCGCAATATCGAGGGGCTGCAATCGGACCTCGTGCAGATCGACCACGAAAAGGGCGCGTATCTCGCGACGCGGCATCTGCTGCAGCTCGGCCATTCGAAGATCGGCTGCATCACGGGGCCGGTCGCGACGGCCGTGTCCGCGATGCGTCTGCACGGCTTCATCCGCGCGATGGCCGAGCGCGGCATCGAGATCGAGCCGAACGCGATTCAGCAGAGCGATTTCTCCGCGACGGGCGGTTACGCTGCGGCCTCGCAATTGCTCGACAACATGAAGCCGACCGCGATTTTCGCGTGCAACGACATGATGGGCATCGGCGCGCTGCGGGCGGCGGCGGAGCGCCACATCAACGTGCCGACCGACTGCTCGATCATCGGTTTCGACGATGTCGAGCTGTCGCGCTACACCTATCCGGCGCTCTCGACGGTAGGACAATCGGTGCGCGCGCTCGGCGAAATGGCCGCGCAGACGCTGATCGACCGCATCACCGGCAAGCTGACCGGCACGACGCGCCGGCGCGTCGTGCCGCCGCGCCTAGTGCGCCGCGAATCGACGGCGGTGGTGCCTGAAACGCGCGGCGCGAAGGTGTAACGAAGACATTTCACTCAGGGAAGAAGATGGGCGACACCGCCAAACAAGGCCGCGTGACCGTGATCGGCAGCCTCAACATGGATCTCGTCGCGCGCGCGCCGCGTCTGCCGCGACCGGGCGAAACGCTCGCCGGCCACGCATTCGCGCAGGTGCCGGGCGGCAAGGGCGGCAATCAGGCGGTCGCCGCGGCGCGTCTGGGCGCGCAGGTCGCGATGATCGGCTGCGTCGGCAACGATTCCAACGGGGCGACGCTCAGAGGCAGCCTGGAGGCCGAAGGCATCGACTGCGCGGCGCTCGCGACCAGTGCGGGCGCGCCGACGGGCGTCGCACTCATCGTCGTCGACGATGCGAGTCAGAACGCGATCGTCATCGTCGCCGGCAGCAACGCCGAAGTCACGCCGGCGAATATCGAGGCGCAGGACGCCCTGATCGGTCAGGCCGACGTGATCGTGTGCCAGCTCGAAACGCCGCCGGATACCGTGCGCGCCGCGCTCGCCGCCGGCCGCCGTCTGGCGCGCACGACAATCCTCAATCCCGCGCCCGCCGCGCGCAAACTGCCGCCGGACTGGTTTCCGCTCATCGACTATCTGATCCCGAACGAACTCGAAGCCGCGACGCTTTCCGGCGTGGCGATCGATACGCCGGACGATGCGCGCCGCGCCGCGCGGGCGCTCAAGGCGAAGGGCGCGCGCAACGTGATCGTGACGCTCGGAGCGCAAGGCGTGCTCGCGCTGCTCGACGGCACGGAAGGTGCCGAGGGTGAGGGCGTTCATCTGCCGTCGCCGAGGGTCGAGGCAATCGATACGACCGCCGCCGGCGATACCTTCATCGGCGGCTTCGCGGCGGAACTCGCGCGCGGCGCGGCGGCGCTGGATGCGATCGCGTTCGGCCAGCGCGCGGCGGCTATCGCGGTGACGCGCGAAGGCGCGCAGCCATCTATTCCGCACCGCAGCGAAATTTCCGCATAACTATTCAATGCTCATTGAAAAACGGCGCGCTCGACGCGCCGTTTTCTTGTCAGACGAAATATTTCCCTAAAGTGCCGCGCCTTTCGCGCCGTTTACGTCGATAGCGGTCGCGCGATGTCACGCGCGCACGCACGTCACGAAACGACGACTTCGCTCGCGAGCAACATCAGGGAAAACTCAATGAAAAAAGCTTTGACGATCAAGGCGCGCCTCGGCATCTCGATGGCGTTTCTGGGTGCGCTGCTCATCGCGATCGGCGCGCTGGGACTCACCGGCATGAGCCATTCGAATCACGCGTTTCAGGACACGTATTCGGTGCGGATGCCCGCGGCGATCGCCGTCGGCAACGCGGAAATGTATGCGGCGCGCGAGCGGCTCGTGTTCGACCGCGCGGCGCTGCTCGCAGGCACGCCGGAAGTGGCGTCCACCGTCGAGCGCGCGCGCATGATGCGCGAGCGCGCGGACGGCTACTGGAAGGAATACACGTCGCTGCCGCAGTCGCCCGGAGAAAAGCGTCTCGCCGACGCCGCGCAGGACAAGCGCCTCGCGCTGCAGGGCATCGTCGACAAGGGCGTCGCCGCAGTCATGGAGAACGATCACGACGGCATCATCGCGAACGCCAAGGCGATGCAGGCCACCTACAACGAACTCGCCAACGCGAACGAAGCGCTGCGCAAGTACCTCACCGAAACGTCCAGAAAGAGCTACGAGGAAACCCAGAGCCGCTTCGAGTGGTTCCGCGCGCTGAGCCTCGGCGCGATCGCGCTCGGCATCGCGGCGGCCGCATTCGCGTGGTTCTCGCTCAGGCGCGCGATCGCACGGCCGCTCGAAGCCGCGCTCGGTCATTTCGAGGCAATCGCCGCGGGCGATCTGCGCCGCGAGGTCGCGGTCACGTCGCGCGACGAAATGGGCCAGTTGCTCGACGGTCTCGCCAAAATGCGCGCGAGCCTGCTCGCGACCGTGCGCACGGTGCGCTCGGGCAGCGAATCGATCGCGTCCGCCACGCAGCAGATCGCCGCGGGCAACACGGATCTTTCGTCGCGCACCGAGGAACAGGCATCGGCGCTGCAGGAAACCGCGTCGAGCATGGAAGAGCTGACCGGCACCGTGCGCCAGAATGCCGACAACGCGCGGCAGGCGAGCGCGCTCGCGGCGAACGCGTCGGAGATCGCCGGCAAGGGAAGCGCTGTCGTGACCCAGGTCGTCGACACGATGCGCGAGATCAACGGCAGTTCGTCGAAGATCGCGGACATCATCACGATCATCGAAGGGATCGCTTTCCAGACCAACATTCTCGCCCTCAACGCGGCCGTCGAAGCGGCGCGCGCGGGCGAGGAAGGGCGGGGCTTCGCGGTCGTCGCGGGCGAGGTGCGCAGCCTCGCGCAGCGCTCGTCGGCGGCGGCCAAGGAGATCAAGGAACTGATCGACACCTCGGTGGCGCGCGTGCAGACGGGCACGACGCTCGTCGACGAAGCCGGCCGCACGATGAACGAGATCATCGGCGCGGTGCAGCGCGTGACCGACATCATGGGCGAGATCGCGGCGGCGTCGGAAGAGCAGTCGAGCGGCATCGACCAGGTATCGCGCGCCGTCACGCAGATGGACGAAGTGACGCAGCAGAACGCCGCGCTCGTCGAGGAAGCGGCGGCCGCCGCGCAGTCCCTCGAAGATCAGGCCGCGCGGCTGCGGCAGGCCGTGGCGGTGTTCCAGGTGAGCGACGGCACGGCGCTCGCTGCCGCACCGGTCACGTCCACGTCGGCGCTGAAAATTGCATCGCGTGCAACGGTGAGCCCGCGCGTCGCGCCGAAGCCCGTCGTGACGGCCCCGGCGAAGCGCGCTGCGCCCGCACCGGTCCCGGCGACCGCCGACGCGGGCGGCGACTGGGAGACCTTCTGAGCATCGCGCGCGGCGCGTAGCCGCGCACGTTTCGGGAATGCGCGCGAATGCACACGCGCGCAACCAACGCCGATCCGGTAACCCGTACACTGAGGGGTGTGCGTCATCGCTCACACGAGGATACCGACATGACCGGATCGACACTCGCCGCGAAGCTCGCGGACGCCCGCCGCCGGCATCAGCTGATCGAAACGCTGGCAAGCGCCGACATTCCGGCCGATGCGCCCACCGCCTATGCGATCCAGCACGAGATGCTGAAAGTGTCGGATGCGCGCATCGGCGCCTGGAAGATCGGCGCGCGCGCGCCCGACGCGCTCGCCACGGGCGCGCCCATCGACGCCGCGCTCGTCCACGTTTCGCCGGCGCGCCTGCCATTTCAATCGTTTTTCCGGGTGCTGGTGGAACTCGAAATCGCGTTCCGCTTCGCCTGGGCGCTGCCCGCGCGCCCCGACCCTTACACCCGCGAGGAAGTATTCGACGCGATCGGCGGCATGGCGGTCGCGCTCGAAGTGGTCGACAGCCGTTTCGCTCAATGGCCCAATCTCGACCCGCTCGCCCAGCTCGCGGATTCGCAGAACAACGGTGCGCTCGTCGTATCGGGCATGGAGCCTTACGACGTGATCGCACCCGGGTTCGACTTTCTGACGCCGCGCCTGGAATTCACGCTCGACGGCGTATCGATCGCGCCGGCCGCACTCGGCAATCCGGCGGGCGATCCGCGCGAACTGCTGCCCTGGCTCGTGAATCATTGTTCCCGCATGGGCCTGACCGTCGAGCCGTTCTGGACCATCACCACGGGCTCCTATACGGGCGCGTATCGCATCGACGGACCGGGGATGCTGCACGGCGCGATCGACCGCATCGGCGAACTGGAACTGGTGCTCGCATGAGGTACGAACACCCTACATCGAAAGCGGTTATTGATGCTGTCGCATGTGCATCGATGGTGTCGACGTATCGCATCTCATGCGCGCGAGCGTACGTATCGATGTCACAGCGTTGCATGAAGCGATGCATGAACGCGCTCGTGTGAGGCGCACGTCGCATTGGCGGACGGAAGCGGTGAATAAGTCGCGAAGAGCGCGGGGAAGCGAACAGGCAGGAACGATGTCGAGCAAGACGATAGCGACATTGGGATGAGGATTGTAGGTGAACGAAAATAACTCACCAAGCTAGTAATTCTTCGAAGCAAATGAACAACGCAAGTGCGTGAAAAAAAATTCGAAAGGGTTTAGGATGATTTCAAGCGATGTCGTTTCGATTACGCGCGTTGCGCACGGCATAGCTTTCTGACTTCGGCGAGGAGGTAGCATGGATATCTACAGCAGTTTCGCGACCCGCTTCGAAAAAACCCGCGAGGAGGAGTTCTCGCTCGAAGAGTATCTCGCGCTCTGCAAAGAAGATCCGGCCACATACGCAACAGCGGGAGAACGCATGTTGACGGCCATCGGGGAACCGGAGATGGTCGACACTCGCCTCGACCCGCGTTTATCGCGTGTGTTTGCAAACAAGAACATCAAGGTGTACCCGGCGTTCCGCGAGTTCTACGGCATGGAGGACGTGATCGAGAACGTGGTGTCGTACTTCCGGCACGCGGCGCAGGGTCTGGAAGAGAAGAAGCAGATCCTGTATCTGCTGGGTCCGGTGGGCGGCGGCAAGTCGTCGATCGCCGAACGGCTGAAGCAGCTCATGGAGCGCGTGCCGTTCTATTCGCTCAAGGGATCGCCCGTCAACGAATCGCCGCTCGGCCTCTTCGATTACGACGAGGACGGTCCGGTGCTCGAAGAGCAATACGGCATCCCGCGCCGTTATCTCAAGAGCATCCTCTCGCCGTGGGCCGTGAAGCGCCTGCACGAGTACAACGGCGACATCCGCAAGTTCCGCGTGGTGCGCCGCTATCCGTCCATTCTTCGCCAGATCGGCATCGCGAAGACCGAGCCGGGTGACGAGAACAACCAGGACATCTCGTCGCTCGTCGGCAAGGTGGATATCCGCAAGCTCGAAACCTACTCCCAGGACGACGCGGACGCATACAGCTACTCCGGCGGCCTGTGCCTCGCCAATCAGGGCCTGCTCGAGTTCGTCGAAATGTTCAAGGCGCCGATCAAGGTGCTGCACCCGCTGCTCACCGCGACCCAGGAAGGCAACTTCAAGGGCACGGAAGGCTTCGGTGCAATTCCGTTCGACGGCGTGATCCTCGCGCACTCGAACGAGTCGGAGTGGAAGGCGTTCCGCAACAACAAGAACAACGAGGCGCTGCTCGATCGTATCTTCGTCGTGAAGGTGCCGTACTGCCTGCGCTACGGCGAAGAGATCAAGATCTACGAGAAGCTCCTGCGCAATTCGTCCCTCGCCGAGGCGGTCTGCGCACCGGGCACGCTCAAGATGATGGCGCAGATGGCCGTGCTCACGCGCCTGCACGAGCCGGAAAACTCCAGCCTCTTCTCGAAGATGCAGGTCTACGACGGTGAGAACCTGAAGGACACGGATCCGAAAGCGAAGTCGTATCAGGAGTATCGGGATTACGCGGGCGTCGACGAAGGCATGACGGGTGTCTCCACGCGCTTCGCGTTCAAGATTCTGTCGCGCGTCTTCAATTTCGATTCGAGCGAAGTCGCGGCGAATCCGGTGCATCTGATGTACGTGCTCGAACAGCAGATCGAACGCGAGCAGTTCCCGCCGGAGACGGAGCAGAAGTATCTGTCGTTCATCAAGGACGTACTGGCTTCGCGCTATGCCGAGTTCATCGGGAAGGAGATTCAGACTGCTTATCTGGAGTCGTATTCGGAGTATGGACAAAACATCTTCGACCGTTATGTGACGTATGCGGACTTCTGGATTCAGGATCAGGAATTCCGCGATCACGACACTGGCGAAAGCTTCGACCGCGCGGCATTGAACGCCGAGCTGGAGAAGATCGAGAAGCCCGCGGGCATCAGCAACCCGAAGGACTTCCGCAACGAGATCGTGAACTTCGTGTTGCGCGCTCGTGCGGCCAATGGCGGCAAGAATCCCGCGTGGATCAGCTATGAAAAGCTGCGCGTGGTGATCGAGAAGAAGATGTTCTCCAACACCGAAGAACTTTTGCCGGTGATTTCGTTCAACGCAAAAGGATCGGCCGAAGAGCAACGCAAGCACGAAGACTTCGTCAATCGCATGGTCGCGAAGGGCTACACGCCGAAGCAGGTGCGCCTCTTGTGCGACTGGTATCTGCGCGTGCGCAAGTCGTCGTGATGTAACGAGCAAGGCAAGACGGGAGTCGGCGCCCGGGCGTTCGACTCCAGTCCCGCGCAAAGCGATAGTCAGGATGTCCCTGCGCGCCGGGCGCATGAATTGCGTCCGGAGCGCACAATGGACACTTTGCGAGACGGAAGACGACGCGCACTGCCGAGCGCTCGCGCAGCGTCTTACACCCTCGCCAATAACGCGGGAGACTGGATGTGCTGCACCAAATCATCGACCGCAGGTTAGCCGGCAAGAACAAGAGCATCGCGAACCGCGAGCGCTTCCTGCGACGCGTCAAGAGTTACATTCGCCGCGCCGTGTCCGACGCGGTGCGCGATCGCAGCATCAAAGACATTCAAAGCACGCAGAGCATCACCATTCCCAAGAAGGACATCTCCGAGCCCTCGTTCCGTCACGGACCGGGCGGCAAGCGCGAGTATGTCCATCCGGGCAATGCCGATTACATACGCGGCGACAAGATTCCGCGTCCGCCGGGCGGCGCGGGCGGCGGCGGCAAGAGCGCCAGCAACGAGGGCGAAGGGCAGGACGATTTCGTCTTCGAACTCTCGCGCGAAGAATTCATGCAGTACTTCTTCGACGACCTCGAACTGCCGCGCCTCGTCAAAACTCAACTGCTCGCCGTGCCCACTTGGAAGAACGTGCGCGCGGGCTGGGCGGCGGAAGGCACGCCGAACAACATCGACGTGGTGAGATCTCTGCGCTCCGCGCTCGGGCGACGCATCGCGCTCGGCTGGCCGCTCGCGTCGCAGTTGCGCGAGATGGAGCGCCAGCTCGAGCAGTTGAAGGAAGAGAACGCCGATCAGGAAGAGATCGCGCGGCTCGAGGCGGATATCGTCGTCATGCAGGGCCGGATCACGCGCATTCCGTTCATCGATCCGTTCGACCTGCGCTACATCAATCGCGTGAAGCAGCCGACGCCGTCGAGCAAGGCCGTGATGTTCTGCCTGATGGACGTCTCCGGCTCGATGGACGAGCAGCGCAAGGATTTGTCCAAGCGCTTTTTCATCCTCTTGTATCTGTTCCTGCAGCGGAACTACGAGAAGATCGAAGTCGTGTTCATCCGGCACCATACGCGCGCCGAGGAAGTCGACGAAGACACCTTCTTCCATTCGACGGAGAGCGGCGGCACGGTGGTGTCGAGCGCGCTCGAACTCATGAAGAAGATCATGGACGAGCGTTACTCGCCGACTGAATGGAATATTTACGGCGCGCAGGCTTCGGACGGCGACAACTGGACGGACGATTCCCCGAAATGCCGCAAGCTGCTGTCGGACGACATCCTGCCTAAGGTCCGGTATTTTGCCTATATTCAAGTTGCGCCGGAGGAGCAAAATCTCTGGTTGGAGTATGCTCAGCTTGCCATGGGCGCGCCCGAGCTGGCCATGAAAAAGGTCGATTCGGCCGCGGACATCTATCCGGTATTCCGTGAGCTGTTCGAGAAACAGCAGGCGGCCGCATGACGACGCGGCACTTGCATAACGAAACGCGTGGGTATCAGCTGGATGGCACGGACGATCGTGCCGACTCCCGGCTTGGACCAGAGGCAAGGCAACGCAAGGCGTCCGCGAAGGCAGACGAGGCGCACGAGGAAGGCAGAATGAATGTTTCGGAGAAGCGGCGGCCGCTGCCGTGCCCGTCGGACTGGAGCGTCGAACTGATCGAGGAGTACGACGCCGAGATTTCGCGCGTCGCGAACCGTTACGGTCTCGACACCTATCCGATCCAGCTTGAAATCATCAGCTCCGAGCAGATGATGGACGCCTACGCGTCTGTCGGCATGCCGGTGAACTATCGGCACTGGTCGTTCGGCAAGCACTTTCTCGCCACCGAGAAAGGTTATCGGCGCGGGCAAATGGGCCTCGCGTACGAAATCGTCATCAATTCGAATCCCTGCATCGCGTATCTCATGGAAGAGAACACCATGACGATGCAGGCGCTCGTGATCGCCCACGCGGCTTACGGGCATAACTCGTTTTTCAAGGGCAACTATCTCTTCCGTCTCTGGACGGACGCGCACGCGATCATCGATTACCTCGTCTACGCGAAGAATTACATCGCCGAGTGCGAGGAGCGGTATGGCCTCGATCGCGTCGAGGAACTGCTCGATTCGTGCCACGCGCTGATGAATTACGGCGTCGATCGCTACAAGCGGCCGCAGAAACTATCGCTCGCCAAGGAAGCGGCGATGCGGCGCGAGCGCGAGGCGTATCTGCAGTCGCAGGTCAATGAACTGTGGCGCACGCTGCCGAAGGGCAAGGAGCCTTCGCCGGAGGAAATCGAAAGCCGCTATCCGCCGGAGCCGCAGGAAAATCTGCTGTACTTCGCGGAAAAGAACGCGCCGCTGCTTGAACCGTGGGAGCGGGAAGTCATTCGTATCGTCCGCAAGATCGGGCAATATTTCTATCCGCAGCGGCAAACGCAGGTCATGAACGAAGGCTGGGCCACGTTCTGGCATTACACGCTGCTGAACACGCTCTATAACGAAGGCCGTCTCGAAGACAGCTTCATGATGGAGTTCCTGCACTCGCATTCGAACGTCGTGTATCAGCCGCCGGTGACGAAGCCGTATTACAGCGGCATCAACCCCTACGCGCTCGGCTTTTCCATGATGAGCGACATTCGCCGCATCTGCGAAAACCCCACGGACGAGGACCGCGAGTGGTTCCCGGAGCTCGCGGGCAGCGACTGGCTCGAGTCCCTGCATTACGCGATGCGCAACTTCAAGGACGAAAGCTTCATCGCGCAGTATCTGTCGCCGCATCTGATTCGCGAAATGCGCCTGTTCTCGATTCTCGACGACGACATGCGCGACGCGCTGGAAGTGTCGGCGATTCATGACGACAGTGGGTATCGTTATGTGCGGCAGGCGTTGTCGCGGCAATACGACATTCATCATCGCGAGCCGAACATTCAGGTGTATTCGGTGAATACGCGGGGCGATCGCAGTCTTACGCTGCGTCACTTCATGACCGATAACCGCCATCTGGCGAACGACAGCGATGAAGTGCTCAAGCACATGGCGCGCTTGTGGCAGTTCGATGTGTATCTGGAGAGCGTCGATGAGAACGGGACGGTGAGGAAGCGGTTCGAGTGCCGCTATACGGCGCCGAACACGCGCTGAACCACGCTCGAAATCAAGAACCGGCTCCTGTGAGCCGGTTTTTTCTTTTTGCGCCTACTGTTTGCTCGCCTCGTCCTGCGAAAACAAATCCCAGCTCGCCATGAACAACGCCGCGACCAGCGGCCCGATCACGAACCCGTTGATGCCGAACAGCGCCATCCCGCCCAGCGTCGAAATGAGCACGACCCAGTCGGGCATTTTCGTGTCCTTGCCGACGAGAATCGGCCGCAGCACGTTATCGACGAGTCCGATCACCACGACGCAGAACACGACGAGTATCAGTCCCTTGACGATCTGCCCCGTCATGAAAAAGTAGAGCGCCGCGGGCGCCCATACGATCGCCGCGCCGACCGCCGGCAAGAGCGACAGGAACGCCATCAGCACGCCCCACAGCAGCGAGCCGTTGATGCCCAGAATCCAGAAGATCAGGCCGCCGAGCAGGCCCTGCACCGCCGCGACCGCGATATTGCCCTTGACCGTCGCGCGCACCACCGTGGTGAACTTCGCGATCAGATGTTGCTTCGGTTCGGGATCGAGCGGAATCGCGCGCCGGATGCGCCGGCCGATCTCGCCGCCGTCGCGCAACAGGAAGAACACGAGATAAAGCATCACGCCGAAGCTCACGACGAACTGGAACGTGTTCTGCCCGATCGAGAGCGCCTGCGTCGCGGCGAACTGGCTGATCTGCGTCGCGCCTTCCATCAGCTTGCGCTGCACGCCACCGATGTCGTCGAGCCCGTAACGCCCGAGCAGTTGCTGCGCCGATACCGGCAGCGCATGCAATACGTGCTGGAAGTAAAGCCCGAAATTGAGATCGCCGCTTTTGATCCGCGCGTAGACGAGGGCGATTTCCTGAACCAGCGTCACCGCGACAATCGCCACCGGAATGATGACGATGAGAATCGCGGCGGCCAGCGTCGTCAGCGCGGCGAGATTGCGGCGCTTGCCGAAGCGCGCGGCGAGGTAGCGCTGCATCGGCTGGAACAGAATGGCGAGAATCGCGCCCCAGAAGATCGCGCCGAAAAACGGCAGCAACACCCAGGCGAGCGCAAGTGTCACGGCGCACAGCAAGATATGGAAAAAATTTTGATTGACGGTTTGGTTATTCATGCGTGACCAATGAGACAGGCGAACGGGGGGACGGCGATTCGCGAGGCCGGCCATGCCAGCACGGCCCTTCGGACGGCCTTCGCGCTCAGGGTTCGAGCCGGATTTCCTTCAAGGGTTCGCCGCGAATCGGCAAATTACTCGGTGGCCACTGGAGCCGGACCCCGCGCGTCGACTAAAATCCGGCTTCCAATCCTTGCGGATCGCTTTCCGGCAAAACGGCAAAGAGGCGCGGACGCACGAGCCGATCGTTCGTGCGCGGCCATGTCCGCTCTACGCATCGAACAATGAATCCAGGCGTCGTCTACGCATTCGCGGCCTTTGCCATCTGGGGCCTTTTCCCGATCTACTTCAAGGCCTTGCATTCGATCGGCGCGGTCGAGATGCTCGCGCACCGCATGGCCTGGTCGATGGTCTTTCTGCTGATCGTCATGACCGCGCGCCGCCAGTGGGCGTGGCTCGGCCCCGTCCTGCGCGACCGGCGCCTGCTCGCGCGCTTCGCGGCGAGCGCCGTGCTGCTGTCGGCGAACTGGGGCATTTATATCTGGGCGGTGAACGCCGGGCGCATCGTCGAGGCGAGTCTGGGGTACTTCATCAATCCGCTCGTCAACGTGCTGTTCGGCATGGCTTTCCTGCACGAGCGGCTGAGGCCGGTGCAGTGGATCGCAGTGACGATCGCCGCGCTCGGCGTCGCGTGGCTGACATGGGTGAACGGCGCGCCGCCGTGGATCAGCCTCGCGCTCGCGTTGACGTTCGGCGGCTACGGGCTCTTGCGCAAGACCGCGTCGCTCGGCGCGCTCGAGGGGCTCACGCTGGAAACGATGCTGCTTTGTCCGGTCGCGCTGCTCTATCTTTTCTTCCTGAACTCCCACGGCGGGAGCGGCTTCGAGCATGCTTCGCTCGGCGTGAAGCTGCTGCTCGCGGCGGCGGGGCCGGTGACCGCGGTGCCGCTGCTGCTTTTCGCGGCAGGCGCGCGGCGCATTCCGCTATCGATGCTCGGGCTCATCCAGTACATCACGCCGTCGCTGCAATTGCTGATCGGCGTCGTGATCTATCAGGAATTCTTCGGGCACGATCAGCTGATCGGCTATGGCGCGATCTGGACCGCGCTCGCGATCTACTCGCTCGAAGGCGTGTATCGCGCGCGCGCGGCCCGCGCCTGAACGATCAGCGCAACGCGTCGCCAAAGCGATACTCGACCGTCGCTTCGTCGAGCTTCGTCTTGATCTCGGGATCGATCGGCTGATCGACGGCCGCGAGCGTCTCGTTCAACTGATCGGGCCGGCTCGCGCCGATGATCGCCGAGGTCACCGCCGGATTCGCCAGCACCCACGCAAGCGCCGTGCTCGCAAGCGAGCGACCGGTCGGCGCGACGATCTTGTTGATCTGCTCGATCGTGTGAAACTCGCGCTCGTGCCAGTAGCGCTGCGAGTACATCGCGCCCGCCTTGCCGACCGCGCCGGTGAAGCGCCCCTCGCTCGGGCCGGCATCGTAGCTGTGCTTGCCCGTCAGCAGCCCGCCCGCGAGCGGGTTGTACGGAATGACGGCGAGTCCTTCCTCGGTCGAGAGCGGCAACAACTCGCGCTCGATCTGGCGAAACAGCAGGTTGTAGCGCGGCTGCACGGAGACGAAGCGCGCGACGCGCAGCACGTCCGAGCGTCCGAGCGCGCGCGCGAGCCGGTACGCCAGAAAATTCGACACGCCGATATAGCGCGCCTTGCCTTGCCGCACGATGGTGTCGAGCGCTTCGAGCGTTTCATCGAGCGGCGTGTCGTGATCGTCGTTGTGGAGTTGATACAGGTCGACGTAATCCGTATCCAGCCGCTTGAGCGACGCGTCGATCGCGTCGAGCAGATGCTTGCGCGATGCGCCCTTGTGCCACGCGAGCGGCCCCATTTCATGCACGGCCTTGGTCGCGAGAATGTAGTCGTCGCGGCGGCCCTTGAGCCAGCGCCCGACGATCTCTTCGGTGCGGCCCGCGAGATCGTGCCCGCTGCCGAGCGGATAGACATTCGCCGTGTCGATGAAATTGACGCCCGCGTCCGCCGCGCGGTCCATGATGCTGCGCGACACGTCTTCCTCGGTCTGCAGGCCGAAGGTCATCGTGCCGAGTGTGAGACGCGAAACGGTGAGACCGGTGTTGCCGAATTTGCGGTATTGCACGGTTGCGCTCCAGAAGAAAACGATTCGATGGGTCCGACAGAATAGCCGCAACCGTCAGGACGTGCCGGCGCGGGCGGGCGCGACGCCCTGCGGCGCGGAATCGAGATAGCGGAACACGACTCCCGACAGCAAGGTGACGACGCCCATGCAGACGAAGCTCAGCTTGAAGCCGGTCGACGTGGAGAACGGTCCCTGGAACACCTGCACGAGCGATCCGCCGATCGATACGCCCAGGCCGATCGCGAGCATCTGCACCATCGAGAAGAGGCTGTTGCCGCTGCCGGCGTCCTTGATCGACAGGCCTTTCAGCGTGACGCTGTTCATCGCGGCGAACTGCATCGAGTTGCACGCGCCGAACACGGCGAGGATCGCGATTTCGACGGCGAGCGGCAGCCCCGGCGAGAACAGTGCGAACGCGACGATCGACGCGCCGACGAACGCCGTGTTCACGAGCAGGAACATGTCGTAGCCGTAGCGCTTCACGAGCTGCGCGATCCAGCGTTTGCTGATCGTGCCGGCGATGGCGATCGGCAGCATCATCAAGCCCGAATGCAGCGGGCTGTAGCCGAGCTCGAGCTGCATCAGAAGAGGCAGCAGAAACGGCACGGCGCTCGATCCGATCCGGCACAGCAGATTGCCGATCAGCCCGACGCTGAAGTTCGGCTCGTGGAACAGCGCGAGATGAAAGAGCGGATTTCGCTTGTGCCGCGCGTACGGCACATAGGCGAACGCCGACACGGCCGCGAGCGCGAAAAGCGCCGCCGAAACGGCGCCGCGATGCGTCTCGACCGGACAATCGAGCGCGAGCGAGAACGACACCATGCACATCGACAACAATCCGCAGCCGACGAAGTCGAAGGGCGGGGCATCGTGCGCCGTGTCGTTCGGCAGAAAACGCTGCACCGCGTAGAGGCCGACCGCGCCGATCGGCACGTTGATCAGAAAGATCCAGTGCCACGAGAACGACTCGACGAACCAGCCGCCGAGCGTCGGGCCGAGAATGGGACCGACCTGGCCCGCGACGGAGATCATCGCGAGCGCGGAGACGTAGGCTTCGCCCGAGACGGCGCGCAGTACGGCGAGCCGCCCGATCGGCAGCAGCATCGAGCCGCCGACGCCCTGCAGCACGCGCGCGAGCACCAGCTGGTTCAGCGAATGCGCGCTCGCACAGGCGAGCGAGCCGATCACGAAGAGCGAAATCGACACCTGATAGACGCGGCGTGTGCCGAAGCGGTCGGCGAGCCAGCCGGAGGCGGGCGTGAGCAGCGCCATCGTGAGCGTGTAGGCGACGACGATCGACTGCATGGCGAGCGGCGCGGCGTTGAGGCTGCGCGCGATCGAAGGCAGCGCCGTGTTGACGATCGTCGTATCGAGCGCCTGCATGAAAAAACCCACGGCGACGATCCAAAGAAGCGCCGTGTGCGAAGACTGTCTGGTCATGTGAAAGGGCAGTGGGCTTGGGGCGCGCGCGAGTTCGAAAGTCATCGGAAAGGGGTTTGAAACCGGTTTCCGCCGCGCATTGTGAAATCTTAGTGACTTGCGAGGTCATCGGGAAGACCGCTAACCGCATTGACTGTCATCGTCATTGCCGATCACAATGGCGCATGCTCAATCCAGTCTGGCTGAACACCTTCGCGACGGTGGCCGCGTCGCACAGCTTCACCGATGCGGGACGCCAGCTCGGCCTCCGGCAATCGAGCGTCTCCGAGCATATCCGCCGGCTGGAGGAGAGCGTCGGCCGGCGGCTTTTCGTGCGCGACACGCATTCGCTCGCGCTCACCGCCGACGGCGAAGCGATGCTCGTGCACGCCCGCGTGATTCTCGAAGCGATGGCGCATGCGCAATCGCAGTTCAGCTCGCCGCGATTGCGCGGGCGCGTGCGGCTCGGATCATCCGACGATATCGCGCTCGGGCCGCTGCCGAGCGTGCTCGCCGCGTTTCGCGACACGCATCCGGACGTCGAGCTTGAAATCACGATCGGCATGACGGGACGTCTCTATCAGATGGTCGACGCGGGCGAGCTGGATCTCGCCGTCGGCAAGCGCCGTCTGGGCGACGCGCGCGGCATGCGGCTCTTTTCCGGCCGGCTCGAATGGCTCGCGAAGCCGGGCACCGTCGTCGACACGGCCGGACCATTGCCGCTCATTCTCGTCTCGGAGCCCAGCGTCACGCGCGGCGTCGTGCTCGATTCGCTCGCGATGTCGGGCGCGAGCTGGCAGATGGTCTGCACGAGCAGCAGCCACGCGGGCTGCATCGCGGCGGCGCGCGGCGGGCTCGGGCTGACCGTGCGTTCGCACTTCCTCGCGGCGCGGGGCCTCGCGCCGCCCTTGAATCGCGCGGAGTTGCCGGAGCTCCCAGAGGTCGAATTCATCGCGTTCGGCGCGAAACATCTGAGCCGTCCGGCCGAAACCTTGCTGCAGCTTCTCGAAAACAGCGACCTGCGCGGCGAGTGGGACGGCGAATGACCGGTTGTGCCGCTGCAACGGCCGGGAGACCCGAATGGCTATCGTCAAACTGTTCTTATATATTGAGCGGCTTTTGAATTAGCTGCATCCGAGACGTGTTTCGCTTCTTCCGCCAGCTTTCGTCCGACTTCTTCCGCTTCACGGCAATCGCCGCGTTGCTCGCGCTCGCGCCGATATCGAACGCCGGCGCGGCGGCCTATGTGACGAAGCATTGCGACGATCTCGAGGGCAAGGCCGTGCCCGCATCGGTCATCGGCCTGCCGACGCGCGGCGCGACGATCGTCTCCGCGTGGGTCGTGAAGGCGGCCGCGCCCGGCAACCGCAACGGCGACTACTGCCGCATCACGGGCTTCATCAAGGCGCTGCAGGACACGACGCCCGATATCCGCTTCGAAGTGAATCTGCCGAGCCGCTGGAACGGCCGCGCCTTGCAGATGGGCGGCGGCGGCTATAACGGCACCATCGTGTCCGGCACGGAGCCGATGTCGTTCGCACCCGATTCGACGCCGCTCGCCCGCGGCTACGCGACCTTCGGCTCCGATTCGGGCCACGTCGGCAACGCGGGACGCGCGGACTTCGCGATCAACGACGAGGCCATCGTCAACTTCGGCTTCGGGCATCTGAAGAAAACCCGCGACGTCGCGCTCGCGCTGATCCAGATGGGCTACGGACGCGCGCCCGACAAGACCTACTTCGCGGGCGGCTCGACGGGCGGCCGCGAAGGCTTCACCGTGATCGAACGCTTTCCGAACGACTATGACGGCGTCATCGCCAACGCGCCGGCGATCAACTTCTCCGGCGTGCGGCTGATGGGCGTGAAAGTCGGGCAGGCGTCGTATGCGAAGCCGGGCGGCTTCGTCGGGCTCGCGCAGCAGCGGCGCGTGTTCGAGACCGTCATGCACGAATGCGACCGGCTCGACGGCGCGGCGGACGGCATCGTCAGCAATGTCGAAGCGTGCAGGAAGCTCGAGCCGCAGATCATCGCGTCGCTGCGCTGCGCGAACGGGCAGCGTCCTTCCTTGCGCGACAGTTGTCTGTCGGACGCGCAGATCGACACGCTGGAGACGCTGCGCGACGGCGTCACCTTGCCGTATCCGCTCGCCTACGACGTCGATGCCTATCCGGGCTACAACGTGTTCCAGGGCGTGGACTTCTCCGGCACGCTCGGTCTCGGCGATTCGCCGGTGCTGCTCAATCCGCCGACCTTCGCCGCGAACGGCTATCTGTTCGCGCAAGGGGATGCCTATATCCGCCACTTCGTCACGCGCGATCTCGGCTTCAGTGCGTTGACCTTCGACCTCGACAATCCCGGCCGCTACAAGCAGCGCCTCACGACGCTCGCATACACCGTCGGCGCGATGAACCCGGATTTCTCCGCGTTCATCGCGCGCGGCGGAAAGCTCATCGCGATGCACGGCCTCGCCGACGAAGTCATCAGCCCGAACCAGACGATCGCGTTCTATCGCGGGCTGATCGATCGCTACGGAAAGGACACCGTCGATTCGTTCATGCGCCTCTACATGGTGCCGGGATTTCAGCACGGCAACGGCGTGTTCATTCCCGCGTGGGACGAACTCGGCGCGCTCGACGAATGGGTGAGCAACGGCGTCGCGCCGGAAACGCTCATCGGCAGCGACATCGCGCCCGCCACCAACGGACGCACCCGGCCGATATGTCGTTATCCGAACTATCCGCGCTATCTCGGCCGCGGCAGCATCAATGTCGCGGCGAACTTTCGCTGCGTCGAGCCGTGAGCGTTCGCGTCATCACAACGCGTTCGCGTGCTCTTCGGCGAGGCGCGGCCAGTACCGCGCGAACCAGCGCGAAAGCAATCCGCGCTTCGCGGCACGATACGACGTGAGCGACACCTCGACCGGCCGATCGCTCTCCGACGTGAGCCACACGCGCTCGCCGCGCGCGAGCAGCACGACATCGCCAGGCTTCATCCAGTAATCGTACGGATCGCGATGACGCGTCAGCCACACGGACGCGTCTGCGATGCGCAGTTCGGCATCGCGCGTGAGCCGCCACGAGACCATCTGATGCGGGTGCACTTCGACATGGACCACGACGCGCGCGCCCGATGCGTCGAGGCGCCCCGATGCCACGCCGTGGCCGACGCCCTGACGCGCGAAAACTTGCGATACCTCTTCCATCTCTGCTCTCCATTGATGTGAGCCGAAGACGGAACCTTGCACGCAAAAACAAGAAGGCCCCGTCTTGCGGCGGGGCCTTCGGAATTTGTTTGCTTGCCTGTCTCGCTAGCGCACACGCTGTCCCGATGACCCGCCACAGATGGCGTTCATACGGTTTTTAATCGCGGCGATGGAGAGAATGAGGGCTGCGTGCATGTGTCGCAGTATCGATGGGCGCGTTCGTGTTTGTCAATATCGAGATAGACTTGAACGCATCAAAAAAAACACTCGGAGATTCGTCGTGGCTTATCTGCTACTCGTCGTGGAACCGGTCGAACAACGCGGCCAGCGCACGCAGGAGGAAGGGCGCGAGGCGTATCGCCAGATGGTGGAGTTCGCCGATGAACTGAAGTCGCGCGGCGTGCTGCGCGCGGTTGAGTCGCTGACATCGCTGAACGATGCGGCGCGCGTCACGGGCTCGAACGGCGATGCCCGCATCATCGACGGGCCGTTCGCCGAGGCCAAGGAAATGATCGGCGGCTTCTTCCTGATCGATTGCGAAACCCGCGCGCAAGCGCTCGCGATTGCCGCCGAATGCCCGGCGGCGAAGTGGTGCACCATCGAAGTCCGCAAGGTCGGGCCGTGCTATTCCTGAAGTTCGTGTCGATTTCGGCGCGCGCGGATCGTCGTGCAGGTAAGGGCCGCGGTTCGGGCGTCCCGTGTCACGATCCAACCTGGAGATCTCCGGCATGCATAAGCAGATTTTCGTGAACCTTCCGGTTCGCGACCTCAGGCGCTCGATGACCTTCTTCAAGGCGCTGGGGCTGAGTTTCGATCCCGCGTTCACGAACGAAGACGCCGCGTGCCTCGTCATCGGCGAGAACATTTTCGCGATGCTGCTCGTCGAAAAGTTCTTCCAGACCTTCACCGAGAAACCGATCGCCGACGCGCACGCGAGCACCGAGACGCTCGTGTGCCTGTCGTGCGAGAGCAGGGCGGAAGTGGACGATCTGGTCGCGAAGGCGGTCGCCGCCGGCGCACGCGTGCCGCGCGAGCCGCAGGATCACGGCTTCATGTACGGCCACGGCTTCGAGGACCTCGACGGTCATATCTGGGAGCTCGTGCACATGAATCCGGAAGCGGCGTGAAGGGCCGCGCGAACCAGCACGACGCCGCGGACGATGCCGCCCGGCGCGCCATCGACGCGGTGTGGCGCATCGAGTCCGCGAAGGTGATCGCGAGCGTGGCGCGCGTCGTGCGCGATGTCGCGCTGGCCGAGGAACTGGCGCAGGACGCGTTCGTCGCCGCGCTGGAACACTGGAGCCAACCGGGCGTGGGCGTGCCCGAGAAGCCGGGAGCGTGGCTCATGACGACAGCGAAGAACAAGGCGCTCGACCGGCTGCGGCAGCACGCGTTGCACGCGCGCAAGCATGAGGAGTACGGCCGCGATCTCGACGCGCAGGAAGCGCACATCACGCCCGATTTCGTCGATGCGCTCGATGCCGCGCGCGAAGACGATATCGGCGACGATCTGCTGCGGCTCATTTTCACGGCGTGCCATCCGGTGCTGTCCGTCGATGCGCGCGCCGCGCTGACCCTGCGCCTGATCGGCGGACTCACGACCGACGAGATCGCGCGCGCGTTCCTGGTTCCCGAGCCGACGATCGCGCAACGCATCGTGCGGGCGAAGCGCACGTTGTCGGCGGCCCGCGTGCCGTTCGAAGTGCCGAAAGCCGACGCGCGCGCCGCGCGGCTCGGCTCCGTGCTCGAAGTGATCTATCTGATCTTCAACGAAGGCTATTCGGCGACCGCGGGCGACGACTGGATGCGTCCCGCGCTGTGCGAAGACGCGCTCCGGCTCGGGCGCATTCTCGCGGAGCTGACGCCGGACGAGAGCGAGGTTCACGGCCTGGTCGCTTTGATGGAGATTCAGGCGTCGAGGACCAAGGCGCGCGTCGACCGGCAAGGCCGGCCGGTGCTCTTGCCGGACCAGGACCGCAGCCGCTGGGATCCGCTTCTGATCCGGCGCGGGCTCGCGGCGCTGAAACGATCGGAAGCGCTGGGCGGTGCGCGCGGCGTGTACGCGTTGCAGGCGGCGCTCGCGGCGTGCCATGCGCGCGCGCCGAGCGCGGCCGACACCGACTGGCCGATGATCGTCGCGCTCTACGACGCGCTGATGCAGACCGCGCCGACGCCGGTCGTCGAGTTGAATCGCGCTGTCGCGGTGAGCATGGCGTACGGCCCGGAAGCAGCGCTGCCGATCGTCGATGCGCTCGCCGACGCGCCCGTGCTGAAGCGCTATCACTGGCTGCCGAGCGTGCGCGCGGATCTGCTGGCCAGGCTCGGGCGCAAGGACGAGGCGCGCGCGGAGTTCGAGCGCGCGGCGTCGCTCACGAAGAATGCGCGGGAGCGGGCGTTTCTGCTGGAGCGGGCCGGAGCGATGGATTGAGGCAGCGGCATCGCCGCTCCGTCCGCGAATCGCTAATTTAACATAAGATAAATTATCATCATTTCGTGTAGCTGTTAAAGATACACTAAGGTACGAAGCCGGCGTCGAATTCTGGTTTACGCTAGCTTCTGTCACCATGGCTTCGCGACGCGCCGAGTATCGTTCCCTGTGCCAACCACCTCCGACAAGGAGCCTGCATGGCTGTATCGATCACTGCGCCCATCGACCTCGCGCTGCAAGGCGGCGGCTCGCACGGCGCCTATACGTGGGGCGTGCTCGACCGGCTGCTCGAAGAATCGTCGCTGCATATCGAAGGCATTTCGGGCACATCGGCGGGCGCGATGAACGCCGCCGTGCTCACGAGCGGCTATCTGCACGGCGGCGCACCCGGCGCGCGACGTGCGCTGGAAAACTTCTGGCGGCGCGTTTCCGACGCCGCGCGCTTCAGCCCGTTTCGCCGCGGACCGTTCGACGTGCTTCTCGGCCGCTGGACGCTCGATCATTCGCCGATGTTCCTCGCGATGGAAATGGGCGCGCGGCTTTTCTCGCCATACGATCTGAACCCGACCGGCCTGAATCCGCTCGGCCATGTGCTCGGGCAAAGCATCGACTTCGCGCATCTGCGCGACGCGCCGATCAAGCTTTTCATCACGGCGACCTGTGTGCGCAGCGGCCGCGCGCGCGTCTTTCGCAACGCGGATCTCTCGCCTGACGTGCTGCTCGCATCTGCATGTCTGCCGACGCTCTTCCAGGCCGTCGAGATCGACGGCGAAGCCTATTGGGACGGCGGCTATTCCGGCAATCCGACGATCACGCCGCTCGTGCGCGAATGCGTGTCGAGCGACACCGTGCTGGTGCAGGTCAACCCGATCGCGCGCGCCGACGCCCCGCGTACCGCGCGCGAGATCGCGAGCCGCCTGAACGAGATCACCTTCAACGCGCCGCTCATCAAGGAACTGCGCATGATCGCAATGCTGCGCGAAGTTGCCGATGCCGGTTCCGACGAAGGCCGGCGTTGGGGCGGCATGCGTATCCACCGGATCGCGAGCGCGAAAGTCGGCGCGCTCGGCCATTCGTCGAAACTCAACGCCGAATGGGATTTCCTCACGATGCTGCGCGATGAAGGCCGCGCGTGCGCCGAACGTTTCCTGAGCGATCACGCCGATGCGATCGGCAAGCGCTCCACGCTCGATCTCGACGAATTCCTGCAGGGAGTCTGACGCGATGACGCTCTACTTCGGTCTCGCCGGCATGCTGGCGAGCCTCGTCCTGTTGATCGGTCTCGCGTATCGCGGCTGGACCATCCTGCTGCTCGCGCCGCTCGCCGCGATCGTCGCCGCGTTCCTTTCCGGCGAGCCGGTGCTCGCGCACTGGACGCAGACCTTCATGCTCGCCGCCGCGCGCTTTCTCGCGCAGTTCTTCCCGATCTTTCTGCTCGGCGCGCTGTTCGGCAAGCTGATGGAAGACAGCGGCTCCGTGCAGGCGATCGCGCGCTTCATGATGGAGAAATTCGGCGCGCAGCGGGCGATTCTCGCTGTCGTGCTCGGCGGCGCGTTGGTGACGTACGGTGGCGTCAGCCTCTTCGTCGCGTACTTCGTGATCGCGCCGATGGCCGTGGCGCTGTTTCAGCGCGCCGACATTCCGCGCCGTCTGATGCCCGCGTCGATCGCGCTCGGCACGTCGACTTTCACGATGTCCGCGCTGCCCGGCACGCCCGCGATCCAGAACGCAATTCCGATGCCCTTCTTTCAGACGACGCCGTTCGCCGCCCCCGGCCTGGGTCTCGTCGCGAGCGCGGTGATGGCGGCGTTCGGCCTCTGGTGGCTGGACATGCAGGCGTCGAAGGCGCGCCGCAACGGCGAGCGCTTCGGCACGGGCGCGGACACGTTCGCGGCCAGCGCCGACAGCGAGCTCGTGCGCGAACGCGCGACAGTCTCCCAGGCATTCGATCCGGCGGAGGTCGAGCACGGCCACGTGAGTGCCGACCTGCCGCCCATCGGCGTGGCGATCGCACCGCTCGTCATCGTCGTGTGCGTGAACTTCGTCGCCAATGTGCTCGTGCTGCCGCGCATCGACGCGAGCTACCTCGCGCAGCCGCGCTGGGGCGCGACATCGCTCGCGGCGGTCGGCGGCGTGTGGGGCGTGTGCGTCGCGCTGGCGATCGCCATCGTCGTGCTCGTGGCGCTGAATCGCGCGCGTCTGCCCGCGCTGCGCCAGAGCATCGACGCGGGCGCCAACGCAGCCGTGCTGCCCGTCCTGAGCGTGGGCAGTCTCGTGGGCTACGGCGCGGTGATCGCCGCCCTGCCCGCCTTCGAGCTCGTGCGCGCGTGGGTGCTCGGCATCGGCGGCGGGCCGCTCGTCTCGCTCGCCGCGGCGACCAACCTCCTTGCCGCGCTGACCGGCTCGGCATCGGGCGGCCTCACGATCGCGCTCGATGCGCTCGGCGGCACGTTCATGCGGCTCGCCGCCGAACATCACATCGCGCCCGACCTGCTGCATCGCGTCGCGGTGATCTCGTCGGGCACGCTCGACAGCCTGCCGCACAACGGCGCCGTCGTGACGCTGCTCGCGGTGTGCGGCTCGACGCATCGCGAGAGCTATCGCGACATCGTGATGGTGGGCATCGTGGGCGCGGTCGTCGCGCTTGTCGTCGTGATCGTGCTGGGCTCGTGGCTCGGATCGTTTTGAGCGAAATCGTTCGCTGCAGAACCTATACTTGAGTCGAGATGCAGCGCGATTATTTCAATAACTCCAGACTTGCCAAAACATTATTCGACGACCCGAAATTTTTGTGATTACGAGTCGCTTCTAGCGCGTCGATAAACTTATTCGCGCGATGACGCCGCTCCCGATGATCGACGTTCATTCCATGATCGACGACTATGCGCAGCTTTATCCCAAACTCTACGCGGGCGAGATCGAGGAATGTTTTCGGTTTCTCGACGACCGCCTCGCGGCGGACGGGCACACCGCCGACTATTGGCACTGGCGCGCGCTCGCGCATCTGCGCGCGGGAGAGTTTCTGCGCGCGGTCGATCTCTGTTGCCGGATCACGCGCCAGTCGAGCACGTTCGGGTTCCAGGTGCATAGCCTGTGCGACGCGTGCGCCCATCTCGGGCTGAGGGAAGTCGCGCTCGGCATGATCGAATACGTGGGCGCCAAGCCCGACGTCGAGCCGATCTTCGCCTTCCTGTGGCGCGTCTACGGCTGGCACTATCTTGGCGCGGACGAGCGCGTTCTGGAGCTGAGCGCTGACGGCATCGACGAGCATTCGGCTTATGTGCTCGGTCATCATCAGGGGCGCAGCGCGATGCGGCTCGAGGGCATCGCGAACGGCATCGAACTGTTCCATCGCTACTGGTCGTCACGGGAAGCGCGGCGCGTGCTGTTTCCCGATGTCGATGTCGAGCACTACTGGTGCGGACAACGCAATTTGCCGGCCCATATGATGCTTACCTCGATGGCCTCGGGCCACGGCGATCAGGTCAACTGGGTGCGCTACGCCGGCGCGCTGCAGGCGCTCGGGGTGCAGATCGGATTCGGCGACGGCTCGGATCGGACCTATCGCTTCGCGATGCCGCAGACCGAACGGGCGAGAGACGCGGAGGCCCTGCGCGCGGCCGGTTTCGTCGTCGCCTCGGACGGCGCGTCGTGGACCGATCCGTTCGCCCTTTTCACCGCCCTCTTTCCGATGCTCGGCTATGCGTCCTCGGCACGCTACATCGAGCCGGTCGAACCGTTTAGCGTCGATGCAATCGTCGATGACATACGCCAGCGCGCGGGCGGACGGCGCTGCGTCGGCATCTTCTGGTCGTCGTGCGAGTCGGCGAACAATTTCGCCAGCCGCAGCCTCGCCCTGCCCGATCTCGTCCCGCTCTTCGACAGCACACCGGACATTCACTGGGTCGTCATGCAGCGCGGCTTCGAGCGCAAACGCTGGCTTCGCGACTCGCGCGCGAACGATCTCGGCCATTTCACCACGCTCGCGGCCGAACTGACCCTGGCGCAAAGCGTGAGCATCATCGACAGGCTCGATGCGTTCGTCGGTAACGACGGCGGCCTGTCGCATATCGCGGGCGCGCTCGGCAAGCCGTGTTATCTGTTCCTCAATCATGTGGCGGAGTGGCGTTACGAACGCGACCCGCATCGCACGCCGTGGTATCCGTCGATGCGTCTCGCGCGCGCCCGTCGCCTCGGCGATTGGAACGACGTCGTGCGCACGCTGCAAAGGCTTCTCCTCGGGCAAACCCTCGATTGACCCGACCGGCATCGGACGTCAGGATTTAAGCGCTTCATTTACGACGAAGCCTGGGAGAACGCCATGCGAACCGCACCCGTCAAGCCCGACGAAGCCGCCGTCGCCTATCGGCTTCCACAGGCGCCGTTCATGTCGAAGGATCTCGTGCACGGCGGCGTGATGACCGACTGGCTCGCCGACGATGCGCTATGGGTGCCCGCCACGTCCACCGTTTCCTTCAAGCCGCTGATCCTGAACGCGAGCCAGGGCTATTACGTCAACCTGCTGCGCGTGCGCGGCAGCGGCGTGGTGTCGCGTCATCGGCATAGCGGCGCCGTTCACGCGATGGTGCTCAAAGGCCGCTGGTACTACCTCGAACATGACTGGGTCGCCGAGCAAGGCGGCTATGCGTTCGAGCCGGCGGGCGAAACGCACACGCTCTATGTGCCTGACGACGTGCCCGAGATGATCACGTGGTTTCATGTGACGGGCGGCTACACGTATGTCGATCCGCAAGGCGTCGCGCAGGGTTACGAGGACGTCTTCACGAAAATCGAGGCGACGCGCCGGCACTATGCATCGCTCGGCCTGCCTGCGGAACGTCTCGAATCCCTCATCCGATAAGCAATCGCCGCCTCCGGCGCCCGACATGCCGAAACCGGGAGACGACTGACATGCGACACCGCGCGCGAGTGGTTCTGGTGACGGGCGGCGCCGGCGGCATCGGCGAGGCGATCGCCCGGCGCTATGCGCGCGATGGCGCCGCGGTCGGCATCGTCGACATGAACAAGGAAAGCGGCGCCGCACTCGCGCAGCGTCTGACCGATGAAGGTCTGCGCGTGCATTTCGCCCGCGCCGATGTCGGTGATTTCGCCGCGTGCGAAGCCGCGTGCCGATCGATCGAAGCGGCGCTCGGCCCGATCGACACGCTCGTCAACAACGCGGGCATCTCGCCTAAACACGCGGGCAAGCCGATGCCGATCTGGCGCATGGACCCCGCCGAATGGCGCCACGTCGTCGACGTGAATTTGACGAGCGTCTTCAACTTCTGCCGGGTCGTCACGCCGGGCATGGTCGAGCGGCGCTTCGGCCGCATCGTGTCGATGTCGTCCGTGGCGGGCAAGGCGTATCTCGACATCGTCGCCACGCACTACAGCACGACCAAGGCCGCGCTGATCGGCATGACGCGGCATCTGGCGGGCGAGCTCGGGCCGTACGGCATCACGGTGAACGCGCTCGCGCCCGGGCGCATCGACACGCCGCTCGTGCGCGGCGTGGCTCGGGAAGCGAACGAGCAAGTCATCCGGGAAACGCCCTTGCAGCGCCTCGGAATGCCGGACGAAGTGGCGTCGGCGTGCCTCTTTCTCACGTCGGGCGAGGCGTCGTTCGTCACCGGACAAGTGATCGACGTGGCCGGCGGATGGCTCATGACATGACGCGCGCCACGAACGCCGGTATCGCGCGCGTAACTCGCGCAGCCGATGAAGCGAGCCTCCCTACGCGAAGCGCGCCGCGAGCGTCTGCGGAATCGGGCTGCGTCGCGTGAGCGCGCACGTCGGCAGGTCGGCACGCGGACCGCGCACGTAGGTTTCCAGCTGGTCGATGGCGAACTGCTGCTCCTCGATCAGATGCCGCACCATGTCGCCGATCGAAATCACGCCGACGAGCCTTCCACCCTCGATCACCGGCAGATGACGGATGCGTTGCTGCGTCATCAGCGTCATGCACTCGTCGGCGTTCGTCCTGAGGCCCACGGTGATCACCGGCGCGGTCATGATTTCGCAGACCGTGGTCGTGCGCGAGGCCTTGTCCTGCAGAATCACCTTGCGCGCATAGTCGCGCTCGGTGACGATGCCGCACACCGCATCCCCAACCATCACGACGAGCGCGCCCACTTGCGCGCGCGACATCAGCGCGACCGCTTCATAAACACTCGCCTCTGCGTCGATGGTATGCACCGTCGCGTCGATCTTCGTCTTCAGGACTTGCTTCACCGTTGCCATTTGCCGTTCTCCGTTGCTGTTTTCGCTCAAAACCTCGCCGACTGACCTGACGCTCGCGCGCTCAATCGAAATCGAACAAATCGCCGAGAAAGGACTTCTTGCGACGCGCATGCTCACGCTTGCCGCGCGAGTCGCCATAGTGATAACCGTCCTGACGATGCACGCGGCGCTCGCGATCGTGTCCGCGCTCGTGCCACTCGTCGCGCTCGTTCTCCTGCGCTTCGGCGCGCGACGCCTGCGCCGCGCGACGGATGATCTGATCGAGTTCGCCGCGGTCGAGCCACACGCCGCGGCACTGCGGGCAATAGTCGATCTCGATGCCTTCGCGCACGGTCATCAGCAGTTCGGTCGCGGGACATACCGGGCATTTCATGTCGATTCCTTTCTGATTGCTTTCAATGGAAAACAATCTAACGGAAGGTCAGGAATCGAAAAATGCGAGATTTTGAGCGCTTTGGTTCGAAAAAACCGAAGTTGGCGGCGCGACTCACGCGTCCGGCATTTCGCCCGGCGACGCGCACCATTCCCGCCACATCTGGCGATACGCGTCCTCCAGATGACGGGTGAAGCGCTGGCCGTCCATCATCGTCGAGGCTTCGAGCCGGGTGCGCAGCGATTCGCGCAGTTCCGTCAGGCGCGGCAGGTCATGCGCGAGCCGGCTGACGATATCGACGTACGCATCGTCGTCGTGGGCGACCAGATCGCCGAGACCGAGATTCATCAGCAGGCTGAAGCCCGCGCGGCTGACGGCGGTCTCCCCTGCGCGCGAGGGTACGGGAACGCCCATCCAGAGGGCGTCGAGGCTCGTCGTATGGCCGTTGTAGGGAAAGGTGTCGAGACCGATGTCGATCCGGTGGTAGGTCCGCAGATACGCCGCGCGCGGCTGATAGTCCAGCCATTCGATGCGCAGCGGATCGGCGCCGACGGCGCTCAATCGTTCGCGGAAGCGCTCGCGCGCGCCGTGAGGCGCGAGCAAGACGAAGCGCGCGTCCGGCACCTTCGCGAGCACCGCCGCCCACATGCGCAACGTGCGGTCCGACGCTTTGCACGGATTGTTCAGGCAGCCGAACGTGACATAACCGTTTTCGCGCGCCGGCAATGGCCCGACTGAGGGCGCATCGGGCGAACTCACGCGCGCGTCGTAGCACCAGAAAGTGTCGGGCAGCCGGATCGAGCGTTCGCTGTAGCAGGCGTCGACCTCCGGCCTGTCGGGCGGATCGATCCACGGATCGGTGAGCCGGTAGCGAATCGCGCGACTCCCCGTGGTGCCGGGATAGCCGAGCCACTGCACTTGCACGGGGGCGGGCCGACGCGCGAACAGCAAAGGTCGCCCGCGCGACATGTGCAGCGTCAAATCGACCAGCACGTCGATTCGATCGTCGCGAATGCGTTGCGCGAGCGCCTCGTCGGAGAGTTCGTGCACATCGCGCCAGATGTCGGTCATCGTGCGCAGCGCCTCTGTGACCTCGTCCGTATGGCGGGTGCTCGAATAGCAGACGATCTCGAACGATTCGTGATCGTGGGCGGCGAACACGGGCGACGTGAACATAGACTGACAGTGCGCGTTGAAATCGGGCGCGACATAGCCGATACGCAGACGGCGCGAGGGCGTGCGGTCGTTCGGGTAGCGCGCCGCGGTCGACATGAAAGGCGCCTCGTGACGCGCCGCGAAGCGCAGGCATTCGTCCAGGATCTCGCGCGGATCCTCCGCATGGTAAGTCAGCGCGTAATTGAGATTACGATGCACGCACTCGTTCTCGGGCGAGCAGGCCACCGCTTCGCGGAATTCAGCGAGAGACTCGTCCATCGCGCCCATGTCCTTCAGCACGCCAGCGAGATTGTTGTGCGTTTCCGCAACCTCGGGACGAAGCGCGAGCGAACGGCGCAGGATCGCTTCCGCGTGGCTCAACCGTCCGAGTTCGCGCACGGCGAGGCCCAGGTTGTTGAGCGCCTCGATGAAATCCGGACGAAGCTCGATCGCGCGGCGATAGGACGTCTCCGCCTCCGCGAACCGTCGCTGTTCGCCCAATAGCTTGCCGAGGTTGTAGTGAAGGCCGGCCTCGCCCGGCAATATCGACAAGGCCGCCCGGTACGCCGCTTCGGCCTCGTCGAATCGTCCCAGCTTCTGCAGAACGTTGCCCAGTTCAGCACCTACGAGCGCTTCGTCGGGGTAATGAGCCAATCTCTGCCGATAAACCGCTGCGGCCTCGACGAGACGCGCCTGCTCGTGCAAGGCGCCGCCCAGGCCTATCGTGGCCTGGGCATCGTCCGGTCGCAGTGAGAGCGCGGCCCGGAACGCCGCTTCGGCAGCGCGCGGACGCTTCAACTCGCTCAGCGCGATGCCCAGGTTCAGGTGGGCATCGGCGTAATCGGGACGCAGCTCGATTGCACGGCGATAGTACGCCTGCGCCCGTGCGACCCGGCGTGCATCCCACCAAACCTGGCCGAGATTGAAGTGGGCTTCGGCGAATCGGGGACGCAGCCGGATCGCCTGACGCAGCGCCGCCTGCGCGTCGGTCAAATGCCCGGTTTCACGCAGCAGGTTGCCGAGATTATTGAGCGCGTCGGCATAGTCGGGGCGCGCGGCGATCGCTGCGCGAAACTCGGCCTCCGCTTCCGCCGTGCGGCGCTGATCCTTCAGTGAATTCGCAAGGTTGTAATGCGCTTCGGCGAAGTCCGGCCGGATCGTCAGCGCATCGCGCAGCGCCGCTTCGCCCTGCGCGAGCCGCCCGAGCTGGTTCAGCAAATTGCCCAGATTGTAGTGCGCCTCCGCGAAATCCGGCTTGAGCCGTATCGCCTGCCGATAAGCCGACTCGGCATCGGACAGACGTCCCTGCGTCATGAACAAATTGGCGAGATTGCCGTAACCGCCCGCATAGTCCGGATCGTCCGCGATCGCCCGCCGCCAGTACGCTTCCGCGTCGTCCTGGCGGTTCAACTGAAAGCAGCAGATGGCGGCGAGATTGAGTGCTTCCCGGTGAGCGGGACGATGGCCGAGCATTACGCTCAAAGCGGCCAATGCATCGGCATAGCGACCCGCGGCGTAGTGCGTGGCGGCCAACTGAAATATATCGGGATCGAAATGCATTAGAGAAGAACGAATGGAAGCCGAACAGGCCGGTTTGCCGACTAAAACTATCAGAATCGGCCGGAGGATTCGTCATTAACTATGGCCATGCAATGATGCGCGAAGCGAAACGCGCCCGTCATGGACACTTGCGATCCATCTCAAAACCCCGCAAGCTTTCGCCTTGGCGCGCTGCGCGTGAGCGCGCGTCGAAACTGCACACCAAAGGCGACATCATGTCCGACAAATCGATGAGCGAAGAACGCGGCGGCGCCGAAGCTGCCGATCTCCTGTATCTGCTGCAGGGCGCCGACGACTTCAGCCGCTTCGTGTTTCCCGACAGCGAAGCGCTCTTCAAAAGCCTCGCGCGCCAGCAGACGCCGCATACGCTTTTCATCACGTGCGCGGATTCGCGCGTGTCGCCGGAGATGATCACGCAGACGCGCCCCGGCGAGCTTTTCGTGTGCCGCAACATCGGCAATATCGTGCCGGCTTACGGCGAGATGCTCGGGGGCGTGTCGGCGGTGGTCGAATACGCGGTGCTCGCGCTCAACGTGCGGCAGATCGTGATATGCGGACACTCGGACTGCGGCGCGATGAAAGGTCTTGCATCGGGCGCGACCATCGCCGACGAAATGCCGACCGTTCACGCCTGGCTGCGCAACGCCGAAGCCGCGCGCAGCGTCGTGATGGCAAGGAAGCTGGAGGAGGAGCGCATCGTCCAGGCGATGGTCGAGGAGAACATCCGCCTGCAGTTGACGCATCTGCGCACGCATCCGGCGGTCGCGGGCAGGCTCGCGCTCGGGAAATTGCAGGTGCAAGGCTGGGTGTACGACATCGGACGCGGCAAGGTGTCGATCTTCGATGAAGCCGACAGCAAGTTCGAGTCGCTGGAAGAAGCCCGCCTGCGCATGTTGCGCAAGGACGCGCGCTAGATTTCGCGGCGAGTTTCCGCGCCATTTTCGAATGCCGCTCGATGGTCGGCAGCGCTTTTTGCGCGGTCTGCCCGAGCGCATGGCCGCTTCCCTTTCAGCCACGCCGGTGCCGCGCGCATCGACGCCGGGAACGGCGCGAGCCGGCGTCGCGCTTGCTACACTGGCCGGACCAGCCTTTTTCTTCGAGTGTAAACGTCATGCCTGTCTACGATTACGAGTGCGCGGAGTGCGGCGCATTCGAAGCCGTCCGCCGCATCGCCGAGCGCGACGATCCCGCGGCCTGTCCGCGCTGCGGCGCGACCGCCGCGCGCGTGACGCTCGGCGCGCCGAGCGTGGGCGGCGCGCGTGCGTCCGCTGATGGCGCGGATGAAGCCGGCAGTTACGGCATGTCTCATCGGGGCGGCTGCCTCTGCTGCCGCTAGCGTGCTTCGGGCCGCGCGCCCGGGCACGGCCATTGCAAAGTCACCCCCTCGTACGTCTCTCTCATCGCGGGCGTATCATGCAAGACGACGGTGCGCGGCGCGCAAGGCCGCGCGCAGTCGAGGGCATCGCCATCGCGGGCCGCGCTGTTACAGGTTTCGCGATGTTCGCGCTTAACGTGTTCCGAACAACAGGAGGTGATAAGGATGACGATAGAGTTCAGCGGGCGGCGTCATGTCGTGGCGGCAGCGCGTGTCGCTTTCGAGGCCAAGGCGGACGGCCGCGAGGTGTGGTGCAGCATTTCCCTCGATGCGCTCAACGATCACTTCGGCAATAGCGGGACGTCCTCGCACGATCTCCTCTCAGCGTTCGAAGGCGGACGCGTACAAATAGAAGATGCGGCCCGGCGCGCGCTCGAGCGCAACGGCGGCCAGTCGGTCGAACTGGAAACCAACGATTTCAAGGCTTCCCGGGCGGTCTAAGCCTCAGCGACGGGCGGCGGCTCGATGCGCCGCCCGCATCAGTGAACGTAGAAACACTTCAATACGTCGAACATCCACCAGACCGGGCACGGCGTTCTGCAAAAGCCGTCGTAGCCGGATGCGTGCAGCACATCGCGTGGATCGAGCTCGGCATTGGCGGCCAGCGCGATCAGCAACTCCACCTGGCCATCCGTCCGACCGGCTGCCAGAGCTTCGCGAAGCGCGCGCGCCACCGCGTGATCGTGCGCATCGCCGATGAGCGTATCGACGAACAGCACCTGCGGCCGCCATCTGCCAGCGAACTGCGCGGCGCTCAGTGCATCGCCGATTTGCACGGATTCGAAGCCGCGCATCGCGAGCAGCAGTGCGAAGGAATCGCCGACGTTCGACTCCGAATGCACGATCAGCACCCGCCGCGTACCAGCGTGCATCATGGTCAGCGGGTTCCATATTTCGCACCGGTCGGTGCAGATGTCGTACGAACGTTCTTCCATATCGGCCCCGGCATGGCGACGAGCACATGCCGATAACGCCATTCCAGCAAGCTTGAGGCCCGCCAGGTCGCATGAATGCGGGCGACATCCTCCTCAGCGCGCAGCCAGCAGCCCGACGATCAGTCCCCCGACCGCCGCCAGGCCGATCGCCTTCCAGGGGTTCGCGTGCACGTAGTCGTCGGTGCCTTCCTTCGCCTGCCGATATTGCGTCGCGAAAACATCCTGCGCACTCGCCAGGACGTCGCGCGCGCGCCGCGGAACCGGCCGCGCCGGATGGTAACGGCTGCCCTGTCCCTGGGCCGTCGCGGCGGCGGGCTGCGCGAGCACCGCCGGACTGTCGCCGCCCTCCAGCACGCTGCCGTGCACGTGATACGGAGCATACGTCGCGGGTTTATGCGGCGCGCCCGGCATGAGCGGCGTCACGCTCGCGGCCTGCCCGTGCGCCATTCCGGGCGCGAGTGCGGCGTCCATCGCGCTCGTCACCGCGCGGCGCGCGAGCGGCGGATCGCCGTTCGGCATCGACTCGATCGCGGATGCGTTGCCGTTCGCATTGTCCATGGCTTTTCTCCGGTTGACTGCGTCCATCGCACTGCAAAAAACATCCATCGGCTTTCGATGATGCAAGAGTCGCACCGAATGCACGCGCCGGCAACCCGCGCGTCGGCCGCCGGGCGGGCCGCGCCGCGCTTGGCAATTTTTCTCACATAACGGTGAGAATTGCTCGTTTGCCGACGCACCGGCGCGCGCCTACGATGCGTGGCATAGAGCGAAGCCGGGCGAGCGTCCCGAAAGAGCGGCGATGCACGAGCCGCGCCGACAGCGCTGTATCTTTCGTTTCACGCCGGGCCGAAACATTGGCACGGCGCACGCCGATACGATGGCTTCGCCCTCCCACTCCTATCGCGAAGCCCGCCATGAATCCCGTCAATCTCGCTCAACTCTTCATCCTCGCCGCGCTGTGGGGCGGCTCGTTCCTGTTCATCCGCGTCGGCGTGACCGATCTCGGCGTCGCGCCGCTGATGGCGTTGCGCGTGGGCATCGGCGCGATTCTTCTGCTTCTGATGCTCGCGCTGCGCGGCAAGGCGCGACACGCTTTCTCGACGATGCGCGAGCGCGCCTGGCCTCTTCTCGTCGTGGGCGTGCTCAATTCCGCCGCTCCCTTCTGCCTGTTCGCGTATGCGGAGCTCACGCTGTCGGCGGGCGTCACGTCCGTCATCAACGCGACGACGCCGCTGTGGGGCGCGATCGTCGCTTATCTGTGGCTCAACGACCGGCTGACACGCATGCGCATCGCGGGGCTCGCGATCGGCTTCGCGGGCGTGCTCGCGCTCGTCTGGGATCAGATGTTCGTCCACGACGCGAGCGCCGTTCCCGTGTCGCCGATGGCGACCGCCCTCGCGGCACTGGCGGCGCTCGCGGCGTCCGCGAGTTACGGCGTCGCCGCCAGCTACACGAAGAAGCATCTGATGGGCGTCGATTCGTTGACGGTCGCCGCCGGCACGATGAGCGCGGCGACACTCGTGCTCCTGCCCTTCGCGCTCGTCTTCTGGCCGGCCGGCGCCGTGTCGTTGCACGCATGGGGCGCGGTGCTGGGGCTCGGCATCGCGTGCACCGGCGTCGCCTACATGATGTTCTTCCACCTCATTTCGATCGTGGGGCCGGCGCGCGCGATCACCGTCACGTTCTTGATTCCGATCTTCGGGATTCTGTGGGGCGCGCTGTTCCTCGCCGAGCGCGTGTCAGTGGGCATGGCGGCCGCGTGCGCGATCGTGCTGGTCGGCACGGCGCTCGCGACGGGTGTCGTCAAGCGCGTGCCGTTGAGCGGCGCGCGCCGGGCGCAATGCGGGAAGGAAAGTAAAGCCTGAGCCGGCCAATGCCCAAAACTATCGCCAGAGGCGCGTGAGCGGCCCGTCTTCACCGGCGACGGGGTCGCTTCTCGGGAACGGCAACGCTTCCATTGCAATGCGTTCCTGATCGGTGATTGCATCGCGGCGGATATTCCATTGCTGGCCCGGCGGATAGGCGCCGACCACCTGGAAGCGTCGGCCGGCCGTCAGCAGGCAATGGCCGGTGCCGGCGGGCAGGATGAGCGCATCGCCGGCGCTGAGCGCGATCGCGCGGCCGTGCGGGCCGCCGAGGATCAGTTCGGCGTCGCCTGATGCGATGCCGAGCGCCTCATGCGCGGTCGAATGGAAATGGTGGTAGTCGAAAACCCCGTTGCGCCACTGCGGCGGCCAGCCGTTCTGCTCGAACAGCGCTTCGAAGCGCGCAGCACAATCGGTGGATTTGGGATCGATCGCGCCGCGCCAGAGGAGCACGGGCAGGCGCGAATTGTTGGGCACCCAGCCGTTCGGCGGCAGCATGAAATGCTCGCAGCGTGCCGTTTTCGACGCCAGGCTTACGGTTTGGTCAGCCATCTTGCGCTTTCTCCGGAAGAGTCGGAGAAAGCGCAGCAACGTGCGTTCCAGTTCGTCGGAGGTGCGGATCAGCGGCCGTGCCAGTGGCCTCCGCCGCCAGAAAAGCCGATGCCGAGCGACACCGACGGCGCCGCGTAGTAGCCGGGCCCATACGCATAGCCATAGGCGGGCGCGTAGCCATAGACCGGCGCGGGCGCGGGTGCATAGCCATAGGGCGGCGCGTAGACGCAACCGCTCAGACCTGCCGCCAGCGCGAGCGCGACGGGTACGATCAACGCCTTGCTTCGAGTTCGAGATGAAGTTGTCATGATGATGCCCCGCTTCCCGTTGCTTCCTGCTTACCAGTGTCGATAGCCGTAGTAGCCACCGTGATGCGCGTACCAGTCGCGGCGTCCCCAGTAGCGGTAACCGTCCCAATATTGGTCGCCATGCCAGCCTACGACGACGGCGGGCCCGGGTGCGACGACGACCGGCGCCGGCTGATACATGACTGGACCCGGCTGATACATGACCGGCGCGGGCTGATACACGACCGGCGGAGGCGGGGGCGGGGGCGGCGCCACATAGACCGGCACGGGCTCGGCATACACCGGCGCCGCATAAACGGGCGCCACGGGTATCCCGAGGTTGATGCCGAAGCTCACGCCTGCCATGGCGGCTTCGCAAGCGAGACCTGCCGACAGCGCGATACCGATCCCGACCAAGCCTTTAACGTTCATTTCTTCCTCTTTCGAAAGGCCGTCATGAAGACCGCGATGCGATCCTGCATTCACATGCAGCCATGAATCCATGTTAGCCGCGCCGTCCGGGCACTGAGTTACAAGCCCTGTAACAGATGTGAATACTGAAACGAATGTGCGAATTCGTGTCCCGGCCCGCGTCGCCGCCCGGGTTGCGCGCGGTTGCGCCGGCGTGGGATAGTTCCGGCTTCGTCAAACGGACGGCGGGACGATGGACTTGTTGCGAAGCATGAGGATCTTTGCGCGCGTGGCGGAAGCGGCGAGCTTCACCGTCGCCGCGCAGCAAATGGACGTCACGACGGCGCAGGCGTCGCGCGCCGTCACCGAGCTCGAAACGCATCTGCGCACGCGTCTTCTGAATCGCACGACCCGCCGCGTGGCGCTCACCGACGCCGGCAACCGCTATCTGTCGCGCTGCAAGGAAGTGCTCGAGCTCGTCGATCTCTCCGAGGCCGAAGCGAGCAACGCGCAGGTTTCGCCGACTGGCGTGCTGCGCATGCATGCGCCGATCACCTTCGGCCAGCACTACGTGGTGCCCGCCCTCACGCGCTATCTCGAAGAACATCCGCAGGTGCGCGTCGAGCTGACGCTTTCGCAACATGTGCCCGACATGCTCGACGAAGGCTTCGACGTGTTTCTGCAAGTCGCCACGTCGGCTCTGCCCGACTCCGCGCTCGTCTCCACGAAAATCTGCTCGATGCCGAGCGTGCTGTGCGCGTCGCCCGCGTATCTGGAGCGCGCGGGCGTGCCGCGGCGCATCGAGGATCTGTCGAGTCACGCCTGCCTGCAACTCGTGACGACCTTCTTTCCCGTCGACCGATGGATTTTCGAAGGCCCGCGCGGACAGGTCGAAGTGGAGCTGGACCCCGGCCGGCTGCGCGTCAATTCCGCCGACGCGCTCGCGGTGGCGCTGTCGAACGGACTGGGCATCGCGCCCTTGCCGATGCTCGCGGCGCTGCCGTGGCTGCAAAGCGGCGCGCTCGTGCGCGTGCTGCCCGACTGCGAGCTCCAGGCGATGACCATCTACGCGATGTACGCGTCGCGTCAGTATCTCGATGCGAAGATCCGGACGTGGGTCGCGTTCCTGCGTGAATTCGTCGAAGGAACGCTCGCGGACGAATCGGTCTGAAGGTCAATTAAGCATCGCATTCCTAAGACAAAACGTGCGTCGTCGGAAGCAGGATGCCGCGTTCGCGCACGTTCTCTAAACGCGTAGTTGCAAGCATGATTCGGAACACTAAACTGCTTTATGGTGCGCCTGCATCTCGTCGTGACGATGCACCGCAACAGAAAGGAGTCGTCCGACATGAACGAGACTCTGCGCGCAAGCACTGCGTCCCCGGTGCTGCGGCTCTGCACCGCCCTGCTCTTCGCCACGGTCTTCGCGCATGCGCACGCGGAGCCGAGCGGCGCACGCGTCGTCGCCGGTTCCGGCGCGGTGACGGGCACGGGCGCGAACACGACCATTCAGCAGACGAGCACCCGGCTCGCCATCGACTGGAACTCGTTCAATACGCGCCCCGGAGAATCCGTCACGTTCAACCAGCCGGGCGCGAACGCGATCGCGCTCAACCGCGTCCTCGGACCGCGCCCGACGGCGTTCTTCGGCAAGCTCGACGCAAACGGACAGGTGTTCATCGTCAATCCGAACGGCGTGATCTTCGGGCCGGGGGCGCAGGTCAACGTCGGCGGACTGCTTGCGTCGACGCTCAATCTGTCGACCAGCGACTTCATGAGCGGCCACTATACCTTCGCCGGCGACGGACACTGGCATCGCCATCATCATCACGAGGACGGCGCCGCCGTCGTCAATCTCGGCACGCTCAGGAGCGCGCCCGGCGGCTATGTCGCGCTGATCGGCGCGCGCGCGATCAACGCCGGCACCATCGATTCGCCCGGCGGTTTCGCGGCGCTCGCGGCGGGCGAGCGCATCGCGGTGACACTCGGCGATCACAGCATGATCGGCTTGTCGGTGGAACGCGGCGCGCTCGATGCCCTCGCCGCCAATCACGGACTGATCCAGGCCGATGGCGGCCAGGCATGGCTCGCCGCGAGCGCCGAGGACGCGCTCTTCGCCAACGTCGTGAACAATACGGGCATCATCCGCGCGAGGAGCGCCGTGAACCAGAACGGCGTGATCCGGCTCGTCGCGGACACGGGTGTCGTGCAGGTCGGCGGCACGCTCGATGCATCGGCGCCCGGCGGCGGCAACGGCGGCACGATCGAGACGGCGGGCACGCAGGTGCGCGTCGCGCCCGATGTGCAGGTCACGACGGCAGCGGCATCGGGACAGACCGGGACGTGGCGCATCGCGAGCGATTTCGCGGCGCTCGTCGGCGGTGACAACGCCTTCGGACAGCGCTTCAGCACGATTCGAAGCGCGACGCTTTCGCGCGTGCTCGAATCGACCAATGTGTCGATCAGCGCCGCATCGCCGTCCGGCTTCGCGCCGTTCGGCTTCGTGCTGCTCGACGGCCCGGTCGCGTGGAGCGGCGTCAACACGCTTTCGCTCGCGGCGCAAAGCGGCATCCGGCTCGACGCGCCCATCAGCGCGCCCCGCGGCACGCTCGCGATGGCGACGGGCGGCGCGACGACGCAGCGCGCCCCCATCGACGTGGCCAAGCTCGCGCTGCAAGGCGGCACGGGCGTCTATCAACTGACCGACGCGGGCAATCGCATCGGCACGCTCGCCGCCGACGCCGGCTCGGTCACGCTCGTCGACGGCGCGCCGCTCACCATCGGCAGAGTCGCGGGCTTGAGTGGCGTCTCGGCGAGCGGCGCAGTGACGCTCACGGCGCCCGCGCTCACGCTCGCCGCCCCCGTCGCGAGCCGCGCGCGCGGCACGGCCATCACGCTCGCCGCCGCGACCTTCGTCAACCGCGCGGGCGCACAGGCGCTTGCCACCCCCAACGGCCGCTGGCTCGTCTACTCCGACGCACCCGACTCCGATGCCTTCGGCGGCCTGCAAAGCGGCAATCTCGCGCTCTGGGGCGACGCCTACACCGGCGGCGCCGATGCGCGCGCCGCTTCGGCCTCGGGCAACCGCTTCGCGTTCAACGCGCTCCAGCAGGTCACCTTGACGGCGGTCAACATCGATGTGCCGTTCGATACGCCGCGCACGCTCGGACCGAACGACGTCACGATCGCGTTGCGCTACAACGGCGCGAACTACGGCAACGCGTTCGCCGACAGCCCGACGACGCACGAGCCTTTCGTCTTCACGGTGACGAGCACGGGCGCGACGCCGGGCGCGGCGATCGGCACCTACGCGATCACGATCACGGCGGCGGGCGGCCCGACCGGCTACAAGATCACGACGCAGGGCGGCACGCTGCGCATCGCCGGCACGCCTGTTCCGCCGCCCGCGCAGCCGGTGACACCCGTTACGCCCATTACGCCCGAAGCGCCGACCACGGTCGTCACGACCGCCACGACGCTGCCCGGCATACTCGACTCCGTGCGCACCGACGCCGCCAATCCCGTGCCGTTCGCTAACGCGACGCCGGGCCTTCAGCCGGAGTCCGCGCCGCTCGTGCAGCAGCGCACCGATTCGTCGAGCGACGGCAGCCGTCTGCCGGACGACGCATGGCCCGGTCACGTATGCCGCATGTGAGGCCCAGGCGCGTGCGACGTCTCGGGCCCCGCGAACAACGCCGCAATGCGGCGTCGCGCCGGCTCGTCGTGCTGTTCGTGACGCTCGCGGCGGCCACGGCGCGCGACGTGCGCATCGCGCATGCTCAGGTGTTGCCGAACGCGGGCAGCACGCTGCGCGAACAGCAGCAGCAACCGCCCGCGCCCGTTCCGCCTTCCGACCTGCGCCTGAATGTGACGCCCGCGCCCGAGCCGCCCCCCGTGTCCGGCGCGCCGGGCGGCATCCGCTTCGAGGTGAAGGGCTTCGAGTTCACCGGCAACACGCTTTTTCCCGCGGCGGAGCTGCTCGATGTCGTCCGTCCGCTCATCGGTCCGGCGCGTTCGCTCGACGACCTCGAAAGCGCCGCCGATCGCGTGAGCGCGTTCTATCGCCGGCACGGCTATCTCGTCGCGCGCGCCTATGTGCCGCCGCAGCAGATCGACAACGGCGTCGTGCGCATCGCGGTGAGCGAGGGGCGCTACGGGCGCATCGACATCGACAATCGATCGCGCACGCGCGATGCGGTCATCGCGCGATTTTTCGGCGCGCTCAAACCGGGCGATGTGATCGACGAGCACGCGCTCACCCGCGCGACGCTGCTCGCGCAGGACGCGGCCGGCACGACGGGCGCGAACGCGACGATCTCGCCGGGGCTGCTTCCCGGCACGTCCGACATGACGCTCGTCGTGCCCAAAGCGCGGCCTTTTTCCGGCAGCGTGCAGGCCGACAACTACGGCCAGACGACGACGGGCACCGCGCGTCTGATCGGCGCGCTGCAATGGAACAATCCGCTCGGCCTCGGCGATCAGCTGGGCGCGCGGCTGCTCGGCTCGGTCACCGGGCAGTTCTACGGCAACATCGGCTACACGGTTCCGGTGGGCGGCAGCGGGCTCGCGTGGGGTATCGGCTACACGCGCTCGACGTATTCGGTCGGTGGCCAGTTCGACGATCTCGACGCCTACGGCAGCGCCAACGTCTTCTCGACGTTCTTCAGCTACGCGCTCGTGCGCTCGCCGGCGGCGAACGTGTACACGACGCTCGGCTACGATCACAAGCTGCTGTCGGATCATCTGGGCGCGTTCGATTCCGTGAGCGACAAGACGAGCGATGTCGGCCGCCTCGCGCTCTCGGGCAATCTCACGCTCGAAAAGAGCATCTCGACTTTCGACACCGGCATCCAGCAGGGCAATCTGCGCTTCAAGTCGCCGCAGCCGGCGCAGGTCGCGGCGCAGATTGCCGGCTCGTTCACGAAGTTCGTGTTCGCCGTCACGCACACGCAGGTGATCGGCGATCAGGCCAACGGCACGCAGCTTTATTTTTCGCTCAACGGTCAGACGAGCTCGCGCAATCTCGACTCGTCCGAACAGATCTCGCTCGGCGGGCCGTACGCGGTGCGCGCCTATGCAACGGGCGACGCACCGGTCGACGAAGCGTATATCGCGACCTTCGAAGTGCGGCAGACGATCCGGCAATCGCTCGTGCCGGTGCTCGTCACGCTGGCGGGCTTCATCGATACCGCCGACGGCAAGATCGTCGCGCATCCGGTCGCGTCCGGCAGCAATCACGTGCGGCTCTCGGGACTGGGCGTCGGCGCGACCTTCGCCGCGCCGCACGACTTTCTGCTGTCGATGTCGTACGCACACACCCTCGGCTACGTGCCGTCGACGCTCGGCACCGGCCACGCGAACCGCTTCTGGGTCGCGCTCACGAAGTCCTTCTGAGGCTCATCACGATGCGCGCCCGCCCCTTGCTCCTGCTGCTCTTCCTCGCGATGACCGCGCGCATTGCTTCGGCCGATCCGGTGGCGAAAATCACGGCGCTGGTCGGCAACGTCGCGATTCAATCGGCGAGCGGCGCGCAGCGCGTCGCGGCGGTGGGCGGCGACGTCGACAACGGCGACACCGTGCAGACCGGCGTCGGTTCCGAAATCGTGATGATCTTCACCGACAAGCAGCGCGTGTATCTGAAGCCGGGCTCGGTGTTTCGCGTCGACGATTTCCACTACGCGGCGAACGCGCCGCAGGAAGACCACAGTTTTCTGTCGCTCGTCAAAGGCGGATTGCGCGCGGTCGACGGCCTCGTCGCGAAGGAAGGCAAGCCGGAGAACTATCGCGTGAAGACGCCGACGTCGACCATCGGCATACGCGGCACCGAATATTCCGTCACCGATTGCTCGAACCTCGAGCCCGGCGCCAACGCGGATTGCAAGGGCGATCAGATCGTCGTCTACGACGGGCAGATCGTCGTGATCAATCAGGTCGACAGGCAGATCGTGCGCGCGGGCGAAGGCGCGATCGTCATCAGCGCGCGGCAGCCTTTCGGTGTGCTCCCGGCATCGCGGGTGACGCCGGTGCTGCCGTCGGCGGCGTGCCGTTAGCGAGCGCCGCGATGAGCGAGAACGCGAGCCGGGACACGCGAGTCATGCGCGCATCGCAGTTCCACGCGGCGCTGGGCGCCTTCGGCGTGGACGCGCTCGCGGGCGCGCTGACGGCCCTGCTCGCGCTCGCCTACGCCGCGAGCTACGGCGCGATGATCTTCTCGGCGGGCCTCACGCCCTGGATCTCCGCCGGCATGCCCACCGCGCTTCTGAGCTGCGTGATCGTTTCGCTCGTGCTCGCGCTCACGAGCTCGGTGCCTTTCATGATCGCCGGGCCGGATTCGAACGCGACGGCGCTGCTCGCCGGCCTCGCCTCGTCGGTCGCGCTGTCGGTGCATGCCGCGGGCGGCGACGACGGCGCCGTGCTCGACACCGTGCTCGTGCTGATCGCGATGTCATCGCTGACGACGGGCGCGCTGCTATTCGCGCTCGCGCACTGGAAGCGCGGCAATGCGATCCAGTACATCCCGTTTCCGGTGATCGGCGGGTTTCTCGCGGGTACGGGCCTGCTGCTGCTCGGCGGCGCGCTGCGGGTACTGACCGATGCGCCCTTCAGCGCCGCGACGCCCGGCATCGTCATGGCGCTGCCGTGGCTCGCGAGCGTGCCCGCGCTCGTCGTGGGGCTCGGGCTGATCGTGCTCACGCGCATCACGCCGCTGTCGCGCTACGTGATCGTGTTGCCGTCGATGATCGCGCTCGGCATCGCGATCTTCTACGGCGGGCTGCATGCGTCGGGCAAGAGTCTGGAAGACGCGCGCCGCATGGGTCTGCTCTTTCACTACGAGCCGATCAGCGGCATGCGCCTGCCGTTCGCGCTGCTGCACGACGCGTGGCTGCCGACGCTCGCCGCTCAGGCCCCGGAGATTCTCGCGGTCGCCGCCGTCTCGGCGATGACCGTGCTGCTCAACACGACGAGCATCGGCGTGTCGGTATCGCGCGATGTCGACTTCAATCGCGAGATGCGCGCGGCCGGCATCGCCAACGTGCTGACCGGGCTCGCGGGCGGGCTCGTCGGCGCGCAATCGCTGACGCGCACGATGACCAACTGGCGTCTGGGCGTCCGGAACCGGCGCGCGGGCGTGCTGGCGGCGCTCTTTTGCCTCGTCGTGGTCGCGGGCTTCCCGAGTCTGATGGCCTTGCTGCCGAAGCCGGTGCTCGTCGGGCTGCAGATCTTCATCGGCGCGGCGATGCTCAACGAATGGCTCGTCAACTCGTTCAGGCGTCTGCCGTGGCACGACTATCTGCTGATCCCCGCGATCATGGTGATCATCGCGGTGTATGGAATCGTCGCCGGCGTGCTGCTCGGGGTGATCGCCGCGTGTCTGCTGTTCGTGGTGCGTTATGGGCGCGTGAGCTGCTTTCGCCTCGAATTCGACGGGCGCGGGCGGCGTTCGAACGTCGAGCGCACCGTCGAAGAAGGCCGCGCGCTCGACAGCCAGGCGCGCACGCTCTACGGCGTGTCGCTGCAAGGGTTTCTGTTCTTCGGCACCGCCTATTCGATCCTGACGCATATCCGCGCGCGCATCGAAGCGCGCGCCGATGCGCCCGATGCGCGCCCCGGCGTGCGCTTCGTGCTCGTCGATTTCGCGCGCGTGCACGGCGTCGATGCATCGAGCACCGCGAGCTTCGTGCGGCTGCGGCAGGCCTGCGCGCGCGTGAATGCGCAGCTCGTGCTGACCGGGCTGTCGCCGGCGCTGAAGGCGTGGTTCGCCAAAGGCATCACGGACTCGAAAGGCGCGAGCGGCCCGCATGTATTCGCCGATCTCGACGGCGGTCTCGAATGGATCGAAGCGCAAATGCTGCGCGCAGCGCCGGGTGCGTTGCGTGCAGCGGGCGCTGGCGGCTTCGCGTCGACCCTGCCCGACACGCTCGATGCGCTGCGTCCGCATCTCGACACGCTCGCGCTCGCGCCCGGCGAATACGTGTTCCGGCAGGCCGATCCCGGCGATTCGATCTACTTCGTCGAAACGGGACGCGTGACGGTGGCGCTCTCCGTCGACGAGGGCCGCACCTTGCGATTGCGCAGCTTCGGCGCGGGCACGATCGTCGGCGAGATGGCGGTGTACACCGGCGCGCGGCGCAGCGCGGACGTGGTCGCGGATGAGCCGACCGTCGTGCTGCGTCTCGCGCTCTCGACGCTCCGGCGCCTGGAAAGCGACGACCCCGCGCTCGCCGCGCGCATGCACAAGTTCGTCGCGCGGGTGCTGGCGGCGCGGCTCGTCGTCGCGAACGAGCAGATCCGGGCCGCGCAATGAGCGCGCGCGAACCGCTCGCATTTGCGCTGAGACGCTCGGGCGCGCGCTGGGCGCTCGGGCTGGCGATCGTCGTCGCGCTCGCGGCGCACGCACTGTCGCGCTACGACATTCGTTTCATCGATTCGCTCGACGCGATGATCTACGACGCGAAAGTGCGTCTGTTCATGCCGCGCACGACAGACCCGCGCATCGCGATTCTCGACATCGACGAGAAAAGCCTCGCCGAGCTCGGGCGCTGGCCGTGGGATCGCGCACGCATGGCGATGCTCGTCGACACGCTGTTTTCGCGCGAACGCATCGCCGTGCTCGGGTTCGACATGGTGTTCGCGGAGCCCGACGCGAGCTCGGGGCTCGCCGTGCTCGACGAACTCGCGCGCGGCTCGCTGGCGGGCGACGCCGCTTACCGGCAAGCGCTCCAGCGCCTCGCGCCGCGCCTCGACTACGACCGGCGTTTCGCCGACGCGCTCGCGGGCCATCCCGTCGTGCTCGGCTATTACTTCTCGAATCAGGATGCGTCGAGCGGCGCGATTCCCCCGCCGCTGATGCACGTGCGCGCGTTCGGCGCGCATCCGCTGACGCTCTTCGACTGGACGAGCTACGGCGGCAATCTGCCCGCGCTGCAACAGGCCGCGAAGCGCGCCGGCTACTTCAATCCGGTGATCGATTTCGACGGCGCCGTGCGCCGCGTGCCGCTCATCACCGCATTTCGCGACGGCGTGTACGGCGCGCTCTCGCTCGAAGTGATCCGCGCGCTGTTCGGCGACGCGTCGGTCGCACCGGTGTTCGACGATCCGGCCGCGCCCGCCGCGCCGCTCGCGGGACTCGCGCTGACGACGCCGCGCGGCACGCGCATCGTTCCCGTCGATGCGAACGGCGCGGCGCTCGTGCCCTATCGCGGCACGACCGGCAGCTTCCCGTATTACTCCATCGCCGACGTGCTCGCGAAGCGCATCCCGGCGGGCGCGCTGGCGGGCAAGATCGCGCTCATCGGCACCACGGCGCCGGGCCTGATGGATCAGCGCACGACGCCCGTCGGCGAGGTCTATCCCGGCGTGGAAGTGAACGCGAATCTGATCGGCGGCATGCTCGACGGCACGATCCGCTTCGAGCCGCCGTTCGCGTCGGCGTTGCAGGCGTCGCTGCTCGTGCTCGCCGGTCTCGCGATGATCTTCCTCTGGCCCTGGCACATGCCCGCTCGCGCGACGCTGCTCAGCGCGGCGCTGTTCGCGATCATCGTCGCGGCGGATCTCTTCGCGTTCGCGCGCCTGCGCTGGTCGATCCCGGCGGCCTCGACGCTGCTCGCCGTGCTCGCGCTCTACGTGCTCAACATGTCGTACGGTTATTTCGTCGAGGCGCGCGCGAAACGCCGTTTCGCCGCGCTCTTCGGGCAATACGTGCCACCCGAGCTCGTCGAGGAGATGAGCCGCCATCCCGAGGACTACAGCATGGCGGGCCGCCGCGCCGAGCTGACCGTGCTCTTTTGCGACGTGCTCGGCTTCACGGCGATCGCCGAGACGCTGGAGCCGGAAGCGCTCGCGCGGCTGATGAACGAGTATCTGGGCACGATGACCGAGGTGATCCGCGCGCATCGCGGCACGCTCGACAAGTACATCGGCGATGCGATCATGGGCTTCTGGGGCGCGCCCGTCGACGATCCGGATCACGCGCGAAACGCGGTCGCGGCGGCGCTCGGCATGCGCGCGGCGCTCGTCGAGCTGAACCGCACGCTGATGGCGCGCGGCTGGCCGACGTTGTGGATCGGCATCGGCATCAACACGGGGCCGATGACGGTCGGCGACATGGGCTCGCACGTGCGCAAGGCCTATACCGTGATGGGCGATGCCGTGAACGTCGCGGCGCGGCTCGAAGGACTCACGCGGCGCTTCGATATCGACATCATCGTCGGCGAGGCCACGCGCGAGCGGGTGCCGGACATGGTGTTCCGCGAGATCGACCGGGTGCGCGTGAAGGGACGTGTCGCGCCGATCGCGGTGTTCGAGCCGCAACCGGCGCACGAACACGGCGATGCGCTCGCGCGCTGGCACGCGGCGCTCGCGCACTATCGCGCGCGCGAGTGGGACGAGGCGCAAACGCTACTCGCAACGCTCGCGGCGCAGTATCCTGAGCGACAGGTGTATGCGATGTATCGCCAGCGTATCGATGCGTTGCGCGGCGTCGCGTTGCCCGAGGACTGGGATTGCGTAAGCGAATTCGACACGAAATGAACCTGGCAGGCGCATCATGAACGTTCGGGTACTCGGCTGTAGCGGCGCGATCAGCAGCGGCGGCGAAGACGCGGGCGACCCGGGCGGCACGACGGCGCTGCTCGTCGATCACGACATCATGATCGATGCCGGCACGGGCGTCGCCGTGCTCTCCGACGACGAGCTCGCGCGCATCGATCATGTTTTTCTCACGCATTCGCATCTGGACCACCTCGCCTTTCTGCCGCTGATGATCGATGCCGTGGGCGATGCGCGCGACGCGCCGCTCACCGTCCACGCGAGCCGCGCGACGCTCGACATCCTTCAGGCGCATATCTTCAACAATCTGATCTGGCCGGATTTCACGCGCATTCCTTCTCCCGATGCGCCGGGCGTGCGTTTCGAAGCGTTCGAGACCGGCGAGCGTTTCATGCTGGACGGACGCACCGTGACGGCGTTGCCCGCGCGGCATACGGTGCCGTCGATGGGCTTCGCGGTATCGAGCGCGCAGGGCTGCCTCGCATTCAGCGGCGATACGACGACCAATCCCGCGTTCTGGGCCGCGGTGTGCGTGTTACCCGGCTTGCGTCATGTGATCGTCGAAACCGCGTTCCCCGATGCGCAGATCGCGCTGGCGCATGCGGCGCATCACTATTGCCCGACGCTCATCGCCGATGATCTGCGCGGCGTGCAGATGAACGCGGAGTTGCTGATCTCGCATCTGAAACCGCCGCACGGCGCGCAGATCCTTAAGGAGCTGCGCGCCGCGTTGCCGCATGTTTCGCTGCGTGCGTTGCGAGCGGGCGAAGTGTTGACCTTGTAATGTCCCGCCGGTCGTCGCATCGTCATTCGGTTGCAGCGAAGCTCAACGCGATGCCGCGACCGCACGCCGTTCGATGGAGCGCACGTTGCCGTTGATCGGCGTGACAGCGGCTCGGCTCGATTGCGTCGAGGGTGCGGCGGCCGGCAGCAGTTCGCCTCGCACCATCGCCCGCACCGTGCCCGCGATCATGAGACCGATCACCACGTTCGCCGCGACGAACGCCACCGGCGCGATCCACGTCATCGGCCCCGTCGCGCCGCGTTCGAGCATGCGGATCGCCATCGTCGGCAATGCGGCCGCGCCGAAGCTGAACGCCCAGTACGAAGGCGTGAACGCATGTTGACGGATCCACGGCACGAGACGCGCGAGCATCAGCGCCTGATAAAGGCCATAGCCGAGCAGCATGTAGGCGAACGTATCCGGCGCGCCATGCGTGATCGCGAGATACGACACGCCTCCGACGACCGGCGGCGCAAGCTGAATGCCGAGGCTCGGACGCAACGCGTCGGGCAGCGGCTCATGCACGGCGGCGCGATGCAGCACGATCGATTCGAGGGCGAGCCATGAGAACACGCCCGCGCCGAACAGCAACATGCCGATCTGCGCGAAGCCGAGTCCCGCCGCCGCGGTTCCCGCGACGAAGCTCGGCGCGACCGTCGGCAGATAGATGGCCGGCGTGGTCTGCTCGGGCTTGCGGCCGCCCTGCCAGAATCGCCCTTGCAGATACGCGCCGAGCGCAAGCGAACTGGCCAGGCCGATTGCGAATAGCGCGATAGCAACGCCGCGCGAGTAAGCCTGCACGGCTTGCGCGGCGAGCATCGCCGACACCGGCACGAGCGCCACGAACGAAGACTGCACCGGATGACGCAGCTCCGCGATGGCCGCATCGCGCGCGACGAGCCACTTGCGCCCATAGGCGGCGAGCAGCGCGACCCAGACGACGAGCGCGCCCGCCGTCAACAGCGCGGGCGCCGCATCGGGAATCATCGTCCATACCCGGGCCGCCGCGCGCCATGCGCCCGCGAGCGCGAGCGAACCGACGGCGATGCCGAAGAACGCGACCGGCATCGGTGCGCGGTTGTTCGTACCGTTGTTGCTGTTCATTGCCCTTCTCCTTGAATTCCGTCGAAAACGCGGTTGCGCTCTCGTTGCGTCGTTGGAGAAAGGTTAGCGGCGAAGGTCTTCCGCGCGAATGTCGCAGCGTCTCGTTGCGCTGCTCGATCGTCTCAAATCACTCGCCGCCGCGCAGCTTCACCGCGATGTCGTGCCAGTCCTGCACCGCGTGCTTCAGTTCGCGGCACAGTTTCGGGTCGAGCGCGTCGAGACGCGACCACAGCCTGTCGAGCGTTTTCTCGCGGACTTCGTACACGGCCGCCGCCGCGAGCTTGCTCGCCCCCGACAGGCGCGCTTCGGCATCGGCGCATTCCATGTACAGATGCGCGAGATGCGGATCGGCCAGCTCGACCGGACGCAGATGAACGGCAGTGAAGCGTGACTTCATGATGGTTTCCCCGGGCTCTCTTTTAGTTATCGACGTGAGTGCTTTCGCATCGCGATTGCGCGACAGTATGACGGGCGCGCAAATGCCCTGACAAGCCAAAACGTCTGCGTTTCGTGCGCTATGGATCGGCAAACGTTTTCGCTTCGACACATGCGATACGGCGCCTGCGAAGCAGTACCATTTCTTCGATGCGGTCAGGCGGCGATCGATCGCATATCGCTCCGATGACGACGAGACAGTTCGTGGAGGCGTCGTGAACGCTTCTCTTCATCCTGTGTGGCCTCATGCAGCGGATATCGTGATGATTCCCGCCGCGCTCGTCGCGCTCGCCGCCGTCGAGATGTTTCATCCGCAGCCGCACGATCTGATGCGGCTCGATGTCAACCTGTGGCTCGCCGTGCATTACGCGCAGATACCGCTGTTCGCGCTCGCGGGCATCGCCGTCGCCGCGCTGGTGCGCGATCTGCACGGCATCGCGCCGACGCTTTGCCGCATCGCGATGTTCGTGTTCGCGACGAGCTATATCGCGTTCGATACGGCTGCGGGCATCGTCATCGGCATATTCGTCGAAGCGGCGCGTGCCTCCGGCGACATGAACGCATGGCGCATGGCGATCGAGACGATCTGGACGCATCCGGTGGTCGGGAGCGCACCGACGCTCGCACTGCCGCTGCTCGCGGCGCTGGGCTCGTCCGCGCTGAGCGTGGGCGCCGCGGCGGCCGCCGTCGCGCTACGGCAGGAAGGACGTTCGTGGCCGCCGCTCGTGTTGCTCGTGATCGCGAGCTTCGGCATCGCGATCTTCAGGACGCATGCTTGGCCGGGCGGCCCGCTCACATTCGGCGGCATGGGCATCGCGGCGGCGTGGCTGCTGTGGGAAGCGCGGCGCGCGTGAATCACTTCGATACGAACGCATCGATATGCCGCGCGAGCTCGATCGGATACTGGAACATCAGCGCGTGTCCGGCGTCCGCGACCACGTCGAGCGTCGCGCGCGGAATGATCTGTTCGAGACGGCGCGCGTTGGCGTCGGCGAGGACATCGTCGTTCGCGCCCGCGACGATCAACGTGCGCACCGGCGAGCGGCGCAACGCATCGGCGGCGGCGGCATCGGCGAACCAATGCGTCATCGCGCGATTCTGCTGGTCCGCGACGGCGTCGGGCACGGGCCGGCCCTTGTAGCCGCGCGGCGCGAACATGTCGCCGACAAAGCACTTCGACGCATCCGCGACGGCATCGGCGGGAAAGAGCGCGCTCATGATTTTCGGGAACGCCTCCGCGCCCGAGCTCGACAGCACGCGCTGCACCTCGGGCGTGAGCGGCACCGCGTCCGGCCCCGGCGGCGCGGTCGCGATCAGCGTGAGGGATTCGACCTTGCCGGGGACATCGAGCGCGAGCCGTTGCGCGATCATGCCGCCCATCGACCAGCCGACTACGTTCACGCGGGAAAGCTTAAGGCCCGTGATGACATCGGCGGCATCGGCGGCCATGTCGCGGATGCTGTAGCCGGGGCCGTAACGCCCTTCGATCGGCATCGAACGTCCGACGCCGCGGTTGTCGAACACGATGACCTCATGATGCTTCGCGAGTTCGCCGAGAAAGTACGCATTCCATTCGCCGAGCGTCGCGCGATAGCCCGTGATGAGCAGCAGCGGCGTGCCGCGCCCGAATCGCGCATAGCCGATCGGGCCGTTCCTGCCCTGCACGGTTTTCACCTGCAAGGCGGGATTGCCGTCCGGCCGGGCGGTCTGCAAGCCGCAGAGCTGGTTCTGGCCGAAGGACACATCGTCGGCGAACACGGGCGAAGCGTTCGACAACGCGGCGACGGCAAGACACGACGACACGGCACGGACGAAGGGCGTGATCATCATGGCTCCGGGCGGGTTCGAGAATATCCGGCGGAAGAAAAAGCGCGACGCGCCGACGACAGCGGGGAATAATAGGCGGCGGATCGCGCACCTTCAACAAGAGCTTAAGAAAAAGGAGTTCAGGCAGATGAATCGATTCTTCCGCTCGTGCCTTGTTCCCGCCGCCGCGTTCGCGCTTGCCGCGTGCAGCACGCCTGTCGAGTTCTCGGCGAGCGCAAACCCGCCCGCATGGAACAACGACGGCGACGCCGATTTCAGCGGCATGGACAATTCGATGTCCGCGTGCAAGGCCGCCGCGAAAAAAGCCGGCGCGGGCCGTTGCACGCAGGTGCGCGCCTATGAAGCGTGCATGAAGGACAAGGGCTATATCACCGTGCTCGGGCCGGAAAATCCGCCGAACTGCGGCCAGCCCGAATGGGAGCAGGACGTGCGCAAGTGGCTCAAATGAAGCCGCCTATTTGCGGTTCCCCATGCGCATGAAGACGACATAGAGCAGCGCGCCCACCGCCGCGCCGATCAACCAGCCGAGATTGTTCGGCGGCAGCAGCTTGAGCATCTGCGTCGACAGTTCCCAGCCGACCGAGATCACGCCCGATACGATCAGCGCGGCGAGCCCGACCTTGTTCCAGCCGCCGTCGTAGTAGAAGCGTCCGCCGGGCTGCATCGTGTAGAGCTCGGCGGTTCTCACCTGCTGGCGCTTGACGAGGTAGTAGTCGGACATCATCACGCCGTACATCGGCGCGAGCACGGCGCCGAACACGGACACGAAAATCGTGATCGCCTTCGGGCTGTCGACGAAGATCCACGGGCACACGAGCACCGCGAGTATCGATGCGATCAGGCCGCCCTTCTTGAAGTCCACGTGCTTCGGAAAGAGATTGGCGATGTCGTACGCCGGCGACACGAAGTTCGCGACGATATTGATGCCCATCGTCGCGATGATGAACGTGATGCTGCCGATCGCCACCCACACTTTGTTTTCGATGCGCGAGACGATCTCGACCGGGTCCATGATCATCGTGCCGAACACCTTTTCGCTGCCCGCCGTGACGATCACGGTGATGATCGCAAACGCGACGAAATTGAACGGCAGCCCGAGGAAATTGCCGATCTTCATCTGCCGCTCGCTTTTGGCGAAGCGCGAGAAGTCGCCGAAGTTCAGCAAGAGCGCGGCGAAGTAGCTCACGACGAGCAGGATCGCGTTGACCATCGCATGCAATTGCTCGTCGCCGTTCAACACCTTGCCCGAGAGCGTGAGATTCAGGCTGCCGAGTCCCGCGCGATAGAGAATCCATCCCATCAGCACGAACATCACGACATACACCGCCGGTCCGCAAAAATCGATGAACTTGCGGATGATCTCCATGCCGCGCTGAAAGATGATGAGCTGCAACAGCCACATGAACAGGAAGCTCACCCAGCCGAGCATGTCGAGTCTGAGAAAGCTCGTGTCGCGCCATGCGGCGACGGACGGAACGAACAGCAAGAGCAATGTCGCGACGGCCTTCGACGCGAAATACGTCTGCACCCCGTACCACACGATGCCGACCACGCCGCGAATCAGCGCGGCGAGATTCGCGCCCATCACGCCCATCGAGACGCGCGCCATCACCGGAAACGGAATGCCGTGCCTGAGGCTCGGCTTGCCGACCCAGTTCATCAGCACATAGACGATCAGAATGCCGATGGTGAGCGCGAGCAGCACCTGCCATCCCGAGATGCCGAGCAGGAAGAGGCTCGCGGCGAAGGTATAGCCGCCGACGCTGTGCACGTCCGACATCCACATCGCGAATATGCTGTAGCCGGTCCAGGTGCGCTTCGCGCGCGGCACGGGCGCGAGATCGTGGTTGTAGAGGCGTTCGTCGGCGTTGACGATTTCGGCGTCGGCGCCGAGCGCGGCGGCGTCGGCGGCGGAGGTTGCGTGGGATGCGGCCATGATGTCCTCCAGTGCCTTCGACGGGCCCGAGTTATGCACCTAGAGTAATCCATCAAAACGCGAAACGTGAAACCGCGTGTGCTGCGCGGCGGCACGTTAAAGTCCGGCCGTGCGCTTGCCGTTATGGTGATCATGAGAAAAAAACGCCTTCACGCCCGGGACATGAACAACGCCTTCGCCGCCGCAGCCGAGGCGCTCGCGCTCTTTTGCCGGCTGCGCAACGTCGATGCGGCCGACCTGCCGGCGCGCGAAGTCGACATCATCCTCGATCTCGCGTTCGAGGAAGCCGCACAGCAGGCGGCCGCACGCAGCGAGGCGCGCCGGCCGGGCTGAGGCGGCATCGGGCCTGCGCCACGGGTGCGGATCTTGCTCGTTTGGCAAGGATACGCAGCGTTCGCGCCGCGGAGGTTCCATGTCGAAGATTCTCGGCCCCGTGCTGGGCCCGCAGGTGAGAAGCGTCGCGCGCCATCCGTTCGACTTCGCGATGCGCACCGTGAAAGCCTTTCGCGCCAATCAGGGCTTGCTGCTCGCGGGCGCGGTGGCGTACTACGCGCTGCTGTCCATCGTGCCGCTGCTGATCTTGATGGTGATCGTGCTGTCGAAATTCGTCGGACAGCAGGAATTGCTCGATACGCTCGCGCATCTGCTCGAATGGCTCGTGCCGGGCCAGGCGCGCGCGATCGTGCGCGAGCTCGCGAATTTTCTCGCCCATCGCGCGGTGCTCGGCTGGCTTCTGCTCGTCACGATGATCTTTTTCAGCTCGCTCGCCTTCACCGTGCTGGAAAACGCGATGTCGGTGATCTTCGTGCATCGCGTCGCGATCAGGCGGCGGCACTTTCTGCTCTCCGCGCTCCTGCCTTACTGCTACATCCTGTTTCTCGGCGTCGGCATGCTGATCGTCACGCTCGTGTCGAACGGCCTGCAAGCGATGGGCAGCAACAGCATCGATCTGCTCGGCGTCGAGGTCTCGCTCAAGGGCGTGTCGCGGCTGCTGCTCTATCTGCTCGGCGTCGCGGGCGAGATCTTCGTGCTGACATCGATCTATCTCGTGATGCCCGTCGGCAGGCCCTCGCTGCGGCTCGCGCTGCTCGGCAGCGTGACGGCCGCCGTGCTCTGGGAAATCACGCGGCACGTGCTCGTGTGGTACTTCGCGACGCTCTCGCAGGTGAGCGTCGTCTACGGGTCGCTGACGACGTCGATCATCGTGCTGTTCAGCCTCGAAGCGCTCGCGACGCTGCTGCTGTTCGGCGCGCAGGTCATCTCCGAATTCGAGCGCTTCGGCACCGCGAGCGATGTGCCGCCCCAACCCTTCACCACGGATTGAAGCAGCGCAGCATGTCATCGGAACGCGTGTGCGCTACAGTGATGCGCCCCCGCCGAGCGCCGCCGATGTCCAAAATCACCTCCGATGCCGCCTCATCCTCGCCGTCTTCGCACGGCGCGCGCGTTGTCGTGCTCACTGTCATCGCCATGCTCGCCTTCGCCGGCAACTCGCTGCTGTGCCGTCTCGCGCTCAGAGGCACGCCGATCGAGGCCGCGAGTTTCACGCTCGTGCGCATCGGCTCGGCGGCGCTCGTGCTGTGGATCATTCTGCTCGCGCGCGGCGGCGCGGATCGCCGTGACGCGCGCAGCGCCGGAAGCTGGGCGTCGGCGCTCGCGCTGATCGTGTATGCGGTCACGTTCTCCTATGCGTACGTTCAGCTCGCGGCGGGCACCGGCGCGCTGCTGCTGTTCGGCGCGGTGCAGGCGACGATGATCGGCTACGGCATCGCGACCGGCGAGCGCCTTGCACCGGCACAATGGCTCGGCCTGCTGCTCGCGCTCGCCGGTCTCGTATGGCTCGTGCTGCCGGGGCTCGCCGCGCCCGAACCGGTGTCGTCGTCGCTGATGGTTACGGCGGGCATCGGCTGGGGCGTCTACTCGCTGCGCGGACGCGGCCAGTCCGATCCCGTCGCCGCGACCGCGGGCAATTTCCTGCGGGCGCTGCCCTTCGCCGTCGCCGTGTCGGCGTTCGCATTTGCGCACGCGCGCTTCGATATCGCCGGCTTCGCCTACGCCGCCGCATCGGGCGCGCTGACTTCGGGGCTCGGCTACGTCGTCTGGTACGCGGCCCTGAAAGGACTGAAGCGCGCCACGGCGGCCACCGTGCAACTGAGCGTGCCGGTCATCACGGCGGCGGGCGGCGTGCTGCTGCTCGGCGAGACGCTCACGGCGCGGCTCGTGGCGAGCTCGGCCGCGATCCTCGGCGGCATCGCGCTCGTCGTTTTGTCCAGGCGGGGATAACCGGGTGTTGCCCGCGTTCCACGTTCGCGGCCTCGCGTCATTCGTATGTGCGCAATCTCACATACGCGCGGGAACTTCCTCTGAAGAATGATGCATGCACGGCACATCAAACCAGGGCAGGAACGAAGAATGCTGTAATAACTGCCGAACCTGCCTCGCCGTTTCATGGCGCGATGCGGTGTAATCGCCGTGCACCGGCCGTCCGGGCGTCGCCTGAGCCCGCTTTGCCGCGCGTGAAGCGCGATGATCCGCGTCTTGGTATCGACGCGTCATCGCTGCCCCTGATTGTGGCGGTGTGTGGTGCGAGTTACATTGTTTGGCAAAAAAGGGCCGGCAGCGGATGCTGAACCGGCACCCGGCTGTTACGTCCGACGAAGCCGCATCGCGTTTATTTCTTCATATGATGGGACGCGCGAGGTGAAGCACCGGGCCGAGCGCGCGCCGTGCGTCCGCGCTGGTCCGCTGTCTGACGAATACGTTCTGGAGAGCGCTGTCATGCCTCAGCACGCAAAGCTACCCGAAGAGAGCATCGCGGAACGCGCGAGTCCTGCGAATGATCCCACTGTCACTCACTTGCCCGAGCCTGCAATCGATTTCGATGATGACCGCGGCCCCATGCGCGCGCCGCTGCGCTTCGGGCGTCTCGCGCTGTGGATGGCGTCGGCCACCGCGCTCGGCATCGGCGTGCTCGGCACCGTCGCCTACGGCATGTGGTTCAACCACGACCAGCGCGTCTATGCCGAAGCGATGGCGAGCGCGCGCCGCACGCTCGGCATGGACCAGCCCGCGATCGCCGCACAAACGCAATCGGCGGGTGTCGTGGAGACGCCGCTGACGCTGCCCGGCAACGCGATGCCCTACGCGTCGAACGACGCGCCCGCGCCCGTCGACACCGCCTCGCTCGCGGACAATGCGCCTACGCCCGACGCCACCGACGAGATCACGACCGCCGATGCCGGCACGGATGGACAAGCGCAACAAGCGTTACAGGCCGACGGATCGCCCGTCGCGCCCGTGCAAAGCGCCGCCGTGCAACGCCGCGGCAATCCGTCGGCGACACAGCGCGTCGCCGCCGATCGCGTCAATCGCGGCGATCGCGGCGATCGCGGCGATCGCGGCGATCAATACGCGCAGGCGCGCAAACGCCAGACACAGCAGGCGCAACAAGCGCACGCGAAACCCGAAGGCGGCCTTTTCGCCCGCATGGGTGCGTTCTTTCATCGAGTGAGCTATCGACACAATGTCCCGAACCGTCAGCGAGAGGAGTATTCCCGTCCCTGAGGGGACGCTGGCGAGCCGCGTGCGGCGCGCGCTCCAGCGCGTGCGCGTGCCCGGCCCGGCGCCGCTCGCGGGCGCCGCGTTGTTGCTGCTGCTGATCGGCCTGCTCTTCCTGGCGCTGCAGGTTCGCGCGATCTTCTCGGCGCAATTGCAGCAGGAGTATGTCGGGCTCGTGCTCGAAGCGGTCGAGCGCGCCGACACTGCCCGCGCAGCCGCGCTCTCCCTGCAGAACACGCCCCCCGACGATACCCGGCATCAGACCGCCTATCGCGAGGCGCGCATCGAGCTGGCCGCGCGGCTTGCGGCGCTGCGCGCGCTGGTGTCGTCGAGTCCGATGCCCGCGCCGTCCCTGCCCTTCGCCGTGCTCTCGCCCGCCGCCGCGCTGGGCGAGGCGAGTTCCGCGCTCGATTCGACCTACGCCTGGTGGCGCAACGAACGCGAACGCGCGACCAGCGACGTGCGCGAGCGCATTCTGAGCGTGTCGCATACGCTGATCGCGCTGTCTGCGATCGTGTTCGGCGTGCTCATCACCGCGCTCGGCATGTATGCGAAACGCAATCGGCAGCTTCTCGGCATTTCCAACGAGTTCGAGCAGGCGTCGCTGCACGATCCGATGACCGGCCTGCCCAACCGCCGCAAGCTCTTCGCGGCGCTGGAGGAAGCGGCGAACGCGCTCGCGAGCGGCGCGCGCGGCGGGTCGGCGCGCATCGCGGTCCTGTATATCGATCTCGACGGCTTCAAGCGCGTGAACGACACGCACGGCCACCGCATCGGCGATGAGTTTCTGATCGCGGTGTCGCGGCGTTTCCGTCAGGCGGTGCGCGGCGGCGACCTGGTCGCGCGCATTGGCGGGGACGAATTCGCGCTGCTCGTGCGCGAGTTTTCCAGCGATGGCGAACTGGCCGTGATCGCACAGAGAATCATCGCGTGCGTCGGCGAAACCGATGCGCAGATGGGGCTGTCGATCGTGCGCGCCAGCATCGGCATCGCGAGCTTTCCGGATCGCGTCAACGATTACTGGCGGCTCGTCGCCGCTGCCGACGACACGATGTACACCGTCAAGCGCAACGGCAAGAACGGCTACGCGTTCGCATCGGCGCCGTCCGCGTGAGGCCGCGCTTTACGCGGCGGCGCGCAGGTCTTCTTCGCCGCCCAGTGCTTCGGTCAGATCCGCCAGCATGCGCGCGAGTTCGCCCGTCATCAGGATGAAGTCGGATTCGAAGCGTTCGTCGTCGTTCGCCGCGGTGGGATCGGCGGCTTCCTTGATGACGTCGAGCGCGCTCACGCGCTTGAGCGTGAGCGATGGCGTCAGCACGTACGACACGCGGTCGTTCCACGTCATCGCGAGCCGCATGCACTGCTTGCCCGCTTCGATGTGGCGGCGCATGTCTTCCGTTTCGAGCGCGTGACCGACGTAGCGTACCGTCGCGTTGCCTTCTCCCGTCGAGCGCAGTTCGGTGTCGCGATCGAGCGTGAAGCCGGCGGGCGCATCGCCAGACAACAGCCATTCGGTCATCGCGGAAACGGGCGAGCGCGCGGTGCGCACGCTCGCGAGCGGCAGATCGGTGACGGACTTCACCAGCAAGCCGATGATGTCGTCGCACAGAGTCGCCGACGACGAATCGATCGCGAGCCAGCCGTTCACCGGATCGATCCACACGCGCGTATCGCGGCGAATGCTGAAGGCGCGCGGCAGGAGTTCGTCGGTGATCTGTTCCTTGAGCTCTTTCATCTGCTTGCGACCGGGTTTGAAGCCCTGCTGCTCTTCGAGCTCGGCGGCGCGTTCCTTCACGAACTGCGTGACGACCGATGCGGGCAGAAGCTTCTTCTCCGCACGATAGGCGATGAGCATCTGACGGTTCGCCGTGTAGGCGAGTTCATCGCCGCCGCGCGGCGGGACCCAGCCGCGCCGCTCGTTCTCGATGCTCGACGCCGCGCTGAAGGCGAGCGGCGCGAGCCATTGCTGAATCTGCTGCGGCGTGACGGACCAGTGTGCGGGGAGACGATGAAGCTGGAGGTTCTTGAACCACATGGCGCGAGATTTCCATGGTGTCGGGAGGGGGCGCCATTCTATACGACAGGGATTGTCACGCTGTATCGCGATCGAAGAAACGGTCGCGCCATTATACGGCAATGCCGTATAATGGCGCCATGTACTCGATCATCGAAACTGCGGTTTTTCAACGCTATGCAGCCGAAATCTGGAAAGACGCAGAACGTGAAGCGTTCATCGTTTGGCTCGCCAACAATCCGCTCGCGGGCGCTGTCATACCCGGCGCGGGAGGCTTGCGTAAAGTCCGCTGGACGACGCCCGGGAAAGGAAAACGGGGTGGCGCGCGCGTCATCTACTACAACATTCTTGATGAGGGCGAGATCTGGCTGCTGATCGCCTACTCGAAAGCCAAATTCGACACTCTTCCAACGGCTTTCCTTAACCAACTTCGTGAGGCAATTCAACATGGATAAGGAACTCGAGAAGTTCCAGGCCGATCTTCTTCAATCGGTGCGCGACATGAAGAAGGGGCGCGCTGCACGCACGACCCGCATCGAGCCCACCGTCGCCGCCTTGGCGCGCGCAAGGGCCGGCGTGTCTCAGTCGGAATTCGCAGCGTTGCTCGGCGTTTCCGTTCGTACGTTTCAGGACTGGGAACAAGGCCGTCGCAATCCTACGGGTGCGGCTCAAACGCTCTTGCGCGTGGCTGTCGCACATCCGGAGGCGCTGCGCGATCTGCCGCGCGCGGCGTAGTCATCGCGCAGTTCTACCGTTCCCTGCTTCGCGGCACGATCCGCCACTGCAGATTCACCCCCGCGGCCGCGAGCAGAATCAGCGCCGCGCCGGCCACTTGCGGCCACGCGAGCCGCTGCCCGAACGCGAGCCAGTCGACGACGATCGCCACCACCGGATAGATGAACGACAGCGCGCCTGTCGTCGCGGTCGGCAGCTTCTGGATCGCACCGTACAGCAGCACGTACATCAGCCCCGTGTTCACGACGCCGAGCACGACGAGATCGGCCCATCCGCCGATCGACGCGGGCGTCTGTGCGAAGCGCGCGAACGGCGCCAGCATCACGATGCCGAACAGCACATGCAGCATCGCGATGAGATGCGGCGGCGTGCCCTTCAGGCGCTTCGTGACGATCGACGATATCGCGTACAGGAAGGCCGCGCCGAGCGCGTATGCAATGCCTTCGAGATACTCTCCCGGCATTGCGAGCACCGCGGGCTCCACGCGCACCACCATCACGAGACCGATGAACGCGACACCTAGCCACGCGATCGTCGACGCCGACACGCGCTCGCGCAAAATGAGCGCGCCCAGCGCGACGAGCATGAAGGGCTGCGTGTTGTAGACGGTCGTTGCCATCGAGATCGACGCGCGCGAATACGCGGCGAAGAGCAGCAGCCAGTTGCCGACGATCGCCACGCTGCCGAACGCGACGAGGCCGATCATGCGCCACGAGAAGTAGCGCGTCTTCAGCAGGCCGAGCGCCGCGCACACGACCATGAGCGTCGCCGCGCCGAACACGCAGCGAAAGAACACCACATTCCACGGCGTCTGCCCCGACGACACGACGAGCCAGCCGATCGTGCCCGACATGAGCATCGCGACGGACATCTCGATCGCGCCGCGCCGCACTTCATTCGCATTCGATGAGCCGGCAAAGCCCGCATCGATTCGTTCGCTGTTCATCTCGTGCCCTGCCTGCAAGTTTCGATGGCTTCAAGTCTATCGATGCGCTTCACGCGAAACCATGCCTAAAATTAGGCACGCGCAATTAACGACCTTTGAATCGAAGGCGATCATGGGAAAGAACTTAAGCAGCCCGACTCAGCCGGGCATCGATGCGATCGATCGCGAGCTCATCGCCGTGCTCGCGAGCGACGGCCGCATCGCGGTGAGCGAGCTGGCGAAGCGCGTCGGCTTGTCGGCGCCGAGCACCGCCGAGCGCATGCGCCGGCTCGAAACGCAAGGCGTGATTCGCGGCTTCACGGTCGATATCGATCCGCGTGCGCTCGGCTACACGTTGCAGGCGATCGTGCGCGTACAGCCGCTGCCTGGGCAGTTGCATCTGGTCGAGGAAGCGATTCGGCGCATTCCCGAGTTCGTCGAATGCGACAAGGTGACGGGCGACGATTGCTTCGTATGCCGTCTCTATCTGCGCTCGATCGAGCATCTCGACGATATCCTGTCGCGCGTCACCGAGCGCGCCGCGACGAGCACGGCCATCGTCAAGGCGACGCCGATCGAACGGCGTCTGCCGCCGCTCGGCTGAATATTGCGCGTTTTTACCGGCAGACGAACGGCGTTACACTAGGTTCAGGCGCTTGAAACTGCAATACAGGCTATGCGCGAAAGGAGCGACTATGAGTGACTTCGACGCCAACCGCACCTTCCGCGGGCTTCCGCTGACAGCCGAGCAGGATGCCGAAGTGCGGCACTACATCAAAAAGAAAAAACAGCGCGGCGAGCCGTGGGAGACACCGGAACTGGAGGCGATGCTTCAGGACATGCTGGAGCCGCCGGCGGACGAAGACGGCCCGGTCGAAGACGACACCGACGAGGAAACCCGCTCGGCGGCAGAGCGCGCGTCGGCGTTCATCGACGAAGGCATGGACCCGATAGAGAACAGCGAGGAATGGCACGCCGCGATGGAAGCCGAAGCGATGAAAGGGCCAAGGCGCTGACGATCTTTTCGCGCCATGCATAAAAAGCGCCGGTCGATGCCGGCGCACTATCCGTTCACTTCACATCACTAAACGTCCCACTGCACGTTCAATGCCTGTGCCGCCAGTCGCGCGGCGGATGCGTATCCAGCCAGCGTGCCTTCGGGGTATGGATATGTGGATGCCGGTGATGCATCACGAGAACCACCGCGACACATAGCACCAGGACGAGTCCCGCCATCAGGCTGATCATCGGCTCGGCCATCGCTACCTCCTGCTTGGTTCAAAGGGCGATGCCTCTATTCTAGGCGCATCTTCGACGCGGCGAATCATGCGCCTCGCGCAGATGCATCGCACAAAAGCATCTAACGGAACAGACGCCATCGGGAGCGTGACTTGTCCCCATGTCCTATAGTGCTTGAGTGCCTGAGCACGCGCGTTTTGCAAGCGAGCGAAATCAACCGGGAGACACAGATGGCGACATGGAAACCCGATCCGAGCTTCTACCCTTCCCCGCGGCTCGCTGCAAAAGCGCCGCGCGAAACGCTGGCCTACGTCGCGACGTTCGACCCGGAGCGCAAGTCACCTGACAAGATCGCCGTCGTCGATGTCGATCCCGATTCGCCGGACTATACGAAGATCGTCGGCGAAATCGCGATGCCCGATACCGGCGACGAGCTGCATCACTTCGGCTGGAACGCGTGCTCGTCGTGCCTGTGCCCGAACGCGCCGCATCCGCACATGGAGCGGCGTTATCTCATCGTGCCGGGACTGCGTTCGTCGCGCGTGCATATCATCGACACGAAGCCCGATCCGAAGAAGCCCGTCATCGTGAAAACGATCGAGCCCGAAGAACTCGCGGAAAAAACCGGCTATACGCGGCCGCATACGGTGCACTGCGGACCGGGCGGAATCTATGTCACCGCGCTCGGCAACGCCGAAGGCAAAGCCCCCGGCGGCGTGTTGATGCTCGATCAGCAGAGCTTCGATCCGCTCGGCCGCTGGGAAGTGGATCGCGGTCCGCAACAGCTCGCGTATGACGGCTGGTGGCATCTCGGCTACGACACGATGGTCACGAGCGAATGGGGCACGCCCGATACCTTCGAGAACGGCCTCGTCCCCGATTTGCTGCTCGGCGCAAAGTATGGCCGCAAGCTGCATTTCTGGGACTTCACGAAGCGCAAACACATTCAGGAGATCGATTTCGGCGACGAATATCAGCTCGTCTTCGAGTTGCGTCCCGCGCACGATCCGACCAAGGCATACGGCTTCGTGAATTGCGTGATCAGCCTGAAGGATCTGTCGTCGTCGATCTGGACCTGGTATCGCGACAAGGACAAGTGGGCCGTGAAAAAGATCATCGACATTCCCGCCGAGCCCGCCGATGCCGATGCGCTGCCCCCGCTGCTCAAGGGCTTCAACGCGGTGCCGCCGCTCGTCTCCGATATCGATCTGTCGATGGACGACCGCTTCCTCTACGTCTCGTGCTGGGGCACCGGCGACATGCTGCAGTACGACGTCTCCGATCCGTTCGCGCCGAAGCTCACCGGCAAGGTGCGTATCGGCGGCGTGGTCTCGCGCGCGACGCATCCGGGCGCGAAGAATGGCGCCAGCAATGGCGGGTTGAACGGCGGCCCGCAGATGGTCGAAGTGAGCCGCGACGGCCGCCGCGTCTACTTCACCAACTCGCTGTACGGCGCGGTCGATGCGCAGTTCTACCCTGAAGGCATCGAGGGCTGGATGGTGAAGCTCGACGCCGATCCCAACGGCGGACTTTCGGTCGACGAGAAGTTTTTCATCGACTGGCCCAAGGGACATCGGCCGCATCAGATCCGGCTGCAAGGCGGCGACTGCTCGTCGGATTCGTACTGCTATCCCTGACTCGCCGGGAGTTGCTTCGCATGGACGCCGCATCGCCCGCGCTCCTTGTCACCGCCGCGGGCCTCGGCGCGTTTCACGGGCTCAATCCCGCGATGGGATGGCTCTTCGCGGTGGCGCTCGGCCTCTATGCGCGAAGCCGCCGTGTCGCGCTGGTGTCGCTCGTGCCGATCGCGCTGGGGCACGCGGCATCGGTCGCGCTCGTGCTCGCGGGCGCGCTCACGCTCGGCGCGGTGATCGGCCACGACATGCTCGCGCGTGCGTGCGGGGCGCTGCTGATCGGCTGGGGCGCATGGAGCGCGTGGCGCGGGCATCGGGGACGCCCGAGCGTCGGCATGCGCACCGGACTCGCGGGTCTCGTGCTGTGGTCGTTCGTGATGGCGAGTGCGCATGGCGCTGGCCTGATGCTCGTACCGGCGCTGTTGCCGCTGTGCACGGGCACGGTCGCCAATACGGCTTTCGGCGCCAGCGCTCTCGCGCTCACCGTCCACACCGGCGCGATGCTCGCCGTGATCGCCGCGATCTCCATGTTCGCGATGTCCGTTCAGGAACGCGGCGGACTCGGCTTTCTGCGAAGCGGCTGGATCAACATCGACTGGATCTGGAGCGCCGCGCTGATCGCATGCGGCGTGCTGCTGCTCGTTTGACGCCGATGACGGTTCAAGGAAATCGCATTCTGCATGCGTGATGCCCGATGGCATTTTGCATGCATCACGCAGCATTCAATCGCGCCGCGAGACTTCCTCGGCGCTCGGCAACTCGGCCGTCGTCCAGCCCCCGCCCAGCGCCTTCACGAGCGCGACGCTCGCCGCCATGCGCCGCCGCTCGATGCGCACCGCCGTGCGTTGATCCGACAGCACGATCGCCTGCGTCACGACCACGCTCAGATACGTGATCGCGCCGTTCTCGTAGCGATTGCTCACCTTGCCGAGCGCGCGCTGGGCGGCGTCGACCGCCTCGCGCTGCGCTTCGCTTTCGCGGCGCAGCACGTCGAGCGCGTTCAGGTTGTCTTCCACTTGCCCGAACGCGACCAGCACCGTTTGCCGATAATCGGCGACGTGCTCGTCGTAGGCGGCGCGCGCCGCATCGCGGGCTGCCGCGCGACCGCCGAAATCCAGCACGGTGAATGCGAGTTGCGGCCCGAGCGACCAGAAGCGACTCGGCGCTTCGAGCCACGATGTGAATCGGGTCGCTTCGAGACCGCCCGTCGCGGCGAGCAGCAGATTCGGGAAAAACGCCGCCGTCGCCACGCCGACGCGCGCATTCGCCTCGGCGACGCGCCGCTCCGCCGCCGCGATATCCGGCCGCCGCTCGAGCAGCGCGGAGGGCACGCTGAGCGGCAACGCTTCGAGCGCCGCGGACGGATGCGGCGCATGCGCTTCGTTGAGCGGCGCGACATCGAGCGTGAAGTTCGACGGGTTCTCGCCGACCAGGATCGCGATCGCATTGACGAGGCTCGCGCGCGTGGTCTCGAGATCGATCAGCTGAGCTTGCGTCGCGCGCAACTGCTCTTCCGCCTGCGCGACATCCGATTCCGCCGCGACGCCGCCCGCGAAACGATCGCGCGTGAGGGCGAGCGCCTTTTCATAGGCTTGCAGCGTCGCCTGCAACAACCGCTCTTCCTCGACGGTGCCGCGCAAATCGAAGTAGTCGGTCGCAAGCTCCGCCTGCATCGACAGAATCGCGCTTTGCAGGTCCGCGGCGCTCGCCTGCGCCTCCGCGCGGCCGCCCTCGACGGCACGCGAAATGCGGCCCCACAGATCCGGCTCCCACGAGATCTGCGCGTCGATCAGATAGTCGGGCACGGTCACGCCCGCGCTCGATTTGTACAACACGTTCGACGACACGCGCGACTGATTGAACGCGGCATTCGCCGTGACCGTCGGAAAGTACGCGGACCGTGCTTGCGCGGCTGCCGCACGCGCCCCGCGAAACCGCGCGGCAGCCGCCGCGACGGTCTGGTTCGCGGTCGCGACGCGTGCTTCCAGCGAGTTCAGTTGCGGATCGCCGTAGACCTCCCACCACGGCGCGCGCGGCTTCGCATCGGCGGGTTGCGCGGGCTTCCAGTCTTGCGCTGCCGACGCGGACACATCGAGCGGCGCCTGCGATTTGTACGCGACAGGCACCGGCATGTCGGGCCGCACATAGTCCGGCCCGACGGCGCAACCGGCCAGTGCAGCGGTAGTCAGCAGCGCAACGAGCCGGATCGATGGGCGCGTCATCACGACTCGCTTCCGTCAGGCTTCGCGGCCCCGCCGCGCGCGCCCTCGCTCGCACCCGCGCCCGTGTCCGCCCGGCCGATGCGCACCGCCGCGCCGTCGATGATCGAATCGGGCGGATTCACGATCACGCGTTCATCGCCATTCAAGCCGGACACGATGGACACACGCGTGCCGTAGTCCGTGCCCAGCGTGATCGGCAGAAGCTTTACGCGATTGTTCGCATCGACGCTCGCGGCATGTACGCCATCGGGACGAAACAGCAGTGCGTTGCCGGGCAGCGTATAGGAAGGATTCGCGCTCGTGAGACGAAAGCGCACTTGCGCATAGGCACCCGCGAGCAGTTCGCCGGTCGGGTTCTTCACATCGACTTCGACGCGCATCGTGCGCGCGACGGGATCGACCGCGCCCGCCGTGCGCACCGTGACGCCGTCGAACTTGCGATTGCGCTCCTCGTTGAGCAGCAGCTCCGCGGGCAATCCGACCGTGATCATCCGCGCATACGCCTGCGGCACGTCGACGAACACGCGCAAGGTCGACGCATCCTGAATGTGAAAGAGCTCGCGGCCCGAGGCACCGCTTCCGGCGTCGATCAACTGGCCGACATCGGTGTTGCGCGCGGTGACGACGCCGTCGAAGGGCGCATAGATCTTCTGGAACGACACGAGTTGTTCGAGCCGCGAAACGTTCGCCTGCGCCGCGTTCAGCGCCGCTTCCTTCGCGAGCATGTCGCCGTTCTTTTCATCGGTCTCCTGACGGGACACCGAGTTGTTCTTCAGCATCTGCGCCCAGCGTTCGGCCGTCGTCTTCGCAAGCAAGTAGTTCGCGCGGGACGTTTGCGCATCGGCGCGCGCCTGACGAAGCTGATCGTTGATCTCGGGCGCATCGATCTCCGCGAGCAACTGGCCCTTCTTCACCTTCGTGCCGATATCGACGGTCCAGCGCTTCAGATAACCATTGGTGCGCGCGAAGATCGGCGCGTCGGAGAACGCGCGAATATCGCCTGCCAGCACGAGATCCTGCGATGCCTTCATGCGCGTGGGCTTGATGACCTCGACGGTCTGCACGCCATGTTCGTTCGCATCGCGCTCGAGCTCCGCATGCGCGGCGCGCCGCGACAGGATGCCCTGCGCGATGAGCGCGACGACGACCACGAGCGCGATCACGAGCCATAAGCGCCCTCGCCGCCTGTTGCCCGATCGTTGCGACCACTGCTCTTCCATTCTTGCTCCGCCTGCTGTCCGATTGTTTTATTGCGCCGCTTCCCTGATCGCGGTGTCCGGTCCCTTGCCGCGCGCTTCCATGCGCCGATAGATCATCGAGAACACGACCGGCACGAAGAACAGCGTCGCGACGGTGCCGACCATCAAGCCGCCGATCACCGCGCGCCCGAGCGGCGCGTTCTGTTCGCCGCCTTCGCCGAGACCGATCGCCATCGGCACCATGCCTATCATCATCGCGAGCGCCGTCATCAACACCGGCCTGAAACGCGTATAACCGGCCTCGAGCGCGGAGCGCCCCGCGTCGCCATGTTCGGCGAGCGCCGTGCGCGCGAAACTCACGACGAGAATGCTGTTCGCCGTCGCGATGCCGATACACATGATCGCCCCGGTCAAGGCGGGAATCGATAGCGTCGTATGCGTGAGGAACAACATCCACACGATGCCCGCGAGCGCGCCCGGCAAGGCGGTGATGATGATGAACGGATCGAGCCACGACTGAAAATTCACGACGATCAACAAGTACACGAGCACGACGGCGAGAATGAGGCCGAACGCGAGACCGGAAAAAGATCCGTTCATCGTTTCGACCTGGCCGCGCATTTCGATCGACGAGCCTTTGGGCAATTCGCCGCGCGCTTCGTCGATGATGCGCTGCACGTCGTCCGCCACGGCTCCGAGGTCGCGCCGCTCGGTGGTCGCATAGAGATTGATGGTGGTCTGCGCGTTGTAGTGATAGACCACCGCATCGCGCGCGCCGCGCGAGAGCGATGCAAGCGCGCCGAGAATATTGGTCTTCCCGCTCGCCGACGTCACCGGAATGTTCGCCACCGACTGCAGCGAGTTCATGTCGTACTGCGGCGCGGTCGTGATCACGTTGTAGCTCACGCCGTTCACGGGATTGAGCCAGAACGTGGGCGTCGTCTGCTGGCTGCCCGATAGCGTGATGAGCAGGTTGTTCGCGACATCGCGCTGGGTGAAGCCAGCCTGCAGCGCCTTCGTGCGATCGACCTCGACATTGATCGACGGCAAATCGGACGGCTGCTGAATGCGCGCATCGACGAGGCCCGGCACGCGGCGGATCTTCTCCAGCATGCGATTGGCGAGCGCGCGATTGCCGCGCACGTCGCGTCCGGTGATGGCGATATCGAGCGGCGCGGGCACGCCGAAGTTGAGGATCTGACTCACGATATCCGCCGGCAGGAACGAGAACGTCACGCCGGGAAACTCTTGCGGCAGGCGCCTTCTCAACTCGTGGATATAGCCGTCGGTCGGCGCGTGGTCTTCGTTCAGGCTGATGAGCACGTCGGCATCGGCGGAACTGACCGTGCCCGTATTGTTGTACGAGAGATTGATGCCCGATACCGGCAAGCCCATGTTGTCGATGATCGAGCGAACCTCGCCGCGTGGAATCAATTGCCGGATGCGGGCATCGACGCGATCCGTGAGCGCCGCCGTTTCCTCGATTCGAGTGCCCGTCTTCGCGCGCATGTGCAATGCGATCACACCCGAATCGATCGATGGAAAGAAGTCGCGTCCGAGGAACGGCGCAAGACCGAGCGACAACAGGCAGCACAGCAGAAACAATGAAGCGAAGCGTCCCGGATTCGCAAGCCGTGCCTCGAGAAAGCCTCGATAGCGATGGCGCACGGATTCGAAATGCCGCTCGAACGCGAGATGAATGCGCACGAACGGATTGCGCGAGCCTTTCATCGATTCGACATCGCCGCCCATGTGCTCGTGATGACGCAGCAGATACTTCGCGAGTGTCGGGATAAGCGTGCGTGAAAAGAAGTACGAAGCGAGCATCGCGAACACGACGGCTTCGGCCATCGGCACGAAGAGGTAATGCGCGACGCCTGTCAGCAGGAACATCGGAATGAACACGATGCAGATCGAGAGTGTCGACACAAGCGTCGGCACCGCGATCTGCTGTGCGCCATCGAGAATCGCCTGCTCCAGCTCCTTGCCCTGTTCCAGATTCTGGCTGATGTTTTCGATTGCGACCGTCGCGTCGTCTACGAGAATGCCGACCGCGAGCGCGAGGCCGCCGAGCGTCATGATGTTGATGGTCTGCCCGATCGCGGAGAGCGCGACGATCGACGTCAACATGGAGAGCGGTATCGAGATCGCGATGATGAGCGTCGCGCGCCAGCTTCCGAGAAACAGCAAGACCATCAGCGCCGTGAGGCCCGCTGCGATCACCGCTTCGCGCAGCACGCCCGACACCGATGCGCGCACGAACAGCGATTGATCCGCCACCGGCTCGATCTTCAGCGATTCGGGCACCATGCCGCGCAGTGTCGGCAACAGGTTCTTCACGCGCGCGACGATATCGAGCGTCGAAGCATTGCCGCTCTTGTTGATCGTGAGGAGCGAGGCGCGTGTGCCGTCGACCCGCACGATGTTGGTCTGCGGCTGGAAGCCATCGCGCACATGCGCGACGTCCTTGATATAGATGGTGCCGCCCGGACCCGTGCGGATCGGTATGTCGTTGAGTCCTTCGATCGAGCCCGGGCTCGCGTTCAGGCCCACCGAATACTCCGTCGAGCCGATCTTCGTCGTGCCTGTCGGCAAGATGAGGTTCTGCGCGCTGATCGCATTGACGACATCGGTCGGTGCGAGGTTCTTCGCCTGCAGCTTGCGCGAGTCGATATCGACCATGATCTGCCGCTGCTTGCCGCCATAGGGCAGCGGCACCGATGCGCCCTGCACCGTCGCGAGCTGGGTCTTCAGGAAGCTGTTGCCGAAGTCGTAGAGCTGTTGCTCGGTGAGCTCCGTCGACGACAACGCGAGCCGAAGAATCGGCACCGTCGAAGCATTGAAGCGCAATATGTTCGGCGGCGTGATGCCCGGTGGCAGCGAGCGCAATTGCGTTTGCGAGAGCGCGGTGATCTCCGCTATGGCTTCATCGACATTCGCGTTAGGCTGAAAGTAGATGCGAATCACCGCGATGCCCGGCAGCGACTCCGACTCGATATGCTCGATGTCGTTCACCGCCACCGATAAGCCGCGCTCATAGTTGAGCGTGATGCGGCGCTCCATCTGATCGGGCGGCAGGCCCGTATATGACCAGATGACGCTGACAACCGGAATGTCGATGTTGGGGAAGATGTCGGTCGGCGTGCGCAGAATGACGAGCGGACCGATGATCAGCAGGAGCAGCGACAGGACGATGAACGTGTACGGCCGCTTGAGCGCGAGTCTGACGATCCACATCTAAATTCCGCCTGCCCCGTTTGATGTTCGTTATTCGAATGCCTTGCGACTACTGCGTGAATGCATTCGATACGATGACACAACTGAAGCTTACAAAACAATTTGCGCAAACGGTTGCGAGGGTTTATGCGGAAGGTTTTCTGCAGAGGAATGCGAGACCGCACCGAAAATGGAACGCGCGCTCCAATTGGTGGGAATTGAATTGCGCCCCGCGGAACGCGAGGCGCTTGACTCATTGACGATCAGACAGTCGCAGGGCGCAAGTCGAGCACGCGCTTTGCCTTGCCGGTGGCGGTCGTCGGCAGCTCGCCGGAATCGAGCACGCGCACTTGCGTGGAGACGCCGACCATCGTCTTGACGCGATGTTGAAGCTCGCGCGAGAGGCCCGCGCGCTCGCTCTCGCTCAACGACGCGCAGACTTCGGCGCGCGCCTCGACGGACACGGACAGCGAGTCCATGTGGCCCTCGCGCGACACGCACAATTGATATTGGCCGCTCAGGCGCGGAATCGCGAGAATCAGCTCTTCGATCTGGCTCGGAAACACATTCACGCCGCGAATGATGAGCATGTCGTCGGAGCGGCCCGTGATCTTCGCGAGGCGGCGCATCGAGCGTGCGCTCGGCGGCAACAGCGACGTGAGGTCGCGCGTGCGGTAACGGATCATCGGCATCGCTTCCTTCGTGAGCGATGTGAAGACCAGCTCACCGGTGCTGCCTTCGGGAAGCACTTCGCCCGTCACCGGATCGATGATCTCGGGATAGAAGTGATCTTCCCAGATCGTCGGGCCATCTTTCGTTTCGATGCATTCGCATGCCACGCCCGGCCCCATGATTTCCGAAAGCCCGTAGATATCGAGCGCCTGAATGCCCGCGCGCGTTTCGATCTCGCTGCGCAAGCCCTGGCTCCAGGGCTCGGCGCCGAAGATGCCGATCTTGAGCGACGTGTTCGCCGGGTCCATGCCCTGACGCGCCATCTCGTCGAGCAGATTCAACATGTACGACGGCGTGACGAGAATGATCTTCGGCTCGAAATCGCGAATCAGTTGGACCTGCTTTTCGGTCTGTCCACCCGACATCGGCACGACCATGCAACCGAGACGCTCCGCGCCATAGTGAATGCCGAGACCACCGGTGAAGAGACCATAGCCGAACGCATTGTGCAGCGTATCGCCCTTGCGGCCACCGGCGGCGCGAATCGAGCGCGCGGTGACGTTGGCCCACGTGTCGATGTCCTTCGCCGTATAGCCGACGACCGTCGGCTTGCCCGTCGTGCCGCTCGATGCATGCACGCGCACGACCTGATCGCGCGGCACGGCGAAGAGACCGAAGGGATAGTTGTCGCGTAGGTCGGTTTTCGTCGTGGTCGGAAAGCGCGCGAGATCGGACAGCTCGCGCAAGTCGTCGGGATGCACGCCCGCCGCATCGAATGCGCGGCGATAGTGCGCCACGTTCTCGTAGGCGTGGCGCAACGACCACTTCAGGCGTTCGAGTTGCAGCGTCTGAAGCTCGTCCCGGCTTGCGCGCTCGATCGGTTCCAGTTCGCTTTGCTGTGCAATGGATTGGACCACGGTTGTCTCCTGCATGAATGCTCGATGATTGAATGACGCGAATTCGTTTCAGTGAAACAGTTGGCCCGAATAACTCAAGGCCGAAATAAGTGGCGATGCGCGATAGCGGTCTTCGCCATAGTGCGCCGCGAGATGACGCAGCACCTCGTGAACGCGCCCGATGCCGATGCGCTCTCCCCACGCGAGCGGCCCGAGCGGATAGTTCACGCCCTTCTCCATCGCGAGGTCGAGGTCGGCGCTCGTGCAAACGCCTTGATTTACAGCATCCGCCGCTTCGTTGACGAGCATCGCGACGGTACGCATCACCGCCATGCCGGCAACATCGATCAATGGCACTACCGCATAGCCGGCATTCGTCAATGCGCCGACGACAGCCGCGTAAGCATCGACATTGCATTGACGCGCACGCGTGAGCGCGACGCTCTGCGCGTTCGCATAGTCGAGCGCCAGATCGATCAGCACGACGTTATCGATGCCGAGCGCGTGTGCGCGTTCGGTCGCCGTGCGTCCATCGGTGAGAAAGAGCCATGCGTCATCGATCTGCGCGATGAGGCCGGGCATGTCGTTGCGGCCAATGCTTGCATCGGCGATGCGCGATTGCAGGCGCTCGTACAAGGGCACGCTTTCACCGCACACGATCTTCGATGGCGTGCGCGTGCTGGTTTCGATGCGCACAGCGGGCTTCGCCGCATTCGCCGCATAGTCGTAAAAGCCCCGGCCCGTCTTGCGGCCGAGATAGCCCGCATTCACCAGTTCCTGCTGAATCAGCGACGGCGTGAAGCGCGGATCGTTGAAGTACGCGTTGAACACCGATTGCGTCACGGCGAAATTCACGTCGTGGCCGATCAGGTCCATCAACTCGAACGGTCCCATGCGAAAGCCGCCCGAATCGCGCATGACGGTATCGATGGAGAACGCGTCCGCGCCCTGCTCGCCGAGCACGCGCAAACCTTCCGCATAGAACGGCCGCGCCACGCGATTGACGATGAAACCCGGCGTCGACTTCGCATGAACCGGCCTCTTGCCCCAAGCGGACGAGGTGACGTACACCGTTTGCGCGACCGCATCGGATGTCGCGAGTCCGCGCACGACTTCCACGAGCGCCATCAGCGGCGCGGGGTTGAAGAAGTGCATGCCGACCACGCGCGACGGATGCTTCAACGGCGCCGCGATCGCCGTGATCGAAATCGATGAAGTATTGGTCGCGAGGATGCAATCGGACGTCACGATGCTTTCGAGCTCGCCGAACAGCGCGCGCTTGACGTCGAGCCGCTCTGCGACCGCTTCGATGACGAGCGATGCCGTGCGCAAGTCAGCGAGACTCGTCACGATGCGCACGCGATCGACGGCCTGACGCCCCGTGGACTCGTCGAGCTTCTTCTTGTCGATGAGGCGCTGCACATTCGCCGCGATGCCGTCACGCGCCTTGTCGAGCGCCTTCGCGTCGAGGTCGTAAAGCAGCACGGTGTGTCCCGCCAGCGCCGCGACCTGCGCGATGCCCGCGCCCATCGCGCCCGCACCGATTACGCCGACGATCGCCGATGTCTGAATGGCCTGTGTCATGTCGCGAGACCCTCAGACGCGCTCGATCGCAATCGCGATGCCCTGGCCCACGCCGATGCACATCGTGCAAAGCGCATAGCGGCCGTTGCGGCGCTCGAGTTCGTACATGGCGGTCGTGACGAGCCGCGCACCGGATGCGCCGAGCGGATGACCGAGCGCGATGGCGCCGCCGTTCGGATTCACGCGCGGATCGTCTTCGGCCAGGCCCAGTTGACGCAGCACCGCGATGCCTTGCGAAGCGAATGCCTCGTTGAGTTCGATGACGTCGAACGCGTCCAGCGTGAGGCCCGTGCGCGCGAGAAGTTTCTTCGTCGCCGGCGCGGGACCGATGCCCATGATGCGCGGTTCGACGCCCGCCGTCGCCATGCCGATGATGCGCGCGCGCGGCGTGAGTCCGTGGCGCTTCGCCGACTCCTCATTCGCGATGATTAGCGCGCACGCGCCGTCGTTCACGCCCGATGCGTTGCCCGCCGTCACGCTGCCGTCGGGGCGCACGACACCCTTGAGCTTCGCGAGCGTTTCGAGCGAGGTCTCGCGCGGATGCTCGTCGCGATCGATCGCGATCGTTTCGCCCTTCTTTTGCGGAACGTTCACTGCAACGATTTCCTGAGCAAACGTGCCATCGGCCTGCGCACGTGCGGCGCGCTGCTGGCTGCGCAGTGCGAAGCGGTCCTGTGCCTCGCGCGAGATGCCGAAATCGACGGCGACGTTCTCCGCGGTCTCGGGCATCGAGTCGACGCCGTAGCGCTCGCGCATCGCACGATTGATGAACCGCCAGCCGATGGTCGTATCGAAGATATCGGCCGAGCGCGAGAAAGCGCTCGATGCCTTGCCCATCACGAAAGGCGCACGGGTCATGCTTTCGACGCCGCCCGCGAGATACAGCGAGCCATCGCCCGCCTTGATCGCGCGCGCGGCGCTGCCCACCGCGTCCATGCCCGAGCCGCACAGGCGATTGAGCGTCGTGCCGGGCACGTCGACAGGCAAGCCCGCCAGCAAGCCCGACATGCGGGCGACGTTGCGGTTGTCCTCGCCTGCCTGGTTCGCGCAGCCGTAGATCACATCGTCGACCTGCGCCCAGTCCACCGATGCGTTGCGCTTCATGAGCGCGGTGATGGGCACGGCACCGAGATCGTCGGCGCGGACGTCCTTGAAAACACCGCCGTAGCGGCCGATAGGCGTACGAATCGCATCGCAGATGAAGGCTTCAGTCATGACAAGTCTCGATATTGAGGATGATCGATCGCAACGAAGCCGAGCAATGGTTGCATTGCTGACGACTTCGGGCTGGAATCGTGTTGAAATCGCTTCGGCTTCGCGCGCATCGTTGCGATGCGCGTCGTGCAAGTGAATCAGGACGGCG